>CALIAU010000006.1 GCA_938045585.1 uncultured Saprospiraceae bacterium
TGTCGGTGGTCTAGGGGCAATCGCAATATTGTTAATCATATACTTATCTGGATCTGATAAAAATTTGATCAGCTTAATGTAACTCATTAAGTGTATTCTTATCATTGAAGAGATTCCTGAGAAAGACCAATTTCTCTTCACCATATTCAACCTCCCGCATACATCTTCCTCTCCTTGCTATTCGTTGCTTGCAACTACGAATCCCTATTATACCCCTCGCTTACATCTTCCTCTTCTTCCTCTTAGTCTGTTCGTCCGTTAGTCAGTTAGTCTATTCGTCCATTCTTCGCAAACGTCCTCGCTTTTCCTAGTTCTAACTAAGACCTTTTGTGTGATCCTGCCTGTGTGCGCAAACAGGTGAGGAACACGCAAGGCTTGGTCCAAAGGACCGACCGATCAGGGAGCCTGGAGTACTCCGACCCATTTCTTCAGCGAAGGCTGAAGAAATGGGGCACCCCCAAAGAAGCATTCTCTAATACGCTTAGTATCAAAATGACGATAACTGAATAAATTTTAACATTTTGTGTAGCCATAAGCGTCTATAATCTAAGCCCCTGTTCCCCGTCTCTTAGTCCTATTTTTTCCCTACATTTGCAGCCTAATTATAAAAACTCAGATAATGTCAGGAAACAGAACATTTACAATGATTAAACCAGATGCAGTAAAGGCTGGTAACATCGGAAATATCCTTCAAATGATGAATGCAGCAGGATTTAGAATTGTTGCAATGAAATACACAAAACTTAGTGCTGAGAAAGCAGGAGAGTTTTATGAGGTACACAAGGAAAGACCCTTCTACGGTGAGCTTGTTGATTTTATGTCTTCAGGTCCAATAGTTGCTGCTGTTCTAGAAAAAGACAACGCTGTGGAGGATTTTAGAAAATTGATTGGAGCTACGAATCCTGCAGAAGCGGCGGAAGGAACTATTAGAGCAAAGTATGCAACGAGCATTGGAGAAAATGCAGTACATGGAGCAGACTCAGATGAGAATGCAGCACGCGAGGGTTCATTCCATTTTGCTGGAACAGAAATGTTTTAAGAAAGTTCTTTTATGAACGATATTGAAGAAATAAAAGCCTTACTCGACTATCCGCATAATACGGTTATCATTACCCATCGTAATCCAGATGGGGATGCAATAGGGTCTAGCCTTGGCCTGAAACATTTTTTAGAAACGTTTAATCACAATGTAAAATTGATTTTGCCAAGTGAATACCCACCGGTATTTCGTTTTCTAAAAAAGGTAGATGATTCTATTGTCTTTGATCTTGTCCCTGATGTGTGTGAAGAGGCAATTAAAAATGCGAGTCTTATTTTTTGTCTAGATTTTAATTCTTTAGATAGGATTACTAAAATTGCTCCCTTCATATCTGAAGCGAAAGGGAAGAAGTGTCTCATTGATCATCATCTAGATCCTGAGCCTTTTGCAGACTTTGTATTTTCGGACCCTACGGCTAGTTCTACTGCTGAGTTAGTGTATCAGTTTATTGCAGATACAGGTTATGAGAATAAATTGACAGTAGATATGGGTGAGGCACTTTTTGTAGGTCTTATTACGGATACAGGATCGTTCAAATATTCTACAAATCCACGTACCTATGCTACCGCTGCAAAGCTAAAAGAAGTGGGAGTGGATGATTATTATATTCAGGATAAAATCTTTAACTCTATGCAAAAAAAGCAACTGGAGTTATTAGGTCATTGTCTTGCAAATCGAATGGAAATTATTCCGGAATTTAATGCTGGAATAATCTATTTGACTAAACAGGATTACGCGGACTTTGAAATCTCCCGCGGAGATACAGAGGGTATAGTAAACCATATACTAATGATAGAAGGGATAAACATTGCTGCTTTTATTACAGAGCAACCTACTATCGTAAAATTATCATTACGGTCTAAAGGAGATATCTCAGTGCAAGAAATGGCACGGAATCACTTCAATGGTGGAGGACACAAGAATGCCTCTGGAGGTGCTGCCTATGCGAAACTTGAAGATGTTATAGATCGATTTAAAAAAGTATTACCAAAATATGTAAAGCATGTATAAAAAGATAGTGTTGTTTGTTTGTATCCTTGCAATTGTTGCATGTAAGACTGGAGGAGATAGTGCTACTACTACGAATGAAAAAATGACGAAGTCAGGATATGCCTACATTGTGCACGCAGACACAGATAATCCTGCACCTAGAATAGGCGAACAGATTATATTTGATTTGGATATTATTGATGATACAGGCGCAGTTATTTCTACTATGCGTAATGCACCTACAAGACCAAATGCAATGATTACTGCACCAAAACCAGGCGAACAAGCAAATCCAGTAATGGATGTACTTCGTATAATGGGAGAGGGAGACAGTCTTTCTGTAATTGTACCAAAGGATTCTTTGCGTGGTCCAGCACCTGGTTTTGAAAACAGTGCTTTTGTAAAATATCGTATCGCGGCTAAACAGATAATGACAGCGGAGGACTTTAAAGCAATGGTTGATGAAGACACGAAAAAGAAAGAGGCAGAGATGGAAGTTGTGAAAGGTCAAGAAAAAGAAAAACTGCAAGAGTACGGTCTTTTCCTAAATGATTTCAAGGCTGGAAAGTATGACGGTAAAATGAAAGAAATAGGCGATGGCTTAAAAATGTATCTTATTGAAGAGGGGACAGGTGAAAATATTAAATCAGGTCAATTAGCTGAGATCCATTATTTCGGATATCTCATGGGAGGCAGATGTTTTGATAATAGCTACAAGTACGGTAGACCCTACGGTGTCAATGTGGGGAGAAATGCCGTTATTCCTGGATGGGAAAGAGCCTTACTTGAAATGAAAGAGGGTACAAAGGCGCTTGTTGTTATTCCGCCAGCCCTTGCTTATGGTGAAAAAGGAAGTGGACCCATTCCTGCAAATTCTACGCTTGCATTCTATATGGATGTAACGGATGTGTATTACTAATATTTAAAGAAAGAGTGCATGACAGCTGAGCAGCTGAAAGATCTACAGAATAGACTTGCATTGTTAGGGAGATATCTTTGACGTTGAGAAACGGCAACAAGAGATAGAAGATAAAGAAATGAAAGCTTCAGATCCAGAGTTCTGGAGCAATCCTAAGCAGGCAGAAATTATCCTGAAAGAAATCAAATTAAGTAAGAAATGGCTTGAAGATTATAATCAAGTAAAGTCTGCTATTGGTGAGGTTGAAGTCTTTTTTGAATTTCAACAAGCGGGTGAAAGCACAGAAGAGGAGACGCAGGCTGTGTACGAGAAGGCAGTGCATACTATTGAAGATGTTGAGTTTAGATCTACCCTAGATCAAGAAGAAGACGAACTTTCCGCTATTCTAGAAATAAATGCCGGTGCAGGTGGGACAGAAGCCTGCGATTGGGTAGAAATGCTCTACCGTATGTATGTCATGCATGGCGAAAAATCTGACTATAAAGTTTCCGAACTGAATCGGGTAAATGGAGATGTAGCTGGAATGAAGTCTGTGGAGATAGAGTTAAAGGGCGCTTATGCCTACGGTATGTTGAAAGGAGAAAATGGTGTCCACAGACTAGTGCGTATCAGTCCTTTTAATGCACAGGGGAAGCGGATGACTTCCTTTGCATCCGTTTTTGTACATCCCTTAATTGATAATTCGATTGAAGTAGAGGTAAACCCTGCGGATTTAGATTGGGATACATTTAGGGCCAGTGGTGCCGGAGGTCAACATGTGAATAAAACAGAATCTGCAGTACGTGTAAGACATCTGCCTTCTGGACTCGTCGTAGAGTGCCAGCAAGAGCGTTCACAACATCTAAATAGAGAGAAAGCAATCACCATGCTGAAGTCGCGTTTGTATGAATTAGAGATTCAGAAGAAGGCGGCAGAGAAAAATAAAATTGAGTCTGGAAAAATGAAAAACGAATGGGGTTCACAGATTCGTTCCTATGTTCTGGACGATAGGAGAGTGAAGGACCATAGAACGGGTTTTGAAAATCGGAATACAGATGCGGTACTGAATGGGGATTTACACGGATTTCTTAAGGCGTATCTTATGTGGAATGATAAGTAATGGTGACACAATGTGTCACGGTGTCACGGTTTCTTGATGTTTTGGAATCATGGTTAATATTTCCCGTTCTAATTAAGAAACCAGCCCGTAGTGCGGCAACCAAGAAACCAATCTGAATGCGTAAGCTGGCAGGGCCGCAAAACCGCACTTTTATTACAGCACATACTAATCTCTTCATCCCCATGCGCACTAGAGTGCGCTATCCCTTCTTCCCTCCGTCTTATATATTGATTTAGAATGATCCAAGCCTTGAAGTCGCGAAACCGAGAAACCATGAAGCCATGAAACCGCATCTTACCTCCTTCTTCCTCTACCGCCACCACGGCTGCCGCCATCAGTGCCGCCAGCTGCTCTGCTTTTTTTTCTGTTAGCAAAAAACTCTTGTTTACGTCTTTGCTTTTCTTTGTTCCATTCCTTTTTCTCTGCAGCAGTCATTGGTTTTTCTGTTTGCGGAAATGGATTGTCTTTGATAACCCGTATCTTTTGTTTTATCAGTTTTTCCACATCTCTTACGTAGGCATTTTCTTCTGGTTCGCTGATAGAAATAGCTACACCTTCTTCACCTGCTCTTCCTGATCGACCAATTCTATGTACATAGGTTTCTGCAACATTTGGAATGTCATAATTGATAACATGTTTTAACTTGTCTATGTCTATTCCTCTTGCTGCGATATCTGTTGCTACTAGTACTCGGAGGTCGCCGCTCTTGAATTGTTTGAGAGCTTTTTGCCTTTGGTTCTGCGCCTTATCACCGTGGATTGCCTGTGCTTGAATACCCTGTTTTTTTAGATTTCTGGATATTCTGTCTGCACCGTGTTTCGTTCTAGAGAAGACGAGCACCTGATCCATTGTTTCGTCTTTCAGTATATGCAAAAGTAGCTTTGACTTATCTGTTCTGTTTGTAAAGTAGACGTATTGTTGGACTGTTTCTGCAGCTGATGAAACTGGGCTTACTTCTATCTTAATAGGTCTGTCCAGAATTGTATTCGAAAGTTTGACGATGTTATCAGGCATCGTTGCTGAAAAGAAAAGAGATTGTCTTTTTGTAGGTAGAAGTTTAAGTAGTTTTTTTATATCGTTTATGAAACCCATGTCAAGCATTCTATCCGCCTCATCTAAGACAAATAATTTAATAGTGTCTAGACTTATAATGCCTTGAGAAATTAGATCAAGTAGTCTCCCTGGTGTTGCTACCAAGATATGTACACCATTGCGCAGACTGCTTACCTGTTTTCCCTGCTTAACACCTCCAAAAATAACTGTATGTCGAATCTTAGTATACTTACTATAAGACCTAATGTTATCGTCAATTTGAATAGCTAACTCGCGGGTAGGAGTGACAATGAGTGCACGCAATTTAACCTTAGCTCCCGGCTGTGATTCCTTTTGATGAATCAATTGTATAATCGGTATAGCAAAGGCAGCTGTTTTACCAGTACCTGTCTGGGCTGAACCTAGAATGTCTCTTCGCTTAAGGACAAGCGGAATCGCTTTCTCTTGGATTTCCGTAGGTTCTTTATAATTGATTTGTTTTAATACTCTAAGGATCGGACTGATAAGACCTAACTCTTCAAATACCATTTCACACTTTAATTTTGACCGAGATTCATTTCTCGCGGCAAAGATAGCTTTTATTTAATCAGCACGGAATTTAGACTCTTATAGGTAAATAAGTGACAGCTAACTGGCTGTATAACAAAGAAATGGGGCCTGAATGGCCCCATTTCTATATTCCAAAAATTAAATTACTAGTATGAAATAAACTACTTGGATATTATCACTTTTCCTTTTGCGAGTTTCTGATCAGAAACTATGGCATAATAATACAAGCCATTAGGAAGTCTAGAGATATCTATATTTTGTTGCTTATCTGAAGTTAATACAACCTGACCAGCAGTATTGAATAAGCTCAGATTGTAATCATCTCCAAACGTTCCATTAGATAATTCGAAGTGTAGGTAGTCGCTTGCTGGATTTGGATACGCTGTAATACCTTCTAAAGCATCGTAATCTTCTAAGCCAGAAATGATTTCACCATCTACTACCTCATTAAATAGGATTAACTCTTGATTCTCCGCAATGTAAAATGAATTTCTGTTTTCATTTAAATCTAATGCCCAACTTAAAACTGTATTTTCTTTAGCTTCAACAGTGATTTGAAACAAAGCATCTCCAGCTTCAATTTCTTGTGCTGTTGCATCTTCTGGATTCATGAGCACAATGTTTAGCTCCCCATTTTCTGATTGATTAAAGCTCACTGAGTTCGCAAAATGTCCACTTAGAACTTCTGTAACTTCTAAAGCTGCATTATCAATAGTAAAGCTTATTTCAGCGCCATGTGCTATCATTTCTTCGCTCACAGAAAAAGGGATCTTTAAGGTTTCACCTGCATTTACTAATTGGTCTGAATACTCCAATCCATTTTCACCAGAGAAGTTATTAGCGCCTAGGACTGCAGAGTCATTTACATCTCCTGGCTTTATCGCTATGTACTGTGCTTTAGGTGAAAGAGAGTTCTCAATTGGCTTATCAATAAAGTTCCAAGTCGAACTTAATTCAGTATCTATTCCGAGAATTACACGCTCGACCAAAACTAAATCTAGGGTAGTCAAACTATTGTTTTCATTTACATCAGCTGCAATAAGTTGTAAGTCATCCATGAAATTAATCGCTAGGATATGTTGACGCATAATGAAGAGATCTAAAATGTCTAAGCCATTTTGAGGATCATCGGCAAGAAATGGATTCAATATATCATTATCTTCTACTGTTGCGTTTCCGTCCTCGTCTGTAATAATGTCCTGTGTTACTTCTACGTCAGGAACAGGACGTGCTTTTATAGTTTCTACTGTAACCAAATTACTGAATGCACCTAAGTCAACTACAATTGTTTGTGTGTATATCCAAAACAATGCGCTTCCTCCGATATCTGAACGTGTAACAGTCCACTGTCGCCCTAAGGTTAATTCATCAGGTCCTAGGTCAACGAGATAGTCAATGTATTCAGCTGAATAAGAATCAGGTGCATTATAAAAGGATGGCTCCGCATCTAATGGATCTACTCCTGAGAATTCTATGAGCTCTTCTGGAGAAATTCTATAATCAGCTATGGCAAGATCGGCTGGCCATTCTACATCGTCTTCTAAACTATGTCCAGAATCACAATCACCTACAGGTGCTGTTCTTGGCAGCGTATCACAAATAAAATCTGTGTTCGGGGCGTTGTCAATAATTTGGAGGTAGAAAAATGTGTTGCCAGTTGTCCAATCTAAAATAGTCCAAGTTCTAGAGACCTGAAATGACGTATTACTAATAATGAAGATGTCATCACTATATGTTGTAGCAAGTACTTGTTCACAATCAAAATCGACAATCGTAGGCATAGCATCTGCAGGATCTATATCGAAAAATTCGACAAGATTTGCAGGGCTTAAGCTATCTGAGTCTGCACCCAATATTGCTAGTGTTAAGTCAGAAGGCCACTCTATTTTATCTCCTGTTAATGGGGGACAATCAACTTCTCCATCTACATTTATCGTACCCCAACAAGAATTATTCATAGGTGTGCTCACATTCGCAGTAAGCGTAGTACCTGCATAAGCAGACCATATGATATTGTCAGGAACAATCTCACCGGAAGCATCAAGAATAGTTAGGGTATAGTTTTCATCACAGGTGCCTGGTTCCTGATTAAACAACACATCGTCTAATTCGATGAGTACTGGACCATCATCCGTATTTACAGAAATATCGGTTAAGCATGCAATGGGTGAAAGATCTTGATAAACGACTACATCTGTGAAACCTGTGTTAGTATTCCCTGACTCATCAACAACAGTCAACATGACTGTTAGATCTTCTTGACCTATGTCCTCACAAGTAAATTCAGAGGGGTCTACAGACAAAGTGATATCACCACAATTATCCCAAGAACCATTGTCAACATCTCCTGCTGTAATTGTAGCTTCACCATTTTCATCCAAAATTATTGTCAACTCTTGTTCGGTTACAGCGACTGGAGCTGTCTTATCCTCTAATAATGCTATGCTAACACAAGTAGAAGTATCTGATCCTACAATAGCGGTGACAGTAATTTCTGTTTCTACATCAAGATCATCGTATCCGAGTTCTGTTATGTCTAATGTTACTTGGTCATATATGTCAGTAGGTCCTTCTACAAATATGTCTGGTGTTAGTTGCGCAGTACAGTCCCATATAGAAGTGCTGATATTTACCATGCCGTTACAGTTGACCTGCGCTAATAAATGTATTTGCATAAAAATTCCTACAAAGAGGAATGCAATGTTTTTGTAAATCTTTTTCATGTTTTTGTTTTAAAGTAAATAAATGAATACAATGATATAGTTAGTTGCCAAATAGATATCTGAAGCTAGCATTCAGACCTATTTGATGATTTCTACTTGAATATATGTGTGTTGTCTGAGTAATTGAATTTGTATTATATCTTAAGTAAGGATATATGCTAAACTGTATATGCTTGATTTGGTAGCCTAGTGAAAGCCCACCCTGAATACCTAAGCCATGTCTGTTTACGTAAGGATGCGTGTCCTCTTTTTCAAATTTAGTGAAGCTTAGATTTTCATCGAAGTAGTATCCAGAATGACTTGCCCAGATGTTATACATAAGCCCCATTGTGCTTCCAATGCTAAACCTGTCTAATTGATACAAACGTTTACCAATGTGTAAGCTGAGGTCTACCTGCTTATGGCGTCTATGCCAAAGGAAATTAGTTGAACTTGTGTTCGTCTTTGTAAGACTCCCAGGAACTAGGGTTTGACTGCCATCAGGGTTTATTATAATGCTTTCTGTTCCTGGAATTTCTGTCTCAGTTATTTCTACAGAGTTGGAGCTGAGAGAACTATAATAAGAACTATAATTTAATCCAGTTGAAATGGACCATCCAGTTCTATGAAGGAATCCTAGTTCGAAAGCAGTGTTAAATCCTATTTTGTCTTTCTCACTATTCAAGACTGCATCATCTAAAATTTCGGTACCATTGTTTAAGGTATTCGAACTTAAATTATGGTTGATGCCACTAGAGATTTGAATAAAACTTACCCAGTTTTTAGGTTTTGTAGGTAGTATGGTAGTGGGGGTAGGTTTATCGTTTTTAATTATGCTTAGAGAGCCTAGTAAAGTAGGGAGCATGGAAAGCTTTTTTAAACTTAACTGCTGATGTGTTCCTTCTCCATTTTTCTCGTTATTTGTTTTTAAGTTTTGTGTGTTTTCCTTTAGCTCTTTCGTTTCATTTTTTTCTTTGCCAGTTTGTGTAATTGCTCTATGGAAAGCTTTTGGAATTGAATTTTCATTCGTCAGATTCATGGCCGCAGCCTGTGTTAGAGCACTCGTGTAATTGTTGGGGTTGAATGAGTTGTTAAGGCTAGTTTCTGGCTTTCTTACACTTTGAGCACTTTTTATGTCAGATTCATTTATAGCTGCTGTATGATTACTATTCGCGTTTGAGAAGATATTTTTTGTCTCATCATTCTCATTAATAACTTCTTGATCCACTGTCGCTGCGCTAGGAATAATAGCTGTATTGAGTGATTTCTTGCTCATAAAGCTTCCAAGAAAGAAACCAGCTAAGAGTACTGCCGAGAAGAAAAATACAAATGGGAGCCAGCCCCTTCTTTTCTTTTTTTGTTCCGGCAATTGTTCTGAAATATCCGACCATAGTGCTTCTGTGTTTAGATCAAAGTCTAAATTTTCCGCTAGGTGCTTGAATTGCTTTTCTTTGTTATTTAAATCGTTTGACATAAGCTAAATCTTTTTGATTAATTAAACCCTAATGAGAGTTTGTTATTAATCGCTTCCTTTTTTTTATTGTGTATTACACGTAATCTATCTTCTTCAAATTTGTCGTTTATCATTTTTCGGCCTCGCGAGACTAAGGCGCGAGAGGTACCTTCTTTTATATTTAAAACATACCCTATCTCTTTGTGACTGTAGCCCTCTATTAAAAACATGTTTAAGGCAATTCTATACTTAGGCGCTAAGTCATTCATAAAACGTAACACATCTTGACTCTCTAAAGCATATTCTGCTTCAGCCGTTTTTGAGGGTTCATATGTTTCTTCAATATTAAATACCATGTGTTTTTTTTCATTTCGTATAGACTGCAGGCATTTATATACTGTTATGCGTGCTATCCAAGCTTTAAATTTCCCCTGCTCTTCGTAATCTTTTATATGCATGAGGATGTGTAACATGGCCTCCTGCAAACAATCCTTCGATTTTGTTTCTGTATTAATATATCTTCTGCATACTGCAAATAAGTACTTAGAGTATTGCTCGACAAAAGCTTTCTGTGCTTTTCTATCGTTTATCTTACAGCCTTCTATGATTTCTCGTTCCTGCACCTATTTGTTTAATTTGCCTTGCATAGGATAATTCCCTCAATGGGAAAGTTCCCTGCAGCCGCTGGAGTAATCGTTTGCATCCAGGCTTCGCCTGAAAAAGTTATTCTAATCCAGCCATCATTAGTTTCTTCGTAATGACTTACAAATGCTTCTTCTATACCACAACCCTGTGTTGAATTCTCACAATTAATGGCATATCCATTTGCTCCAAAATTTAAATCGTCAATCTTTATATTTAATTCTTCTACATTATATGGTCCTATATCCGTGCCCTTTACAATTAGTTTCAACGCATCATCTTGGGCAGTTAAGAAAGTCTTACCATCTTCTTTGTCAAAGCTAAATGCCTTATAGAGTTTCTTATCATTCCGAATTTTTATGAAACTATATCCGTCTTCATGTTCCTGACAATTACTCAGGTAGCTTAGCTCTGCTGCAATTTCAGTAGTCCAAGAAAATGAAGGACCTGAAGTACCATCTTTAATATTATAGGCAGACACTTCAAATGCATTGTTGCAGATGCTTAACCAAGTGTCTATTTGAGTATCATTAAATGGGTAAATAAAATTGCCATTGTTTACAAAGATGCTTATAGCTGGTTCAGAACTAAGCTCACCATCGCATTGTAATACAGACGTATTTAAATTATAAAAAGCATTGTCCGTATTTTGAATAGTGAAACTTAAGTCATTGACATGATCTTCTGTACTTGCATAATTCAAGGTTCTTAATTCTTTATTACAAGGATCTAATACCTTATAGTCAAGATCACTCATTGCAGGTACAACGGAGAAAAATTTTCCACCTAAGCTCGTGTACGTTGTAGTCGTATAATCCGAACTATTCCAGGCATGTTTCTGATAGGAGAGTGGTGCGCTCTCTAAGAATAATTCGCCTTCTGTAAAAATTCCATCTTGATATTCTGCAAGCATGTAATATCCACTGTGCATCAAAGAAACTTGCCCATTAATCAAGTCATCAATAAAAAGCCAGGCACTTCTATCTGGATCAAATTGAAATAATCCCAGTCTATTTGTATTGTTCCCTTCAAAGCGCAGGAATGCAGGTTCATCCTCTGCAATTTCCAAAACATTTCCTGCATTGTCGTCTAAGGCAAAATAAAATCTATCGATTGGCTGTAAAGCAAGTAAGTCATTGTTTATATATCCAAATTCTCCAAGCTGTTTATCATATTTTCCTTCGCTTAAGTCTCTTATAGATAAATTAGCTGAGCCACTGTGTGATACTCCTGAACTGTTGTTAATTTGTTTGAATTCAATCGAACTAAAACTTGTCAGACTTAATGCATTGTCTAATATGAGGTCTTTAGATTGTAGCTCAGGAAATAAGTGCAAATCCAGCAGATTAATGTCATTTTCGATTAGAAGTAGGGAAGCAAATGCTTTAAACAATCCATCTTGTTCTATACTGAGATACTGGCCTCGTTTATTCACAAGCTCAACCTGCTCTAAAAAGTATGATTTTAGCTGGGTTTTTAAATTACCACCCATAATCAGTGAGTAGTCATTTACTAAATTTCCATCTGCGTCATTGACCTTTCCTGTTATCTCAGTAGTAATAATAATTTGAGGCTCCTCTGTGCTATTCGAATTATCTATTACTTCTTCAAAGTCTGCGTGACAGGCTACCAGTGAGAAAAGACAAAAAAGGAATATGATATTTTTAAAATTCATGCTTGTTATCCGTTTACTATACATCACCAGTTTGTTGCAATACGTTGCAGAGGACAATGATTTTTTTTGAGATGTTAGGTCTGTTTTTGCCATTTTCAAAACAACATCTGTTCCTAAATGTTTGATTGTAAATACCTTGCGTAGGTTGTATGAAGCTATTGATTAGATAGAATTACAGTTACTCAATAAATCTACAGATAATTATAATGTATTTAAGGTTAAAAGTGGAGCTATGCCGGTAGTACGATATCTAATGACTTATCTAAAATCCTACACGCATCTTCATAACCGTAGACATATTTATTTTCAAAGCTAGGTTTTTCAAATGCTAAAGGGGAGCCAAGGAGGCGATGGGATGCAATAATCACTTTTTTCTTGCTTTTAATATTCACCACACGTTGTTTGGGTAAATATTTCTTGACATAGGCTATGCGTGCAATAAATGTGTAGTCAAAGCATTTATTTTCTAGATAGCTAAATTCTGGTTCGTTGTCAGCAAAGCCGCCATCTAGATATTTCTTTTGGTTAATTATACGATCCTTAAAAAATGGTAGTCGCGCACTAGCTAAGATATGTGCTACTAATTGCCCTTCTGGAATCTGATCCAAGGAAGGATACTCCAATTGTTGATCAGAAATATTATACAGTGCAATGACCAGTTCTACAGATTTACTGCGAATCAAAGCTTCATCTAAATAACTATGCAATATGTTTTCTAATGGGCTAGGATCTATGCCACCAGTTATAAACTCTTTAAGAAGGCCTAGGGTATAGGTTCTTGTATTTTGTTTTACATTCTTAAAGAGTTCCTTCTTAGTAAACTCTAACCATATTTCTTTTGCTTCTAAGGGAGTATACTGTAATAGGAGACAGGCATTTAAAGCACCTATGGAACAAGCAGAAATAGATAGGGTATTTTCAAGAAATCCTGCCTGCCGCAAGGCTTCTGCTACCCCAATTTGGTACATCCCACGTGTTCCACCTCCTGTTAAAATTAATTTAGTTCGAATCGACATATCTATGCTAGAAACGTTTTTATCCTTGAAAAAGCACTCAAATAGCCGGATTTAATTAGAATTACATGGAATAGGTTCGAAAAAGGCCTAAAAACTAAAAATTTCATCGCGTTCAGGCATCAAAATCTTTATTTTAAGAATATATAGAATCAAGTGGGCAATATAAACTGTTTACACAATTGTAATAAAATGAAAAATTTGTTTCGATTTAAATATATAATGACTTTAGTATTAGGCATTGCCTTGCTTAGTTCTTGCCAAAGAGATAATCTGGATGAAGCGATTGCAGGCATTGATCCAAATGTTGATGATAATCAGTTTGAGCTTGTTGATGTAACAGGACAGCTAGAGATTAATAATAATGGAATTGTAAGCAAGTTTTATGCTTACATTACAAGCTGTACAGTGGAAGATTTTTATTTACACACCCTCGTGTTTGCAGATGATTTTAGATTTGAGAATAATTTAGTAGTACCCTCAGGCACTCGCAGTCAATTGTATTGGACGAGTTTTGATAGCCTACAAGCTGGTACATTTCAGGCCTATAGCGGATTTATGGGTTCTACCGGCAATGAGTCAAAAGAACATTTTGTAATTGAAATAAGCCAAATAGAAGGTGTGGGAGTAGTCGATTCAGAGCAAACTAAGTTTACAGGTATATTTTATCCGAATCCAGTATACAATCCATTGACATCATTTAATACCAGTTATGAGTTTTCTGATCTGTCCAAGGTGGCGTGTGAATTTGATGATATAGAGCCAAGTATTTTGGTCTTACCAGATGGCGAGATGACTGATTGGGCGATAGGAAGATCTCAGTTTTTTGTTGATGGTGATACAATTATGTATTCCTCTGTAATGCAATATTGTGATACTGAAGAAACTTCCATAGAACCATTGGAGGCATTTTTACATATTGGACATGGAGTGACAAACTATAATGAAGGACCAATTTCCTTAGCTATAGGCGGAGAATTTCTGATATACTTTAGAGTAACTGAAATTCCTAAAGCAAACGACGTTATTGAGGCGAGTCTTTTTCCAGTCAATGAGGAATTATTTCTAAACTACAACAGCAACTATCTACAAGAAAATGGGATTGCTATAGATCTAAATGTGTCGCTATCAGATGAGGAACGATTCGTAGCTAATTTCTCAGTTAATGAAGACTCTTCAGGTAGCAGCGATTTTTCAAATATTATGGTAACGATAAATACAAGAATTCAAACTTGTAATTAAGAGAAGCATACATGAACCAACTCAAAATTATACATGGTTGTATGAATAAGGACAGAAAGTGTCAGCACCTTTTGTATGCGCAGTATGCAGGATGGGCAGCCACGATATGTAGAAGATATGTATATGATAGAGAAAAGGCACAAGAGGCTATGCAAGATGGTTTTTTGCGTGTGCTGAATAATATAGAGCAGTTCGATATGGAGAAGGGAAGCTTAAAGCAATGGATGGCAAGAATATTTATTAATTGCTCATTGAAAATTACAAAGAAAGAGGCGTTTAATAATTCATTTAGCTCTTTAGATGATATGGATAGAGATCCTAAGGATCCAGATGAATTTTATAACATGGATGCAGAAGGTATACTACATTTTTTGAGAGGAATGCCTACCGGATATAAAACTGTGTTCAATATGTCTGTAATAGATGGTTATTCACATAAAGAGATAGCGAAAACACTTAATATTTCTGAAATCACTTCACGTTCACAATTATTTAAGGCCAAGAATTGGCTAAAGAAAAATGTGGACGTCAAAGAAATTCAATCAAGAATGTAACATGGGAAAAAGAGAAGATTATATAAAAGACACCCTCCTAGGTTATGAAACTCCAGTAGATATTCCATCTACTTGGAACGACCTGGAAAAATTATTAGATAAACCTAATAAAAAGAAAAGGCCGTTTTGGTTCTACTTAATCGGAGCACTGAGCCTTGCAGGTATTGCACTCTCTATTTACTGGGTGAATATGGAACAATCTCCCATTGCAGTGATTGCTGAAGCAGTAACAGAGGAAGTGGCAGTGAACAAAGTGGAGATACAAGAAGCAATGAATGCGGAGGTGCTGACAACTTCTGTAGATTTGAACAAATCAAAGGAAGTAACAGGAATTAGTTTGGGCCAAGAAACAGCAGAAGTTTTACTTAAGAATACTATAGAAGAAGAAACGAAGGCGAGTCAGAGTTTACAGGAACAAAAGTATTTGACATCCAGTCAAATGAAGGTAGCTAAGACCATTAAGCCTATTAGCAAGGGTGGATTAAATAATGCAAATACCTTACAGATTAATCCAACCATAGAAACCAGAAAGAAATCTGATGTTTTGTCAAATGGTAATATAAAAAAGCAAGAGACTCCGGCTAGCTCATCTGTACATCTTATTTCAAAATTACAACTACTTCCTAGAGTAATATCTCGACTTAAGAGTTTAAATGTATTCGACACTAAAAATCAAAGGTCTCCTAATATAGCTGCATTGCATATGCCTTTAGAAGAATCAGTTGTTCCGCTTAGATCAAGTTCAGGACTACTACTAACAGTAGAGGGAGGTCTGACAAAGCATAGTCTGCTATTTGGAGAAGAAGAATTGACGGATAGCCAGAGTGTTTTGGCTGATGTTAGATTGTCTAATAATAAAACCCTAGGAGAAGAGGCAGAATTAGAATTTATTGCTGGTTATAATCTTGGAATGGCATTGTCCTATTCACTTAAAAATGGAATTACGTTTGGAACGGGATTACATTATAATTCCTTTCATTCAAAATTGGTAGGAGAGTATAATCAAACGGAAGATCTTTTAGATACCATTCCTACTATTGTTTTTAATAATTCAGAAGGCTTATCTGTGGCAGACTTTAGTGTCACAGAATCTATTGCAAGAAGTCCTAGATCACTTACACATTATAATAAAATCAACACACTGCATGTACCGCTTAATGTGGGATATAATTTTAGACGTAAGGGCTTTCAATTGATAAGTACTCTTGGGATAGGAATAAATATGATAGCAAGCGCGCAGGGTAGATATTTTATAAATGCAAATTCAGTTGCTGATATTTCTAACGAACAACCCTATAAGCAAAATGCACTGCTCTATTCTATGCAGGCAGAATTAGGAATACACAAACGTCTATCTAATGATTTTAATATATATGCGGGAGTGAAAGCTGGAAAGTATTTAAGTGATATTGGAACGGAAGCGTTTTCAAATTCTAATCTTAAATATGCATCACTGAACCTTGGAATAAGCCATAATTTTTAGAAATAATTACTAATCAAATTTATATAACATGAAATATGTAAACTTTTTTCTCTGTATCATTTTAGCGCTTTTTTTAGCGAGCTGTGGAACTGATACAATTAGTGAATCAGATGAAGATCGAAACTTATTGGATTCTAGTATCTCATTTGATGGCAGCGGAATAGCTGGCGGAGGAGCTGGTGGATCAGGAAGTAGTGGATCAAGCAGCGGAGAGAGTACAAGCGAATCAGACCCTGGTGGTCAGCAAGGGGGAGAATCTGGATTGATTACTGCTGGAGAGTGGAATGATTTAGAAAATTGGGATTATTGGAAAGAACTAAATGAAAGGGAAGAATTCTCGGACAAAGCAGCCTATTGGGAATTCTACACAAACAATCGTATCTCCGTAGAACTGAGATATAATGGAAGTCCGGTGGTGGATGCAGCACTTGCATTGGAAAGAAATGGTTTTACACATTGGGAAACAAGAACAGACAATGCTGGTAAAGCAGAGTTGTGGATTGGTCTATATGAATACACCGACAATGTTGATCTCTCTCAATATTCTTTATCTGTGAATGGAATAGAAACTGATGCAAACTTAACATTTTTCGAGCAGGGAGTGAATGTTATTAATATTGATCAAACTATAAATCGAACGGATGTAGTAGAATTAGCATTTATAGTAGATGCTACAGGCTCGATGTCAGATGAGTTAGAATTTCTAAAATCAGATCTTACGGATGTTATACAAAAAGTAGAAGATGAGAATTCAAATTTAGAAATTTCTACCGCAAGTGTGTTTTATAGAGATCAAGGGGATGAATACCTAGTGCGACAGTCAGATTTTACTTCTAGTTTAACAGCCACGCAATTGTTTATAGAGACGCAAGTTGCAGGAGGAGGAGGTGACTTTCCAGAAGCTGTACATACAGGCTTAGAAACAGCTATCAGTAACTTAGCTTGGTCCGAATTTGCTAAAACGCGTATTGCATTTTTGTTACTTGATGCACCTCCCCATCACCAAGCAAATGTTATTGGAAACTTACAAGGATCTATTGCTGAAGCTGCCAAAAAGGGAATTAAAGTAATTCCTATAACTGCGAGCGGAATTGATAAACAAACTGAATTCTTAATGCGATTCTTTTCTATTAGTACAAATAGTACCTATACATTTATAACGAATCATAGTGGGATCGGAAACGACCATATCGAACCTAGCATAGGTGAATTCGATGTAGAATTTTTAAATGAATTAATGGTAAGGCTTATAAAAGAATATTCTGAATAAAGAAATATTTGTTTTAAAGTAGTATGTAGAATAGCTCTGGAGAATATATTTTCTTCAGAGCTATTCTTTTAAGCTGAGATGATTAGAACTCTCCCTTAATGTAAGGTCCACCTAGGTCAACAATAGTATCTGCAATTCGGCTAATTTCCTTTTTGATAAATTTAAGTTGACTTGAAGCTTCCTGTAATTCATCTGTGACAATTGCCATGGATTTTTTATGCGTATCTGTTGGACCATATGTAGAATTATTTAGTCCTAAAGAAAGAGCAAAAAGACGTTCGCCTATCAATGGACGTGTTTTTTCACCTGGCTTTAATTTACTTGGACTACCATTTACAAATTTTGTAAGTGTGTTCACTTTATTTGTCAACGCAACTATATCCTGTGTTATTTTTTCTGTATTTGCTGCTGTTTGATCCTGTGCAGTACGTAGTAGCGTTACTTTGTTTTCTAACTGGCCAACTTCAGAAAAGATGGCAGATGCCATTCTATTTGTCTCATCATACGTTTTCCAAAACGCGCTCACTTCCGCCATGGGTGCTCCGCTTAGCGTGCTCTTATTTAGCTGCTTCACATTAAAATATTCTTGTTCAGAAAGAGAAGTACGTTGCCCGTTTTCAATTTTAACGAGTTGAACAGAATATTTTCCAGGGGCAGCAAGAAATCCTTTTGCCCATGTATTTGGCTTGCTACTATTCACAACTGAACTAATAGGATATCTTAAATCCCATGCAGTTCTATGTATTCCCTTTTTATTTTTAGCAGGAATCTGACGTACGATTTCATCCGCCTCATTTCGAATTAATAAGGCTAGTTGTGTACCCATTTCATTTTCTTCATTATCTAAGGCATCCCAACCTGCAAATGGTATGTTTTGATTCTTCATCTCTTTTTCCTTCTCTTGACGCAATTCTTTTTGCGTTTTAAAATCCTCTTTTACATAGTAGCTCAGCAGGGCACCAAAAGGTGGGTTTTCTGCGATATAATGTTGCGAACCCTGTGAACCAGCACCCTTGCCAAATCCTAAGTGTGAACGTTCAATATACCACCACGCATCACGCACAGGAAATAAGGCAGCTTCCTTATTTACAAGATCTGATGACATATGTCGAAGAGCAGAAAAGTCATCGAGGATATAAATGCTCCGCCCGAAAGAGGCAGCAACTAAATCATTTTCACGTCTATGTATTTTTAAATCTCTAAAAGAAATTGTAGGCAATCCACCTTTTAATTGGGTCCAGGATGCACCACCATTCTGTGTTACATAAATACCAAATTCAGTACCAATAAATATCAAATTCTGATCAACATGATCTTGTACTATTCGCCAAATGATATTGTCCTTTGGTAAATTTGCACTTATTGATTTCCAAGTTTTTCCCTTATCCGATGTTTTAAATAGGAAGGGCCTAAAATCACCTTCTTTATGATTGTCCATTGCCATGTAAGCCACGTTAGCATCAAATAAATCTGCCTTAATGTCATTAATGTAGGCGCGTGCTGGTACACCACTTAAGCGGGAGGCTTCTGTTTTTCTCCAAGTCTTGCCATTGTCTTCTGTAATTTGAATAAGACCATCATCTGTGCCTACATACAAGAGATCACGCTGCACAGGAGATTCGTCGACCATAGTTATGGTGTTATAATTAGACATAGCATACACATCCCAAGGATTATCTATGCTTTGTTGTCTTCCCATTATCGGTAAGGCAAATCTATTCTCATTTCGGGTAAGGTCTTCTGAAAGGGCTGTCCAACTATCTCCTCTATTATCTGAGCGCCATAATCGTTGTGATCCAAAGTAGATCTGTTTAGGATCATGTGGGCTGACTAGGATAGGGGCATCCCAATTAAAACGTTCATAGGGTTCGTCAGCGGCAGGCTGAGGTTGAATGTCCATTACCTCACCAGTTGCCATGTCTAACCTGGAAAGCGTACCCTGTTGTCTTTGTGCATATACTATATTTGGATTACCGGGTTCCGTTGCTGGCTGATGTCCATCCCAGTTAAGTACAACTTTCCAGTCTGAATTTTGGATTCCCTGAATATTGTCAGTACGAGACGGTCCTCCTTCTGTACTGTTATCTTGCGTTCCTCCGTACACGTTATAAAATGGCTCAGCATCGTCAATTGCGATGTCATAGAATTGGGTAATAGGTAAGTTTTCAATGTATCTCCAATTTTCACACAGGTCAAAAGTCTCATAAATACCACCGTCTGATCCTAATAATAAATAATCAGGATCACTCAACTTGAAGTTAATGGAATGATTGTCCCCATGCTTATTTTTTTCATTCATTCTTCTAAAGGTCTTGCCACCGTCATCAGAAATCTGCGCATTGTTATCCATCAAATATAGTCGGTCGTAATTATGTGGGCAAGCATACAGCTCTTGATAGTAATGCGGCCCTGTTCCTCCCGTAATGGCATCAGATTGCTTCTTCCATGTCATACCACCATCCATACTTTTGTACAAACCACCTTTTCTCAGATCTTCCTCTACGGCTGCATAGATGACATCAGGTTTTTGTGGTGATAAGCATAATCCTATTTTTCCCAAGTGTGACTTGGGAAGTCCGTTGCTTAGTTTATGCCATGTTTCTCCACCATCTGTACTTTTATGTAAGCCTGACCCAGGCCCTCCACCCATATAGGCAGCGACGGTTCTATGTCTATCCCAACTAGCGCAATATAGAACATCAGGATTTCTAGGGTCCATGATTATTTCTGTTGCACCTGTCCATTGATTATTGCCTAATGTTTGTTTCCAGTTTTTTCCTCCATCTACTGATTTATAAATTCCTCTTTCTCCACCACTAGACCAAAGTGGTCCTTGTGAGGCAACCCAGATTATATTTGAATTTTGTGGGTGTACAAGAATTTCAGCAATATGTTGAGATTGTTTAAGTCCCATGTTTTCCCAACTCATTCCTCCATCTGTACTTTTGTAAACACCATCTCCCCAACTAACGTGCCTGCCACCTACATTTTCTCCTGTGCCCAACCAGATAGTACTTGTATTGTTTGGATCTATTGTAATGCAGCCTGTGGAGTACACACTTTGATCTTCAAAGATAGGAGTCCAGGTAACACCAGCATTCACAGTTTTCCAAACGTTACCAGAACCTACTGCAACATACCAGAGGCTTTCATCATTTGGGTCAATTGCAATATCAGCAATTCTTCCAGACATAAAGGCAGGGCCTATACTTCTGAATTTTAATCCAGCCAGACTTTCTGCAGGATCTTCTTTTTTTGTTTGTGCATTCAAGCAAATTGAAGAGCTCAGAAGAATTAAGAGGACATAAAAGAAGTTCTGTTTCATAAGTGAATATTTGAAGAGTTATTTTTTAGTTTTTGATCTTAATAAAATCCTGTATCTCGTTGCGTATGAGTTCGTTTAAGATTTTAATTTCTTTTGTTTTTATGTTTTCATACGCAGCAAGTTGTACATCGATTTTACTGCTTATTTCATCATAGACTGCATGCATAGATTCGGTAGGAGGCGCATCACTAATCTGAGCTAAAGAATTCAAGTGTGCTAACTTATTTGTTAGTCGAATTGGGAAATTAAGTGGGTCTTGTCGACTTCTGTTTTTAGTCTGATACAGTTCTTTTTCGATTACACTAAGTGTAGAATCAATCTCATTTATCTTTGCTACTATGGCCTCGCTCTTATGCATTTCTTTGAAGTCAGCCATTTGTTTTTTTAAGTCCCGCATCTCTATGATTGATTCGTGTGCCTCCGTTACCTTAGTGTTTACGGATTGGATGAAGCTGTATTGTTTTGCTAAATCATTGTCGCTAAAGCTTACGCGAGGGTCTTTCATAATCTGGAAGGATTGCGATTGATTTTCTCCATTTATATTTAAATGAACCTGGTACGTTCCTGGAACTACTTTAGGTCCAGCCATGGAACCCCACCACATCACCATGCCTTCAAAGGAGCTAGCACTTTCTTCGCGCATATTCCAGTTGAAAACATTGGCTCCCTTCTCTAATTCTAGTTTTTTGTTTTTCTTTTTAGCGTAATTGGAATAGCTATTTAAAGTGTCACCAGACATGCTTAGATACACAAGTTCTACACTGTCTGTTTTCTCTTCGTAATTGTGTAAGTAGAAATGGGTGTTGACTCCGCCTGGATGGTTCATTCCAGCCCCTTTGACGTTCTTGTTTTGACTGCCTCCCATGCGGTAAGAATCATTGGGAGTAAATAGATGATTTTTTTGAAGACGATTCATTTCTGCTTCTTCTCTGATGGTTTTTAATTCATCAATTATCCACAAACCTCTTCCCTGTGTCGCAGCAATTAAATTGTCATTCTTGATGGCCAAATCTGTTATAGGCACAATAGGTAAATTACGTTGCATGCTTTTCCAATAACTACCATCGTTGTCAGAATAATACATGCCAGTTTCTGTGCCAGCATATAACATACCTTCTTGCTCTGGATCTACACGCACAGCCCGTGTGAAATGTTCGCTGTCAATACCATTAGTGATTTTTGTCCAACTTGCACCATAATTTTCTGTTTTATAAATGTAGGGTTTAAAGTCTCCTGCCTTGTATAATGTGCCAGCTATATAACAAGAACCTTTTTTATGAGGATTAGGCTCAATACAATTAATCATTAACCACTTTGGAATATCCTGCGGAGTAACATTGTCCCAGTTCTTACCTCCATCTTTAGTGAGATGTATTAATCCATCATCTGAGCCAACCCAGATATGGCCTTCTTCAATAGGGGATTCTGCAGCTGCAAAAATGGTGCAATAATATTCCACACCTGTGTTGTCCTGAGTGATAGGACCACCTGATGATTTAAGTTTGGTAGAGTCATTGCGCGTTAGGTCAGGACTTATAATATCCCAACTTTGACCCTCGTCCGTACTCATGTGCAAATGATTCGAAGCAACGTACAGCTTTTTTGCATCATGCTTAGAAAAGAATATAGGAAAGTTCCATTGGAATCTGTATTTCATTCCTTCTGCACCATAGCCCATTGGATTATCTGGCCACACATTTATAGCCCTTACCTGTTTCGTACTGTGGTCGAGACGTGTCAAGAAGCCACCATAACTGCCGCCATATACAATATCATCGTTTGTAGGATCAACTGCTATATGTGCTGATTCACCACCAGCGGAACGCTCCCAATCTGATTCTCCAATGGAAGAACCATCTGTTCTATGTGCAATTCGGATAGTGCTATTATCTTGTTGCGCAGCATAGACACGATATGGAAAATGATTGTCCGTTGTTACTCTATAAAATTGCGCCGTGGGTTGATTGTGGTAGGTAGTCCAAGTTTCTCCACCATCATACGTAACTTGAGCACCTCCGTCATCTCCAATTATCATACGTTTTGGATTACTCGGAGAAATCCAAAGGTCATGATGGTCACCATGTGGTGCTCTAGCTGAAGTAAAACTTTTTCCTCCATCCTTTGACTTATGGTAAGATACATTGACGACGTAGACTACATCCTCATCCTGTGTGTCGGCATATAGTCTTGTATAATACCAAGCACGTTGACGCAATGACCTATCCGAATTGACTTTTTTCCATGTGTCTCCACCGTCATCAGATCGAAAAAGTCCTCCATCTGCGTTCTCTATGAGTGCCCATACTCGGTCTGGATTTGCGGGAGAGATTGTCACACCACTAATTCCCCAAGTACCAGTCGGTAAACCTTTGTTTGCACTTATATTTGTCCAAGTTTCACCAGAGTCCGTACTTTTCCAGAGGGCAGAACCATCTCCTCCACTAGAGAGGCTATACGGATTCCTACGTATGGTCCAGGTAGTAGCAAAAAGAATGCGCGGATTAGTGGGGTCAAAGCTTAGGTCCACAGCTCCAGAGGAAGCATTCGCAAATAAGACTTTTTTCCAAGTATCTCCACCATTTGTACTTTTGTAGACACCTCGTTCTGTATCATCTGCAAATAAATTTCCCATGACAGCAGCATAGACAATATCTGGATTGTTTGGATCAATGCGCAGTCTAGAAATATGTCGTGATTTTGTGAGCCCCTTACTTGTCCAAGTCTTTCCAGCATCTTCTGACTTCCAAACACCATACCCGTGTGACACATTCCCTCTTACCGTTTTTTCGCCACCACCTACATAGATGACATTATTATCGGATTTGGATACTTCAATAGATCCTATAGACCCACCAAAGAAGCCATCAGAAATATTATCCCAAGATCTTCCGCCATCTTCTGTTTTCCATATACCACCACCTGTCGATCCAAAATAGAACAGGTTAGGCTTTTCATCAATTCCGGTGACAGCACAAGATCGACCACCTCTATAGGGTCCCAGTTCACGCCATTCGACCTTGGTGAGATGCTCAGAATTATTTGTGTTGATTTGAGTAAATGCAAAAATGCAATTGCATAATATTAGGAGAGATGTAATGAGTATGTTTTTCATAGCTTGAGATTCTTCCTGAAAATAGAAAAGATATCCAAAAGATTCTAAGGCTAGACGACTTGATTAGCTAGGTATTTGAAAGTAAGTAGGAGCTGGGATATAGAAGATATTGACTTAGCTGAATTTAAAAGGAAATTAGGAGTAACATCGAAAGAAAAGCTTGTTTAAAGGGTGAAATATGCTGACAAAATCGGTTATTTTTTAATTTATTGATTATTTCTACTGATTAATGTTAATAATACCGAATTTTCTTACATAACTATTATATTTAATATCAAGACATTAATTAACTAACTAACATCTTAAGAATTATGGGTAAATACATAGTAGAATTTATTGGGACTTTCTTTCTAGTGCTTACAATTGTATGCACAGTAAATGGTGGGGTAGCCATGGCACCCTTAGCCATAGGTTCTATGCTTATGGTAATGATTTATGCTGGTGGGCACATTTCTGGTGCACATTACAATCCTGCAGTTACTCTCTCAGTATTTATGAGAGGAAAAGTAGCTGGATCTGATGTGCCGGGATATGTCATAGCACAATTAGCAGGTGGTGCAATCGCAGCATTGATCGCTACTAAATTATTAGGTTTTACAGCTGCAGAAGCTCCAAGTGATATGAATATGGCAGCAGGAATCACTGCTGAAATTTTGGGAACCTTTGCACTTTGTTGGGTAATACTTCACACGGCTACTACAAAAAGCACAGCTGGCAATTCATATTATGGATTGGCTATTGGTTTTACTGTATTAGCATGTGCGTGGGGATTAGGTAGTTTTTCTGGAGGTGCATTTAATCCAGCTGTTGGCTTAGGTGCTTTAACTGCCGGCATGACTACAGTTACAAATCTAGGAGGCATTATTGTAGCAAACCTAATAGGAGGTGCTTTAGCAGCAATTCTATTTAAGGTAGTTTACGATACATCGGAAGACTAAACGATTCAGAATAAAAAAAGCCGCAACGATTATTGTTGCGGCTTTTTTTTAATTGTTTTTATCTAATCGAAGATGAATGCTGCACTAAATACTGGGATTGCCCCATCAGTTGTTCCGATTGCTCCAACGTCGAAAACTGCATTTTTAGTCATTATCCTTATGTTGAGAGTCCCAAAGGTTGCTGTATTATCATTAAAAGCAATGTCGCTAATATCTGCAATGAATACTTCCCCCACTAAGGATATTTTATTTGAAAGTCTCCCCATTCCAGCAATTTGAAATACAGGTAAATCAGCAAAGCCACCTTCTGAAGCATAAGGGATTCCCACTCCTGCCGTTAAGTTATTATTTTTATTTCCAAAGGTCACATTGGTGTATGCGGCACCTCCAAATCCAGTTGGATCCTGTAGTGAAAATCCAGCAAAAGTTCCAACACCAAAGTGAATCAATTCATTACTAGAGTGAAAGGTCAACTTTGGATTTACAAAAAATACAGGAACTCTTCCATTAAATAAGCTTACCGTTTCAAATCCACCGCTTATGCTAAAATTATCTGAGACGCCATAGGCAAAGAAGTTTCCTACAATCATAATGTTTTGATAATAGGCTTCCCCCTTTTTTAATCCAATGGCAGATTCTCCCAAATAGTATTTTGAATACAATGGATTGTCAAAATCGAAAATCCTTGCACTGTTCGTCAAGTCATAGGTTATAACTTCTTCTGTTAAGGAACGATCAATCGTAATAACTCCTGTTCCTTGCACATCCAGAGAAATTTCACTATTATTTATACTGTTTATTGTGCCTTTGTAGCTCGTCCCATCTTGCATTTCTATGCGAACAAAATCTCCTGCTTTAGGATTCTTTTGTGTTTGAGCAAACGCGTTGCTTAACCCTAAAAGCATACATATGCTTACTATAAAAAATGATTTTTTAAGTTGATACATCTTATTGGTTTTGATTTGTTTGAAAAAGCTGTTGTAAGTAAAATTCCCATCTCTAAATTGATTAATATTTTTCATAATCGATGTAATTTGAAAAGATTAATAGGTTATTCAATAACTCAAATCTATTGCTTGTGGAAGCACAATATTGACATTATTTGTAAAACGCATAAGTCATTTACTACTGAATAGATATTTAATTCAATTTATCTTTGAATATATCATGTAATGTAAATTGACAACAATTGTATTTTACAATATGTAAACTACATCTGCATAATGTCTCAAAATCATACACCTTTAATATTTTGAACAAAGGTCTTTGAAGCCTCAGCTAATCCATGTATGCTATCCAAATGTCGAATGAACGCACTACCAATAATAGCTCCGTTCGCCTGAGCAGCAGCTTTGTCAAAACTTGCTTTATCATGAATGCCAAAACCAATTAAGCGCGGCGTATCAGGAGCAAGTTCTTCCACTCTTTTAAAATAACTAAGCTGAGTATCTTCGATATCGCTCTTAGAGCCAGTAATGCTAGAGCTGGAAATTATATACAGAAAATCGCTGCTTAATTCAGCAGCCTCGCGTATGCGTGCGTCGGAGGTTTTGGGAGTTACCAGAAAGCTAATCCCAAGATTATATTTTTCAAACTGATTTTTTAATTGACTCGCATATTCGTCTAAAGGAAGGTCAGGTATGATCAATCCATCCACACCCGCAGCACTTGCATCCATGAAAAACTTCTCAATACCATATTGAATGAGTTGGTTGTAATATCCCATAAGGATAAGTGGGATATCGCAAGTTTCTCTAAGCTGTGTTATTTGTTCAAACAGTAAGGATAAATGCATTCCGTTTTTCAAGGCAATTTTACTACTTGCCTGAATCGTTTCTCCATCTGCCAAAGGATCCGAGTAGGGCATACCTATTTCCACTAGGTCTACACCCGCCTCATATAAGGCGGGAACAATTTCTAGTAAGGAATCTAATCTTGGATGTCCTGCCGTAAAGTATATGTTTAAAACTGATTCTTTCTTCTTCTTAAAAAGTGCTTGTATTCTATTCATCGGCAAATCTGTCAAAAATTAAAATGTGATTTATAAGTAGGTAAATCTTTGTCTCCTCTTCCAGATACATTCACCACAACTATACTCTTAGGCTCAATATCCATTTTATCTAATATGGAAAATGCATGTGCAGTTTCTAAGGCAGGGATAATTCCTTCTGTTCGGGTAAGCATCAGAGCTGCATCTAATGCTTCTTCATCTGTTACAGGAAATACCTCGGCGCGATTACTATCTATAAGATGGGCATGCAAGGGACCAATGCCTGGATAATCTAAACCTGCTGAAATAGAGTAGGGTTCTATTATTTGTCCATCTTCTGTTTGCATTAACAAGGTGCGTGCTCCGTGAATGATGCCCTCACTTCCCAAAATACTTGTTGCTGCAGAATGTCCAGTATCTATTCCTTTTCCAGCGGCTTCTGCTAAATAGAATTGCACATCGGCATTATTTAAGAAGTGGTAAAAAGCGCCTGCGGCATTACTTCCTCCCCCCACACAAGCTAGTATGTAGTCAGGATAATTTCTTCCTGTTTGCTCTTCTAATTGAATTTTCATTTCAGCACTAATAACCGATTGGAATTTAGCAACCATGTCTGGATATGGGTGGGGACCTACCACAGAACCAATAATATAATGTGTGTCTTCTGGATTATTAATCCAATCTCGGATAGCTTCATTTGTTGCATCCTTTAAAGTTTGACTACCACTTAAGGCTGGTCGAACTTCTGCACCTAACATTTTCATACGCGAAACATTAGCTGCTTGTCGTTCTATATCTATGGCACCCATATAGACAATGCAATCTATACCCATCAGTGCGCATACTGTTGCTGTAGCTACACCATGTTGCCCAGCACCCGTCTCTGCAATAATTCTCTTCTTATTGAGTTCTTTTGCTAGGAGTATCTGGCCAATGGTATTGTTTATTTTGTGTGAACCTGTA
This sequence comes from uncultured Saprospiraceae bacterium, assembly GCA_938045585.1. Classification (GTDB taxonomy): domain Bacteria; phylum Bacteroidota; class Bacteroidia; order Chitinophagales; family Saprospiraceae; genus CALCMJ01. The sequence continues at coordinate 28,012 of CALIAU010000006.1, forward strand.
TGGTTTAAGTCTTCGCGTTTTAAATATATGTTTGCATTATATTTTTTACTTAAGTTTTCTGCAAAGTAAAGGGGAGAGGGCCTCCCAACATAATCTTTTAGTAGTTGATCAAAATCTTTCTTGAAGCTCTCGGAATTAGAAATTCGAACATAGTTTTTTTGAAGTTCGTCAATATTGTGGTGCAACATTTCAGGAATGTAGGCACCTCCAAATTTCCCATAAAATCCGTTTTCATCAATTGTATATTTAGAAGCCATCTATACTAATTTTTTGAGTGCTAAAATGGAACCAAAATGCAAGCCTTCATGTACATTATTAAATTCCATAGCGTCTTCGCAGGAAGAAAGTGTAACACCAAAACTTGTTGTATATTCTTGGTAATTTTGGTATTTGTTTTGCGCTAGGTTTTCTTCAAATGCGTCCACTGAACTTAACAGCCTTCTCTTAATATTATTAATTTCTTCCTCACTTACAACTCCTTGCGGTTTGGAACCTTTTTTATATGCCATGACCTCTTCAGGGCTCGCCTCTATGTCTACCCCAGATAATTTATTTACCAAAAGTTGCTGAGTCACTAACATATGCGCTACATTCCAAATGATGTTGTTATTAAAACCAGTAGGAATTGTATTCAGTTGCTCAGTGCTTAATCCTTCAATCGTGTTGAGTGTGTTTTTACGTACCTGTCTTAGATAGTTTACTGTCTTTGAGGATGCCATGTTTAAATTGTTTTAGTTTATTAACGTCTTTTATTCCCGCTTCAAGTTCAAATCTACTGTTAAGATCAACTCCTATGAATTTGGGATGTGAAATTTCATGTATAGCAGGAATATCTTCAATGGAGATACCTCCACTTAGAATAAACTCTGTTTCCAAATTATAATTATTGAGCACAGACCAATCGAATTTATTTCCACTCCCGCCATATGCCTTAGTAAACGTATCAAATAAAAAATACTTACTAGTAGCTGTAAACTGTTTACAAATGTTAAAATCAAAAGATTCATGCACACCGAATACTTTGATGATGGGTGCAATTGCTGATGCTGCGGTGCAGTAGTCAGGAGTTTCATCTCCATGAAGTTGAATGAAGTCTAAGCGATGTTCTTGAACAATGTCCTTTAATCTAGAAATTGGACAGTTTACGAAAACACCTACCCGTTTAAAATTATCTTTTTTAAGATGTATTACAGATTGTAAAAATCGTTTAGAAGGAGGATAAAAATTAAAACCTATCATGGCAAAATCCAATGTAGAGATATCTTCTAAATTCTCTTTTGATACAATGCCACAGACTTTTACTATCATCCTTTAACTTGATCTATAAGTTCTTTTAAAATATTGCCTGGCTCATCAGACCCCATAAAATGTTCACCAATTAAGAAGCCATGAAACCCTCTTTCTTTTAGTTTTCTGATGGTGTCTGCATCACTAATGCCACTTTCACTTATTAGTTTTCTGTCTTTTGGTAAATCTGGATAAAGATTATAAGAATGCATTGGGTCCGTTTTGAATTCCTTCAAATCGCGATTATTTACTCCAATGATGTCTACATTATCTGTTAGTTTTTTCAACTGTTCCAAATTGTGGATTTCCATTACGACCTCTAAGTTCAGTTCTTTTGCAAATCTAGCCAGATCGCTCAATTCACTTTTACTTAATATTTCGGCTATTAATAAAATTGCGTCAGCGCCAATGGATTTTGCTTCTAAGATTTGATACGTATCTACTATAAATTCCTTCCGTAGAATGGGGATGGAAATGTTATTTCTAGCATCTAGTATATCTTTCTCATGTCCAGCAAAGAAGTTTTTATCCGTTAGGATTGAGATACCTGCTGCTCCATTATCTTGATAATTATTAGTTATCTGTATTGGGTTTGCATCTAGATTGATATTATGCTTTGATGGAGATTTTCGTTTAAATTCAGCAATTATTCCAGGCGATTTTTTGACTAGACTTTCAGCAAGTGAAACTGTTTCTCTTTCAAAGAATAATCGAGTAACTAATTCTGATTCTTTAATGAAGTTTTTTCGGTATTCAACTTCATTGATTTTGTGGCGTACAATGTTTTCTAAAATGTTCATTAATTTTTTGATTGTTTTCTCGAAGCAGACATAGCAATAAGACTGTCTAAGGTCCTTTTTGCTGCACCTGACTCGATTGTTTCCTTGGATTGTTGATACAGATGGGTTAAATCTGTATTTGGTTCATACAAAGATAAGGCTATTGCAGCATTTGCTGCTACTACTTTAACATGTTCTTGGGGACAGGTATTATTTAAAACATTTAGAAATATCTGAGCTGCCTGTTCTATTGTGTTTCCACCAAAAATAGACGCAGGATGTAGACTATTTGTAGAGAATGAATCCGCTGAAATCATAAATTCTCCTTCCTTTTTTATAATCTTACTAGTGCCTGTAAGTGAGACCTCATCATATCCTTCCAGGTCATATATGATAGTATAGTCTTTTTCCGTGTCCTGAAATAAGTGACTATAAAGACGTTGTAATTTTAGACTGAAGACACCTACAGATTGTTTCTTTGGTTGGACAGGATTTACCAAAGGACCTAACATATTGAAAAAGGTTTTAACACCCATTTGTCGTCTAATTGGAGCTACAAATTTCATAGCTGGATGAAATAAGGGAGCATGTAAAAAACATAGATTGCAATTATCTAATTCTCTCTGAAGTTCTGATCCATCATTTGTAAAAACATATCCTAAGTGCTCTAATACATTAGAGGAACCACAAACAGAAGAGACACCATAATTTCCATGCTTAGTAACCTTAATTCCCATGGACGCTAAGACAAAGGAAGTAAGTGTGGATATGTTAAAGGTGTTTTTTCCATCACCACCAGTACCACATAAGTCTATAGAGTCTGAATTATCAAGTATGGGTCTTTTTGCAAGATCTAGCAGTGCTTCTCTAAACCCCGCAAGTTCTTCTACTGTGATGGAACGCATTTGGAAAACACTTATAAAACTTGCTACTTGAAATTCGTTGTATTTGCCATCTGATATATTCTTGAGTATTTCCTTTGCTTCAGATTTGCTTAACTTCTTGTGTTTAAACAAATGATTTAGTATCTCTTTCATCTTTACAGGCTTAAAAAGTTTTTGATCATTGTTCGTCCGTCCGGTGTAAGTATAGATTCAGGGTGAAATTGTACCCCGTATATTTCAAATTTCTTGTGATCAGCTGACATGATTTCTTGATTGGAATCATAGCTCGTAACTTGTAGATCTTTGCTCAGACTATCCTTGTCTATTACCCAAGAATGGTATCTACCTGCTACAAACTCTTGCTCAATATCCTTAAAAATTACTGATGAACTTTCAGTTTGTTTCATGGTAGTCGCCATACCATGAAACACTCTGTCTAGATTCTTTAAGGTACAGTTATACACTTCACCTATTGCTTGCAAACCCAAACAGACTCCAAATATTTTCTTTGTTGGACCATATGTTTTGATGAGATCTTTTAGAATCCCTGCTTCATCAGGTAGGCCAGGGCCAGGAGACAAGATGATTGATTCATATTTATCGATATCTGCTAATGCAATGTCTGTATTCCTAAAGACTTCTATTTTTTGATCCAATATTTCCTCAACAATCTGAACCAGGTTGTAGGTAAAGGAGTCGTAATTGTCTAGTATAAGTACTTCTTTCATAATTACTTTTCTGCATTTTGAAGGGCCTTCGTGAGTGCTCCCAATTTATTTTTTACCTCTTGTAATTCACTTTCTTCTTTAGAGTCAATTACTATCCCAGCACCTGCTTGCCAATGCAGGGTATTCTGTGTGCTTAAAAAGGAACGAATGATGATAGCATGGTTTATCTCTCCTTCAAATGAAATTAAACCAATAGCACCACCATAGAATCCGCGTTTATGTGGTTCTAGTGTATCAATTATTTCCATAGCTCTGTACTTAGGCGCGCCACTTAGTGTGCCTGCTGGGAAAGTGTCAGCAAAAATTTGAAAATTGTTTGCGCCCGGATTTACCTCTCCTTTTACCTTTGATGTTAGGTGCATTACATGGCTAAATCGCTGTATTTCTTTATAACTTTCAACACGGACTTGGGTACAGTTGCGACTTAGGTCATTTCTTGCCAAATCTACAAGCATCACATGCTCTGCATTTTCTTTGGGGTCATCAATAAGCTGCTGTGCATACCGAATGTCTTCTTCCTCATTTCCTGTTTTTGGAACCGTTCCTGCTATAGGGTGAATCTCAGCTTTATTGTCTTGGATAATGATTTGAGCTTCTGGGGATGAACCAAATAGTCTATAGTATGAATAGTCAAAGTAAAATAGGTAAGGACTTGGGTTTACTGATCGTAATGACCTATATACATTGAACTCATCTCCAGTGAATTTTTGCATATAACGTCGAGAAAGAACTACTTGAAAGACATCACCTCTTTGGCAATGCTTTTTTGCCTGTGTAACAGTAGCCATATATTCCTCATCTGTGGAAGTAGAATCTGTTTTGCCTATGAGCTTAAAGCCAAATTCACTATAATCTTGGCGATAAAGGATTTGTTCTATTGCATCCATTGAACTTGCTTCTCCTTCAGGAATATTTTCAAGTATAGTAAGTGTTTCGTAGAAATGGTCAAAGGCTATTACATACCGATAGAGATCATACTTAAGACTAGGCGTTTCTACATGTGATTCAGAATGCAAATGGATTGTTTCAAAATATTGAATAGAATCATAATTGCTATAGCCAAACAAGCCATTAAATGAAGCTTTAATACTGGAGTCTGAGAATTCTATTGAAGATTGAAAATCCTGTATTTGTTTTGAAATGTTGCCTTTTAGCGAAGTTTCAGTTTTTTTATTTCCCGCATAACTACTAAAGCTATTCTGATGCACTTGAAGACCAGCAATCGGATCAAAACAAATAAAAGAATGACTGTTCTCCATACTTGAATAGTCAGAACTCTCTAATAATAATACTTGAGAATATTGCTCTCTTATTTTTAGGAATAAACCCACAGGAGTAAAGAGGTCAGCTAAATATTCTTTTGTTATCGTATGTATTTTCATGATATTAGTCTAAAATAAAAAGCGGCTTGTTGAAGTTCAACAAGCCGCTGTATATGTTATGTGCACACAGAAATTGCTTCTAAACTTCTTTTAGAGTTTTAGAAAGCCACCACCATGTATTATTTGTATTCAAAATCATGTGTCAAATATAATAGCTTTTTTTTAAAATCCACTTTTGACTCGGTTTTTTTAAATGTAGTTTTTTAATCGTTGTTCTTTTTTGGAAAGCCAGGGAGTTTATTTTTTAGTTTGTCTTTTAATTTGTCTAATTCTCCCGTTTGATCTCCAAGCACATCTTTTACCTTATCTTCTAATTTTGTTGCAAGTGTGTCTTTTACGACTGCGACTACCTTTGTTTTAACTTTAGCTTTGATGGTGTCTTTTGCAACTTGGACAGCCTTGTCTGCCTTTTTTTCAGCCTGGGCAATGAGCGAATCGCGTTTACTTTCAATGATATGCGTTACAGAGTCCTTCACAACATTTATTTTTTCATTGGCTTTATCCTGATATTCTCTTTTTTTGTCTTCTATGACATTTGTTACGATGTCTTTAGTTGTTTCTGTCAAACTTTTACCTCCTGCACCTGTAGGTACAACTTTGAACTTTGGATTTTTAATGGTTCCAGTAATACTAACGTCTAGATAGATGAAATCTCCAACATCAAGATTTACGCCTAATTTGCCAGCTTCCTTTTCTAAGAAGCCAATACCTGCATCACTGAGGGTTCCTACTGTAGAGTTATTAAATCTACTTCTTGGGATTTCTAATTGAGCGACATAGTCGATATCAGAGTCAAATTTTTGAGTACCTCCAATGCGCATTTTGATATCATCCATCATATAGTCATGCGCTTTTAGAACTACTCCGCCGTCTGCTATTTCAAACCAATTCTTGGTGTTTTCAAGATTGATTTGTTTTAGCTTTTCAACACCCAGTTTATTAGCCAGGTCGGTAACAGGAGTGTAACCAGATAATTTACTATTTAGAGTTTCTAAAAATCCAGAAGCAGAAATCGTATTGTAATCCAGTTCAAAACCATTTTTAAGATTGCCAGACATAACAAGGGTAGAGTTGAATACACCTTCAATAAATTCTGCTACAGGGGCCATAACTCTAAAAGATGCGAGATTTTTAAAAGTTTCTTGAAAGTTGAATTTACTAAGCTCATATTTAAAACTAAATGCAGGGCTTTCGCTCACACTATCATAAAATCCTTCAAAATTGATATCGCCACCCATTGCCTTGGAAGTACTGTTAACTAAACTGGCAATACCATTTTTTACTAAGAGATCGGAATTGAAACTCTCTATTTTAGTATTACTATATAAGACCTCATCCGCCTTGATGTCCATGTCGATATTGTAAAGTTGCGGAATACGCAAGGCTTCAGATTTTGCAGATTCATCTTCAGTAATAAATTTGTTAACATCAAACTTCTTAGTATATATATCCAAGTTCCCATACAATGAATCATTCTTGCTTACATGATTATAAGCATTTCTTAAATTCCCCTTTGCCTGTATACTTGATCCTTCGACTAGAACATTAGATTTTTGAATTTCTAGATTATTAGCAGCTAAAATTCCCTCTGCCTGAAAGTTTTTGATATCGTAACCTAAGTATTGTATTGTTTTAACCTCACTTGTAAATTTAAGCTTACTCTTATCAATTAAGTTTTGATCAATTTCAGTTGGAGAACTGGTAGTGCTCTTATCATCTGCATGCATTAACTCGTCAAGATCTAATAGAGTTGATGTATGGGTAATATGCCCTGAAATATTGTTCTTTGAAGTTAGAATAGCTAGAGGGTTTTTTACATTTCCACTAATAGTATAATCACTTGAACCCATTTTTCCTTCAAGAGTATTGACGTTAAGATTTTGCGGTGTAGAGTTAATATTAAAGTTGGAAAGAACAAGATCATTTCCTTCTTTGTAATCCACAGTCAGTCCATCAGACTGAAGTGTCATATCAAAGGTTAATGCTTCGTAGTTTTCTGTCTCAATATCAGATTGTCTTCCTTTAAAAGTGAGATCAGATAAAACAGAACCTGTCATTGAATTTACGTTCTCTATAGGAAGGATCTCGCTAAGCTTATTTAAGTTGAGATTACCATTGAGGACAACATCATAGAGAGGATCTGTCATCACATTGGAATATTTAAATCTCCCATCAATTTCCTCTCCAGCTATATTCATTTTTAGATTATCAAGATTAATTTCTAAATCATCCCAGTTTTTATCGTCTGCCCGTATGCTTAGGTCAGTATAAATATTTTGAATGGGTTCAGAAAAGTTTGCGTTTTTCACATAGCCATTTTCCACTATGATCTTACTGTTAATCATTGGCAGAGTAGTATCTGAATACCTTCCTTTAATTTTCGCTTCAATAGAGGCATTTCCTTTGGTATCCAATCCAGCTAAATCCTTTTTTAAGTCCAAGGGTATAATGGAAAGGAAATCTCCAAATTCCCCCTTGTCAGAAGTAATTTCTAAATCCATGTTTATGTCCTCATCTTTTAATTGGACATAGCCCTCCGTATTTATTTTTAGATTTTCTAGACGGATGTCATTGTTTGAAATTGTATAGCTATTTGTTGTATTGTCAATTTCTAAATCGAGGCTTCCTTTCGTCTGAACCTTATTTAGATATGGAAAATTATTTTTGCTAATACTTAATGATTGAATATCTGATTCAGTACTTAGTTTGAATACATCTTGGGTAAAATCGCCCTTTCCGGTGTGTCTAATGCCCTGAGCCGAAATTTCAGTGTCATTTTGACGATCTTGAAATAGTAGATTTACATCTTGTAACGAATAATTTTTTAATTCTAAGGTATAAGCCGAACTTTCATCTGTTTCAGTTCTATTCCAAATCTCGTAATTGTAATTACCTGTTTTGTCTACTATTACATGTACATCTCCTTCTTCGAGAGATATTGAATTTATTTTATACGGATTTTCTTCTTGAATAAAAGACATAAAATCCATATCCACAACCAAACGATCTGCTTTTAATAAGAGTCCATTGTCAAATGATGCATCATTATGTACCTCGGGAGAATGAATAGTAATAGCTACGTCCGGAAAGGATTTAATAAAAGAAAGGTCTAGGTCCGCAAAGTCCACTTCCGCATTTAAATTCTTATTTAATGCGTCTTTAACAGCGCCTACCAGTTCGCCTTTGTATACAAAGGGCAGGAGTATTAATGCTACTACCAGAGCAAATATAAATAAGAGCACTATTCGTAATATTTTTTTCATCTTAGTTGTATTTCTAGATAAAGGACGAAAACATTGACTAGATTCTCAGTTTTTAATGATTTCTTAACTTCATGCAAATATCGCATCTTTCTTATATGTCAGATAACGCAATACTTAAAATAAATGGTCTTAAGACATTCTTTCACACGGATGAAGGGATTGTTAAGGCAGTTGATGACATAGATCTATATATTAACGCAGGGGAGACCCTTGGTGTTGTGGGCGAATCTGGATCTGGTAAATCTGTGACATCTTTATCCATTATGGGCTTATTGCCTGCAAAAACTGCAGTTATAGAAGCAGGGGAAATCTTGTATAAGGAAGAAGATACTTTTGTTGATCTAAGCAAGTTAAGTCAAAATGCTTACACAAAATATAGGGGAAGACATATCGCTATGATATTCCAAGAACCTATGACTAGTCTAAACCCATCTATGCGATGTGGTGACCAGGTGGATGAAGCAATCTTGTTGCATAGGACTAAAGATCCTTCAGAAGCAAAAAGTATAACGCTTCAACTATTTAAAAGAGTCAAACTTCCAGAACCAGAACGGATTTATAACGCCTACCCCCATCAATTATCAGGAGGCCAGATTCAACGCGTTATGATTGCAATGGCAATTTCTTGTCGCCCAAGTTTGCTTATTGCAGATGAGCCGACTACAGCATTAGATGTTACGGTTCAAAAGGAAGTGATTGAATTATTGAAAGAAATTCAAGAAGAGTATGGCATGGCTATTTTATTTATATCCCATGATTTGGGGGTTATATCGGAGATAGCAGATAGGGTCGTTGTTATGCAAAAGGGAAAGGTGGTAGAAACAGGCACAGTAAACTCGATATTTAAGAAGGCAGAACATCCGTATACAAGAGGACTTATCGCATGCAGGCCGCCGCTTGATTTCAAGATGAGCAGATTACCTACAGTTGGTAATTTCTTAGATGACACTGACTTGAGTTTTGAGTCATTTAGAAAAAATCATAGCGTAAGAAAGAATGGCAAATTACACGGTGAGACCATCATGCAAGTCAAGAATCTTTCTACGTGGTATCCCAAAAAGCGAGACTTTTTTGGCAGAACAACTGAACACGTAAAAGCTCTACAAGATGTTAGTTTCGAGGTAAGAAAAGGAGAGTGCTTAGGACTAGTTGGTGAAAGTGGTTCTGGGAAATCAACGCTAAGTAAAACTATTATGCGTTTAGAAAAAGCGCACAGTGGAGCCGTTATTTATAAAGGAGAAAATGTTCTTGCATACGATAGAAAAAGCTTGCGAGCTCTCAGGAAATCTTTACAGATTATTTTTCAAGATCCTTATTCAAGTTTAAATCCGAGGTTGACTGTAGGCTATGCAATTTCAGAACCTATGTTAGTGCATAAGCTCGTCAAAAATAAAGCAGAAGCAAAAGCTAAAACGATTGACTTACTTGAAACGGTAGGTCTAGAGGCTAGGCATTTCGATAGATATCCGCACGAATTTTCTGGAGGCCAAAGACAACGTATTGTTATAGCCCGTGCCTTGGCATTAGAACCTGAATTTCTCATTTGTGATGAATGTGTTTCTGCTTTAGATGTTTCCGTACAGGCTCAAATAATAAATCTGTTACTGGAATTAAAAGAGAAACTAGGGCTATCTTATATCTTTATTTCCCACGATTTGGCGGTAGTTCAATTCATTTCTGACAGGATAATGGTCATGAAAGAGGGTAAAATAGTAGAATCTGCAGATGCAAGAAAGATTATCCAAGACCCTCAAACCGCTTATACAAAGAAACTATTAGCCTCGATTCCGGGAAAAATTAGTTCTTAAATAATTTTTTTAACAAAAGTGTAACTATTTTGACATTAGCTGCGTTTTAAAAGTATAATCATTTAGAATACTAAATTTAACCAGGTAATGCAAGACAAACTCATACGCAAGATTATATTTATTTTGGGCACTTCCAGTCTTTTATGTTTTATCTATCTCCAGTTCAATCTTCAATCAACTGATGTAACAGCCTTAGCGGAAGCGAATGTAGCTGATATTGCCAGTGTTTCGCCAGAGATAGACCTTTTAAAGTTTTGTCTGGAGAAACTCAGGTATATGATTACTGCAAATTTCGCATAGGATCAATCCTATCAGATTGGAAGTCATACCCATTCAGTAATTCTTTAATATTCATCTTCTTTTTGCCTTCTTGTTGTATTTCATGAATATGAACATACCCGTCAACCGTACTTATACATAAATAGGATTTATTATCAGTATAAATTTCACCTGCTGTCCTTTCTACTCCATCAATATATGGACGAGAAGCAAAGATTTTATGCACCTTTCCATCGATAGAACACCAAGCTGAAGGGAATGGGTTTAAACCTCTTATTTTATTATAGACCCTGTAGGTCTCCATATTAAAATCAAGCTGACAGTTTGCTCTATTTAGCTTAGGTGCTTTGCTTACCTCACCCTCGGGTTGTGGACGCAATCTGAGATTTCCTGACTCAATCATGCGCACCGTCTCAATGATAACTTGAGCACCTATAGATTTTAGCTTACTATAGACGCTTCCAAGGGTGTCATGTGGATGTATAGCAGTCCGACGCTGTAATAACATGTCTCCTGTGTCTATGGCATGCTTTAACTTGAAAGAAGTAACACCAGTTTCTCTTTCGCCATTGATAACTGCCCAGTGGATGGGTGCTGCCCCTCTATACTTAGGCAAAAGTGATCCATGCAAATTATAGGTCCCCATAGGAGGCATATTCCAAACTACTTCAGGAAGCATTCTAAAAGCCACAATCACCTGTAAATCAGCCTCCAAAGATTTGAGTTCCTTTAGGAACTCTTTGTTCTTTAAATTAGTTGGTTGAAGTATGTTGAGATTGTTTTCTAGGGCATATTTCTTAACATCCGACATAATAAGCTGTTTTCTTCCGCGTCCACCATATTTATCCGGTGCAGTGACGACTCCAACAATATCATATTTGTTTTCAACGAGCATTTGTAATGAAGAAACAGCGAAGTCAGGTGTACCTAAAAAGATAATTTTCAGTCTCATATATATGAGGGGATTTATTAATCTATTATTGTATTAAACTTGAATTATTTATTTTTACAGAGTAAAGTTAAGATTATGAAAAACTTATTAGCTGCATTTTTTACCTGTCTTATTTCTTTAGGGCTTTCTGGCCAAACATTGACTATTGATGGCTATGCTTATGAGTCCGGAAATAGAGGATACTTAAATGCGACTCAAATTGTAATATTTGATGCCGAAAAAGAAACTGTTCTTTGTGAAACTCTATCTGATTTAGATGGTCATTTTGAGTGCGAAGTTCCGGTTGGAAGAAAATATATTCTTACTGCCTATAAGGAAATGTTCGAAGACAAGGAATTTGATGTAGATAATAAGAGGATGTTGAAGGAGGGTAAACTCTTTGTAAAACTAGAAATGCAAAGAGCACCAGGTTATATTTTTGAAATTACTCTTGCTGAGGCTCGTGATCATGACAGCATTGTTGTGGATGCCATTAAGGGGGCAGATATTGAAGTGTATAATAATACGACCGATAAGATGGAGTTGTCTCTAGAGGAACATGGAGCTCCTAATTTCAGAGCAAACTTAATCAAGGGAAATCATTACACAGTGTTAATTAGAAAGGAAGGGTTTTTTACAAAAAGAATGGAAGCCTTTGTAGATATAGAAGGCTGTATTTTATGTTTTGATGGAATTGGAGATGTACGTCCTGATGTAACGGATAACCTAACAGAAGGAAATTCAAATGGAGTCCTACTAGCAAATGTTGAAATGGAACCTGTGTATTTGGGAAGAGAGATGCAGTTTAGAAATATATTGTACGAATATACCAGTGCAGAATTAACTGAGGAAGCCAAAAAAGGACTTGATAATCTCATTGTTTTAATTCGAGACAATCCGAATCTAACCATTGAATTAGGAAGTCATACGGATTCCAGAGGGAGACAAGAAGCGAATATGGCCCTATCCATTAAAAGAGCTCAGTCAGCTGTAAATTACATATTGGAAAATAGCGATATACCAAAATCATCCATTATATCTAGAGGTTACGGAGAAACTGACCTTCTCAATAAATGTACTTCGTTTGTAGAATGCACGGAAGCTGAGCACGCAAGAAACAGAAGGACTGAGATAAAAATCTTAGGTATTAACCCAAGCGTTAAAGTACCATCTCTTGCAGACGAAAAGAAAAAGGAAAAAGAAGCTGAGTTAATTGAGCAGCTACTTAATCAAGAGCAGGTAAGGATTCCAGACTTAGATGAAGAAGTTGTAGAAGAAGAATTGGAAGAAGCCCCAAAAGAAGAAGATGCGCGTTTTGTAGGTACAGTTGGAGCTAATGCTCTGAAGAACAAGCTAAAAGAAAATAAGAGCGCTCCAGATGAAGAGCCAGTGATGGAGAAGGAAGTAATGGAGGAGGAAGAGGTGATGGAAGTTGAAGAAGTAATGGAACAAAAATCTTTTGAATCTAGAATCGTTATTCATCAGTCAAAAAAGAGCATATCTGAGAATAATTTGTTTGCAGACAAATTTCAAGATTTAGAATTGTATAAGATGCGTAATGGTGACTACCTCTATACCATTGGAAGTTTCGACAAGGAAAGAGATGCTGTGAAGTATTTAATGGGTACCGTTAAAAAGGATTTCCCAGATGCTTATATAGTAAACTTCAGAGAAGGGATTCTAGAATCAGAATTATAAAAAATATCTGTGCTTTGATTGCTTTTTCTGATTGAGTGGAATAGTGACATGAAATAGAGTGAAATCTAAGGGAGTAGGTCGCGGAGCAATTTTAAAACTCAGGTCATCATCAATGTCGAAATCAAGTAGGTGTGCATCTACAAATGCTTCCGTTATAGCAAGTAGATGGACAATACCAAAGCCAATCCAGAGATAGTCTTTTTCTTTTCGAACAAAATCTCGCGTTGGCTTTATAACTTGCGGATCAGTTATGCCTCGATATTCAGTAATCGTTTCGTTGAGCAAACCTAGATATGCCGAGTTTAATTCATTCCAATAGTTTGTTCTATTAATTGCAAAATAGAGTATAGTGCCTTCTGCGGCCAGAACTATAGGGACTTTCCAATATCTCTTATTGTAAAATTGACCTGCAGAAGGAAATATTAATCCTGCAAGAGCTGCTTTGCCTGGTTTACCTTTGAATACAGAGAATAGACCAAACCTATTTTCTTTTGTTGCTTCATATAATGAATCACTAAAAATACCAGTTGAGTCCAATTCAGTTTGGCCCATACATTGCTTACTTGAGAAGAAGAACAGTATTAATATGACCAAGAGCTGTATACGCATTAATATCTAAACGAAATTATTTCCAATATGTTAGAAATATCCAAGACTTTCTAGAATGGCATTAAATTCATCATCGTTTTTAAATTGGATTCTAAACTTACCTTTACCGCTTGCACTTCTGTCAATTACAACCTTTGAACCTATGTGAGCGCTCAGTTGATCTTGAATTTTAATAATTTGCGCATCAACGTGTTTTGGGGTTTTACTCTGCTTACTGGTCTTTTTGGAGCTGTTATAAGATCGAATTAATTCTTCTGCCTTCCTAACAGATAATTCTTTGTTTACAATTTCTTTGAATACAGATAGTTGTAAATCAATCTTCTCTATGCCAGCAATCGCTCTTGCATGTCCCATAGAAATGCTGTTATTTTTCAGAGCATTCTGAATGCTCATAGGTAGTTTAAGTAGACGTACATAATTGCTGATTGTACTTCTTTCTTTACCAATACGTTGGGATAAATCCTTATGCGTGATGTCAAACTCTTCAAGTAGTCTGTGATAACTAATTGCTATCTCAACAGGGTTAAGATCACTCCTTTGAATGTTTTCTACCAAGGCCATCTCTAAGAGTGTTTGATCATCTGCTAAACGTACGTAGACAGGAACCTGTGTCAAACCTGCTTTCTTCGATGCTCTAAACCTGCGTTCTCCAGAGATGATTTCAAACTTATTGTCTTCTATTTTTCGAACCGTGATAGGTTGGATGAGTCCATACGTTTCGATCGATTGAACAAGTTCATCTAGTTCTTGTGGATCAAAATGTTTGCGGGGCTGGTCTTTATTTGCAACAATGTTCTTAATAGGCAATTCAATAACCGAGGTGCTAATGTCTTTTATTATTTTTTCCTTTTGTTTCTTACTTACCGGTTTTTCGTTATTGTCGATTCCTTTAAGCAAAGCTCTCAGTCCTTTTCCTAGATCGTTTTTTTGTTTGCTCATATTATTTATTTGCTGCGGTCTTAGATTTAATAGTTTTGACGTTCAAGTGTTCAATCTCGTCGTCATTATTTTGGAGAAACTCATATGCTAGATTTAGAAAATTCGTAGCTCCCTTACTTGATATATCATAGAGAAGAATAGGTTTTCCAGTGCTAGGAGCTTCTCCTATTTTAGAATTTCTATGAATTATTGTTTCAAAAATGGGATCGGTGAGAATCTCTTTAATAGTTTCTACAACCATATTGGCCATGCGTAATCGTTTGTCATACATAGAAAGTACAATACCTTCTACCTTAAGATTTGCATTTAACTCTGACTGTACTAATGAAATAGTATTTTTTAATTTCCCTAAACCTTCAAGAGAATAGATTTCACATTGTGCTGGAACGATCACTGAGTCAGCAGAAGTTAATGCGTTCAAAGTCAAAATTCCTAAAGAGGGGAGACAGTCTATAAAGATATAGTCATAATTATCTCTAATTTGGTTTATGATCTTACTCAGTACAAATTCTCGATCTTCTTTTTGAACTAGCTCAATCTCAGCTCCAACTAATTCAACAGTTGAAGGTATAAGATCCAGATTTGTAGATACCTCTTTGATTAAAACGTCTGCAATGGATCTATCTCCAGTAATCAAATCATATAACTCCCCATCAATATCTCCTTCTTTATGTCCAAGTCCTGATGAGGCATTCCCCTGTGGGTCTGCATCAATAATAAGAACCTGCTTATTGAGTAAACCAAGTGCAGCAGCTAAGTTTACCGCTGTGGTTGTTTTTCCAACTCCTCCTTTCTGATTTGCTATTGCTACTACCTTACCCATTAAAACTTTTGTTCTTCTGAAATGTCCATGAATATGATTTCTTTATTTTCTGCTTCAAACGCGCTTATAATTTCCGCTTTATTTACCTCTATCCATCCAAACGTATCATAGTGACAAGCTATAATTTTATTGCATTCTATAAAGTCGGAGGCAATCAAAGCATCCTTATAATCCATGGTGAAATTATCACCAAGACAGAGAATTGCAAAATCTAATTTTTGACTTGTTTTTGGAATTAATTGCATATCCATAGTTAGAGCAGTATCTCCTGAAAAGTAGAACGTAGCCTCTTTATTTGAAATTACAAATCCAACTGGGTTTCCTGCATAGGAACCATCTGGAAACGAGCTTGAGTGTATCGCATTTACTAGTTTAACTCTACCGAAATCAAAGTCCCAATTACCACCAGGATTCATAGGGTGACCTTCAATCCCTTTTTCCTTGTACCACATTACTATCTCGTAATTAGATATAATTTTTGCACCTGTGTTTTTGCAAATTGCTTCTGCATCAAGTATATGATCTTGATGGCCATGTGATAGTAATACATAATCTGCTTGCAGGCTTTTCAGGTCTATATGAGAGGCTTGCTCATTTGCACTGATAAATGGGTCTATAATGAGCGTTTTCCCCGCTGTACTGACCTGAAAACAAGAATGGCCTAGATATTTGATTTTCATAGCTACTTTATAGTGTAAAAATAGCTATTTACATTTAAAAAGGATTTAATATAGACATATCATAAATAAAAAGACCGCTGGCAGCAAATGCTACCAACGGCTTCCAACAATCACACAATAAATCTTTATTCCTTATTGAGGATAATTTTTTTAGTGCTTACTTCTCTCGACTCTGTGTCTATTAATCGAATAAAGTACACACCATCTTGCAGTTCTGATATGGAAATTTCTCTTTTGCTATCAGAATTTGCAGTAAATGTCTTAACAAGTTTACCAGCGGTATTATATATTTCAGCGTTGATATCAAAGCGTTCTTTAGCACTAATATTAATCGCTCCAACAGAAGGGTTAGGGTAGATGTCAAATTTATTACTAACATTCGAAACCAATTCAATTGGACTATTCTCAGATCTAGACTCTATATGATCATCTCCTATGATGAGAGAGCCTCCTGTAATACTCAAGCAATAATCTTCAATTTCACCACTACCTTCACTATCACAAGCAGATGTGGCATAACTGCCCAAATGCATTACTAAACGCATCGTTACATCTCCGTTCCATATATTGTAAGGGAGTGAGAGAGTCCCTGCGATGTTGCCAATAGCAGCACCATAGGCAACAAATTCTCCACTATCGATAAAGTCTCCATCCATATTATAATCAATATACACATGCCAGAATGCATTAAGATTACCCAATGAATATTGTGGGCTTAACCTAAGATCATAAGAACCACCTGCTTCGACTGGGATACAGGTATTTGTAAAGTCCGCATAACCACCATTGTTGCCAGAAGTATTTGTATACGTGTCAATCATAACTTCGTTTATCCAACCTTGCTGTGATTCCAAACCTAGTGGGTCACAAATACTTTCTTCTACTGTTACTTTAAAAGAACAGCTTGCAGTATTCCCACAACAATCATATGCAGTGTATGCAACAGTGGTAGTTCCGTTAGGGAAGTATGAACCATTTGCAGGTCCTGCAGTTTGATTAATCGAGTTACAACTAGGAATTTCCATGATGTACTCGAGAGCCTTGTAATAATATTGATCATTCCATTGACCATTACTTAATAACTCTACATAATCTTGGTTTCCATTAAAGTTATTTGGTTGACCTGGATACCAGTTAGTGTAATTCAATGGTTCTCCACAAGAAGCCCAAGTAAACTGACCCTCATCCCAAGCATCATTTAAGCCTATATAGGCAGCTGATATTGGTAGTTGATTAGCCAGATATGCATTTTCTGATGGACTATCGATACAGGCTAGATAACCACCATTTGCAGAACATACACTTTGTGCTGATTCCCATGTATCTGGTTCTAATGAACAATAGTAACTCGATCCATTATAACTTCCCATGTAAATAAATCCTGGTATATAAGATCCACCGCCGTTAGAACTACAGCAAGAATTTAATTCAGGATCTTGCCATGACACATTCATGCCTGAACCACCATTATCATTCGATACCGTTATATCACTAGGACACCATAACTCTACAGCACCTTCTACTGTAAGTTTGAAGTTACAAGTCGCTGTGTTGCCACAGGCATCCGTAGCTTGATATCCAATCCAATGGACGCCTTCAGGAAGGCTGCTGTTTAAGTCTGGTCCTGAAGTTTGATTTATTGTCAAACAAGGAAGTTCCATGATGAATTCTAGCTTTTTAGAAGCATATTGATCATTCCACTGTCCATTGTTTAACATCTCTACATGATCTTGTTGATCAAGATAGTCATTCGGTTGACCCGGGTACCAGTTTGTGTAACCCATTGGTTCTCCTGAGCTCCAAGTAAAATTACCCTCTTGACTTGCATCGCTTAGACCAATATAGGCAGACTGTAAGGTTAATATATTTGCAAGAAATGCATTTTCACCTGCACTTCCTATACTGGCTAAATATCCCCCGTTTGCAGAACAAACATTACTAGCAGTTGACCATGTTGCAGGACTTGTTGAACAATAATAGCTAGATCCATTATAACTTCCCATGTAAATAAAACCTGGAATATATCCAGCACTATTACAAGATGGACAGTCAGACCAATACGTTGGCTCTAATGGAAGACTGCTAATATCATCATTACAACTAACTGTAAGGTCTGGTGGACAAGTAATTTCTAAATTACCACTCGCTTCCACAACAACACTAAACCAGCAAGTACTCGCATTTCCACAGGCATCATAAGCTGTATAAATCACTTCTGTAGTTCCAACTGGGAATGTAGAACCAGAAGTATAATTTGAACTTACATGGTCAATTCCACACTCATCTGTTGCTATAGGCTCTATCCAAGTTGCAATGTTCCCGGATGTAACCCAAATGTCATCAGGGCAATCCCAAAATACAGGAGCTGTACTGTCTTTTAAATCAATTATCTGATCACATGTAGAGCTTAAACTTGCATCAGAAGGATCTGTGGCTTTCCATGTTCTTTTTATTTTTTTCTGTCCGAAGCAAGGACCAGAACTTATTATTGCGTCTGAAAATGTAATTATTGGCTCTCCACATCCATCGTCACTTGAGCCAGAGGCATAGCCCATATTACTTGGTCCGGTTGGTGTACCAGGGCAGCTTACAATATTGGATGGGCAGTAGATGTCGGGAGGAGAAGTACAACAATTGTCCGTCACGTTTACGGTAAACGAACAAGTACTTTCATTTCCACAAGCATCAGTAGCTGTATATGTCACTACAGTTTCTCCCGCAGGAAACATATCTCCGCTTGCATGCGTAGATGTTAGACTCGTTAACTCACAGTTATCAGTCACGACAGGAGCGGACCATGTGGCTGGCATTTCACATTCGCCATCCTGACTTATGTATATGTCAGATGGGCAACTACCAAATACAGGACCTAGTACGTCTCTTACATTAATTATCTGATCGCAAGTGGATACAAGCGATGGGTTTTCTGAATCAGTAGCAGTCCATACTCTCTTTATTTTTATCTCACCATCACATGGACCAGTAGAAAGAATAGTGTCTTCATAACTTACTATGGGGGCACCACAACTTGCACTTCCTGGTTCTGCAGTTGCTTCACCTGTATCTGTAGTCATTTGTCCTCCTGTAAAATCACATTCGTCAGAAAGTAAACTACATCCAATAGGTTCGTACGCATCGCCATTTGCATCAACAAATCCTATGAATTCACCCGTATTGCAATCTTCTTGTGCAAAGAATAAATTGCTAGTAGGGTTGTCCAGTAGATAACTATCTAAGTCATTACAACCAATTGCCTCAATATCTTCAAGTAATTGATTTACACCAGTGGACAAGTTGATTGTATATAAACCCGTTGAACTACAATAGTAACCAATCTCTTCACAGTCTTCAATCGCTAATCCTTGCGCAACTCCTGCCAATGGAGCAATAGTTTCTAGAATATTTCCATTAATATCAAATCGGATAAGCTCATTGGTTCCACTAATCCAAATCTGATTCATACCTAAGAAAATGATATCTCTTGCAAGAGATATATCAGCATTAAACAAGAGAGTGGCATTTCCAGTAGCTGCATCAATTTCAAACACATTATTATCATTGGACACAGCGTATACATCTCCAAGTGGGGTTACATCTAATCCTATTATTGTTGAAGAAGTATTTGTAGGACCAATTAATGTAAATGTTTCAGCGGCAAAATCTCCTACGTAATAATTTTTATTTGTACCTACAAAATAGAACTCATCTTTGTCTAATGGGTTTACAGCAATTGTATAGGTATTCGGAAGGGTAGGAAAGACTTTTGATACCATCATTCCTGTCGCTATATCATATTGGAATATAGTTTTTGATGCTTGGCTAATACCTATTAAACCACTGATAATATTGTCCTCATAGCATGTGCCACAAGATTCTGATATATACTCTGAGGGACATATATCAAAGTTCGGCGGACAAGTTAATACTGGAGGCTCGGTACAACATTCGCCAGTTACAGTTACATCAAATGAGCAACTATTCACATTGCCACAGGCGTCCGTAACTGTAAAGGTTACAGTGGTAGTTCCTTCTGGGAATTCGTCACCACTGGAGTAGTTTGAGGTCATGCTGGCTACTTCACAGTTATCTGCAGGAACGGGGTCTACCCATTCTACAATAGCACTGCAGTCTTCACTAAGATCCACAACGATGTCTTCTGGACATTCCCATACGCTAGGCACCTCCACATCTTCAAGTAGGATAATTTGGGTACACTCAGCAAATAGCCAAGGGTTTGAGTTGTTTGGGTATTCGGCAAACCAAATACGCTTAATCAATGTCTGGCCTGTACATGGACCCTCTGACATCAGAAGGTCGGTATAGGTAACAACTGGATCTTCGCAGTCACTGTCTCCCGCAACAGCAGTTGCATATCCGGTATGATCTGGATTTGTATTGTCTCCAGGACATCCAAAATAATTTGAAGGACAGGTAATTACTGGGGAAGTATTACACTCAACACAAGCATCTTTGTCTACATTCGCAGAGATGTTTGGAATAGAGAGTAACAGAAATAATAATGTGGCTATAACAAGGTTTGGATACTTTGCTTGACCTAAAGTTAGTTTATTCATTGTTTTTATTTGTGCATCAAATAGTATAGGTACATCCTACACCTGTGTGTATTGTTGCAAAAAAAATGAATGGATCAGCAAAAGTGAATTGAGTGAATTGTAAATTGGTTGTCACAAATATAGCTTAAAAAGCAGTTCTTACAATAATATTTTAATGTTAAATTTTTCTAAAAGTTGTATTCAAAACCCGAGGATAGCAGCATATGTGTCTGTTAATCATGATATTATATATGTTTTTTTCTTATTAATTATTTTGTTTTCTTGCAAAAATGATAGTCAATCGGAAGAATACAAGGTACTTCGCTATAATCAAGCGAATAATATTACTTCTTTGGACCCAGCCTTTGCTAAATCGCAAAACAACATGTGGGCAGTAAATCAAATCTATGATGGCTTACTGAGTCTCAATGCATCTTTGGATCTCGTTCCTCGTTTAGCTAAATCATGGCGTTTTTCCGCTGACAGAAAACAAATAACTTTTCTACTAGATACCTCATATAAATTTCATGATGACCCCTGTTTTGAAGGGAAGCCTAGATATTTGAAAGCAGATGATGTTGTATACAGTTTTAATAGAATCATAGATAAAGACACGAATTCGCCAGGTTCTTGGATATTTAATGGCACTGTTGCTGATGAAAATCCTTTTTTAGCTGTAAATGATAGCACCTTTGTATTACGGCTGCAAAAACCATTTCTGCCTATACTTGGCATTTTGACAATGCAATATTGTTCTATTGTGCCGGAAGAAGCAGTCTTAAGCTATGGCAACCAATTTAGATCGCATCCTGTAGGAACTGGTCCTTTTAAGTTTAAAACATGGAAAGAGAATCAGGGCTTGTACCTGCTTAAAAACGAAGATTATCCTAATAACCCGGGCGATATAGATGGTATAAAAGTCAGCTTTATTCCAGATAAGAAAATTGCATATTATGAATTGTTAAATAACAATCTGGATTTATTATCTGGAATTGAGTCATCCTATGCGAGCGAACTTTTAGATAAGGAGGGCAGGCTATTGGATAGGCATGCAGATGTATTTACTTTAAACAATGCGCCCTTTCTAAACACAGAATATATTGGTATTAACATGGAATTAGCTAAGAATTCCATTTTAGGTACAAAAGATTTTAGGAAGGCACTCAATTTTGCTATCAATAGAAAAGAACTCTTAGCTAGTTTAAAGAATAACATTGGAAGTCCGGCAGATGCTGGATTTGTTCCCAAAGGACTGCCAGTCCATAATCCAGAAAAAGTACGTGGATATTCATTTAATCAAGATTCTGCTTTGTATTATTTGAAAAAATCCAACTATTTTGAAGATAAAGAGCTCATTACTGTACATACAAATAATGAATACATTGACGTGATCACGTACGTAGCAAAGAGTTGGGAAAATATGGGTATACAAGTCAAGATAGAGCTTATGGAACCCTCCATTCTACGACAGGGTATGCGCAATGAATCTATCGCTATGTTTCGTGCATCTTGGATCGCTGATTATCCTGATGCTGAAAGTTTTCTCTGTATGTATTACAGCAAGAATCCACCTCCCCCGAATTACACCCGCTTTAGAAATGATACCTTTGATAAACTCTACGAAGCAGCCTTGTCAGAGACAGATCTATCCAAACGATATGCTTTATATTGGCAAATGGACAGGATACTAATAGACGAGGCACCCATTATCTTTTTATACTACGATGAAACAGCGGTCTTCGTTAGGAATCGCATTGAAAACTTAAATACAAATGCACTCAACATGCTAGACGCAAGAGGTGTGCATATCGCTGATTAGTGTAAGTCTCCAATCTTTATTGCTGTCGTGTTTAACTGAATTGTATTACCAGGATTCGTCATCAAGGATACACTCGGTGGATCAAACTGCCAAACATTTCCATTAGGAAAATCGGAAAGCCCCAAAATGACTTTGCGCAAAGCAACAACATCTATACCTGAAATTTTATCATCTTGATTTACATCAGCTGCAATAAGCTTATAATCTTCATCAAGTAGGGTAAGTCCCAAAATATGTCGAACCATTAAAGTAATATCAATTGTAGAAACACCGCTTAAAGGGTCTGAAGTCTTATCAAAGTACAAGGTAGGAGTCGTAAGATTAGGATATGCTGCAAATATTTCTTCAACGGTTAAATAGGTAGACAAATTTATATTTGTTGCAGCATTCGCATTCCCTGCATTTCCAATCTTTGTTGTGATTCCAGCTAAGCCTGCATTTGTCGCTGCATTCACCACATTTAAATTGAAAGCAGTCGTAGGTTGGTCCATATCTTCCTCCTCACCAGTTGCTCCTGTCGCTATGATAGCTTCTTCCACTGAAAACAAGTTTGGTGCAACTGTAACCTCCCCATCAGGGCCAATAACATAGTATGAGGGCGTCCCAAAAAATGGACCAAAATCCCCAGAAGTAAATAACGCTTGCGCAGCAAATCCACCGCCATCCAATCCTGCTCCAGGAAATGTTAAGCCATGGTTTTCTTTAAACATGGCAACATCGGCATTACTATCCCAATCTTTATTTGAAAGCTCCATAAACTGAACATCATATTGTCCTTCACCCCAATCCACATATTTTTCTTGCACAGAAGGAGCAACAGCATTGCAAGGAGGGCAGGTAACAAAAAAGATTTTAATGACTACCGTTGTGCCTTGATCCAAATAATCTTCGTACAGGGTATGGCTGACACCCTCAGTGTCTGTGATGGTAAAATCTGGTGCTAATTGAGCAGATACGCTGATAGTGAGAACAATAGATAGGCACAGAGTGTTGATTAGATGCTTCATAATCAGATTAGTTTTAACTTTATAAAGTTATGCATTTTAAATTTTCAATCCAACGCATTTGAAGAAAACGTCGCCACTCGTCATTCTAGAAGATCTGGGCTACATAGAGTACCAGAGTGCCTGGAATTATCAAACGCAAGTACATGAATCAATAAGAGAGTGCAAAATGAGTGCCATACGAGCTGGAAAGGCCTATATAGCTGACCATAAACTCTTGTTTTGTGAGCACAATTCTGTTTTTACACTGGGTAAAACGGCTAAAATGGATCATCTGCTGAGTACAGAATCCGAACTGAAACACCAAGGAGTACAAACAATAAAAATTAATAGAGGAGGAGATATTACCTATCACGGACCAGGACAATTGACTGTTTATCCCATTTTTGACCTAGATTTTTTCTTTCATGATGTGCACAAATATGTACGCTTATTAGAAGAAGTTGTAATACAGGTTCTCAATAAATATGGCTTGGCTGGAGTAAGGTTGGAAGGATTTACCGGAGTCTGGCTAGAGGATAAGCTAGGGCAGAGGAAAATTTGTGCAATCGGTGTGCATCTGAGTAGATGGGTAACTATGCATGGGCTTGCACTAAATGTAAACACAGAATTGGATTATTTCAAACAGATAGTGCCCTGTGGTATTAAAGAAAAGAATAAGTCAGTAACTTCTATTGCAAAAGAACTTGGAAGGCCTATAGATATGTTAGAACTCAAGCAATTTGTTGCAGAAGAGTTCAAAAACGTATTCGCTATTGCATATAAAAATGAAAAAGGAGATACAAACTGATTATGCCGCATCTCCTTTTTTGATTTTTCTCGTATTGAGTTCTTAATTCTTTATAACCGAAATTTCAACACGTCTATTTAGTCGACGACCATCTTTCGTGTCATTGCTTGCAATTGGATCTACTTCGCCTCTTCCAATGTATTGTAATCTACTTGCATCTATTCCTCTTTTTATCATCAGTTCATATACTCTTTTAGCACGACGTTCGGAGAGTCTTTGGTTATAGCTCGCAGTACCTCTATTATCCGTATAACCACTGATCAAGAAAACTGTTGTTGGATAGCCTTTTGCAAATGCAACTGCTTCATCAATTTTGATGGATGAGTTATCTGTTATGGCATCACTATCCGTTACAAATTTAATTTCACGCATAGTAAAGTTTATAGATCGTATCGCCTCAATATCTGGAGTTGCTATGACTACCTTCTTTTTTGGTTCAGGAGGACAGCCCCCGTTTATTGCCACGCCTGGAATCTTAGGACAACTATCTGCTGAATCCATTATGCCATCTCCATCAGTGTCAGGACATCCATAGATGACTCCCGGAATACTAGGGCATCGATCAGCTCTGTCTTCTACACCATCTCCATCTGAATCTGGGCAACCAAACACTTTACCAAATACATTTGGGCAACCATCCAAATCATCAATGACCCCATCGCCATCTGTGTCTACGTCTTTACATCCCTGATTTTCTACCTTGCCATATTCTTCTGGACATTTATCCTTAGCATCTATAATTCCATCTCCATCAGTGTCAGGACAGCCTCCATACTGGGCTAGACCCTTAGTGTCAGGGCAAATATCTTCCTTATCAATGACCCCATCTCCATCAGTGTCAGGACAGCCAGAAAAGGTTTTTGATCCAAACTCATCAGGACAATTGTCTCTACTGTCTGTTATCCCATCACCATCTGCATCGGGACATCCATCTAGTTCGCGTACACCAGGTATAAGAGGGCAGACATCATCTCTGTCTTTGATCCCATCTCCATCTGTGTCTGGATCACCACCTAAGCGGACTCCTAAGCGAAGCAGTCCAAATTGATAAGAATCATTATTATTTCTATCATCATTTGAATTCGTTGCCCAATACATACCATCTAACCAATCAGTTGTTGGTAGAACGGATCGCATTTCTAAGTCAAGATAAAATCGTTGGGATAAATCATATCGTAGACCTATACCGTAAGGAAATACAAGATGTGGAGCTTGAAATTCCTCTTGGTCTCTAACTATTTGATTAAAAATAGGTGATCCTGCATCCACTGCGTCCATGCCATTGTAATCAATTGTTGGGTCGGTATATGCTAAAGCAAGCCCAAGTGTAAAATAAGGAGAAAGTATCTTTTTGAATTTCTCTATAGGTCTTAATTCACCATCAATATCTACACGCATTAAACGACCATCCCTACGAACATACCGCCCTTCAAGCAGTCCTTCTTTAATTTTTTCTTCATCCCAATCTCCCCATCGTTTTGCTCCTCTTGGTTCCCATTCTACATCAATTGAAAGTTCATGTAAGGGGGATTCCATTTTCCATCCTCTAGGGTGGTGGCAATTATTATTAAGATCCATATCATTTATATCTGAACAAGGACCAGTTAGATCATTATCATCACCAGACATGTTACTACCAAAGTAATTTAGTCTAAAGGCAAAATTTGGATTGAGGTGGTATTTTAAATTCAACCCGTAACTCGGTTCAGCTTTGGCAAATAAGGATTCTCCATGTCTTGCCCAAGAATGTGTATCGGTACCACTATTAGATAAACCTCCGTGAATGCCAATGTCCCACTTATTTCCAATTTGTATATCATAAGAAGATCGTTCTTCTACAATTATTTGGGCGGAAGTTGTTACAATTGTAAATACGCAAAATACGTACAGTAAAATTATTCGATACATAGCTGTTTGCTTGAATGTTTTAAATAGTTCTAAAAGGAATTAACCAACTCGTTGAATTGGGTGCTTGTTGAATGGATAGTACTGTCATATATTATAAAATATAATATATATTCATCAATAATACGAGAAATGATCGTAATTCACCTATGAATTAACTATTTATTTCGTCCACTCCTGTGGATCATATTTGAATTGGCCTGTTGTGTACCCATCATTAGGATGTCCTGAACGACAACATGGCTCGGTCGGCTAGCAGCAAAATAGATGGCTTCTGCAACATCTCTTGAGGTCAGTGGATTAAAGTCGTTGTAGATCTTTGCCTTTTCTTCATTGCCATCAAAACGCACCTTTGCGAACTCAGTTTCTTCTACATGGCCTGGCGCAATTTGACTCACCTTAATATTATACTTATGAAGGTCTATCCGTAATGCGCGTGTAAGAGAATCTACTGCATGCTTAGTTGCACAGTACACATTTCCATTTGGATATTCTTCTTTACCTGCAGTGGAACAAATATTAATGATGTGACCAAACTGTGCTTTTACCATAGATGGACTCACTAAGCGTGTCATGTACAAGAGTCCTTTTAAATTGGTGTCTATCATCTCATCCCAATGCGCAATCTTACCCTCGTGTATGGGATCGTAACCTTTTGCCTTCCCTGCATTATTGAGTAGTACATCTATAGGCCTATCTTTTATTTTTTCATATGCAGCCTCGCACTCTTCAAAGGAACGGACATCAAAACTTAGACAATCTACCTCTATGCCATACGCAGTACTCAAATCCTTTGCTAACTTCTCTAATCGCTCTTGGCGCCTGCCGGTAAGTATTAGATTGTAATTGTGTTTGGCAAATTCTATCGCACTCGCTTTGCCAATCCCTGATGTTGCACCTGTGATTAATATTGTCTTGTTCATAGTGCTTATAAGGAGTTGATGATAGTTTCGAATTCTTTTTTAAATCCTGCGTACTCTGCAGTGGCTGGTCCATTAAAGCCTGTATGTATTTTTTGTATCCTATTGTTCTTGTCAATGAAAAGTAAGGTAGGATATGAAATGATCTCATTTAACTGAGGGAATTTTTCCGAAGTCTCTTTCTTATTATAATAACCACCATAAAGAACAGGATAGGGGATACGCATCTTCTCTTTATATCTGTCAATCACAGCAAATGCTTTTTCTTCTTCTCGATACCGTTCAAATGCTATTGCTATCACTTCCAGATCAGTAGGTTTATTTGCAGCTAAATATTCAGTCAAAAATTTAGACTCATCTCTACAGTTGGGACACCAGGTGCCAATGATTTGAACTAACTTATTCTTTCCTTTAAATTCTGGATCACTTAGACTTACTTGCTTACCCTTGGTATCTTTAAAACTGAAATTAAAAGGCTCATCCTTTACGGCCTGCGTAAGATTGTACGGATCTTCCAAAGTGTAACTATCATCTTTTACAGCCTGCCAATTAGATTTATAATGCTTGCCAGAATAAAAGGTACCTAGAGTCTTGCCATCTTCAAAGACCTTTCCTTCAAATAAAAAAGCATGTGATCCATCAAAACAGGATAGATTAAACTTGTCTCCATACATGCTTCCATCCAAATATCTATAATCTCCTGTTTCTGTTTGAAATGTGCCAGAAACTTTATTTCCATCCGTTTCAAATACGCCTAGAGCGGGATATGCATCCTCCGGTTTGTCAAAATCAAAATCACATTTCCATCTTCCAGCGATATCTTGCGTGGGCTTATCTGGCTTTAATGGGAATCTATGATCTGTCCCGTGAAAGGCAATGAAGGGAATAGAGTAGTCCTCTTTGTAGTTAACATACCAAGCACCTTCTAAGATGTTTTCTTCATACAGCGCTTTAATATACGTGTCATATACAGGGAAATGTATCATCAGCGTATCACGGCCTGTTTTCTTGTTACGGCCGAAGCTGACATCATCTACCTTTATACGTTCAGAATCATTATGTATGACTATGTGGAACTCGTCTTTTGTGTCATAAATCACCTCAAAATTGAAAGGCAGCTCTTTGTAGTTAAACGCTTTGTCAATTTCTTCCTCACCTGTAGCTACAGAAGAATGGGGTTTATCTAACTTGAGTATACCGCGCCAAATACCTGGTGGAATACTGGAATATGTATTTTCAAAAGAAATACATTGGAGGCTACTTAGTGCACATAGTACAATAAAGCCCCATAGTTTAACTTGATTTTTCTCCAATGAAATGATCTTCTTTATATTTAAATAAAACATTAAACGAAGTAAGGCTTCCATAAATACGCGTAATGTATTGTTGTAAGTTTACTTTTTCTTCGTCTGACAAATTTTTACTGCTATTAATGCGTTGCTCCATCACTCGTAATCTATCTCTGACCATCACAATTTTATGAAAGAAGGTGTCAATGGGAATTTCCTTTTCTTTCATGCTTGCATCTTGCGGTTTTAGTATCAAAGAACCGCCATCCCATTTATCACCGAGTTCGACTACCTGAGTAATGTCACTCCATGCACTAAGTATCTTTATCAAAGATTCTTCTGCAGCATTGAAAGACACTACTTCAGTGCTTGGTATAGATTCTATAACTTCCCAAGCAGTGTAGCTTTTACCTACATGCTTTAGGCCATGCAGTATAAAGCAAACCTGATAGGCAGCTTGCTCGATTTTTATAATAACACCATCACCATACGCAGGATGGTTTACACGGCTTCCGATTCCGTGTATAGATACTTGATCACTCATCTTCTATGATTTATTATATTTTAAAATACTTAATTTTTCAGAAGTATGTATAAGAACGTATTTCACACTACTTGGTTTTTGGGTCTTCTATTTTTTTTTTCATAGAATCGCTTAATTCAGTTACTTAAGCTCTGCATAATTATCATCCCAATTCTTAACCTTAGGACTTCCTAATTTCCCAACAGCCTTTCCAACTAGCATAGCTACTGTCGCATCTCCAGTTACATTAATAACCGTTCTGCACATATCCAAGGGTCTATCCACTGCAAAAATCAAAGCAAGACCAACTGCCAACATCTCTTTTGGAAATCCAATAGCTTCTAAAACAATTACCAGCATTACCATGCCTGCACCCGGGACTGCAGCGGATCCTATAGAAGCGAGTAGAGCTGTAAGCACGATGGTTAACTGGTCGCCAAAGCTAAGATCATAGTCTAAAGCTTGACAAATAAACACCGCTGCAACGGCTTGATACAAACTGGTACCATCCATATTGATTGTGGCACCCACTGGACAAACAAAACTAGTAACCTCTTTCTCTACTCCTAGATGTTCTTCTACACGTTCCATAGTAACAGGCAAAGTGGCTGCACTTGAACTCGTTGAGAATGCAAGGAGTTGTGCAGGACTGATTCCGCGTAAGAAAAAACTAGGTGATTTTCCTGTGAAGAAGAATACAATAGTAAGGTAAAATACTATCATTAAACCAAGGCCTATGACTACAGTCAAGGCATACCAGGCTAAGGCTTTGAATATATCAGGATTCGTAGTTTCTACTATTATGGAAGCGAGTAGAGCGAATACCGCATAGGGAGCGATTAACATAATGAGATCCACCATTTTAAGAATGACCTCATTCAGCCCATCAAAAAAGTCTACAAGGGGCTTCGCTTTTTTATCACCTATTAGGAGCATTGAAATACCAAATATCACTGTGAAAAATATCACTTGTAACATATTTCTATTGTTTCCCGCTGCTGCGAAAAAGTTTTGGGGGACCATGTCTACTAAAAACTGCAGTGGTCCTTTAGATTTTTGATTCTGAGCATTATTCACCCTTGTTTCTGCATCTGAAGCATAGGCCTTAGAGAGCTCTTCTAAGGTTTCTTGTCCTATCAAGTTCCCAGGCTGAATAATATTCACTAAAGTAAGACCAATCGTAATCGCGATAACGGTAGTAAGAATGTATGTTATGATGGTACGCCCGCCAATGCGTGAGAATTTTGAAATATCTTTTAGGTCGGAAATACCCTTAATGAGTGATGCAATAATAAGTGGCATTGCTATCAATTTCAGCAAATTGATGAAGATTGTACCTATCGGTTTTATCCAATCCACTACAAATGATTTGCCTCCAAATTGAGAAATAAGCAGACCGAATAGAATTCCACCGATCATCCCCATAAGAATCTGCCAGTGCAGTGCGAGTTTACGCATATGTGTTTTTATTGAAAAATTAAGATACCAAATTGTTTGTCATCTGGTACTGAATTCATAGTATTTTACACAGATTTTGTTGCTCGTATTATCTCCTTTTTGTGAGCGGGTCCTGGTAGACTTTCCAGTGTATAACCTATCGCTTTAAGCATCCTCTTAAACCTACCTTGCGCACAGTAGGTTACAAGCTGTCCATGGCTTACAAGTTGCTTATAAAGTGGTTTGTGTATATCTTCTTCCCAGAGGGGTGCTTGGGTACTAGGGGCAAAGGCATCATAATAGATAAGATCATAGGGACCCTTATGTGAGAATTCTTGGATGGCAATGGGATGCTTCAATATTTTAAAATGCTCTGAAATATGTTGAAAACTGTTCCATTCCACCCCATGCATTTTTTCAAGGAGTGGTTTATGCCCAAGTACACTATGAAAATTCAGTTTGTCAGTTAATTCTTTTTTAAGCGGGTGGAGCTCTACCGTGACATATTCTATATCCATCCCTAAACGCTGCGCTTCTATTGCTGTTAGAAATGCATTTAGACCGGTGCCAAAGCCCATTTCAAAAATACGTAGCCTTCGCTTACCCTGTAAATAGTTGTGATATAGACCTGCTGAGATAAATACTGTTATCGATTCTTCAATTGCACCAAATTTAGAATGGTAGCTCGCACTATACCGCTCTGAAAAGACACTGTCCGATCCATCGTTCGTAGGAATGATTTCCAGTGGTGCCAATATGAATTTAGTTTAAAATATCTTCCGTATCTGAGATTGAAATATCTAGATGTGAGTTGTCATAAATCGCTTCTCCTTTGCGAATGATGATAAGCTGCGGGGATTCATGATGTACCGAAAATTTGTTTGCTATCTCATTAGAGATGGCGCGATAAGCTAATAAATCCAAATAATAGAAGTCTACTTGAGATGTATCTATGCTCCACGCACTATCCAGACGCATACGCGCTGCAGTACTGATAGGACAGGTGGTACTATGCTTAAATAAGACGATATCTTTCTTAAATGAATCCGCAACAATGGTTTCTAATTGTTGCATTTTTGTGAGGGCAATCCAGTTCAAATTCTTACTTACTAATTGGTAAAGTAAAACTGATTGGAGCCTTTAAGTCATATGGACATCCATATCCCTTTTTGCCACACGAACTTAATGTACTTAGTAGTATAAGAAGTACAAAGCTCTTTGCTAATGTCTTAATTATTCTATTTTTCATTTTCTAGGTTGTTATTATCAGGAATCAAACGTAATGAAATTCCTTATTATTATTCTCTATTCAAGTTTAAATACAGCTTTATGACGCAATTAACGCCTAAAGCCACAATATGTTCACAATTATTTAACCGAAATTAATGCAATTGTCGTTCCATTCACTAAAATCTGGCGTATTTGCTCTATAAGGCAGCATTTCTATGGTTTAAAGTCCAGTTTTTTTAGATTTGCATTCAAATTGTGACTATGTCAAGAATAATAAACTTAAGAGACGCTTTAGGAGAAGCTTTAGATGAGGAAATGGCTCGTGATGAAAAGGTATTCCTTATGGGAGAGGAAGTAGCAGAATATAACGGAGCTTATAAGGTAAGTAAAGGACTATTAGATAAATACGGTGAAAAACGTGTTATAGATACACCTATTGCTGAGCTTGGATTTGCTGGCATAGGGGTAGGAGCTGCCATGAATGGTCTCAGACCTATTGTAGAGTTTATGACATGGAACTTTGCAGTCCTTGCCTTTGACCAAATAGTCAATAATGCCGCAAAAACACTATCGCAAAGTGCTGGCCAATTTAATTGTCCGATCGTGTTTAGAGGACCCTCAGGTGCTGCTGGGCAATTGGCACAACAGCATTCACAGACCTTTGAATCTTGGTTAGCAAACTGCCCAGGATTAAAAGTGATCTCTTGTATAGAACCCGCTGATGCCAAAGGCTTGCTTAAGTCTGCTATACGCGATGATGACCCTATTTGTTTGATGGAAAGCGAACAACTTTATGGATACAAAGGAGATGTTCCAGAAGGAGATATTCTAGTACCTATAGGTAAGGCGCGTGTAAGAAGAGAAGGAACTGATGTCACAATTGTTTCTTTTAATAAAATGATTCTTGTTGCAGAAAAGGCAGCAGATGAGTTAGCAAAGGAAGGTATCTCAGCAGAAGTAATTGATTTAAGAACGATACGTCCTCTCGACCACGAAACCTTAGTAAAGTCAGTACAAAAGACGAACAGAATGGTTGTCGTTGATGAGTCTTGGCCTTTTGCAGGAGTCTCAGCAGAGATAGCCTATGAAATCCAGAAATACGCATTCGATTATTTAGATGCACCCGTAACCAGAATTAATTCAGCAGATACAAGTCTGCCTTATGCCCAAGTATTTGTAGACGAGTATTTGCCAAACCCAGAACGTGTTATCAAAGCCGTAAAGGAGGTAACGTACATGAATTCCTAAGCGAACTAACAATTTCTAGCACATCGTAATAATTTGTTGGGCGTGCCTCCATGCTATGGAGTCGGGCCATGCAGGGGTTCCGTCGCAGCAGGCTGCGACAGCACTATCTTAGCTACCTGCGTAGCACAGATAGGCTCCCTTACTGTCCCTCACGCAGTCAGTTTTCTTCAATGATTATTTTTCCTACACATTAAAGGCGTATACACGCAGGGAGCCTACAAAAGAATGAGATAAGCATAACTTCTGTCGGAATGCGAACATTAATTATGATAGACAGACTTGTCTACCTATTTAATTTCATTTACCTTTGTTCTAGATGAAAATAGGCGTACAAGAAAATATAATTCAAACAGCATCTGATCTATTCTATCGGAATGGATATAATTCAACAGGTATAAATGAGATTATTGAAAAAGCAGGTATTGCCAAAGCAACTCTCTATAACCATTTCAAATCAAAGGATGAACTGTGCATTGCTTATCTAAAACACATGAATTCTATTTTTTTAAATAATATAGAAACGTATTGCTTAGCTAAGAAAAAAGGGAAATCCCAAGTACTAGCCATTTTTGATTTTCTTAAAGAATTTTATCTAGATAAAGATTTTAATGGTTGTTGGTGCATCAAGACAATTGCAGAGTTACCTAAAAATAATACTTTAATAAGAAACGAAATCCAAAGTCAAAAAAAACAATTCATTGATTTTATTAAAACACTTGTCCATTCTAATTTAAAATTGAAATCTAAGAAAAGCTATAGTGCATTAACACGTCAAATATACTTATTGTACGAAGGAGCAGTGGGAGAAAGTCACTTACATCAAGAAGAATGGCCTATTCTGGAAGCAAAAAATATATGTTCTAAAATAATCTAAATTTTTTATTCATCAGTAGACTGACTAGTCTGTCTACTACAATTCATTATAATATGTCAGAATTTAATAACAAAGTTGCAATCATTATTGGAGGTACCAGTGGAATAGGAAAAGCCACTGCAAAACAATTACTTAATCAAGGCGCTACAGTACATGTAGTAGGTAGAAGTATTGAGAAAATTGAAGAGGCTCCAAATCTCATTAAGCATAGAGTTGATATAACCGATACAGAACAAGTGAATTCACTTATTGGTCAGATTAAGGGAATGTCTAATGTTGATTTTCTTGTAAATGCATCTGGAATCTTTGGCCCTAAACCATTTCTGGAGCACACACAAGATGATTACGATTCATATCTAGACTTGAATAGAGGCTTTTTCTTTTTAACGCAGGCAACTGCAAATGCCATGAAAAACAGTGGAGGAGGATCTATCGTAAATGTGGGTTCTATGTGGGCTAAACAAGCAGTTAAAGCTACTCCTTCTTCTGCGTATTCAATGCAAAAAGCTGGTTTGCACTCTCTTACTCAGCATCTTGCTATGGAATTAGCAGATCATAAAATTCGCGTAAATGCAGTATCACCGGCAGTTGTGAATACGCCTGTCTATCATGGAGTATTTGGAGGTAAGTCTGAAGCAGAAACAGCCTTACAAGGATTTCATGAATTTCATCCAATAGGAAGAATAGGTACACCTGAAGATATAGCAAATAGTATTCTATTCTTACTCTCGGATAGGAGTTCTTGGGTTACTGGAGCTATCTGGGATACAGATGGTGGTGTAATCGCTGGAAGAAATTAAAGGATAGTTAGTTTGCCTATGATGGAAGTTTTACTGCAGAGTAAATCTTCCATCATAATTTGTCCTTATCCTCTGTACACTTTGTATACGTTCCTTTTCTCTGTTTTAGGAAAATATCACGCATCTATACATTAAATCTAAAATGCATGATGTCTCCATCCGTCACTATATATTCTTTCCCTTCCACTGCCATTTTTCCTGCATCTTTAACAGCACTTTCTGAACCTAGGCTAACATAATCATTGTATTTGATTACCTCAGCGCGGATAAAGCCTTTTTCAAAATCAGTATGAATTACTCCAGCCGCTTGTGGTGCAGTAGAACCATTAATAACAGTCCATGCACGTACTTCTTTTTCGCCCGCTGTAAAATAGGTGATAAGATTAAGAAGGGCATAGGCAGCACGCGTTACACGGAAGACTCCAGGTTCTTTGAGCCCCATCTCTTGTACAAATTCTAATTTTTCTTCTAGTGTTTCTAGTTCTGCAATATCTGCTTCTATAGCGGCACTAATCCGAATGGTCTCCGCGTTTTCATCTTTGACTAAGTCTTCAAACTTCTTGGTGAACGCATTACCATCCACCACTGAGTTTTCATCTACATTGCATATGTACAGGATGGGTTTGTCTGTTAATAAAAAGAGTTGTTTGAAGAACGGAGCATCTTCCTTTGTACGTTCTATTGATCGTGCTGGCTTACCCTGTTCTAAGTGCGCCATAATTGCCTCGGTCAATTCTACATTCCGAAGGTCTTCTTTATTATTAGTCTTAGCTGCCTTTTTATATTTTTCTAATCGCTTTTCTAATCCATCCAGATCCTTCAGGATAAGTTCAGTATCGATGATTTCCTTATCTCGCACTGGGTCTACTGAACCATCTACATGTACTACGTTATCATCTTGGAAGCAACGCACAACATGTAAGATGGCATCTACCTCACGAATATTGGAAAGGAATTGGTTTCCGAGTCCTTCTCCCTTACTAGCCCCCTTAATTAGACCAGCAATATCTACTATTTCGACAGTGGTAGGTTGCACCTTCTGAGGATTCACAATCTCAGCTAATGTATCTAGACGTTCATCTGGAACCGTGATAATCCCTACGTTGGGATCCTTGGTTGCAAACGGATAATTCGCTGCGAGTGCCTTTGCAGAGGTAAGCGCATTAAAGAGGGTGGATTTTCCTACATTGGGTAAACCTACGATGCCACATTGTAAAGCCATAAAATTCTAAGTTTGAGGCGGCAAAGATAGTCAAGTATGACAAATAATGATATTCTAATCTAATAAGCTGTAAATCAACGTGGAATAATAAAATTATTTGCCAATTTCCCTTCATTTTCTCATCTCTTTGCTAATTTGAATCCATATGAAAAATAAAAAGTTAGTTCTTCAGAAAAGACCCGTAGGCATGCCGAGTGAAGATTGCTGGGACTTGCAAGAAGATGTACTACAGGAGCTTCAAGACGGCGAACTCCTAATTGAAAATCATTATGTCTCTCTAGACCCTGCGATGCGTGGATGGATGAATGAGGCGAAATCATACATTGAACCAATTGCTCTTGGAGATGTCATGCGCGCAGGAAGTATTGGTAAAGTGATACAATCAAATGGCCATCCGATGTTTAAAGAGGGTGATGTGCTTTCTGGAATGGGTGGTGTGCAGCAATATGTAAAAACAGATGGAAAAGGTTTTTATAAGGTGGATACTTCTCTAGCTCCTATGACAAAATATATTGCTGTTTTGGGCATGCCTGGTATGACAGCTTATTTTGGAATTCTTGATGTAGGGGCTATTAAAGAAGGAGATAGGGTCTTAGTATCTGGTGCAGCCGGAGCAGTTGGTAGCATCGTTGGACAAATTGCAAAAATTAAAGGCTGTGAGGTTGTTGGCATTGCAGGGAGCAAGGAGAAATGTGACTATGTAGTTAATACATTAGGGTTTACTTCATGTATTAATTACAAAGAGGAGAATATGTATGCAGCATTAAAACAGCATTGTCCTAAAGGTATAGATGTTTACTTCGATAATGTTGGAGGAGACATTCTGGATACATCCTTAGCATTTTTACGTAAGAAGGCGCGCGTTGTGCTATGTGGGGCCATCTCTCAGTACAATGCAGAAAAAGTACAGGGTCCAAATAATTACTTATCACTTCTTGTGAATCGTGCGCGTATGGAAGGAATGATAGTATTTGATTATGCAGATAGGTATAAAGAAGCCGCGATGCAAATGGGCATGTGGATGATGGAAGGAAAACTAAAAACGGAAGAAGATGTGTATTCAGGTATTGAAAATTTTTATTCTACCTTTCAAAGGCTATTTACTGGAGAAAAGCGAGGTAAACTTGTTCTTAAAATAAAGGAAGATGAATAGAGTATTAAAGCTGCAAGAAAAATTTAATGGAAAACCTTTTGGTAAAGTTTTGTTTTCGAAAATATTAGCGGGCATGGCTCCTTATTTTAAAACAATAAAGCCACAGGTAGAGGAGTTACGCCCTAATTATATGCGTGCTTCCATGCGTAAAAGAAAGGCAGTACATAATCATCTGAAAACAGTCCATGCGATTGCCTCTTGTAATCTTTGTGAATTTACGGCAGGTATACTTATGGAAGCTTCTATTCCGAAGCACCGAAGATGGATTCCTACAGGGATGGAGGTTTCTTATTTAAAGAAAGCAAAAACAGATCTAACAGCAAGTTGTGACCTATCCCATGTAGATTGGGAAAATTGTGATCATGTTATCTGTGCAGTATCAGTGCTAGATACTGAGGGGGTAGAAGTAGTGCAGGCAAATATTCGAATGAAGGTTTCAGATAAGCCGAAAAAATAGAATTAGTTATTCTTCCAAATCAAGGAAGTCCATAAGTTGCTCCCACTTATAATCTTCTATTTCGCGTCGTTCTCGTTTGGTAGGTCTTCCGCTTCCTTTCTCTCTGACTTCATTACGCGCCTTGCCTATAAACCAATTCTTGAACTTATTCAGTTCAGCCTCTGGAGTGATATTTTCGTAACAAGGAGCAGCTAGTGTTGCAGAAACGCGCGTCTTTAATATATCCTTTACAATAAACTCGAAATTATAACCACCCTTATGCACGCGAATATGATCTTCTCTAGACACGAGTTGAGATGGTTTAACATTTTTATCCTTTATTTTGACATTGCCCCCGCGACATGCAGTAGCTGCCAAGGATCTCGACTTAAAAATACGTACAGTCCAAAGCCACTTATCCACTCTTATTTTATCTGCCATATTCTTAGATATCTCTATAGGATGGGTCAGAAAAATCAGGTTTAGTTTCTAATACCGGTAGTTCTAAATCCATCTTATCTAGAGCAGCAAGTACTTCTTTTGCAATAAAATAGTTCCGATACCACCGCTGGTCTACAGGAGCTATTATCCACGGAACTTCTGATCTATTGATTGCGTCCTCATAACAGAATCTATAATTGTCCCATAGCTTTCTCTCTTCCCAATCACCATCATTATGTTTCCAATTTCTAGATGGATCGTCGATACGTTCTTGCAATTTTTCTAACTGACGTTCTTTAGACAGGTGGAGGTAAAATTTTAATATGGTGGTATTGTTATCATATTGAACAAGACGCTCAAGTGCATTTATAGATTCTATACGTTTAAGTGCATGCTCTTCGTCTATCCAATTGTGTACCCGTTGGATAAGTACATCTTCGTAATGCGAACGAATAAATACTTTGACCTCTCCCTTTCTCGGCATCTCTTTATGAATTCGCCATAGGAAATCATGAGCAAACTCTTCTTCTGTAGGCTTTTTAAAACCTACAGTATTTACATGCGATTGCGAGCAACCAGCAAATACACGTTTCGTAGCACCGTCTTTACCACTACTATCCATACCCTGAAAAACAATCAAAAGACTATGCTTTTTCTGTGCATGGAGAATGGCGACTTTTCTACCTATTTCCGTTGCAATCTTTTTACGTTTACTATCAATATGTTTCTTTTTTAATCCTTCTGGAGCTCTTGTGCTAATTTCATTCAGTTTTATCATGATCATATTTTGATGCTTAAATATAAGATTTGATTTTGATGTTTACTAAAAGTATTTTAGCTAGGAAAGAAGAACAAAAAGAGAAGGTGCACTGCTTTAAAGCAATGCACCCACATCAAGTAACTAAAAGAGAGTATTAAAGCTGAGGAAAATTTTTAGAATTTTTTAGAGATACCAATGTTGAACATTCTTCGACTTATCGAATTGCCACCAAACCCATTGTATTTATCATATATACTTATTCCTTGTTTAAGGGTGGTATTGATTTTAATATCCTTTGTGATATGATATGAAAGTTGAATTGGTATATCGAGATGGAATTGATGCTGGATGCGAAAAGGACGGATGTTAGGTGGTATATCAAATGCATAATTGCTGTGTTGATAACTTAGGTCCATACCTGTGTGAATCTGAAAGTTTTTATGTTTAAAAAGTATTCGTCTAAAACCAAAGGAGGCTAGGTAAGTGTTGATATTGGATCCTCTGCTGCCACCCGCTTCCAGTTGAAGTGAGAACCTATCATTGATATGACGGGTATAGTTTAGTAATACATTAGTTCCTAAAAAATCTGTTGCATTGAGTTGTAATCCAATCTCATTCTTTTCTTGTAAATGAATCTGCTCTTGAGAGAAAACAGAAAGGGGAAGGCACAAAAGTACCATTAGAATTAATCTTTGCATTCTTGTCGTTTTATTGGTTGTTGATAAAAAACAAAAAGGAAACGTGACTCTGGTAAGATGTGTGCAAGCAAGATACTTGTATTAACACAATCTTAGGAATGCTGTTAAATTTTCTAAATAAGACAATAAATACATTGCAGGTAATTAAAATGAATCTACCAACATAGAACAAGTAGATTTTTTGGACATAGAATTTTTGTTAGTGCATCATTTTTTTACGCTTCACTAGATAGGTTTCCAGTACGGCATGGAAGCCCTTATTGATGTCGGTCTCGATATAATCAATTTTGTATTGCAAACACTTTTGTCTAAGATCTTCTCTGAGTTGCACTACACGTTCTTTGTATAGTTCTTGAAGTTGATTTGATTGGAGTTTGATCTCTTCTCCAGATTCCATGTCTACAAAAAGATAGGGGCGGTTTTCAAATTCAAAATTTACTTCAAGTGCTTCATCCACAACATGGAAAAGAACGACTTCATGTTTGTTGTACTTTAAATGTTGCAATGCAGAAAAAATTGCTTCTTGTTGGTCCTTGTTTTCAAACATGTCACTAAAAATCACGACGAGCGATCTCTTGTGAATGCGTTCAGCGACTGCGTGTAAAGTTTCTGCAGCACCTGTCGTTTTCTTTAGATTATCATCTGCAAGTAGTTTTTCTAAATAGGTAAGGAGAAGACGATAATGTGTGGTGCTTGACTTTGCTTTGCTGTGGATGTGAAGTGTGTCTTCAAATAAACTCAAGCCAAATGCATCTCTTTGTTTTTTTAACAAGTTCATTAATGACGCAGCAGCAAGTGCTGAAAATTGCAACTTGTTTAACTCATTTTCTTTTCTATCCTTAGGGAAGTACATAGACGAAGAGCTGTCTACCACAATTTGACAACGTAGATTGGTTTCCTCCTCATATTTTTTGGTAAAAAGTTTGTTGGTACGTGCAAATACCTTCCAATCGATATTTTTGGTGGATTCTCCTTGATTGTATAATCTATGTTCTGCGAATTCTACAGAAAAACCATGAAACGGACTTTTGTGTAGTCCTATGATAAATCCTTCTACTACCTGTTTTGCTAGTAATTCTAAGTTCTCAAGTTTTTTTAAATCGTGTTTCTGCAAAAAATTCATACGCTCACTTTAATCTAAAGGTAGAAAATAAAAAACCCTTAACCGAAAACGACCAAGGGCTTCATTCAAATATATTAATATTCTAAATGTGAGCTTCAATTTTTTCTGTAAGTGCTGCTTTGGTAGTAGCTCCAACATGTTTGTCCACTACTTCTCCATTCTTAATGAAAAGTATGGTAGGAATGCTTCTCACACCATATTTCATAGAAACTTCTTGGTTGTGATCAACGTTCAGTTTTCCAATATTTGCTTTTCCATCGTATTCCTTAGCTAGGTCTTCAATGATAGGTGTAACTAGCCTACAAGGTCCACACCATTCTGCCCAAAAGTCAACAACTGATAATTTGTCACCTTCTAAAGCAACATCTTGGAAATTGGTATCTGTAAATTCAAAAGCCATCTGCGTGTATTTAATTTTTGATTAATTAATTATTAGTAATTATTAGCATAACATTGTCTTATTAAAATAAGTTGCATGTATACACATGAAAAGTAACGTGGAAGACCTTTCAAAAGTTTTAAATTAGGTGAAAATAATTGCTAAAATATCGTTCGGACTAGGCTTTTTGGTGGTAGGAGCTAGCTTCTTAGGCATTTTTTCCTTGTTTCCCTCCCTCACGGATAGCATATATACAAATGGAGTATTCGCCTTATTGCGAGTTATTTATGATCATACAATTGGATATTTGCCCTTTGCGTTTCTTTATATCTGCTTGCCAGTATTGATATATTTTCTTTTTAGTGGAGTTAATAAAGCCTACAGAAAGGAGTCTTGGCTAGGCCTGCTATCCTTCTTATTTAACTTTATTTCAGTCTTTTTGGTATGCTTTTACTTCCTGTGGGGGTATAATTATCAGGCAAGTACCGTAAAGGAACGTATGGGTTTAAGCGTAAAAGACCTAGACGGAGAATACCTTAAAACTGAACTCAGTAAGCAATATCATCTTGTATTAGAAAAACGTCTAGAGATATCTAAAGACAGTCTTTTAGTAATCCCTCCAAAAAAGGCAAAACAAGAATCGGAGATAAGAGAGGAATTAGAGGCTGTCCTACAAACATTAGATTATTCTGTTAGAGGCAGGGTACGTGTTCGTGGCTTAATGCCGGGTATATTAATGCGCCTGCGTACTTCTGGAATTTATATTCCTTATGTCTTAGAAGGGCATTATGATAGTAGCATACATCCCTTACAATGGAATAACACTATTGCACACGAAATGGCACATGGGTATGGAGTAACGGATGAGGGAGAATGTAATTTATTAGCATATTTAGTTTGCTCAAACATGACTGATCCCTATGTGCAGTATTCAGCCGCGATGGCATATTATCGCTATCTAGCAAGAGCAGTAATACGCTATGATTCTAAATACTATAGTGACTTTAGAGAGCAATTAGATCCTCGTGTTGTATCAGATTTGGATCAGATTAATATCTATCTCAATAAGTATGAAGAATTAATGCCGAATGCTAGGGATAAAATTTATGATAATTATTTAAAGGCAAATGGAGTACGGGAAGGTATTCTCTCTTATGATACCATGATTGGTTTAATTGCGGCATACCGTTTAAAACAATAACTATTCTTCCTCGTCAAACTCCAGTTCAATGGAACGCAGTTTGGCGTTGCAAAAGACAAGTAACTCTTTGGCTCTATTTACTTTCTCAGTTAATTTATCGATGCTTACATTTTCTTCCTCTAAGTCATTAAGAATCGTATTCAGTTCCTTTACTGCTTTGTCGTAATTTTTAGGTATATTTTTACTCATCGATTTTCGTATTTATGTTTCCGTCAAAGTAATGGATGGTGATCGCCTTATTTAAAGCGAGATCCGATTTCTTAGTTATAATGTTGCCTTCTTGCGTAGTATAAGAAAATCCACGTTTTAGAACCTTGTCAAAGGAGTAGCCATGCAAGACTTTTTCTGCCATGTTTAAGAAGGATTTTTGCTTAGAGAAGGTGTTATTTACAAGATGTTTAATTTGGTTAGCTGCTAAACTTAATTTGTTTTGTTCCGCAATGACCTTCTTGCTGAGTACCGTATTCAGATATTGTTCTGCTGCGTCTAGGTCATATCTCTGCTTACTGATGATAGTTTTACTTAGCTGTTCAATTTGTGAAAACGTGGTGAGTACTTGGGATTCAAAGTCAACTAAGTTTTCTATTAGGAAGTCGGCTACAGCTGTGGGTGTTTTTAAAGAGGTATGGGATACGATGTCAGTAATTGTGTTATCGATATCATGTCCAATCCCAGAGATGACTGGAAGGCTCATTTGCGTTATCTGTTTTGCTATATCGTATGAATCAAAGGCAGCTAAATCCATCTTTGATCCACCACCTCTAATAATTACGACGCAGTCGTATTTATCACGATGTTCTTCAATCAATTGCAAGGAACTGACGATTTCTGCAGATGCTTTTTGTCCCTGCACGGCAGAATCAAAAAGACTTAGCCCAAACATATACCCGTACTGATTATTTTCAAGTTGGGCAATAAAATCTTGGAGGCCGGCTGCTCTTTTGGAACTGACGATAGCAATATTTTGATTAACAGATTTTAAACTAAGTTCCTCGTTATTGTTGAGTACTCCTTCCTTTTGTAATTTTTCGTAGGTCTTTCTTTTGCTTAATTCGTGCTGTCCTATAGTGTACTCTGCATCAATATCTTCAATAACAAGTTTGAATCCATATTGCTCATGAAATTCTACTTGGACTTTTAATTTGACCTCACTTCCTGCTTGCAATACAGAATGAAATAGATCTCCTAATTTCTTTTTGATGAATAGGGCCGATTTATACCAGATGGCGGCAGAGCTTTTTGCAATGACATTGCCAGTCGCTTCATCCTTTTCAATCAGTTCAAGGTAATAATTTCCTCTAGTCTCATTGAGTTGTGATATTTCACATTTTATCCATAGCGGTTCTTCAAAGTTCAACGCGATGACGCGTTTGACATACTCATTCAGTTCGTATAGTGAAAATGCTTTCAATCTATGATTCAGTTTGTGTAAAACTAAAAAAGGTGCATCGAAATGCACCTTTTTAGGATTGTATAATTTTTTTGTTTGACTTTATTCACCTCCCCACAATGCATTCACATCTAAAGAAATTGTGATTTTCCCGCACTGTTCTCTAGGTGCTTTGAAGTCAGGCTCTACTTTGTAACCGTATAAGGCGTCCATGACAGCTTTCATTTTGGCTCTTGTTATGATAGCTGTGGTCTCATCCATGATTTCAACAAAGGTGACGTTACCAGGTCTTGCAACACAAAACTTTGCAACAATCTTACTCCCTTTTTGGTTGTCAAAACCGACATCAAGTACAGCTTTTATATTTCTATAAATTACTCTTCTTCCAAATACGCCATTTCCAGAATCATCGTAATCTCCTTCGCCAGCACCACCGGATCCTATGCCACTGTCTCCATCATCACCTTTACTGTCTTTACCAGCTCCAGTACCAGTATTTCCTTTGCCAGTTCCTGATTTAGTGCCATCAGTTTTTGATGGTTTACCCGTATCGGTGGATGGTTTCCCCGAACTAGTTGTAGTAGGCTTTGACTTAGCAGGTTTAGGCTTACTTGTAGTTTCAACTCTTTTGGGTGCGGGTTTAGGTGGATCTGGAACTACCTCTGGTTCTGGATCGTCCATTTCAACTTCTTCTTCCACAGCTACAACTTCTGGTTCAGGCTCTTCTATAGTCGTTTCTGAAATTATAGGCGTCGTAGGTTTAGGAGGCGTTTTAACAACCTCAGGTTGCTTGACCTCTGGCTTTGGAACTTCTACTTCCTTGATCTCTGGTTTTGGCACCTCAGGTATTGCTTCTTGTTTTTCTCTTTTAGCACCCTCGGTTGACTCCGATTTTGTACTATTAGATGCTTTGTCAAAGGTGAAATCTATTTGCTGAAAGTTTACAGCAATCTCGTACTCTTTGTCCTCTGCTTGATTTTGGGGGCATCCAATAAAAAAAGCAAGGGCTAATATTCCTAGATGAATACCTAATGAAGTACGCATCTTTTTCTGCTGCACTTCTTTCTCTTGTCGGTTA
This sequence comes from uncultured Saprospiraceae bacterium, assembly GCA_938045585.1. Lineage (GTDB taxonomy): Bacteria > Bacteroidota > Bacteroidia > Chitinophagales > Saprospiraceae > CALCMJ01. The sequence continues at coordinate 72,375 of CALIAU010000006.1, forward strand.
TGTATATTCATAGTCCTTGATTTATAAAGTAAAGACGATGATCCTTCTTTTTATGTGTTAAGAAGAATTTAAAATTCAAATAAAAATTCCGAGAAAATTCTTTCTGAAAACTAAACTTAGATTTACAGCAAATTATTTTCAAACTCAGGTGGAATCTTTTTACCTAATTTATGCACCAAAAGTACAAGGATTCCCATAGAAAGCAATAAAATAAGTAAACAAACCATCCAGCCTCCGCCTAAAATTATAGAGACCGTGATACCAATTATACTGACTATGCCTACTGTCAAGGCATAGGGTAGCTGAGTTTTTACATGGTCAATATGGTTACAATCAGTGGCTAGAGAGCTTAGAATAGTCGTATCAGATATAGGAGAGCAATGATCACCTAACACACTGGCTGCCAGCACTGTAGATATGGAACAAAGAAGTATTTCGAAGCTCGCATCTGGGGATAAGCCATAGGCATTACAAATTGCCCAGGTTGTAGGAATTGCTATTGGGTAAAGAATTGCCATTGTACTCCAACTAGAACCAGTAGAAAAGGCTATTCCTGCAGAAAGTACAAATATGAGTGCAGGTACAGCATAGGGGTGAATATTGTCCTGTAAAGCGGAACTTAAAAAATCAGCAGTATGTAATTGGTCCGTCGTTATAGCAAGTGCCCAGGCAAGAGTCAGTATTATAATAGCCGGTAGCATCGTTTTAAAGCCAGTTACCATCCAATGCATGGTGTCAAATAAGCTCATAATTCTTCCAAAAACAGTCATTGCAAGCGCTACAATCACCCCAGATAGGGAAGACCAAAGCAAGGCGACATAGCTATCAGAAGCTCCTATGAGATTGCCTAGTTTATTGAAAAATCCTGAAGATCCATCTCCAGCAAGGCTAGCCATATTATCCCATGTATAGCCCCAGCCATACAGAGCGCCTTCATTTGCAGCGCGCAAACTGTCATTTATACTTTCAAAGCCAGTATGTAGGAGACCGTAAATAGTCACAAAGATCACGGTTAATATTGGGATAACTGCATACTGCCATTTATTCGGAGCATTCTTTACCGGACTTAGGTCTTCCATGTCTGGTTCATCTTCATCGGAGGTTCTGGCAGGGGAGACCTGACCTGTACTTCTTGCTCTAAGTTCTGCTTTAAACATAGCACCATAATCCTTTCTTGTATAGATGATTACAAGAATAAAAAACAAGGTGAGAACAGGATAGAAAGCATACTTTAATGATTGTAAAAAGATGGCATAGGGCGTCATGCTATTAGCCATTTCAATTTTAGCCATACCGTCTCCTATATATCCTAGTTCGGCCCCAATCCACGTTGTAATAAAGGCAATTGCCGATACTGGAGCTGCGGTACTATCCACGATATAGGCTAATTTTTCCCTGCTTATTCTAAATTTATCTGTTGCTGACCGCATTGTATTTCCTACTATCAAAGTATTTGCATAGTCATCAAAGAAAATAGCAATTCCCAGAATCCAGGTAACGAACTGTGTTGATCTGGCGGTTTGAGCATATTTCGATAAAGAAGCTACTACACCTGCCATACCACCATTCTTTGAAATGATAGCAACCAAACCTCCTATCAGGAGAGAAAATACAATGACGGAGATATGACCAGAATCCTGCAAAGAACTTGTTACATACTCTGATACCACCTTCCAGATGGATTCAATCCAATAAAAGAATGAGGTCCATCGCATACCTCCAGCAATAAAGGCTCCAGACCAGATTCCTAAGAATAGTGAAACAGTAACTTCTTTAAAAATTAGTGCAAATACGATAGCAATAAGTGGCGGAAGCAGAGACAGCCAAAGCGGAATATGCTTTGATCTTGAATTCTCTTTTTTACTTAAATGATATAGTTTATTGGTGTTTGCGCTCTCCGCGTAAAACAATCCACCTTTTTTATCTGTTTCTACTTTTAATGTTGCTTTTCCATTTGTAAATGATAAGGGTTTAGATTCACCATTTAATTGTATGGAAGCATTTCCTTGCAGATTGTTGCTGTAGACGACGAAAGCACCAGATTCTGATCTAATCTCAAAATCCTTTAAATCAACTTGCTGTTGAATAGTAGTAACTTGTACGCTATCCTTAAGACTCTGTGCATGCAAGGTTATATTAAGGACTAGTAAACAGAATAAAAGTTGAAGTTTTTTCATTTGGCTCTTAAGCTTGGTATACAATCGTTAAATTAGCAAATAAATCTAAATAGGATATGCGTATAATTTATCTCATCAGTTTCTTTGGACTTCTTGGTTTTATAGGAATGGCCCAGGACAATTCTTTTTTTACCTGTCCAGTGACTAATTCTAATGGTAAATTATTAGCCAATCCATTTGTTGGTGGTTTTGATTCACCCCAATTCAATCAAACAGACTTTGATAATGATGGAGATTTGGACATGCTTGTGTTTGATAAACCAGGTAATGTATTTTCTGTCTTTTTATTTGACAATGGGGATTACAATTACGCATACGATTTGAATGTACATTTCTTGGGCTTGCGTAAGTGGGTTCGCTTTTATGATTATAACCAAGATGGGGTAGAAGATATATTTACTTGTCCAAGTGTACAGTCTTTGGATGGCGTGGAAATATGGACTGGAAAACGCAATGGCAATGTGATTAACTATGAGTTATTCAAGTTTGATCTTCCTAGGGGAGATGTCTTACAACATCCTTGGTTAGATAGTACCATTCCAGTCTTTGTAAGTGCTGGAGATCTTCCGTCTATTGATGATGTAGATGGGGATGGTGATGTAGATTTGCTTGCCTTTGATAATGGGGGTAGCTATCTAAGATATTACAGAAATTATGCAGTAGAAAGAGGCTTAGGATTAGATACCTTCGATATGGAAGTGGAAGAATCTTGTTTTGGTAGATTCTTTGAAAACTCTTTTTCTCAGGATATTACGTTAAGTGCAAACATGGATGAATGTGCAACAGGATTAAAGGAGGAAGATGAAGAAGAGTTGAAAGTTTTACATGCAGGATCTACGGTAACATCATTTGATGTAGATAATGACAATGATTTAGATTTGCTCATAGGCGATTTATCAAATGATCATCTAGTATTTCTCAGTAATGGAGGAACGATTGACAATGCATGGATGACAGAACAAGATGAAACATTTCCCAGTTACAATTTTCCTGCAGATATGCCTATTTTCTTAGGTAGCCATATAGTGGATGTAGACCAAGATGGATTTGACGACCTTCTTGTTGCTCCGAGTCAAGATAATGTCAATGCGAATTTGAATAATGTATGGTACTATCGAAACACTGCCACAGATGGTACATTTAATTTTTCTTTTCAACAGAAAGATTTCTTACTTGAAGATGTCTTAGACTTTGGAAGTTTCTCTAGTCCCTCTTTTGTTGATGTAGATCAAGACGGTCTACAGGATATTATAGTAGGATCCAGTGGTGAATTTCTATTAGGTGCAAATTCAGTCTTACAACTTATATACTTAAAAAATGTAGGGAGCTTAGAAAATCCCGAATTTGATGTAGTAGATGAAGATTGGTTGAGTTTTTCACAGTTTAAAGATATTTCTACCAAACCGGCACCCAGTTTTGGAGATTTAGATTCTGATGGAGATATAGATTTGTTAGTAGGTGATGATAAGGGCTTTTTCTACTACTATGAAAACATTGCAGGGGAGGGGAACCCTTTAGATTTTGCTGCACCTATTTATGAATATCAAGATATTGATGTAGGAAGCAATGTGCATGTGGACATGGTTGATTTGAATGAAGATGGCCTAATGGACCTTGTGATAGGAGAACAAAATAATAATGGAACTGCAGATATGAGAGGCAGTCTAAATTATTTGCAAAATATTGGCTCAGTAGGTGATCCTATTTTTGAAGCTAATATTGGAATCGCGCCCAATACTCCAACTCTGGGTCAAGTAAATGTACAGGAAGAGTTTATAAGTACACGACCTTCTGCAGCACCTAGATTTATTGAAGTAGATGACGAACTACTTCTCGTTGTGGGTAATGATGCTGGCCGCCTAAAATTGTATAATAATATTATTGGTAATTTGGATGGTGTATTTGGAGAGGTGGATGGCGACTTCTTAACTATGCGTCAAGGAAAAAGATCAGTCCCTGCGTTTGCCGATATTGACAATGATGGTTTTTTGGAAATGGTCTTAGGAAATTACCGAGGAGGGCTTTCCTTTTTTAATACTGAGTTAGCCAAGGGTGAAATGACAAATACGGAAGATGAGTTATTAAGCCAGAAATTTAGTATTTATCCTAACCCTGTCTCTGACTTTCTGACTATCTCATCTAAGCATTCTATTGAAGAAGTACAGTTGTTTGATATATCAGGCAAAAAAGTACGTGCTATAAAGAATCCTGCATCTAAAATTTCTACGAGCAATCTTTCTACTGGTATGTATCTGCTAACAATATTTACAAATGAAGGCGTAGTAAGTAAGAAGATTGTAGTCCAATAAAAAAAGACCACTTCCGTAAAGAAGTGGCCTCATCTTAATGGGTAAGTAATATCAAATTACATCTTTATAATCTTAATTGGTTTGGTCAATTGCTTCGTAGATCTAAGACTAAACATATAAACACCAGCATTTAATTGGGATCCAATTTCTATCGTGTTTGTATTTGCCACACTTTGCTTTTGCATCAACTTACCCTGTGTATCATACACTTCTATAACACTATTTTCTGTCTGAAAATCTAGTGGAATAGATATAGTGATTTCGTCAGTAAAGGGATTAGGATAGGAGAGTATGTTTAGATCTGTAATCACATCTTCGGTAGATGAAGGAGGCAGGTCTTGCACTAAGAAATTATCGAAAGAAACATCCATTGCTATATTAGGCATGCCTGGTAAACTAGCTTGAATAACTAACTGCATGTTCTCAGTGATTTCAACTAAACTTGCAAGCTCGATAGGCGATCTTGATTCCCAATCAATAATTCCAAATGTTTCAAATGAAATTTGATCTATAAGGACTTGATCTGTGCCATTCGTGACAAATACATTAAGAGTATTATCTGCAGGAGTACCTGCAAAGTCGGTTGCCCAATACCAATAATCATAACTGAGTGCAGGGTTTGCAAATGAACTAAGATCCATCATTGGTGATCTTAAAACTGCTTCTCCAAAAAGTACACCTCCTTGAAAATCAGAAGTGTTTCCTGTGGCAAAGGCATGGTTAAGTGGGTCCGATTCAGAGTCAAATGGTGGTGCAATGAATATGGTACCATCTGGACTAGCTCCCTGAGGGACGCCGCGTTCCCAAGCACCTTGAAAACCCGAAAAGGACTCTTCCCAACCTAGGTCGAGTGAAAAGATATCTTCATATCCCTCTTCTAGCTCGATAGTTATGCTAGGATTTAAGTCAACTTCACTGAATTCTTGCTCATCCAGTATGTTATACTTATAGCCCCATGCTCCTGCAACTAGGCCGTAATTTCCTGCAAATAGTGATGGTAAATTTGCAACTCCATTTACGTCCGTTGTTATTTCAAATTCTTCTTCATCTCTTGTCAAAATGATTTTCCCCTCTGGGACAGGATTGCCAGTTGATTTTTCAATTAAGTTTACAGTAAGATTTACCGTAGGAGAAGGCTCAAGTTCAAAATCAACCATCGTTACAATTCCAGAACTTAATGCAATGTCAGTAAATGTCTGAGGTTCATAACCGAAGGCTGTAGCTGTAATTGAATACATTCCTTCAATAGCAGTTCCTGTTTTATATTCTCCAGTCGGTGTAGTTTGTTCTGTTAATAATAATTCGTCGATACTGACTATAGCATTGTTGATAGGTAATCCAGAATCTCTGTCAAGAACAGTACCTTCTAGGAATGAGGCTCTAACATAAGTAGGTCCTAGAATAAATAAACCATTATTAATATCACCCACTAAAATAATTCCAGAAGGTAAAAATGGATAGGCCCCCCATGCACCATTGAATCCAGCATTTGCAGGAATATAGGTATCAAAATTTCCAACCTCAATAAGGTTTTCAGGACGAGAAGCATCTACTAAGATACAACCATCTGTATAATACGAAACAATAAGGTAGTCATCCCATACATGTACGTTGTGAGGAATAACATTTGAACCAATCGTTGTCTTCGGCCTAAATTCATCCAAGTACGTGATATTACTTAAATCAGATACATCATAGGCTGCGACAGGTGCATTCGCTCTCTCATCAGTTGTAAATAGTATGTTTCCATCATCAGAAAGCCAGGTATTATGTGTAAAATTGAATGGAGTACTTTGTCTTCCTAATTCACTTATATTTTGTTTGTCTTCAACACCATAGGCAGCAAATTCTCCCTCATTTATTTCTGAACTATACACAATATTTTCTCTTACATATACATCATGCGAATAGGTGTCAGGCATGAGGCTTATGAGTTCCGCCTCACCTGGATTTGAAAATACATCGAAAATAACTATGCCGCCACGATTGACATTGCAACCTGCTAGATAGGCATAACCAAACTCATCAATATAGATGTTATGGCATCTGTTAATTGTATTGCCTTCCACTTCAGGGTTCACATTCTCCCAGCTTATGGAGTTCGGTAGATCACGCATATCGATAATGAGTAAACCATCTGTTGTTCCTCCCTGATCTGCTACTACATAGGCATATTCTCCCCATGTCTTCATGTCTCTCCAAGTAGATCCTTGTTGTTCAATAAAATCTACTTCCACAGGATTGGTAGGATCAGTGACATTGACAACAGAAACACCATTCCGAGTACCAAAAAGTGCATATTCTGAACCGTCAGGTGCAGCATAGCCCCACACATCATTTCCCGCACTGTCATAGCTGACAGAGGAAAGTAATTCAACATTCAGATTAACTTGGGCAAATGCAGCTAAGCTTATGCATGAAAAAATTAAAGAATAAAGAAATTTCATATTAGATTTAATTTTAGATTACAAAAATAAACTTATTTAATGCCGAATACGATGAAATATACAGATTTAGCGAGCGAATAATAGAAAGAATTCTACGAGATATGATTTTATATCTATTAACGGATACTCTTATCGTGCTCCAAACAGTAGACTGCCAATTCTAACCATGTTTGCACCTTCTTCGATGGCTATTTTATAATCACCAGACATACCCATAGATATGATTTGAAACTTTTCTTCTTGTGCAAACTGTGTTTTCTTGAGTTGATTAAAAACCTCTTTTAATGCACGAAACTCTTTTCGAATCTGATCCTTATCATCTACAAAACTAGCCATACCCATAACTCCACATATTTGTACGTGCTTTAAAGCTGTAATAGTACTTAAGGACTCTTCACTTAGGCTGTTTAGCTCTAAGCCTTGTTTGGTAGTTTCTGTGGCAATATGAAACTGTAAGAGTACATCAATATGTCTATTGATTTTTTCTGCCTCCGATTCTATTTTTTCTAATAGAGCAATCGAGTCTACAGAATGGATTAGACTGACAAGGGGGACGAGTTGTTTTACTTTTTTACGCTGAAGGCTTCCAATAAAATGCCAGTGTATGTCAGTAGGAAGCTGTGTGCTTTTTTGCACTAATTCTTGTACACGATTTTCACCAAAAATGCGCTGACCCTGCTGGTATAACTCTAGAATCTGTTCGTTCGCCTTAGTCTTGGAGACAGCAACAAGACTTGTGTTGGTATGGTCAAGTTCAGACAGTAATTCTTTGTACATGTGATTGGAACATTAGAAAAGTCCGTAAAGTTCTGTGTCTACAGCCGATATAATTTTTCCAAGGTCTTCAGGATTGTTAACAAAATCGTTGGAGTCCGCATCAATTACTAGTAATTTTCCTTCAGAGTAATTGTCTATCCATTTGTCATACTTTTCATTCAATCGCTTCAGGTAGTCGAGACTCATATTACCCTCATAATCGCGTCCACGGTTTTGTATATGGTCAACCAGGGTAGGAATACTTGCTTTAAGATAGATGAGTAGGTCGGGGCCTTTTACCTGTGCCACCATAATTTTAAATAAATCAAGATAGTTCTCAAAGTCGCGTTTAGTCATCAATCCCATTTCATGTAAGTTAGGAGCGAAAATATGAGCATCTTCATAAATTGTCCGATCCTGCATAATGGTTTTATTCCCTTCCTGAATTTCCAGAATCTGTCTGTATCTGCTATTCAGAAAGTAGATCTGCAGATTAAATGACCATCTCTGCATGTCATTATAGAAATCACTTAAATAGGGATTGTGGGTCGTATCTTCATATTGAACTTCCCAACCATAATGATTAGATAACTTCTCAGAAAGGGTTGTTTTTCCGGCACCTATATTACCGGCAACTGCGATATGGCGAATTTTCTTGTCCAAATTAAAGTTTGCTGCTTTTGGGTTGACAAATATACAATTCTTATCCATCCAGTTTTCTTAGGCAGCTAAGAATCTGTACTCGTCTAATAAATACTAGCTATTATAGATACTTGAGCTATATTTATTCCAAGTATTAACTAAATTGCAACTATGTCTACAAAGATAATAGAGACAATCGATCTCAATAAAACCTATGTAATGGGTGCTGAAAAAGTGGAAGCACTTAAAACCATTACTTTAGATGTGTATTCTAATGAATATGTTGCTCTGATGGGGCCATCTGGAAGTGGTAAAAGTACTCTAATGAATCTGATAGGCTGTTTGGATACACCCACTCGAGGGGACTACATCCTGAATGGAGTGAATGTGAGTTCAATGTCTGATGGTGAATTGGCCGAGGTACGTAATAAAGAGATTGGTTTTGTATTCCAAACCTTTAATCTGTTACCGCGTATTTCATCTCTAGATAATGTGGCTCTTCCATTAGTATATACGGGTTGGAGTAAAAAGAAGAGGGAGGATCGCGCTATGGAGGTCTTGGAAATTGTAGGTTTAGGGGATAGGGTACATCACAAGCCAAATGAGTTATCAGGTGGACAAAGACAACGTGTTGCAATTGCAAGAGCGCTGGTGAATAATCCAGCAATTATTTTGGCAGATGAACCTACAGGTAACTTGGATACAAAAACCTCCATTGAAATCATGCGAATTTTTGAAAACATCAATGCCAATGGAAATACGATTATTCTTGTCACGCATGAGCCTGATATTTCAGAACATGCACACAGAATTGTACGATTAAGAGATGGTTTAGTAGAGACGGATAAGAAAAATTTAAACATCATTCGAGCAGATCAATCAACTTATGGATTCGATCTACCTGAAGGTGCTAATAATGAGGATATGGCTGCCGCAAAAGATTATGTAGGCGATATTACTGAAGATGATTTAATATAAGATGAAAATTTATACACGCACAGGTGATGATGGTACAACAGGTCTTTATGGAAAGAAAAGACTTGCAAAACATCATATCAGAATAGAATCCTACGGAACGGTTGATGAACTAAATAGTTGGATAGGTTTGCTTGCGGATGAGTCTATCAATAGTGAAGTAGAGAGTTTTCTAAGAAAAATACAAGTACAACTTTTTAACATAGGTTCGCATCTAGCTTCAGATGAGGATGCAGGTTTTAAATTACCTGAGATCAAAATTGGTTTAATTAAAGAGTTGGAGGAAGCCATAGATAAGATGAATGTGGCTTTAGAGCCTTTAAAAACCTTTATTTTACCTGGTGGAAGTGTTAAAGTTTCTCATTGTCATATCGCAAGGACTGTTTGTCGCAGAGCAGAAAGACGCGTAGTACATCTTGCTGAAAGCGAAACCGTTGATAGTCATATCATTAAGGTTCTGAACCGTCTATCTGACTACCTATTTGTGCTGAGTCGATTTATTGCTTTTGAACAAAAGGTCAAAGAAATCCCTTGGGATCCAAAATTATAGCTTTTGGGTCTACCATTTTCTTATTTTTACATCCATAATGGAAGAAGGCACTAAGAAGAAGTTCAATTTAAAAGATGCGTTGAAATTACTTTTTGTATTAGGAGTAATCATTGCATTATCTTTTCTATTTCCTGCCAAAAAGAATTCTGTTCATGTGCAGAAACAAGGTGAGATTTGGAAAGGGGCAGATTTGTATGCACCCTATGATCTTCCTGTAAGGAAATCAAAAGAGCAAATAAGCAAAGAAAAAGCAAAATTAAGCAGCTCTATCCCTGCAGTGTATACTAAGAGTAATGCTTCAGAAGGCATCATGCTAGAAAGTTTACTCACGGAGTTAGGCCAGGTAATTCCAGAGGTAGAATCTTATAAAGATTTTATGGCTGGTAAATTAGCAGACGAATTCATAAAAGGTATAGTAAGTAAAAAGGAACGCAGCCTTAAATTTGAATTATTGCTAGATTCTGGTACGAGAACCGTGGACGCCAGTTCAATGTATGATGTAAATGAATTTAGTAGTTTATTGAAAGAGGAGTTGATGAAAATTGGAGTCTCAGAGGGAACAATTAATTCAGCCGATCTTCAAAACATAATAAAGCCAACATATAATTATAACGATTCAGAGCATAAAAAGAGAATTGAATCTGCAGTGGCAAAGTGGCCTCTAAATGATGGAGTAGTAAAAAAGGATGAAAAGATAGTTTCTAAAGGAGAGCTCATCGATGAGTATACCTATAGGAAGTTAATGTCTTTAGAGGAGAAGAATGGGCAGGGTGCCAAAGGAATTGATAATTATTGGGTAGTTTTTGCTGGATATCTCTTATTGACCTGTTTAATAATAGGCGTCTTAATGTTTTATCTGGCAAGGTACTTCCCTCAAATTGATGATAACCTTGGAAGTCTAGTGTTTATCTTGATGTGGCCTTTATTATTTGGTTTTCTTGTCTTTGCAATTGAAGAAAATTCATCTCTAAGCACCTATCTTATTCCGTTTTGTATAGCACCTATAGTGATTAAAAACTTTTATGGTGAACGCTTAGCGTTATTTGTACATGTAGTAGTTGTGCTTATCGCTAGCTTTTTGTCTAGTCTTGGTTATGAATTTACTTTTCTACAAATCTTTGCAGGAATAGTAGCCGTGTTGATATTTTCAGATACGCGTTATTGGAACAAATTTTTTATAGCTATAGTTATTATACTAGCTGCCTATGTTTTAGCCTACCTAGGACTTTCGTTAATCAAGGAAGGTAGTTTCGCTACTGTCCAATGGAAAACATTTATGTGGTTGGCGCTGAATGCGGTACTTCTTTTACTGGCATATCCCTTTATTCCGCTTTTGGAAAAAATCTTTGGATTTACTTCCTCCGTTTCGCTGAGAGAACTCTCTGATATGAATAGGCCCTTACTAAAGGAACTGTCCATTAAAGCTCCCGGTACACTGCAACATTCCTTGCAGGTGGCGAACCTTGCTGAAGCTGCGACAGAAAAAATTGGAGGCAATTCATTGCTTGTGAAAACTGCAGCACTGTATCATGATATTGGTAAAATGAAACAGCCAGAATTTTATATTGAAAATTCGGGTGGAAAGAATATGCATGCAGAATTGAATAATAATTTCGAGTCTGCAAAGATTATTATTGACCATATCGTAGAGGGGGAGAAGATGGCGAAAAAGGCAAAGCTGCCTCAAGTAATCATTGACTTTATAACAACACATCATGGAACAACACGTGTTGAATATTTTTATCGGAATCAAAAGAATGCCGAACCAGATCGAGAATTTGATGAGTCATTGTTTAGATACCCTGGTCCTAAACCAAAAACTAAGGAGCAAACCATCTTGATGATTGCGGACTCCTTAGAAGCTGCTTCCAAGAGTTTAAAGAGTCCAACTGGCCAAGACATTGATGAACTTGTCAGTAAGATTGTGAATTACAAGATATCACAGGGACAGTTAGATGATTCAGAACTGAGTTTCGCTGAATTGGAGGAATGTATGACAGTCTTTAAGTCACTCCTAAGGAGCATCAATCATGTTCGTATAGAATATCCTGATGAGGTAAAATAGTTATGTTCTTGCTGGAGTTAAATTAAATCTATTTTCTAATAATTGTAGTGCTCCAAATCCTAGCAATACAAAGAATACATTACCTAAAATAGTATTAAGGAAAAAAGGTAATCCTGCGGCAAAGCAGGCGAGAAGTCCAGCTATATTTTTTGGATACATTCCTGAACTGATCCAAACACCAAAATTTGTAATCAAGAAGAAGATAACAGAAACGCCAACGGTCCCTAAAGCAATATTTTTAAAATTTCTTTTTCTAAGAATATAGCTTCCAAACAATATCATAATTGCAAAGGACATATATACCCATAGCATAGAGCGCGTAAAAAATATAATTCCTCCAGATTCAGCATACCACTCGCGCATAATTGTGTTATTCAATATAAAATCAGATAAGAACAAGGCAGCAATAGGTAGTATGAATTTCATGTGCTTTTTGCCTAAATAGGATCCGCCCAGCAAGGCCATAGCACCTATAGGGGTGAAGTTAGGTGGATGAGGTAATAATCTGCTTAATGCAGCTACTAAAATAAACCCGATTGCGAATACACTAATTTTAGACTTCATGCTATTATTATGATATTTACCCAAAATTAATCTTTTCTTCAAATTATATCAGCACTGTGGCTAAGAAAGAAATTATTAATACCTTTAAAATCAAATAGAAAAGCATGTTTTTTAAGCTTGTAGAGAAAGGAGAAAATGAACTGTGGCAGTACTTTCTAACAATTCTACTCATAGGTTTTGGTTATTTTATTGGACAAATGCCTCTGACAGCTATCTTATTGAAGAAGATGGATGAGGACCCTAGCTTGGGTATGGATGAATTGACCGAATTGATGAGTAATCCTGACTTTTCTACCTGGGGCATTTCCAACAATGTAGGAGTCTTGTTACTTTTAATGATGTTCATCTTTGCTACGATCGGATTGTACATTGGCATACGATTCTTTCATAAAAAATCGATCAAAGATCTAATTACTCCCAATGCGCAAATTGATTATGGTAAGATTTTGTGGGGCTTTGGTGTATGGTTTCTTCTAGGAATTGTATTCGAAGCGGTCATGTATTTTATGTATCCTGAAAACTACAGCTTCAATTTTAATATTAAAAAATTCATTCCTCTCTTCTTTATTGCTATTCTCATATTTCCGATACAAACGTCTTTTGAAGAACTTGTGTTTAGAGGTTATTTGATGCAGGGTTTTGGTGCAATATTTAAGAATAGATGGGGTCCTTTATTGTTAACTTCTATTTTATTTGGTGCTATTCATGGGAGTAATCCAGAAATCCAACAGTATGGTATGGGAATTATGCAAGCCTATTATATTAGTGCTGGTTTGGTACTCGGTATTATGACAATTATGGATGATAGTTTGGAACTCGCACTGGGCGTGCATGCAGCAACAAATATATATGGCGCTCTGATATTGTCGTATGAGGGAGGCGCAATACAAACAGATACAATATTTAAAACATCCAATATGAATCCCGTACATTTATATATAGTATTCCTGGTAAGTGCGTGCATATTTTTATTCTTAAGTGCTAAGAAATATAATTGGAAATCATGGGATTATCTTTTTTCAAAAATTCATTTTAATGATTCAGAAACTGCTTAATATTAACCTACTTCTATTGATTGCTTGTTCATTTTGTTTTTCCCAAACGGCTGAACGGTGGCAACAGCATGTACAGTATAAAATGGAAATAGATATGGATGTTGAAACTTTCCAATTTACAGGAAAACAACATATTGTCTATACAAACAATTCTCCTGACACACTTGACCGTGTATTTTATCATTTGTTCTTTAATGCCTTCCAGCCAGGTTCTATGATGGATGTGCGTTCAAGAAGTATAGAAGATCCAGATGGTAGGGTGACGGATAGAATTTATCATTTAAAGGAAAACGAAATTGGCTATCACAAAATTGATAAACTAGAGATGGATGGTGCGCCCTGTGATTATCGTGTAGAGGGGACAGTATTAGAAGTGGACCTGCCTAGTCCCATCTTACCTGGAGCATCGACTCTGTTATATATGGAGTTCAATTCCCAGGTGCCCGTGCAAATCCGAAGATCGGGAAGAGAAAATAAAGAGGGCATATCTCTTTCTATGTCTCAATGGTATCCGAAGCTTTCAGAGTATGATTACCAAGGCTGGCATGCACATCCTTATGTAGGAAGAGAATTTCATGGGGTATGGGGGGATTTTGATGTGAGTATTCATATTGATCCAAGTTTCATTGTTGGAGCTGGAGGTGTTCTGAAAGAAGGTTCAGCGAAAAAGAGTCCATTTAAAAAGAAAAGGGTGTGGGAGTTTAGAGCAAACAATGTGCATGATTTTGCATGGGGTGCTGACCCAGATTATAATCACATCACACATACAGCGGAATGTGGAGTTGAAATGAATATGTATTATCAAGATGGTCCTTTAGCTTCTGAGCATTGGCCAAAACTGGGAAAGATAATGGATGAAGCGTTCAATTTTGCAAATGCACGATATGGCGTGTATCCTTATCCAGTTTATAATTTTATTCAAGGGGGTGATGGAGGAATGGAGTATCCTATGGCCACCCTAATTACAGGAGAGAGAAGTTTGGGAAGCCTAGTGGGTGTTTCTGTACATGAATTAATGCACAGCTGGTATCAAATGATACTCGGAACCAATGAAGCATTATATCCATGGATGGATGAAGGGTTTACCAGTTTTGCTTCTGCTGAAATCATGAATCATCTTAGAAAGAAAGGTTTAATAGACGGCGATGTGCAGGTCAATCCTATGTATAATTCAACAAAGAGTTTTGCAAGGTTTACCCAATCCGGTTATGAGGAGTCCCTTTCTACGCATGCAGATCATTACACAACAAATCGTGCTTACGGAGCTGCTAGTTATACGAAAGGTTCTGTATTTATTAGCCAGTTAGAATATGTGGTGGGTAAGGATGCATTTGCACGAGGCTTAAAACGCTACTATAATACTTGGAAATTTAAACACCCAAATCCTAATGACTTTATCCGTGCTATGGAAAAAGAATCAGGGATGGAACTCGACTGGTATAAAGAGTATATGATGAATACTACACATACCATTGATTATTCGATTAGTGATATCACTGGAGATTCAGGGAGTACAAAAATTAGTTTAACGAAGACAGGTTTGATGCCGATGCCAATGGATATAGAGGTAGTTCTAAAAGATGGACGCAAGAAATATTTTACGATTCCTCTTCGTATTATGCGTGGCGAAAAAACGCATGATTATGGGGCTGAGCTGAAGGTGCTTAATGATTGGCCTTGGACGAATGCTAGTTATTCGGTAAGTATTAATCAAAACCTTGATGACATTGAGTCTATTCGCTTAGACCCTCTAGGTAAAGTTGCGGATATTAATACAGATGACAATGAATGGCCGCCAAAGGAAGTTAATCCATAAAAACACCTTAACCTTGTATTAACCAATTGACAAGAGTTCTTAACAGACTTAGCTTGTATTTTTAAAGTACAAACTTCTAATCATGTTAAGATACATACCATTATTTTTATTGTTCTGCATCTCAAATACAAATGCAGCTGAACTCAGAACACACACTGAAACTTATATCGATGTTTCTACCAATCAGAAAATCAGGGTTAAGTTTAAAAGAAATTCTATCCAAGTAAAATATTTGACAGGAAACTCTTGGTCAAAATATATTCTAATAGGTCCAGCTGTATTTAGTGATAGAAGAGGAAGCACTATCTATTTAAAAAGAGACAACCGACTTGTATGGAGATCTAGAAGACATGGTCAGCAAGTTACTTTTAGGAAATTACACCGAAGGGAAGGATCACATTACAATCCAGAGTTTATTGAGCCTAGAGCCTCTATAGAAAATGTGCAATTAGAAGGGGTGTGGTTTGAACCCAGAGTAGGTAAGGAACTCATACTAGTAGATAGCCGTTCGGGAATTAAATTAAAATTTAGGGGTGAACGAGAGTGGACTTTTTTTGAAAAAAAGTCAGGTGGTGTATATGTTGATCGAAATGGGAACAGCTATCGTGTGATTGACTATAGGAAAATTCTTTGGAACAATGCAAATGGAACCAGATCCTTTGTTTTAGAAAAACGATCTGATTCCATTGACTGGGATTAATTCCTAGGTTCTAGCATTCAAATTTGATTACTGTCTCAGATATGATATTTCATTGATAGCTAGGGTATATGCTTCTAATTCTACACTACATTTTGAGGGCATGGATATAGGGTCTGAATATGAAATTTTTGATTTGCAGGGTAGAAAGATATCCAAAGGATCCTTGAATGAAAAATCTATAGATATTTCTCATTTTGTTGAAGGGATGTATGTATTGAATGTGCAGGGGTATTCATTGAAGTTTTTTAGGTGATAACAATTGAAACATAAAATAAGAAAAGGCTGCCAATGATGTTGACAGCCTTTTCTTTTAGCTAAATACTAAAAGAACAAAATCTATTTTATATATCTCTCTTCGTAAAACTTCTGTATGCCAAGAAAATAAATAAACTTGAAAAAAGAATGGTTAAGCTTGCTGCAAGTTTATAACTCATAAGGAATTCAAAGTCTATATCTTCTGGAATAAATTCTGTGAACTTGAAAAATGGGAGAGGCATAAGATCTTCAACAGAATTCATTGGGTACCACATAGCAGACTTGTGTCTGAATATATACATGTGTCCCGCCCATCGGATTAAGGGCTCAATAATCATAATAAAGGACAGGTATAAAAATATTGCTAATCCTGACTTGCGTATTGTAAAGGCAAGAAATAGAGCAAAGCTAAAGTAGCCTAGACACATTAAGAAGTATCGACTAATTGAAAATTGATTATCAAAAATATCCTCAAACATTAAATACTCCGTATTCAGATAGCCCACGATTAGAACTATCAATACGTAGTAGGCAGTTGCTAGAGCTGCAATGATGACAGCTGAAGAAGCTTTTGAAATAAAGAAATCGTTGCGAGAGAATCCATTTAGAATACTTTGACGCATGGTTTTATTCGTTACTTCCATACAGGTCATATAGATAATAGAGACCCCTAAAAAGAAGAAGACTAGCCAACTTCCTGCGTAGCCAAAATAATCCCATACTGTTGGGAATTCAAAAAAGACATTCTTATTAGGAATAAAATCTGGCATGTTATGTTTTATCTCTTCTCCTAAGAAAACAACAAAGGGGAAGAAGAGAAAATAAAAGCCTACAAGCATAGTGACTACACTATTCTTCTTATATTTTAAATATTCTAATTTTATAAATTCGAGCATATAGCGTTAGTTCTTTGTTATTTCAAGGAATTCTTCCTCCAATCTTCTTTTTCTTACAATTAGGTGAGTAACCATGAGTCCCTTTTTGTGTGCCAATTCGCTCATTTCCGCTGGGGCAACAGAAGCGTCAATTTGGCATTCATAATAGTGACCTCTATCTTTAATGTCTTTCGTAGCAGGGTGTGTCTCTAAAAAGTTTCTTAGCCCATGCATATCTTCTGCGCCAATTTCGATAGTGTTGTCGTCCGATAATATTGCACCAACTGGCCCTGCTGCTAAAAGTTTACCCTTTCTAAGTATCACTACATGTGAACATATTTTTTCTACCTCGTCTAGAATATGACTAGCCATTAAAACTGTCTTGCCTGAATCAGCAATACGTTTTAGAATGACACGCACCTCAGCGATGCCTTCGGGGTCAAGTCCATTTGTAGGCTCATCAAATATTAGGACCTCTGGTTCACCTATGAGAGTAGCAGCAATTGCTAATCTCTGTTTCATCCCCAAAGAGTAGGTTCTAAATTTGGAATGCCCTCTTTCAAAAAGATTTACTTGTTTTAGTAGTTCACCTAAATCTTGATTATCGGCCTTCTTAATTCTTCTGACAATTTCTAAATTTTCATAGGCGTCTAAGTATGGGTAGAAATTTGGCGTTTCTAAGATTGCGCCAATTTTTTTTCTTGGGTTCACCCCATATTGTCCTCCAAACCATTCATAGTCACCGGATTCTTGTGATAGTACTCCCATGATAATTCCAAGGGTAGTTGTTTTACCGCTACCGTTGGGTCCTAGTAGTCCGTAAACTTCACCAGCATGAATAGTTAGATTAAGATTGTCGAGAGCTTTTACTTTCCCGTAGCTCTTGGACAGGTTTGTAGTACGTAGTACCTCCATATTGGATTATTCGTGTTTAATTACATGTTAAGATAAAATCATGCCTCTCAAAAATATTTCCTATAGAATGTTGGAAATACTCGATTAACATCATTTATCTATAAGTTCGAACTCAATCTTTTCGTTCCCTTTAGCATTGTAAAATTCAAAAGTGTATGTGCCTGGATAGAGGTACAACTTTCCGTTTTCCGCAAGTTTTACCTTTTTCTCCTTTGCAGTTTGCGTATTCGCTAATGTTGCCTTTTTTGAATTATCTACACTGAGATCATACTCTAAATAATTTAATCCCTTTGTTACATTAAAAATGCGTTCCGTTAATTCTTGGCCCTTCGTATTTTTTACCTTCATCTTAAGAACACTTGCATCTTTCGTGTAAACAGGAATGGTCATCTTAGGTTCAAAATATTTACTGTAAACATTTCTACGTGTACCCCAGCGTTCATTGAAATCTTTTGACTTGAGTTCAAAAACATAGAGAGCCTTATCCTTAATCTTTGAAAGCATACGTAGCTCTTCAAGATTTACTATGTAGATAGATCTTCCATGTGTCCCTATAACGAGGTCATCAGCTTTTGCTTGCACAACTAAGTCATGCACCGGTACAGAAGGTAGTTCTTCAGAGATAGAAGAATAGGAGAGTCCTCCATCGTTAGAGAAATAGACTCCGTTATCGCTAGCTACATACAGTAAGTTTTTATCTTTTGGATCTTCTTTCACTGAATTAATAGAATAATCGGGTAGATTAGCACTTATGTCCGTCCAAGTATTTCCACTATCGCTACTCTTGTATAAATAAGCCTTAAAGTCATCCCAGCGATAGCCGTTTAAACTTGCGTAGACTACATTGGCATCGTGTTGTGAAGCCTGTACGCGACTCACCCAAAGATCTTGAGGCAGGCTGTCAGAAACTCTTTCCCAGGTATTGCCTCCATCTTTTGATCTATGTATGTAACCGTCATCACTTCCTGTATAAATTAGTCCAAACTTTATCTTCGACTCATCTATAGTAGTGAGTGTGCCATAGGCAACATCTCCTGGTTTTCCACCTTTTGTAAGGTCTGATGAGATCTCTGTAAAATTCTCTCCCTTATCCATTGATCGGAGTAGGACATTAGAACCCATGTATAAGATATCTTGGTTGTGTGGAGATAATAAGATAGGGGATTGCCAATTCCATCGGTAAGGCGACTTACCTAAATCTGGCTTAGGCGTAATATAATCTCTGCTATTTTCTCCAGCGTCTATCCTAAAGTAATTTCCAAATTGAAAACCGGTATACACTATATCGGCATTGCGATTATCGATTTGTACTTGCATGCCATCTCCTCCCATAAGTCGTTTATATGGATAGTTTCCTACTATTCTCCATCTGTCTGTTTCTTTGTGGGTAGATGGCCCTTTCCATACCCCGTTGTCTTGGGTGCCACCATATACATTATAAGGTTTTTCATTATCCACATTTATATAGTAGAACTGACCTACAGAAGGTGAATTACAGGCTATCCAAGTTTTTCCAAAGTCATAACTTATGTTGATACCTCCATCGTTTCCATTTATGTAATGACCTGGTCGCTTAGGGTTAATGTAAAGCTCATGATGGTCTACATGTACATTGTCACCATTAATATTTTCCCAACTTACTCCCGCATCTTTTGATAAGAGTATAGGAACCCCCATGATTACTATTTCACTCGGATCATAATCTGCAACCCGTATTTGCCCAAAATAATAGCCGTAAGAATTATACAAACCATCAATATAGTCTGTATGTGTTTTTTTCCAAGTTGTACCCTCATCTGTACTCAGGTATACCTCTGCGCCTATGACAGGTGTGTCAAACAACATCCGATTGGCATCTTCAAGATAGCTTGCAAGATCACTTACTTTTACATCTCCATTTTTCACTAATTCTTTCACAGAGCTTGCTGAGTATTTTTCTGGAAAGCTATTGTCTCTTAAATAATCTTCTAATCTGTTTTCATCCAAAGCCTGAAACTGTCCAGTACTCATGGTTTTGAACTGATCTTTTTGTAAGCCAGCATCTTCTTCCTCTTTTTCTGCAGGTCTTCTATTATAATTATCTAAAAGTGCATAGAGATAATTTTTTCCGTCTTTGTGCATGAGGTCTAATCCTATTCTACCTATATTCTCTCCCTGTGGAAATCCACCATTCAGCTTATTCCAGGTAGCTGCACTATCTGTTGATTTATAAATTCCAGAGCCGGCGCCAGC
Source organism: uncultured Saprospiraceae bacterium (assembly GCA_938045585.1). Taxonomy (GTDB): domain Bacteria; phylum Bacteroidota; class Bacteroidia; order Chitinophagales; family Saprospiraceae; genus CALCMJ01. Next base: position 92,708 of record CALIAU010000006.1, read on the forward strand.
CTCTTTGAAATCCCAGGCTCTACGTTCTCTTTCCCACATTGCCGCATAGAGAATTCCAGAATTATTTGGGTCCATCACTAAATCTACGCCACCACAATTCTCATTTACATAAAGCACCTTTGTCCAGCTGCTTCCACTATCACTCGATTTAAAAATACCGCGTTCTTCATTAGGTGAATATAAATGTCCGAGTGCTGCAACATAGATTGTGTTGGGATCTTTTGGGTCGATAACAACTCTTCCTATATGATGTGTGTCATCTAGGCCAATATGCATCCAAGACTTGCCATCATCCGTCGATTTGTACATACCTAATCCCGCATAGGAAGATCTGCTTGAATTTACCTCACCTGTTCCGACATAAATTATTTCATTTTCCCAATCGACCGCTATTGCACCAATCGTCATCACAGCTTCATAATCAAAAATGGGAGTAAAGCTAGTTCCATTATTAATTGTTTTCCATAGTCCACCACTGGCATAAGCTACGTAGAATATGCTGGGATCATTTGGGTGGACTGCAATTTCTGATACACGACCACTAAAGACAGTAGGGCCTATATTACGTGCTTCAATGTTAGCAGTAAGTGCAGATGCTTTAAGATCTTGATGGTGCTTAAATGTGTTTAACCTATCTGCTGAACTACTAGGTGTGACTGGATTCTGTGCTTGTAGGCTTGCTGCGAAGCACAGAATGAATAAAAGCTTAGTGATTTTCATGATTGCTATATTTCATCTGTATAAACATAGCAAAAAAAAATCCCGACTAGCGGGACTTCATTTTTTTATTTAAACAACTTTGAAAATTGTTCGGTGCCTTCAACACCTCCAAAATTAAAGTCTTTTAGTTCTTCTAAGAATATACGCCCCTTTAATCGAACCAATATAGAGCGGTCTGGTGTGTTTACCATCATGAATAACGATTCTAGATATTCATCCTTGTCTTTCGAAAAAATGTCCACTTTCGCGTCCTTGTCTTTTACATTTATTAATTGATCAAAACCTTGAGCGCGCGCTGTCTTTTTAAGTGTTGTGCGTGTCTCATTGCTTAAGAGTTGCCCTTCATTAAAAATAACGACATCAAGCTTTTTTAGCTTACTCTTCATACCATCTTTCACAAAGTAACTTAACATAGAGGCATCCATTTTTACATAGGAGGCATCATCATCCTGGCTATATGTGCCAAAAATCTGATCAATTGATTGTTGTGATGTACCTTGCACGCTAAGTCCAAGGCTAAAAATAAATAGGAATAGGAATGATTTCATTACGAATGATTTATTAGTTAGTTAAACGTAGCGGAGAGTGATTTTACTGTTCTTCACCTAATTTTTCAAGGTGTTCTGCACCGTCTATATCCAAGGTCTTTGCAAGCTTGCCAATCTTTTTAAGATCAATCTTTCCTAAAAAGCTCATGAGTACAAACTGATCATCTCCACCTACTAATAGGAGGAGTTCGCGAATTGTTCCAGCAGAATCATCTTTTACAAAGAATCGAATGTTTTCTCCTTTATCACGCACACTCATAAGCATCTCATAGGTGTTAGTGGGGATGTTCTTACTAGCTTCCTTATAGAAGGCTGTAGCATTTTCTTCTGTTGTTAGAATCCTTAGGCTTTCCAGGTCTTTGATTACATCAGCGATCACTTTTAGATCTGCATCATTGATCTTAACGTCTGCTTCGTCTGCACCTATGGCTACTTTTGAGATCATTTGGAACATCTTAGGGCTGACGTATACGGTTGTAAATCTCTCATCATCCTGGTATTTGCTAAAGTAGCTTTCGATCGCATCTGTTTGCGCAAAACTTATAGTAGCATAACATGTAGCAAGAATTAAGAGAATAAAATTTTTCATTATTAAAGTATTTATAAATTGTAATCTATTAGTTGTTTAGAATATTTGTTGCGTTTACTTTAGAAATTGACTGGAGTGGTTTTGCACCCTTATCATATTTATTAGATAAATAGGCGAGGGCCTCCATAGTCACTCTATAAGCTTCTTCTGGATCTTGGATTTCTTCTACAGCTGTAGAATTGCTTACCTGCGGAGAAGAAAGATAATTCCATCCAACTAGCATCGTAAAGACTAACATGACACTAGCCGCAATCCTTGTCCAATTAAAATGTCTGATTTTGGCTTGGGGAGTACTGATCTCGCTAGTAGGGAGTAGTTCTTTTACTGCCTTGCTTGCCACAACATCTCGTTCCGTGTTGAAGAAGTCAAACAGAGCAGATACTTCCTTGTGTTCTTCAGAAATGTTTCCTTTAGAAAAGTAAGTCCGCAAGGACTGTTCTTCTTCTAAAGAACTCTCTCCAGCCCAGTATTTTTCTAGTAAAGCATCTATTAATTGCTTTTCCATAATTTCTTTTTTGTAATTATATCCTTTAATCGTTGTCTTCCTCTAAAAATCAAAACTTTCACTTGATCGACCGACGTATCTGTTATTTCTGCAATTTCCTTGTATTTATAGCCTTCTATATCCCTTAAATGAATAACTTCTCTTTGTTTCTCAGGTAGTTGAGCTATGCAATTCCTTACCATTTTCTGAAGATCGTTTAATTCCATTTGACTCTGTGCATCTATCCCATGATCTTTTATATCATGTCTATCTGCGATGTCGAGCGTAGGTTTTTTCTTTCCTCTAAGCCAATCTATAGACATATTTCTTGTTATCGTCATGCACCAGGCTTCCTTATTGTCCACAGTTTCAAGCACTTCTCTCTTTTTCCAGAGCTTTACCATAACCTCTTGAATTACATCTTCTGCATCAAAAGCGTTACCTACTATGCGTAGAGAGAATCTGTATAGCTTATCTTTGAACGGAATGACCATCTTTTCAAATTCGTTGAACTGCATTTATATATTAGCTTGACGGTATGAATTAAAGTTTTGTTACAGTATTCTCTACTTTATATAAAGATGTGATGAAAATAGTATTATTTCAAGGTTTTTAGACAATCTAGCTCCTTCAGGTGAAGAAAATAGACAAACTCGTACTTAAAGCGTTCTTACCGCCCTATATTATGGCCTTCTTCGTAGCTGAGTTTGTCCTGATAATGCAATTTCTATGGAAATATATCGATGAAATCATAGGAAAGGGCTTTTCAATAGGTGTACTCTTAGAACTCATCTTTTACTTTGCTGTCACGCTTATTCCTATGGCGATACCGGTTACAATACTGATTGCCTCTGTTATGGTTTACGGTGATATGGCGGAAAAATTTGAACTTTCGTCCTTTAAGTCTGCAGGCGTCTCTTTGTTTCGGGTGATGGGAGTGGGTATTGCTATTGCCATTTTGACCTCCGGTATCTCACTCGTAGCCTCAAATTATCTAAAACCTAAAGCGCAGTACAGTTTTCTTGAACGTCTATACTCCATTCGTAGGCAGAAACCTGCTTTAAGTATAGAGAAAGGCATTTTCAATAAGGATTTTACCAACTATACCATTCGAGTTGGGGATAAAGACCCTGATGGAAGAGGTATAAGCGATATAAAAATCTATGACCAATCTCAAAATGACAAAAGCAAGGTCAATTTTGTAACTGCTAATTCGGGGGAGATGTACCCAGAAGAAAATGGAAATGCCTTTGTGATGCACCTATTTGATGGGGAGCAATATAGAGATATGGATAAAAAGAAAGATAAGAATGGGAAGGTAGGAAAATCCAATCCTTTTATACGTATCAAATTTGGTTCTTGGAAAAAAGTATTTGACATGACGCAGTTTGAACTTGATGCAAAAACTGTCAACCTAAGTAGAAAGAAGTTTGATTTATTAAATGCCTTTCAAATCGTAGCTGCTCTTGATTCTATAGAAGAGTCTAAGTCAGATATGTTCCATAAATCAAAACTTGTTTTTCAAAATGTGATAGGAGATAAGATTGAAGAATTACCAAGTATTAAGGAGGGTGCTGAGAAAAAAGATACACTAACTAAGCTGATTGAAAAAGCAGATAAGAATAAGAACTTTAAAAATGAAAATGCTGCGAAGGGAAAAGATAATATTGAGCAAAAGTTAATTTCTAATTACCAAGATTATAGTAGTTTTTTAGAAACCTTTAGTTTAAAACTTCAACGAAGACTGACACGCAAAGCTGCAGAGAGAACAAGAACAACAAGGGAATCGGTGAAGAAATATGCATCGCAGCGAAAATCTTTAGACTTAGATAAACGCTGGTATTTACTCAGACTCAATCAACAGTTTAGTTGGGCCTTAGTCTGTATTATTTTCTTATTTATTGGAGCGCCTTTAGGTAGTATAGTACGTAAGGGCGGCTATGGTTATCCCTTGCTGATTGCAATTATCTTTTTTATGATTTTTATCGTGTTTAATATAATGGGGGAGAAACTAATGGGAAGCGGTAGTCTCAATCCTATTTTAGCCGCTTGGTTTCCTTGTTTGATATGTTTGCCCTTTGCTATTATTTTAACCTATAAGGCAGTAAGAGACGAGTCACTCAATCTATTGGAGTTTCCTCTTTTTGTATGGATAAGAAAGGGTATGCAAGCCTTAGTTCCTGCTAAAGAAACTATCTAAAACACCTATTGCTTATTCTTCTACTTTCTCTATAGTACAATATTCTATTTTTTCATCCCATGCTACATCGGCAAGGGGGCGCGCTAAAAGTCCTGCCTTAATAGTTTGTACACGCAATTTAATTTCAGACTGAGGGATTGTGAAGTAAAGTTTTATGTTTTCCTCAAAGGACTTATCATCTAAAGTTATGTTTAGTTTTTTAATAAGCTCCATGATTTTTCCCATTTCAGCATAATCTGCAGTGAGAACAAATTGGCTGCTAATCGTTTTTGTTATAATTTCTGCTTGAGCTAGTGCATCAGCAGTTGCAGTTTTATAGGCGTGTATTAAGCCCGGTACTCCTAGTTTTGTACCACCAAAATATCGGACAACTACCACTAGTATATCACTTATGTCTTTGCTAAGTAACTGTCCCAAAATAGGTTTGCCTGCGGAGCCTGAAGGTTCTCCGTCATCATTTGATCTAGATGTTTTTCCATCTATACCGATCCGATACGCATAGCACCAATGTCGTGCTTTTATATGTTCTTTTTTCAGGACTTCAATTTCTTCTTTCAGACTTTCAGTCTTTGTGAAAGGAATAGCATAAGCAATGAATTTACTCCCTTTTTCTTTGTATTCACCGAGGGCAGTTTTCTCTATGCTTTTGTAATTGTCTAAAGACATCAATGGAAGGTAATGAGATAAATAGATAGAATTGCAAGGCAGATTCCTAAAAGTTTATTTGCGTTCAATTTTTCTTTAAAGAAAAGAACCCCAAAAATTACAGACAATAATAAAACGCCAACGTTATTGACAGGAAAGACAGTAGAGCCGTTCCATCCCACACCAAGCAGATATAGGATGAGGTAGATTGAAAAGAAGTTTGGAATGCCAAGAAGTACTCCTCCCAGAATGTCCTTGCCCTGCATATTTCTTTTTGTTTTGAGAGAGGAAAAGAGCAGGTAAAGGAATCCAAATATCCCTGCAAATAGAAAAAGTGTGGATACAAACTCGATATCACCATTTGGTGCAATTTTATAGGCCTCTAATAGATACAAATACGTGTCTATGAAGCAACTTCCTATAAAGACGAGTATTAGATATTTTAAACCCTCTGTTTTAAGCGAGGTATTTTTGTTGTACTGAAGAAGGAAGAGAGAAAAGATAGCTAGGATAATTCCCAAGCCCTTTAGTAAGCTCAAAGGTTCGCTGAATACAAGAATTGCGACAATGGCAGGAGCGATGAGTGATATCTTTTGAAATATGGTACTTACACCAACGCCTGCTGTGTTTACCGCTTTTGAATAGAGGAAAAAAATAGTCGGAAACATAGCACTCAAGGCAACTGCATGTGGGAACCATGATTTAGAAAAAAGATCTGCTGGAATAGCGAATTTCCCTAAAGCAAAACTTCCTACAATCACGCAGGTAAGGTAATTGACAACAATTGCGACGAGTGTATCTAGATTAAACTTGTTGAAAAGCTTAAAAACGACACCGATGAGTGCATTCAATAATATGCAAATAGCGAATACTAACATAGAAAGGGGCAAATTAGAATATTTTATCATTAACAAAACATTTGCATTGCTTTTAATATTCATTAGGGGAAAGTAATTCCTTTATGATGAACTTTGTGAAAGAAGAATTAGGCGTTTGTATATATTTGCAGAAATATTATCCCGAGTGGCAAATACAGCAGAAGAATACGATTTAGAAACTGGCAAGGCAAGAGATATCTTTTTTAAGAAATCTAAGGACTATGGAACAGCTTGGCGTATCCTTAGGCCTTCCTCGCTGACAGACCAGTTATTTATAAAGGCAAGTAGGATTCGCAGTATTGAAGAGAAGGGGAGTCAGAGAGTAAATGAATCGATAGAGTTTGAATTTATTGCGCTCATAAACTATTCCGTAATGGCACTCATCCAATTAGAATCGCCATTCCGTTTTGGTGAAGAGGATATTGCCTTAGATGCTCTGATGGAGCTGTATGATAAACACATTGCAGATACGAAGGCTCTTATGATGAATAAGAATCATGATTATGGGGAAGCTTGGCGAGATATGCGTATATCCAGTATGACAGACTTGATATTAATGAAACTACTGAGGATTAAGCAGATAGAAGATAATGATGGAAAAACCCTAATTTCAGAGGGCTTAGATGCAAATTATCAGGATATCCTGAACTATTCAGCCTTTGCGTTAATTAAAATTTCTAATGAAAAAACAGTTGAATGACCTTATCTAATTTGATTATCATGTTTGGTGCTATTGCTATAGTACTTACAGCAATTGTGGGATTTCTTTTTAAGAACCATAAAAGTTGGCCAATGACCTTCTTGCAGAACTTCTGTGGTGTTTGGTTTATTTTCTCAGGATGGGTAAAGGCAATCGATCCATTAGGTACGGCATACAAGATGGAGCAATATTTTGCTGAATTTTATCACACATTTGAGCCTACTTGGTTTGGATTTATAGCACCACTTTTCCCTTGGCTGTCTGAGCATGCGATTTGGATCTCAGTTCCTATGATAATTTTTGAGATCATATTAGGAGCTATGCTTGTCCTTGGGCATACTTCTAAGTTTACAAGTTGGGCATTTTGGATCCTCTTGGCCTTTTTTACTGTTTTAACGGGTTTTACTTATTTGACAGGCTATGTACCAGGAGATGCTAACTTCTTCAGCTTTAGTGCTTGGGGGGAATATGATAAAAACAATATGAAGGTGACTGATTGCGGTTGTTTTGGAGATTTCTTGAAGTTGGAGCCCAAAACCTCCTTCTTTAAAGATTTGTTTTTAATGATTCCTGCCTTTTACTTTTTGTTTAGACATAAGTCCATGCATCAGCTCTTTACACCTAAGATCAGAAACATTGTATTGGGCATAGCTACAGTTGGGCTGCTCTTATACTGTTTTAAAAACTATGCTTGGGATTTACCACATACAGACTTTAGACCCTTTAAAAATGGTGTTGATGTAAAGGCGCAGCGCATTGCAGAGGAAGACGCCATGGCGAATGTGCAGATACTTACCTGGGTTTTGAAGAATAAGTCTACTGGAGAAGTAGTGAAATTAGATAATGCAGTTTTTATGAAAAATCTAATGGACTATCCAAAAGCGGAATGGGAATATTTAGATCAGATAAAGACAGAACCAAGAATAGAGCCTTCAAAGATCAGTGAAATGGAGTTTACAGATATTGAAGGAGGTTATGATATTGCACCTGAACTTTTGGAAGAAGAAAATTACTCTTTTACCTTCATTTCTAGCGCTTTAGAAGCCGAGGTAGTTCCTGAAAAAATAACGTATCAGGATTCATCCTTTGTAGTGGATACCGTTATAGTATTTGATGAAAAGACTAAAGAGGAAAGCAGGCAAATTGTACGTTCTTTAGATAAGGTAGAGCAAAAAACAAAGACTCAGTTTAAATACAATTGGGATAAAGGCTTTTTTGATAATTATAGCACCAAGGTGGCTAGTTTAGCCAAATCTGCTCAGCAGGATGGATTGAATAGTAGAATGGTAGTAGGTGCTTCAGATCCAGACGCTATTCAGTTATTTGCTAAAGAAGCTGGTTTAGAAGGTGTGCAGTTGTGCTCTGCGGATGATTTACTCTTAAAAACCATTGTCAGATCAAATCCGGGTGTTGTACTATGGAAAAACGGTAAAATTATCCAGAAGTGGCACATTAACAAGTTGCCGTCTTATCAAGAAATCAAGGCAGAATATATGCGATAAATAAATTCGGCTTGTTTTTTAGAAAAGCAGTTTTATAGCATTCACAATACGCTTGTTGTTTTTTTGAATTAGGTGAGAAAATTATCCTTAAAAAATAAGGCAATTGAACAGTTTTTATTTTCTTTGTCTCACCATTCATAATGATGGAGGATAAAAATCTATTTCATGCTAAGTAGGCGAAGTATAAGAGTAAAAGTGATGCAAATCTTGTTTGCATTAGACAGAGACAAAGATCTCAGCTTAGATGAGGCTAGTAAAAATTACTCCAAAAGTATATCTGACTGCTATAACCTACTGCTTTTTAACCTCTATGTTCTTATTCAATTAACCAAGGTCTCTGTAGAAGACGATAAGCATAGAAAGGCTAAGCATTTAGTCACTGACGAAGACAGTAAGTTCTCCGCCAAATTGTATCAAAATGAAATTATCCAAGGCTTAGTTAATAACCTATCACTAGAAAAAGACTTTTCTAAGCATGCATTCGCTAACAAAATGGATAGCGATTTTTATAAAAAGTTATACACAGATTTTTCTAAAAATGAAAAATATCTACCGTATGTGTTGGGAGAGTCCACAACTGCATCGCATAGGGAGATTTTGTTGGAAATGTATAGATTCTGCAGACAGGATGAATATTTTAACGAAATCATGGATGATCATTTTCCTTCATGGACTGATGATAAGTCATTAATTATTGGAGCAGTCAAGAAGATTGTTAAAGCATATCCTGAAGCAAAGGATAATTTTTACAAGCAGTTCTTACCTGATTCTGAAACAGTCCAAGATTTTGGTGATGTCCTTTTGAAAAAGGTAGCACAGGAAGAGGATTCCTTATTAGAAATCATTAAACCTGTTTTGAAGAATTGGGATCATGAGAGATTAGCAATAATAGATACCATCTTACTCAAAATGGCTATTATTGAAATGACAAGCTTTGAAACAATACCGACCAAAGTAACTCTAAATGAGTATGTTGAAGTTGCTAAAAAGTACAGCACGGCAAAATCAAAGGACTTTGTAAACGGGATTCTGGATACACTTCTCAAGGATTTAGAAGCAGATGGAAAGATTGCCAAATCAGGCAGAGGCTTAGAAGGCTAAACAAATAACAATTATTTATAATCTATTCTTTCTTATAGTTCTATATTTGAGGGCTAATGGAAAAAATAGTAATCTTAGATTTTGGATCACAGTATACTCAGTTAATCGCGAGGCGATTAAGAGAATTGAGTGTCTACAGCGTAATTCAGCCTTATAACAAAGAAATAGCCTGGTCAGATGAGGTGAAAGGAGTTATTTTATCAGGAAGCCCTTTTTCCGTGAATGACCCGAATGCACTTCAAATTGATCTCGAAAAGATAGTTGGAAAAGTGCCTTTACTAGGCATCTGTTATGGAGCACAGTATCTATCAAAATATTATGGAGGTGTTGTTGGAAAATCTGACAAAAGAGAATACGGCAAGGCCAATTTGCATGTACAAGATCAAGGAGAGCTCTTAGAAGGATTTCCAGAGAAATCTCAGGTGTGGATGTCGCATGGAGATACCATTAAGAGTCTGCCGGATCAGTTTGAAATTATTTGTACGACAGAAGATATTCCGGTAGCAGGCTTTAAGAGTAAAGAAAATGCCTTCGATAAACCTGTCTATGCCTTCCAGTTTCACCCTGAAGTAGTACATAGTAAGTTTGGTTCTACCTTATTAGGAAACTTTCTCAAAGTTGCAGAATGTAAGCGAGATTGGTCGCCAGATACCTTTGTGATTTCCACAATTAGTAATCTAAAAGCAACACTGGGAGAAGACTCTGTCTTGATGGGCCTAAGTGGTGGTGTTGACTCTACAGTTGCAGCAAGCATTTTACATGAAGCGATAGGAGACAGACTACATTGCTTGTTTTTGAACAATGGTTTATTGCGACAGGATGAATTTGATGAGGTCCTAGAGTCCTACAAAAAGATGAATCTGAATGTGATCGGTGTGGATGCAACGGATGAATTCCTTTCTGAGTTGGATGGTGTCTCTGATCCAGAGAAGAAGCGTAAAATTATAGGAAGAGTATTTATAGAGGTTTTCGAACGCGAAGCAAAGAAAATTCCTAATATCAAATGGTTGGGTCAGGGTACAATTTATCCTGACGTGATAGAGTCTGTAAGTGTTCACGGCCCTTCTGTAACAATAAAATCACATCATAATGTGGGTGGTTTACCAGAAAAGCTCAATCTTAAGATTGTGGAACCCTTACGGATGTTGTTTAAAGATGAGGTACGTAAAGCAGGTAAGGTTATAGAGGTTCCTGAGGATATACTGCAAAGACATCCATTTCCGGGGCCAGGTTTAGCTATTCGGATTTTAGGGGAATTATCCCGCGAAAAAATCAGTTTAGTACAGAAAGCGGATAAAATATACATTGATAACCTCAAAAGTTCGGGTTGGTATAATAAAGTTTGGCAGGCGGGAGCAATACTTTTACCTGTTAAATCCGTTGGAGTAATGGGAGATGAACGCACATATGAATTTACAGTGGCTTTGCGTTGTGTAAATTCTACAGATGGAATGACAGCAGAATGGAGTAACTTGCCTCATGAATTATTGGGCAAGATCTCTAATGAAATAATTAATCAAGTTAAAGGCATAAATAGAGTAGTCTATGATATTAGCACGAAACCTCCTGCAACTATTGAGTGGGAATAAAATATACCTGATCCTTATTATGTTTTTTGCAGTCTCTTGCGGAGGAACGAAGGAGACGATGCGTAAGTCGCCAACGCGAACAGCGCAAACTAAGGCGAGCACTGCTAAACGAGCGGGAAGCAACAAGCCAGCAAAACGCGTAGGTACAAAGGTAGATACAGTTCAATGGACTGAGAAAGATCCTATAGATGTGGCAAATGGAAATTCTAATGAAAGAAATCCTATTGACGAGTTGTCGCCTGTAAATAAAAAGAGGATGTATAATCTTTCTGCCTTTATTCCTTTTGATACCAGAACTATGGAGGGAGCAATGATTGCAGATAAATCACATCCATCAAGTGCTTACATTCATTATTATGCTGGGTTACAAATGGGACTAGCTCAATTAGAGCAAGAAGGGGTGAATATGCATATTAAAATCAAAGACTCTGAAAATGGATCCTTCACTGATAAGTTGGATATGAGTCTAAGATCAGATGATGCCGTGATTATGGCTACGACTGATCTTAAACAGATAAAAGCAGCTGCCAAGAGTGCCAAGTCAAAGGAAGTGAGTGTAATAAGCCCTTTAAAAGCAACTGTTAGTATCAGTGATAATCCGTATTACTTACAGCTTGTACCCAATGCAAATGATCATTACTATAAGATGGTGGAACACGCTACACAGCGCTATGATTCTAAACAAATTATAATAGTAGGACGAAACGGAAATGAAACTGACCAAAAGCGTATTAAAAATTACCAGAAGTATAACAGAACTATAAATGGTGCTTCTGCGCAAAGTTTGCATGAATATTATGTAGAAGAAGACTCTTTGTTAAATGGAGTTTTTGCCTTCAATAATATATTTCTGCAAGACAAAGAATCTGTGTTTTTATTTCCAAATAGGACAAGTAAGGATGAAAGCTATCTGCGTAGTTGTTTGAGAAGATTGAATGTAGAGAAGGGTTTTAATAAGGTAATAGCCTACGTGATGCCGATGGCACTGAACTCAGACATTATTTCATTTGACTATTACTACAATCTAAATATGCGCGTTGTTAAATCGAGTTATGTAGATCCTACAGACTATAAGGTGCAACAGTTTAAACGTGATTTCTATTCAAAATATAATACGCTTCCTATGGACGAGGCCTTAGAAGCCTATGATATGATACGCTTTGTTGGTCGAGCCTTGGATAAACATGGTACCAATTTCCAATTTGTAACGCCAGGCAGCGAGGGAGACTATCTACAAGGAAATTACGATATAAGACAAAAGATACCCGTAAGTTATAAGGGAGGCAAAGAGTATCCACCCATCCAATACTTTGTAAATAGGCATCTGGATGTCCTAGAATTTGATGGTGCTAAGTTTACTAGCTCTAACTAATTTCTTTTGGAGTTAACGGACGAACGCAGAGAGAAGTTTGAACGTGTTGCATCTAAGCGACAAAGTAATTTTGCGGTTGTTTTAGAGAACATTCATGATGTCCATAACATTGGTGCTATACTTAGATCTTGTGAGGCAGTGGGGGTGTTTAATATCTATATAATCAATACGGACCCCAGACTGCAGAACGAATCAAAGTATAAGGAGTTGAGTACATCCAAAGGAGCCTTAAAGTGGATGAATATTCGTTTCTTCTACGATTTGGATGAAGGGATGAAAGAGATTGCAAAAGAATACGACACGATACTAACTACACATCTTGCTAAAGATTCAGTCTCTATTTATCAAACAGATTTGACAGGGTCTGTTGCTTTTGTGTTGGGAAATGAGCATGAGGGCATTACAGAAGGAATGTTAGCTTATGCTGATGGGAATGTTCTTATTCCGCAGATGGGCTTAGTGCAAAGTCTAAATGTATCCGTTGCCGCAGCAGTTAGTCTGTTTGAAATGATGCGCCAGCGCATGGCTAAGGGGCTCTATCCAGAAGCGTACGATCCTGAGAACAGCATACATAAGAATATGTATGAAAGCATGTTTAAGATACACTTTGATACCAAGTATTCTAGTCAAGAATAAGTTTCCTTGTTATTCGCTTTCCTGATTTGGTTTTAAATTGCAGATAGTATAATCCCACTTGGTAATCATAACATGCTATATGATTATTTTCTATTGTGAAGGGAATTTGTTTCCCATTCATATCAAAAACAAATTCTAGTGTTAGATTCTCAATGTCGCTGTCTATCTGAATGAGTCCACGTGAAGGATTTGGATAAACTTCTATCCTTTCATCGATGTTTGTATTCGAATTACTACTGGTGATACAGGCGTTTTCTACTAAATAATCAAAGCCGTCCTTAAGTATGCTGTTGCGATTAGGGAAGTCAATTGTGTGTCCCACTCCAAATAAGAGATTTGATTCCACACAGGCATTGTTGTCAATCAACGCATTTGAGATTATAGTATGTCTCGTATTTAATTGATCATTCGTGCCATGGACTAAATAGAAGTTTTCATTGGGTGCATTATCAAGTACGCTTCCCACTTCACTGGTTCCATTTACAGCTGCTCCGGCTATAAGATAGCCTTTGAATTTTCCAGGTCTATGCAAGCCATAGGTATAGGCTGTACGTCCGCCCCAAGAAAAACCAGCTAGGTACATCTGCTCTTGATCTAAATTGTAATCAGATTGCAGGGTGTCTATTAAAAAGCTGGTGAAAGCTGTGTCGATCGCATCATCCACCTTTCCATCAGCACCCCCGTCCGGGCAAATTAGAATTGCATCTACGGATTCCGCAAATACAATAAGTGTATCACACCATGCTTGTGCATCCCATCTATTTACGTTGAAAGGGTGGAAGGCAATAATAGTAGTGTGCGCTACATCTTCATTATAGTTGCTTGGGATATAGGCAGAATAGAGTTTATTAGGATCATTTTGAAAAGAAAATGAGCCATTTATACTTTCTTGGGCAGATAGTATTCCAACACTAAGGAGGAATATGATTAAAAAATTAGCTTTCATAGCAACGAATATATACATTCGTATTTTAGATAATTGTCTTTGTTAATTCATTTTTAATGGATATTGAATCATTTCGATTGTATTGTTTGTCAAAATTAGGCGCAGAGGAATGTTTTCCTTTTGATGAGTCAACCCTAGTGTTTAAGGTAATGGGAAAGATGTTTGCCCTGTGTGCGTTAGAACGTCTTCCAGCACAAGCAAATCTTAAAGCAGACCCAGACTACTCCGTAGAACTTAGAGAATCCTATCCAGACCTAATTATTCCAGGTTTTCATATGAATAAGCTGCATTGGAATACGGTTCTTATAGAAGAGGGATTGGACGATAGTTTGATTAAAGAATTAGTAGATCAGTCCTACGCACTTGTTGTTTCAAAGTTGACTAAAAAGAATAAAGCGGCCTTAGCCGAACTCGGGAATGGATAAATTGGATTTTATCATAGTGGGGCAGGGCTTAGCAGGTAGCTGTCTGGGCCATCTCTTGTTAGCACGTGGCAAGCGGTTCAAGATAATTGATAACGCACATAAAAATGCATCTACAAAGATTGCAGCAGGTATGATCAATCCTGTTACAGGAAGAAAATTTGTAAAGTCCTGGTTGATTGATACTTTGATTCCCTTTGCTAAAGATTTTTATGCAGAATTAGAAAGTACTTTGGGAGTTTCCTTGATGTATCCTGTGGATATCAAAAGGAATATACCCAGTGTTCAAGCAGTGAATGATTGGATGGCACGATGTCAAGACGATAGCTATACTAGTTATGTCAAACCCGTTCTTCCAGAAAAGATAATTTCTAATCATATCTATTCAGAATTTGGTTTTGCTACGATCAAAAATGCGCTGCGCATTAATTTAGCCTTATTCTTAGAGAAGAGCAAGGCTTTGTTTTTAGAAAAAGAGGTTTTAGTCGAAGGAGTTTTTAATTATAAAGAATTAGTACTTGGAGAAGAACTTGCCTATGCTAATCTAAATGCAGATAATGTCATTTTTGCAGAAGGCTTCAAGGCAATAGAGAATCCATTCTTGGAGATGCTGCCATTTAGGCCTGTAAAAGGTGAGGTAGTTATATTAAGAATACCGCATCTAAACTTAGATTATGTCTTGCGTCATAATCGCTTTTTGGTACCCTTAGGAAATGACTTGTATTGGACGGGAGGCGGTTATGATAAAGTAGATTTAACAGAAGACCCTACGGATGAATTTATGCAAAAGCTAAAAGAAGATTTAGCAGGTTTCCTAGACTGTCCGTATGAGATTGTATCGCATCAAGCGGCAGTACGCCCAGCAATAAAGGATAGGAAGCCTGTCTTGGGAGCGCAGCAGGACAATAAGAATATATTCATTTGTAATGGGATGGGAACCAAGGGCGCTTCTCTTGCGCCTTATTTTACGCAGCATTTGTTAGAGCATATTATAGATGCTAAAGGCCTGATGCCAGAGGTGGATGTTCAACGTTTTTATTCTCTGCGTGAGCAACACGGAAGGGAGCAATGAAATTGCTCGTCTGCAAGACCGAATGAATAATGAGCCTGTAGTACTGCGGCCTTTTTCTGGAGCGGAGCGAAAGAAAGAGGACACGCCCAAGTACAGTAGATAGGGCTTAGTCTATGAAAATTGTTAAAAATATCCTGAAAACAAGTGTGTCTGTCGAAGGCAGTATATAATCCGAACTAAAAAGTACTATTTTTAGTTATTCTAATACAACACGAAAACGATGACAGAGAATAAGGAAAATAATAATCCGATTGCAAATTCAATTATCAAGAATCATATGATCTGGTCTATGGGGGCAGGTCTCATTCCGGTGCCGATAGCAGATTTCTTTGCGGTAAGTGCGATCCAACTGGATATGATAAGACAGCTTTGTAAGGTGTATGATATTGATTTTAAGGAAACGGAGGGGAAGGCGATTATCACTTCCTTGACAAGTTCAGGACTTGCGCGATTGGGTGCACGTGCAATCAAGTTTATTCCGGGAGTAGGTTCAGTTTTAGGTGGTATGACGCTGGCAATTTTATCAGGAGGGTCTACCTATGCACTCGGTGAGGTGTTCAAGAAACATTTTGAAACAGGAGGTACTTTTTTAGATTTTGATCCTTCCCGTCTTAAAAAATATTACGATGAGCAGTTTGAGAAGGGGAAAGAAATGGCAAAGAAAATTAAGGACGAGGAGGAAGAAATACAGCAGCAGGTACAGGATATAAAGACCACTAAGGTTGTAGAAAAATCTATGAGCAAGGATATTGTGCAAAAGATGAAAGACCTTGCTGAATTAAAGAAGGATGGTCTGATAACTGAGGAGGAATTCCAGACAATGAAAGATCGTTTGCTTAGCTCCAACTAACGCGAGCGGCCGGTGTCACATCCTGTGTGCTAAAATCTTTCTTTAGGAACTTAAAATATCCTGCCACGCCTACCATGGCTGCATTATCTGTGCAATAGGCAAAACGAGGAATAAAGGATTTCCAATTATTATCTGTCGCTAGTTCTTCAAACCGTATGCGTAATTCTGAATTGGCAGACACACCTCCGGCGATTGCCAGGTTAGTAATCTTGTGGTCCTTGGCTGCTCGTTCTAGGGTAGCAAGTAGGATATCGACTATTTTCTTTTGAACCGAGGCACAGATATCATTTATATTGTTCTTGACAAAATCTGGATCTTTTTTTAGTTCTGCTTTTATAAAATACATAATGGCGGTTTTGAGGCCACTGAAGCTAAAATTATAGCCATCGACTTTGGGTGTAGTAAAGTCAAATCTAGCCTTGCCTTCCTTTGCGAGTTTGTCAATAATTGGTCCGGCCGGATAATCGAGTCCAAGCATTTTGCCCGTCTTGTCAAAGGCTTCCCCAGCGGCATCATCAATCGTAGTTCCTAATAACTCAAAATCGAAAATATCCTTCACCTTTATAATCTGTGTATGGCCTCCAGAGACAGTGAGGCAGAGAAAGGGAAGAGAAGGTTTAGGATCTTCAGCAAAGTGGGCTAAAACATGCGCCCGCATATGATCTACCTCAATAAGAGGGATATTTTGGCTCAAAGCGAGGCCTTTTGCGAAACAGAGCCCAACAATAAGACTTCCTAGTAGGCCTGGCCCCCGTGTAAAAGCGACTGCATTTAGCTCAGAATAGTCGATATTAGCTTCTTTTAGAGCAGTTTCTACAGTAGGAACAATATTGCTCAGATGCTGTCTAGAAGCTAATTCTGGGACGACACCACCATAGGATTTATGGACCTTCTGGCCGCATACGATATTGCTGAGAACCTCGCCATCCTTGATAATTGAGGCAGAAGTGTCATCACAAGACGATTCTATAGCTAAGATTATACTCATAATAGCTTTGATGATACAATATTTATCTAAAAAATAGTATTATTGTGAACACCACAATTGGTGAATTTTGAATCTAACTTACTAAAAGCTTTGTATCAGGATGAGAGCAATTATAAATATTCTTCTTGTATTACTTATCGGGTTTCTTATTTATACATTATATAGTATTGTAAAAGAGCCAATTGCGTTCCAAAAGGAAAAAGATAAAAGGGAATCAATTGTTGTAGATCAGTTAAAGAATATCAGAACCTCACAGGAGATGTTCAGAGATATTACTGGTGAATTTGCTCCCAATTTTGATACACTCGTTTCTGTCTTAAAAACAGATAGTCTCCGTTTCGAGAGAGTAGAAGGAGATCCCGATTCAGATGATAAGTTTGTAAGAACTGTTTATTTCAAGAATGCACTAGATTCGATCAATGTGCTTGGAATAAATCTTGATTCATTACGATATGTACCACTTGCTTCAAAAGGTACTGAATTCTCTATAGATGCAGATACTATGACGTATCAGAAAACCTTAGTGAATGTAGTAGAGGTGGGAACACGATGGAATACGTTCATGGGTAAATATGCGAGTCCAAAGTATACTATGTACGATAACTCTTACGTGCCAAATGCCATGTTAAAGTTTGGAGACATGAATACCCCTAATATTACAGGAAATTGGAAAAACAAATAGGGATAGACTTCAAAGAAACTTTAAATCCAAAATTATCTTATCACCTTACTGCTATACTCAGTTATGATAACTGTGAATATGCTATATCCAGCAGCAAGGGAAATCTTCTGTCCGTAGGCAGTTTTCCTATTTCTGATAGTGGTAGTGTAGAAGAGGGTTTAAGAAAAGTAGGATTACTAGATCTTAAGATTTCTAAATTCTACTTAAGTTCAAATCTCGCTCCTGTCAACTTTATAAAATCCAAGGATTTTAAATCCACAAAATTAAAGGCCTACTTCAAAGATATTTATCCATCCGATAAGTTACTTGCTTGTTCCTTGAATGCAGCTAAGTTAAAGGGGCAAAGAATGTATGTGGCACATGGAATTCCAAAGTATATTTTAGCCCGTTTTGAGAAGCTTTTTCCAAAGTTAAAGTTGTCACATCTCAGTGAGGCTATGTGTAACTATGCGAATAAAAAGAAGCACAATGGAACTCTGGTATTTGTAGGTAAAGATTACCTTGCAATCTCTTGCCATAAAAAGGGTCAGTCTTATTTCTACAATAAATTTGACTGTTTTGGAGAATCAGATTTCTACTACTATTTAAGCCTGGTCTTTGAGGTTTTAGAGTTAAATGAAGCCAAGGAAACAATTCTAGTTGCGGGCGCCATAAAACCCAATAGTCGTCTAGCTAAATTACTCGGTTCTAAATTTAAGAAACTGAAATGGGTAACAGGATTTTATAGATATGCTACTAAGGCACCGAACAACGGAGCATATTATGCACCTCACTTTATGATTAAGTTATAATGCGTATTGTAGGAGGAGAATTTAAGGGCAGACGATTTAATCCACCTGCAAAAAATTGGCCCACTCGGCCAACAATGGACTACGCAAAAGAAGGTCTTTACAATATCCTTGCAAATAGAATTGATTTTGAAGAAACGCGGTTCCTAGATTTATTTGGAGGAACAGGCAATCACTGTTATGAGATGATTTCAAGAGGTTGTACAGATGCTACCTATGTGGATAAATTTCCAGGCTGTGTGCGTTTCGCCAAAGAGGTAAGTGAGAAGTTAGAAATAACAGATAAGATGCGCATTGTACACCTAGATGTCTTTAAGTTTGTGAAGACAATACATGAAAAGTTTGACTACATATTTGCAGGGCCGCCCTATGGTTTAAAAAATATAGAAGATATCCCGACACTCATCATATCAGAAGGACTCTTAGAGCCAAACGGGTTTATAGTCCTAGAACACAATCCAAATGTTTCTTATGAAATGCATCCTCAGCTTCGAGAAACCAGGAACTATGGGAAAACTATATTTAGTTTCTTTTCCTTAGAAGAAAAAGAGTAGGCTAAATTGTCGTACTTTTGCCGAGCAAAAGCAAAGCATACAGCAGTGATAGCAGAATTACAGAAAATAACGGCGGAGGTACTTAGCGAAAAATTTGATTGTCCAACAGAGGCAGATTCGGTAGCGGTAAATTATACTAAAGATGATATCGATGGTGACTATACTATAGTATTATTTCCTTATGTCAAACGATTAGGTAAAAATCCGATGGAGCTGGGCAAAGAGATAGGAGAAGAAATTGTGGGTGCCTTATCTACAGCGAAGTCTTATAATGTTTTGAAAGGCTTCCTTAATATAAATCTTACAGACGCTTACTATAAGGATTTACTGAAGAAAATTTCACAAGACCCAGAGTATGGACGAGAAGAAAGAAATGGGAAAAAGGTAATGGTCGAATTCTCATCACCTAACACTAATAAACCTCTACATCTTGGACACATTCGAAATATACTATTAGGGTGGTCCGTGTCTCAAATTCTTGATGAGGTAGGATACGAGGTGATTAAAACCCAGATTGTAAACAATCGCGGGATTGCCATTTGTAAAAGTATGTTGGCTTGGAGTGCATATGGAGAGGGTGCTACACCAGAAAGCACTGGAATAAAAGGAGATCATTTTATCGGCAAGTATTACGTAGAATTTGAAACACGATTCAAAGCAGAATACAAAACCTGGCAGGAGAGTGCGGAAGGAAAAGCTGTTTACCAAGCATCCAAGAAAGAGGAGCAAACAGCAGAGGCATTTTTTAAAGCGTTTAAGAATAACTACTTTAATACGCACAGTGCTCTGGGAAGCAAAGCTAAAGACGTCTTGTTGAAATGGGAGGCAGGGGATACAGCCGTTGTAGATCAGTGGAAAATGATGAATGACTGGGTCTATGCAGGCTTTGATGTTACCTATGATAAGTTGGGCGTCAGTTTTGACTCTATGTATTATGAATCGGATACCTACTTATTAGGTAAGCAGCATATAGAGCAGGGTCTAGAAAAAGGCGTGTTTTACAAGAAAGACGATGGCAGTGTTTGGATAGATTTAGAAGATCAAAAATTAGATCATAAATTGGTTCTAAGAAGTGATGGCACCTCTGTCTATATGACCCAAGATATAGGCACCGTTGAGCAGCGTTATGCAGAAACAGGTGCAGAGAAAATGGTGTATACAGTAGCGGACGAACAGGACTATCATTTTAAGGCTTTGTTTGCGATTATGAAAAAATTAGGAGCAAGCTATGCAGATGGATTACATCATCTTTCATATGGGATGGTTGATCTCCCTACGGGTAAGATGAAATCTCGTGAAGGGACTGTGGTCGATGCAGATGTACTGATGGAGGAGGTTGCAGTAGAAGCAAAAAATTCGGCTGCAGAAAAGGGAGAGATTGCGGAGATGAGCGCAGAGGAACAAGCAGAGGTAATAGATCGCATTGCAAAGGCAGCACTCAAGTTTTTTATACTACGCGTGGGGGCAAAGAAACGTATGGTCTTTGATCCTAAGGAATCCTTAGATATGCAAGGACAGACTGGACCCTATATACAGAATGCCTATGTTAGAATAGCATCGGTATTAAGAAAACAAGAAGGGGATTTAGCGCAACATGATACGTATACAGACTTGCAAGAAGAAGAACTTGTACTAATACAAGAGCTTGCAAAATATCCAGAGATTTTGCAAAGTTCAGCGGATAATTATGATCCATCTAACTTGGCAAACTACTGCTATAATCTAGCTAAGTCGTATCATAGGTTTTATCATGAGCAACGTATTTTAACGGCTGAAACAGAAGCAGCAAAACACTTTAGAATAGACCTTTCTGTACAAGTTGCAAAGGTTTTAAAACGAGGCATGTTCCTTTTGGGAATTGATATGCCGGAACGCATGTAATTATGAGTACTGAAAAAGAAGAATCTTTAAATTTCATAGAAGAGATAATCGCTGAGGATTTAAAAAACGGAAAACACGGAGGACGTATTCATACCCGTTTTCCTCCTGAACCGAATGGCCGATTACACATTGGTCATGCCAAGGCAATCTGTCTCAATTTTGAAATTGCAAAGAAGTATGGTGGCAAGACAAATTTGAGATTCGATGATACGAATCCTACAAATGAGAAAACGGAATTTGTAGATAATATCAAAAAGGATATTAAGTGGTTAGGTTATGATTGGGAAGAGAGAGAATATTATGCATCAGACTATTTTGATACCCTCTATGGCTATGCTGTCAAGCTTATAGAGAAGGGCTATGCCTATGTTGACGAGTCTACTGCGGAAGAGATTTCAGAAATGAAAGGAACGCCTACAGAGCCCGGTAAGAATTCGCCGTTTAGAGATAGACCCATTGAAGAGAATATGTCTGAGTTTGTGAAAATGAAGAATGGAGATTATCCTGATGGAGCCAAGGTGCTAAGGGCAAAGGTAGATATGTCTTCTCCAAACATGCATATGCGTGATCCTGTGATTTACAGAATTAAACATGAGCATCACCATAGGACGGGCGACAAATGGTGTATCTATCCAATGTACGATTTTGCACATGGGCAATCAGATAGTATTGAACATATTACCCATTCTTTATGTTCTTTAGAATTCAGACATCATCGACCACTCTATGATTGGTTGATTGAGAAACTGGAGATTTTTCCGAGTAGACAGATTGAGTTTTCTCGTATGAATGTAGAATACATGATTATGAGTAAACGCAGGCTGATGAAGCTAGTGGAGAATAATATAGTTACAGGATGGGATGATCCACGCATGTCTACTTTGTCTGGTGTACGTAGAAGAGGTTATCCACCAGAGGCGCTGCGCTTGCTTGTTGAAAAGGTAGGACTGACTAAGCGGGAAAATTTAATAGAGATAAATTTATTGAATGCCTGCGCAAGAGAGGTTTTGAATAAAAAGGCAAGTCGGGTGATGGTCGTAGAAAATCCACTTAAGCTTACTATTTCAAATTACCCAGAAGGAAATTCTGAGCTCTTGCCTGCACAGAATAATCCTGAAGATGAAAGCATGGGGGATAGAGAGATCAGTTTTGGCAGAGAAGTCTTTATAGAGCGCGAAGACTTTGATTTAGACCCGCCAAAGAAATATTTCCGCTTAGCTCCAGGCAAGACGGTGCGTTTAAAGAATGCCTATATAATTACTTATGAGGATCACAAGTTAGATGCAGATGGCAATGTTGCAGAAGTGATTTGTAAATACTATCCAGAAAGTAAAAGTGGGAGTGATAATTCGGGAATTAAGGCCAAGGGTGTCTTACATTGGGTAAATGCTGCAGATGCAATTCCATTAGAAATTAGGTCCTATAATACGCTATTTACAGATCCTACACCCCTGGCACATGAGGGTAAGGATTTCCTAGATTTTATAAATCCAGATTCTTTAATAGTAAATAATAAAGCACTCGCTGAGCCTGCGTTAAAAGATGCAAAAGAGTCGGAGCATTTCCAATTCTTTAGGAAGGGATATTATATCAAGGATAGAGATTCGGATGAAAATAGCCTAGTGTTTAATCGGACGGTTACTTTGAAGGATGGTTTTAAGAAAAAGTAGGTTCAACTAGCTATTGCATGTTCGTTATAGATTCACTGCATCCATAATTTGACTTGTTAGGGCGTGTCCCATACTCTTCGTGCACTCAGATTATGGGCCGGAGTATTACGGGTTTCGCTATACGCTCAGTCCTTCGGACCATAGCCCTCCATGTTCCTCACGCGGTTACTACTAAGACGAACTAAATCTATCTGCACTTAGAAAATCGAGTTCTTTCGCCTTTATATTTTCTGTTGCCATTTGAGCGAGTAATTGACCTATTGCAGGTACAAATTTAAATCCATGGCCACTAAAACCTGTCGCTAGAATAACACGATTATCTGTTCCCTCCAGAAAGTCGATAATAAAATCTTCATCTTCAGAATTTGTATATATACAAGTTCCTGAAGATATCAGCTGAGCTGTAGCACCAGGAATATATGTATCCAATATATTCCTTACATCTTCCAACTCTTGCGGACTCGGTGGATCGAGGAGTGTATCTGGACGCACTGCTTCTGCAGGATGGTGATGTGCCATCTTAAGACCATACTCCCCATACGCATTAGTTTTTGGCTTATACGGAAAACCATAGAAGAGACCCTCGTAGTTTGGATCTTGTATATTCCAACAAGGGAAAACAGATTCTATATATCTCGTATTATCTGTGGGCTCAAAATAAAAGAAGCTCTGTCGAGTCGTTTTTAATTTGAGATTGTTGATCTTGTTTTTTAATAAGGGAGCTGTCCACGCTCCAGCGCTCATAATTAATTTGTCCGCAGTAAAAATACCCATGTCCGTATGCATGTGCACGTGTGCATTTGACAATTCCCAGGACTGTACTTTTGTATCTGTAAGTAACTCTGCGCCATTTTGCATTGCTAGGGTTTGGTAGCTTCGTATAGTTGAATCCGTATCTATGAAACCTGCCTCTGGCTCCAAGAGGGTCGAAAAATTATCTGTCGGTTTAAATTGGGGATAGCTTTTTTTTACTGCATCCTTTGAAAACTCTTCTATTGTAATGTCATATGCTTGTGCGGAATTTTGAACACCACTTAGCAGCATGTCTTGCTCTTTTCCAAAATAGATAAGGCCTGTTTTATGGAAATGGGTTTGCTGTGTAGTTTGTTCGAGCTCAAACCAATTCTTATAGGATAATTCGAGTAGAGGCACATAATCTGGATGTTCAAAATATGCCTTTCGAATAATTCTGCTACCTCCAGAATGTGATCCCTTGAAGTGGGGTGGATTAAATTGATCCAAGGCAAGAACCTTCTTTCCCGATAGAGAAGCATAGTAGGCAGCTGAGCTTCCCATGGAGCCCAATCCTATTATGATGATATCAAAATGGGTGGTGCTACGCATTTAGGTATTTTTGCGTTGCTTTCTAAGGGATAGTAGTCCCATGATGGCAGCAAATATGAGGAGAATTATAACTAAGTCCCATATGCTCCCTAGGTTCAGTTCTCGAGTATTGTAAAAGAAAATTCCCTTTATCAATAGAAAAAGAAGAAGAGCTATAAAAATGGAAAGGGTGGTTCTAATAATCATATAATTAAATTAATATTCTATTAATTTAAGAAAGCTTAGTAAAACTGGTGTGTAAATTGCATAATTACTATTTTACGTATGTTAAATTAATATGTTATAACAGACAAAAACCCCCATAAATAGCTGATTCTTGCTCCATAGGGGACACTAATTAGAATATGCAAACAGCATTAATGAATATCTTAACGTTATTTCTTAAATTAATGTTAACAAACAATAATTATAAATTCAATTAACAATTTTCAATCAAAAAAAAATGCTATGAAAAAACTCACTTCAGTTGTGCTGATATTGTTTTTAGCTACGGCTACAATATTTGCACAAAGAACGGTTACCGGTACTGTTTTGGATGCTTCGGACATTCCATTAATAGGGGCTAACGTAATCGTTAAAGGAACTTCAGTTGGTACTATTACCGATATTGATGGTAATTATTCTCTTCAAGTACCAGATGGTTATGACGTATTGGTAGTTTCTTACACAGGTTATGGAGATCAAGAAATTGATTTAGTCAATGGTGGAACTACATCTGTAGTTTTAACAGAGGGAACAATTTTAGATGATATTGTTGTAATAGGATATTCACCCCAAAGGAGAAAGGATATTACAGGTTCGGTTTCATCTGTTGACGCTGCAAGCATAGAAAATGTGCAGTTGCCAAGTATTGAGGCAGCCCTACAGGGGAGAGCAGCAGGTGTTACTGTAAATAAAAACTCAGGTACTCCAGGTGGTGGTATCGATGTAAACATTAGAGGTAGAACCTCTATTACTGCGAGTAACCAACCACTATATGTTATTGATGGTGTTCCAATTATTTCTGGTGATAACTTAGATTTTACGCAAGATGGAGTTGGTAATGGAAATATATCTGTACTTGCAGATATTAATCCTGATGAAATTGAGTCCATTGAGGTATTAAAGGATGCATCATCAGCAGCCATTTATGGATCAAGAGCTGCGAATGGTGTTGTATTAATTACAACCAAAGGAGGTAAGTCAGGAGATACAAAAATTTCTCTAAATGCTTCGCATGGAAACCAGTGGTTGCCTAAACAAATCGATGTTGTCAGTGGACCGCAATACATAGAATATATCACTGAGGTATTTGGTGCTAATATTCTTGGAACAGAAGCAGATAATAACTGGCAAGATTTAATCTTCCGTACATCTACACGATCTGATTACAATGCTAACATTTCAGGAGGTAACGATAAAACAACCTTTTTTGGTTCTTTAGGTTATTCTGAGGATAATGGAATTATGATAAACTCAGGTTTTGACCGATATGCAGGTAGACTAAATGTAAAGCACTTAGCTAGTGATAAGTTGAAGTTTAGTATGAACATGGGTTATACAAATTCTAACACGCAGCAGATACAAAATGACAATAATATATTTGGTGCCCTTTCTACGGCAATATTATTACCACCTGTTGTTCCTGTTATGAATGAAGATGGCTCATGGGGATCTGCGTTTGGTCTTGAAAATCCTGTAGCAGCAGTTACAGATTATACAAACAATGTAAGAAGAGGTAGATTAAATGGTAAAATTGCAGCTACCTATAGCATTTTTGATGATTTGAGCTTTACAGCTTCTCTAGGTACTGATTTAGTAAATCAGAACGAAAGTATATTTGAGCCAAGTACGCTGCAGTCTTCTACTACAGGAAGAGCGGTAGTAGCAACAATTACGAACAATAGATTTATTCATGAGTATGTTGCGAACTACGACAGAACTTTAGGCAATGGAGTACTAAGAGCATTAGTAGGTACTTCTTTCCAAGAAGATAATGCTAATCTTACATTTACGGAAGCGATCGATTTTCCAACAGATGAATTCACAGGGCTAAATTCTGGAGCATCTCCTGTTACTACTGGAGGGGAGCAAACAGGAGATAATCTGCGCTCTTACTTTGGAAGTGCAAATTATAGCCTGAATGATAAATACTTCATTACGGGAACATTTAGAGCGGATGGATCTTCAAGATTCATTAATAACAAATGGGGTTATTTCCCAGGTGTTTCTTTTGGATGGGATATTGCAGAAGAGTTTAATGCAGGGTTCTTTGATCAACTTAAATTAAGAGTAGGTTGGGGACAGACTGGTAATAATGTAATTGGAAACTTCCTTTCAAGACAGTTGTATGGTGGAGGTCAGAATTATTTGGATCAGCCAGGTACAGCACCTACACAGATTGGTAACCCTGATCTTAAGTGGGAGACGACTACACAAACAAACGTAGGACTTGATTTTGGATTTTTCGGTTCAAGAATTACAGGATCATTTGACTACTTTATAAAAGATACAGAAGATTTACTATTGGATAGACCAATTCCAACTACTTCAGGATTTACTACTGTTGTACAAAACGTAGGGGAGGTTCAGAATACTGGTTTTGATGTTACAATTAGAACAAGCAATATTGAAAGAAAAGATTTCTCTTGGAATTCTACCTTCTCTGTAGGTTATTTGAAAAACGAGGTTAAAACCTTAGTGGATGGTATTCCATTTGATGCAGGTTTTGCAAATAGAATTGCTGAAGGGCAGCCTTTAGGTAGTTTCTTTGGGCACGTAACAGATGGTTTATTCCAAAACCAGGCTGAAATTGATGCACATGCAACCCAGTCAAGTGCTTCACCAGGTGATATTCGTTTCGTAGATATCAGTGGTGGACCAGGAGAAGATGGTATCCTTGGTACTGCGGATGATTTAGCTCCAGACGGTGTCATTAATGATAATGACAGAACCTATGTTGGAAAAGCAATTCCTGATTTTACAGGAGGACTAAATAATGAATTAAATATTTTTGGAATTGAGGTAGGTGCATTCTTACAGTTTGCAACAGGCTTCCAAATCTATAATAATAACCTTGCATTTGCAGAAGGATTAAATAGTGTATTTGCTCCAACGGTAAGAGCATGGGAGAACAGATGGCAGGAAGAAGGTGATATTACAGATATCCCTAGGCTAGCATCAGGAGATCCTAATGGTAATAGAAGAGATTCAGATAGATTCGCTGAAGATGGTGATTATCTACGTCTTAAAACTTTGACAATTGGATATAATATACCTTCATCTGTTTTTGGAGACACTGGTATATCTAGACTTAAGGTGTACATGTCAGGATATAACTTATGGACAGCAACCAAGTATTCTTGGTTTGATCCAGAAGTAAATACGTTTGACGGTCAAAATACGGCATTAGGTACAGATTTCTTAACCTTCCCACAACCGAGATCGATTGTGTTTGGATTTAACTTAGGATTCTAATTCTTCCAATTTAAAAACTAGATAACAATGAAAAATTATAATATATTTTATTTAGCGGTGTGTATGCTTCTAATATCAGCCTGTGCTGATTTAGATGAATTAGCGCCAAATAATTCGATTCCGTCAGACCAAGCAATAACCAATGCTGCTTCTGCACAGGCAGCGGTAAACGGAATTTATGATGAGGTACAAGATCCTACTCTTGTTTTTGATGGGTGGTTAGCCTTGGCACAGTTCTTTTCAGATGAGGCAAATGCAACAGGTACCTTCCCAACACGTTTAGAATTTGGAAACGTAAATGTATTTCCTGCGAACGGGACTATGGCAGCTGTATTTTCAGATCTATACGATGTGATAAATGTTGCAAATAATGTAATTGCGCTTGTCCCAGGTGTTGCAGATCCAGCGTTTTCAGATGAACAGAAAGCTGATTTTGTTGCACAAGCGAAATTTCTAAGAGCGCAGTGTTACTTTCATTTAGTTACACTTTGGCAGGATGTTCCCTTAATTCTGCAACCAACAGTAGATGTAGGTGAGGTACTAAATGTTCCAACAAGTTCAGTAGACGCTATCTATACTCAAATTATAGAAGACTTTACAGAAGCTGCAAATAACTTGATTGCGGATGTTGGACCAACAGCTGCCAGCAAACAGGCTGCAAATGCTTTTTTAGCGAGAGCTGCCCTATACCAAGGAAGATGGTCTGATGCACAGACACTAGCGGAGGGTGTACTAGGAGATGGCTTTGACTTACAAACAGTACCATACCTTGAAGATCAGATTTATAGCCTAGGATTTACACCTACTGATGGTAATAACTTGAACTTCTTTTATGGGACATCCGATGTTGGTGGAAGGTATTCTATTGGACCTTCTGATGATATCATTTTTGCATATGGACCGGATGATTTACGTTTTGCTGTATCAATAGATTCTACTTCATCAGCAGATCCATATTGTATCAAGTATCCAAGTTTTAGTGCAGGAAGCTCCGGAACTGCTACTGATCCACTTTTCTTTATTAGGCATGCAGAAATGGTGATGATAATTGCGGAAGCAGCAGCTGAACAAGGGGACTTTGCAACGGCATCAACTTGGATAAATCAGGTTAGAGGGAGAGCAGGACTTGCGCCAGTTACTTTAGATTCTGGAAACTTTGTTGATCTTATTTTAGCAGAAAAATTTGTTGAATTTGCTTTTGAAGGACCACAAAGATTGATTGACCTACGAAGAAAGGGAAGAGCAGAAAGTACGCTTGGCCCTATAGGTTATGATGCATGTGATGATGTATGGCCTTTACCACAAAGAGATGTAGATAGAAATATTAATCTAGATCAAAACGATTGCTGTAACTGCTAATCAAATTTGCAAATGAATATAGAAGAGGCTGAATGTTATTCAGCCTCTTCTATTATAGTTCTTTAAATCAACCATTAATGTCTTGATTTTATCTAAATTTTGAACTTAGTCGTTTATATACGACTAAGTTTTATTTATGATTATCTTAATAAAAAATTTTAATATATCTTGATTGAAAATTTATATTATGAGAATTAAAAAGTATTTAGTTTTATTATTTTTTTATCTAATTTCTACTCAGTTAAATCAAATTTATTCACAAAGTCTAGAACAAAAGTTTGAAGTAATTAAAAAATTTGAGAACAAGGATTATGATTTTATAGTTGACAATGAATCACAAGTGTTTAGTTACGGCAATAGGGTATTTGTTCCTGCAATTAAGAAAAGAAGTTTGTTGACGTCTAATTATAATGAGATAATTGTGGGAGTTATTCAATTCAAAGACTACCTCGATGTAGAATCATTTAAATTATACTATGTATTTGGGGATGGTCCAAATGATGAAATATTTACAAATTTCATTAGGGCTTATTATGATGATGATCTTCTCCCTTCAAATGTAGGTCTTGCAGTGGAGGTTTCATTAGATGGAATTCCTAGTCATGCTGTTTATTACGATAATGAAGGATTGTCGATTGCAGATCTAAATCTAGGTTCAAGCAGGTCGAGTGTATCTTGTGAATGTTTTTGTAATGATTTAAGTAATTTAGTTGAGGTACATACAAATGGTGAGTGTGTTTGGTGTTATTGTGATGATAGTGATAGTGATGGTGGCGGTGATGATGGAGGAGGATCGGGATGGGGTGAAGGAATTGATCCTACTGATTTTTGGTCAGGAGGTGATAATTTGGATGCTTCTGGTGAATTTGATGACCCTCCAGGTGGAGGAGGTGGATCTAGTGGTGGGGACACTAACAATGACGATGATGATAAAGAGGATGGTGAATGGCCTAAGCTATGCTGTTTGGATGGAGTTGTAAAATTAAATCCAACTGAAAATGATTTGGATCTTCCGGAGTTTGTTTTAACCGAGTATATTGTGGAATACACTGTTTGCACAGAAAAAAAATCTGCAAATACTTTTCCAGAAGTTAAAAGACCAATGACTGTGAATTATGCCCCTAGTGTCATTGCAACACTCGGTTTGCCAGACTTGTCAATTCAAGCTCAATATATTGGTAATGGTGTGGTCGATATTGTTATAACGTTAACCCTTACCAATGCTACTCCCTTTCTTGATGCTGCGGTCATAATGACTAAAAAAGTGACTAGGCAATTAGACCCTGAATGCTATTAATTAATCTAAAAAAAAAATTATACAATGAATAAATATATAATAATATGTTTTACGTTAGCGCTCTTTGCATGCAGTGATAAAAAAGAAAGTGTAGATGGAGGCTTAGATGTAGAGGAAATAAAGGAACTAATAAGACTTGAAGGATTAGAAGGTTTGGTTGACATATCTGATGATTTTTATAACGAAAACATGTCTAAAGAAGAACTAAGTTTAAAACTTTCTCAGTTTAAGGAACATTTGAATAATAAACATGAAATTGAAATGATCGCATATGAGAAAATGTTAAGTGATCTTGAGAAAGCAGTTTCAGAGGATGAAAGATTAAATTTTTATATTAATTCTGAATATTATATAAAGTATGTAGATAAGAGTTTTTTAGATTAACTCCATGCTTATTATAAGAGATTTCTAATACTCATTAGTAAGAAAGTTAAGTAAAGGATAGGTTGGTGTAATGTCAGCCTATCCTTTTTAATATTGATAGTTCCTTTATAGAATCTGTATTCACATGTTGGTTATTGAAATGTAATTTGCAAAAACTTGTCGTGCCTCTGATAGTTTTACTAAGTTTCCCGATTCATTTAAAACTTTCATTTCAACAATTTAGTTATAGCTCTAATTAAAATGATGCCATATGAAGAATCTAATGTTTTTATTTGTCTTTGCTTTTGCAAGTCTTAGTTTGTCTGCTCAGTCTGATAATCCTATTGAACTCGGTAAAATTGAGTGGTTAAGAAACTACTCGGAAGCATTAGAAAAAGCCGAAAAAGAAAACAAGCCTGTGTTCATTCTCTTTCAAGAAGTGCCTGGCTGTGCCACCTGCAGAAACTACGGAAAGAATGTCCTTAGCCATGGTCTTGTTGTGGACGCGATAGAAAATGAATTTATTCCTCTGGCAATTCACAACAATAAGGGAGGGCACGATAGAGATGTTTTGGAATTGTTTGGCGAACCAACATGGAATAATCCCGTTGTGCGTATCGTAAATTATAAGGGAGATGATCTAGTTAAACGAATTGCTGGAAAGTATTCTGTGCATGGTGTGGTAGAAGGGATGTTGAGCGCTCTAAAGAAAGATAAAAAGAATGTACCTGGTTACCTTGAATTACTCAAAGAAGAAAGTGCACTAGGTAAAAAAGATATTCGAGAGGCCCATTACTCCATGTATTGCTTTTGGTCAGGAGAAGGGCACCTAGGTGCGCAGGAAGGTGTAGTGGCAACGAGTCCTGGCTTTATGGATGGAAGAGAAGTAGTAAAGGTGTTTTATGATGTCGATAAAGTGAGTAAAAAGAAACTTGATACATATGCAAGCAAGGCAAAATGCACTGCGGTGGATAAGTCAAGTTTTCGAATGGACAAAGATCCGCAGTACTACCTAAAAAATTCAATTTATAGTCAATTGCCGCTTACAACTATGCAAAGAACGAAGGTCAATAGCGCCTTAATTGGTAATAAAGATCCTGAATACTTCCTAAGTCCTAGCCAATTAGAATGGGTTAAAGATCTGAAAGCTAAGAAGATTAAGGCCAAGAAGAAGCTGTATACGGAGGAGTTTGATGCAAGCTGGTGGGCCTTTTCTGATGAAATAGCTGATAAGTAAGCAGGATATATGCATTCTTACGCTTCGAATAGCCTTGAATAGACTATGCCTTAAATCCACAGCACTTTCTTATATTTGCTCCACGTGAGCAAAGGAAAAATCATATTAAACGAGAGTAAGTTTCATCTTACCTTAGAACGCTTAGCGCAAGAGCTTATAGAGCGCTATGGGGATTTTTCAAATTGCTGTATCATAGGAATTCAAGAAAAGGGAGTAATTCTCTCCGAGAGGCTCATTTCAATTATTAATGAACGTAAGAAGAAGTTGGATATTCGCTTTGGTAAGTTGGATATAACCTTCTACAGAGATGACTTTCGCACGAGAGTAAATCCGATTACTGCAAATACCACTGATATTGAGTTCATGCTGGACGGCAAAGAAGTCATTCTTGTAGATGATGTTTTGTATACCGGCAGAACGATACAATCTGCCTTATCCGCCTTACAAGATTATGGAAGACCCGCCAAGGTCCAGTTGTTGGTAATGGTAGACAGGCGATTTAATAGACATCTTCCTATACAGCCAGACTTTACGGGTTTGTTAGTTGATTCTTTGGATGAGGCTTACGTGAAAGTATTACATAAAGAAATAGACAAGAAGGATCAGGTCTTACTGTTTCCTATAAAAGATTAGATATAGATGAGACAAAGCCAATTGAGTACAGATCATTTACTTGGTATAAAATACATAACTAAGGAAGATATTGAACTTATATTCAAAACGGCAGAGAGTTTTAAAGAAGTAATTAATAGACCCATAAAGAAGGTGCCTTCTCTACGTGATATTACTATTGCAAATTTATTTTTTGAAAATTCTACGCGAACAAAAATGTCTTTTGAATTAGCAGAAAAACGACTGTCTGCTGATGTTATAAATTTTAGTTCGTCCTCTTCTTCTGTCAAAAAAGGTGAGACACTTTTAGATACTGTCAATAACATTCTATCCATGAAAGTGGATATGATCGTTATGCGTCATCCAGCACAGGGTGCACCTTTCTTTTTATCCAAACATGTAGATGCTAATATTATAAATGCAGGGGATGGTACCCATGAACATCCTACGCAGGCCTTGTTAGATAGTTTTTCTATGGTGGAAAAATTAGGCAACCTAAGAGGCAAAAAAATCCTAATCGTTGGAGATATCAAACATAGTCGTGTTGCTCTATCTAATATCTTTTGCTTGCAAAAACTGGGTGCACAGGTGATGGTATGTGGACCACCCACACTGATCCCAAAGATGATTCATTTATTAGGAGTCAAAGTAGAATATGATTTACAGAAGGCACTCCAATGGTGCGATGTGGCGAATTTATTGCGCATACAATTAGAGCGTCAGGATATCAAGTATATTCCCTCATTAAGAGAATATGCTCTCTACTATGGAGTAAATAAGAAGCTCTTGGATTCTCTAGATAAAGAAATTATAGTGATGCACCCAGGACCCATAAATAGGGGCGTAGAAATCACTTCAGATGCTGCAGACTCGGATCATTCCATAATCTTACAGCAGGTAGAGAATGGAGTCGCGATACGTATGGCGGTACTCTATCTATTAGCAGGTCGAAGAGAGCCAGAAGTATAGATGTTAAGACAATATTAAACTAGAACAGAGAGGAACATAGATTCTATCTTAGATGTTTCTTGTAATGTGAAATTATATAGCGAGCTATGAAAGCAATTCTTACAACCATTCTTTGTGTATTCCTGATGTCTTCTATATCCGGACAAACGGGACATAATATCGACGTTAAAATAAACGGATACGTCAACGATACGCTCATAGTAGGATACTACTTCGCGGATCGTCAGCTCGTACTAGATACACTGTATAATGAAGAAATAGGGAGTTTTAAAATTCAAGGAGATGAGTCTCTAGATCCAGGTATGTATCTAGTCCTTACTCTACCAGATAGACAGGTGGGTCAGTTTATGGTACCCGCAGATGATCAGGAATTCAAATTGGAATTCAATATACTCAGTATGCGCTATGCAAAGGTAGAAGGATCACATGACAACCAAATGTTTCAAGACTATCTAGTGTATATAGGAGAATGTAAGGGCAGGGCAGATGATATCAATGCGCAGATAGAGCAGGCAGGAGAAGATGTGTCAAAAAGAGCAGCCTTAGAAGAAGAGCTAAATGATTTGGATGATGAGGTGAATGCACATTTAGCAAAACTTATTGAAGAGAATCCATCTACAGTAACTTCCTTACTACTTAAATCCAATGTTGCTGTTCCGATGCCTGAATTTGAGGGAGACCCAGAACAAGTGAAATTAGATAGGTACTATTTCTATAAAGAACACTACTTTGATAATCTAGATTTTACAAACCCTGCCTTGCTGCGTACTGCATTTTTGCATGCCAAGGTGGAATATTATTTAGATAAATTAACACCGCAACAGCCTGACTCTGTTTCAAGATCTTTGGATGTATTCCTCAGTAAAATGGATGAAGATTCTGAGGTCTTTAAAGCTTATTTAAGCCACTACCTGACTAAGTATGCCAAGTCGAAGTATATAGGACATGATGCAATTTATGTCCATTTGATTCAAAATTATTATGCAAAAGACAAAGCGCCCTGGGTTGAAGAAGAGACTCTACTAAAAATGAAGGACGAGGCGAGAAGACTAGCTCCTGTGTTGATTGGAAAAACTGCCGCGGATATTCAAATGTTTAAGGAAGACGGCACTACAGTTTCTGTATCGGAATTGGATTATGAGTTTTTAGTCATGTATTTCTGGGATCCAGACTGTGGACATTGTAAAAAATCAACACCCAAGTTGGTTGAGTTTGAAAAGAATTACAAAGACAAGGGTGTCAAGGTAATGGCACTCTGTACCGCCCTAAGAGACAAGACAGCAAATTGCTGGAACTCTGTAAAGGAGAAAGATATGTTGGGCTTTATTAACGTGACGGATGAAAATCACAAGTCTCGCTTTAAACTCAAATACAATATCAAGACAACACCTACTATTTTTGTTCTAGATAAGAATAGGGAAATACTAGTCAAAGGCCTTGGAGTAGAACAATTACCTGAGGTGATGGATAATATGATCGAACAGGCTAAGAAACAAGAGGGCTTATAATTCGCTTCTCTAGTCTATCTCTCTTAAGTTTTAATAGAAGCGAAAATAATACGATTCCATATCCAACTGAGCTCTGTAAAAGTCTTACATTAGCCACCTAAACTAGAGACATTTGGAATTATTAGATGGACGTGCCCTGTCCAAGCAAATTAAATCAGAAATAGCTAAAGAAGTAGACCTTCTCAAAGCCACCGGAAAAGATATACCACACCTTGCAGCAATCCTCGTAGGAGAAAATCCAGCAAGTGAGTCCTATGTGCGTAATAAGGTGCGTTCATGTGAGGAAGTGGGCTTTGAGTCTACGCTTATCCGCAAGGATGAATCTATAACTGAGCAAGAACTCTTAGAAATTGTGGACCGTCTAAATGCCAATGATGATGTGCACGGATTCATAGTGCAATTGCCCCTTCCTAGACATATAGATCCCATTAAGGTAACCCTGCGCATTGATCCTAAAAAAGATGTAGATGGGTTTCACCCAAACAATTTCGGTAAAATGGCCCAGGGATTGGATTGTTTCTTACCAGCAACTCCCTATGGAATCCTACTCTTACTGGAAAGAGCCGGCATAGAAACAAATGGGAAACATATTGTAGTAATGGGCAGAAGTAATATCGTAGGAACGCCTATATCTATTCTTCTTTCTCGAAAATCAAATGTGGGAAATGCCACAGTTAGTCTTACCCATAGCCGTACTAAGAATTTGACTGAGTTCACTAAGAAAGCGGATATCATAATAGCTGCATTAGGGATCCCAGAGTTTCTTAAAGCCGATATGGTGAAAGAAGGGGTAGTTATCGTAGACGTAGGCATAAATAGAGTAGAAGACAGCTCCAAAAAGCGCGGATACCGTTTAGTTGGTGATGTAGATTTTGAAGGCGTAGGAGCAAAAGCAAGTCATATAACCCCTGTTCCAGGAGGAGTTGGTCCTATGACCGTCACTGCGCTGATGTTAAACACATTAAAGGCGGTGAAAATGGTTGATTAGATTAATAAATTTCTATATTTAAAAATCGAACACAACTATATGGATTGTAGACAAGGTAGTAGTCTGATTATCAAGCAAATAGGTGAGATTCTTTCAAGAATGAATGACGGTCAATACACGAAAGAACTTGATTTATTTAATGGTTCGACCATTGGTCACCATATGCGTCACATCTATGACTTTTACTACTCCATTGTCAAGAGTCTAGAAATAGGCGAATTAGACTATGCGGATAGAGATCGCAATCCAGATATAGAACGATATACCCACAATGCAGCCTTGAATTTTATAACACTAGCTAAGCTCATCTTGACCTTAGATGAGGATACGTTAATTGATGTTGTTACAGAATTTGAGACCGAACATGAAAAGCCAAGAAAACGTGTGAGTTCTTCCATTGGGCGGGAGTTATTGTATGCCTATGATCATGCCATACATCATCTTGCTATCGTGAAAATGGGGATAAAAACAAACTTTCCTGATTTTGAGATAGATCCAAATATGGGTATAGCACCTTCTACAATTAAACATAATAAACAACAAGCCATCAAATAATGGCCTACCTAAGTATCATTTTTTCTTGTCCAGATGCACTTTATGAAAATATAATAGCTGAATTGTCAGATTCAGAAGTGGATTCGTACTATGAGACGGAATCTTTGATTGCATACGTGCAGAAAGATAAGTGGAACGATAATTTGAAAGCAAACTTAGATGCCTTAGCAGTTAAGTATACGATGTCTTACGAGGTAGAAGAACTTGAAGACACAAATTGGAATGCAGTCTGGGAATCTAATTTTCAAGCAGTAAGCATTAGTGACTTCTGCCATATTCGAGCAAATTTTCATCCGCAACAAACAGGCTTTGAACACCAAATTGAAATTAGTCCCAAAATGGCATTTGGAACTGGTCATCATGAGACAACTGCCATGATGATTGCACAAATGGCCAAACTGGATTTTAAAGGAAAACAGATACTGGATTATGGTTGTGGCACAGGCATACTGGCGGTGCTTGCAGATATGTTAGGATCTAAGGCTGTAGAAGCAATAGACATCGATAAAAATTCCGTAGATAATACACTGGAACATATAGCGCTTAATAAGGTGCAGAATGTGCAAGTTGCCCAGGGAGACTTAGAGGTGCTAAGCCAAAGTAAATATCATATTATACTAGCCAACATAAATAGGGGTGTCTTAATGCAGCAAGCAGAGCGTTTATATGATCTCATAGAGGATAATGGGACACTACTTATGTCAGGCATCTTGGAATCAGACCGCAATTTGATTGAAGAAAAATATCTCAATCTGGGACTCAAGATTATTTCTGTTGAGCAATCTGGAGAATGGCTGTGCTTCAATTTTTTAAAATTAGTACACGTCTAATCTAACTAAACTACATCCAAGTTATTTTACAAATTCTATTAGTTCATGATAGAGGCGTTCCATTGGAAGACCCATGACATTCGTATAAGAACCTCTCAGTCCATTTACCTTGCATAAGCCAATCCAGTCTTGGATGCCATATGAACCTGCCTTGTCGAAGGGTTTAAACTCCTCTATATAATAATGTATTTCATCATCACTGAGGGGGTAGAAAACAACCTCTGTGTGTTGGTCAAAACTATGCTCTTTCGTACTAGACTTGAGGTGTACTCCTGTGATGACCGTATGAACAGCACCACTTAATTTTTTTAACACATGAAATGCATCTTCTTTGTCCTTTGGTTTTCCTAATATCTCCTTGCCCAGTAATACCATAGTATCTGCAGTAAGCAGTATTTCATTTTCTGCTAAGGCTGTAAATGGTGCTGCTTTTAAGCGTGCGATATGCTTAGGGACCTCATAGATATTCATCCCCGGTGGATAGCTTTCTTCTACCTCAATTAATTGGATATCAAAAGGAATACGCGCATTCTCCAGCAGCTCTTTGCGTCTGGGAGATTTGCTGGCAAGTATTAGTTTATATTTTGTCAGAAAATTCATAGAAGAATAGTATTAAGAGATATAAGAGACCAGTAAGCATTATAAATTTAATGAAACCGCTTAGCTGTTTAAAGTCAGAACTTGTCTCCGCCTTTAATAATTTATGGATACTATAGATACTTGGAAGGATTACTATAGTAATGAATAGAATAGTTAAAACAAGATGTACATCCATCCGTGTAGCATTGCACCAAACGAGTTCAGTAAATAAAAGGATAAATCCAAAGAATGCCGTTGCAATTTTAGCTCGTTCCTTACCCCATAGAACAGGGAGTGTTCTGTAAGCCACCTGACTATCTCCCTTGATATCTTCAATGTCTTTTACAAGCTCTCTATACATGGTGGCTAAGAATCCAAAGATCATAAAACCAATAAGACTCTTAGTTAACAAATCAAATACATCCGACTGAAGATAGGCTTGGTAGGCTTCTCGTTCTGCGAACCATAATATACCCGGTACAAAGGCACAGAAAAGTGCCACAATAATATTGCCTAGTAGGAATGTTTTCTTGAAGGAATACGAATATAAAAAGAGAAGTATGACCGCAATCGGATGTAATATAAAGAGTGGTAAGTTGTCAATTTTATATGCCACATAAAATGTAATTAGCAAAGAGACAATTACTAGGAAGCCATACCAAAACTTGGCTTTGTTTGCTGTATAACCATCTTTAAGCTTATTATTCAGCCGATCTGACTCTTCGTCTATGATGTCATTAATCACATACCCGGATGCGGCGATGAGCACTGTGTCTAAAACCAATAAGCCAAAAAGTAGGGGGCTAAGTAATGCATCCACCTCTGCATAATCTAGGCTAGGCAGAATGACAATATAGTAGATAAGTACCTGAGTGAGGGCAACTATGCAAAGGTTAAGAGGACGAATACTTTTTAGGTAGTACATATATTATTCCTCTTCTCCAAAGATGGAATCCTCCAGCTTTTTACTTAGGTCATCCTTTGTTTCTTCCAGTTTGTTCATGGCCTCTTTGCCTTCCTCCTTAATCTTGTCTATTGTATTTTTTAGAGTGGTATTTTCTTCTACAGTTTCTTTCCCTTTTTCAATAAGCGCATCTGCTTTTTCTTCCAACTTGTCAGCAAAGGTTTTTGCCTTGTCTTTTATCGTTGAGAAATCTTCTGAGTCTGTAAGTTCGTCCAGTTTGTTTTTCCCGGTCTGGTAGGCTTCCCCCGCTTTTTGAACAACAGTGCCTGTCATTTCTTTAGCCTTTTCGATGGAACTAGTGATATACTCTTTTTCTAGTGCATCGTCCACAAAATCAATCGACTTGTTGATAGACTTGCTTGCTTTTTTACCTGCAAAGCCTAGAAATTTAAAGATCTCTTTTATCATAATACTGACTTATGTATATCCAATATAGTTAAACGGTGTGATACCTCTTAATTCCGCTTTCACTTTTTCTTCTACATCAAGACTGTTTATAAAACTTTGTATGTTTTCTTCAGTAATCCCTTTATTGCCTCTCGTTAGATCCTTCAACTTCTCATAGGGTTTTTCTACCTTCTCTCTACGTAAAATATTTTGAATTGCCTCTGCTACCACTGCCCAGTTATTTGCAAGATCCGCATTGAGTTTGTCCTGGTTTAATTCTATTTTAGAAAGCCCCTTTAGCAAAGCATGTATTGCAATCACAGTATGTGCAAAAGGCACACCGATGTTTCTTAGTACCGTACTGTCCGTAAGATCTCTTTGCAATCTAGAAATCGGTAATTTATCACTGAGATGATTGAAAATGGAATTCGCAAGTCCTAAGTTGCCCTCCGCGTTTTCAAAATCAATTGGGTTTACCTTATGTGGCATAGCAGAGGAGCCTATTTCTCCAGCTACCGTTTTTTGTGTAAAGTAATCCATTGAGATATAGGTCCAGATATCTCTGCAAAGATCTATCAGTATCGTATTGATTCTATTTAGATTATCAAAGATAGCTGCGAGATGATCGTAGTGTGCGATTTGCGTTGTATACTTTGAGCGAGTCAGGCCTAAGTATGAGCTAACAAAATTATCTGCAAATGCTCTCCAGTCTTGTTCTGGAAAACTTACCTTATGCGCGTTTAGATTTCCAGTTGCCCCTCCAAATTTTGCTTTAATAGGAAGATTCTTTAAAAGTAAAATCTGATCGTCTAGTCGTTCTATAAATACATAAAACTCTTTCCCTAAGGTTGTAGGCGATGCTGCTTGACCATGGGTGCGGGCTAACATGGGTATCCCTTCATATGCTGCCGCCTTCTCTTTTAAGCTGAGTAATAACTTATCAAGAAATCCATAAAACTCTTCGTGTAAAAAATCTTTTAGACTGATGGGTACGGCCGTATTATTCACATCCTGTGAGGTCAGTCCAAAGTGTATCCATTCTTTCTCGTCACTAAGATCTAAGATGTCCAGTGCTTCCTTGATAAAATACTCCGTCGCTTTTACGTCGTGATTTGTTACCTTCTCAATGTCCTTAATTTGTTGTGCCTGTGAGGTATTAAATTCTTTATACAAACTACGCAAACTATTTTTCTGATTGTCCGTTAAGGCTACGATATCTGTTTGCTCCGACAGCGCTATAAAATATTCTACCTCCACCTGCACTCTGTATTTAAACAGCGCATATTCTGAAAAGTATTTCTGAAGAACCTTGGTCTTTCCTGCGTATCTTCCGTCTATTGGACTGATTGCTTCTAACATCTTTTAATTTATGCCACAAAGATATT
This sequence comes from uncultured Saprospiraceae bacterium, assembly GCA_938045585.1. Classification (GTDB taxonomy): domain Bacteria; phylum Bacteroidota; class Bacteroidia; order Chitinophagales; family Saprospiraceae; genus CALCMJ01. The sequence continues at coordinate 133,358 of CALIAU010000006.1, forward strand.
CTTAATTCGTGAATTATCTTTTATTCTGAGAGGATTGTGGGCGTCTCCCTCTTTTACAAGAGGGTCTATTCAGGGGTTCCGTCCTGTCTGCGTGCGCAAGCAGGCAAGCCCCAATGGTGACAGCCTTTGGCCCTGCCTACGTGCGCAAGCAGGTAGGTCCCTTACTACCTGCCTTCCGAGGAACGCAGGAAGGTCCCTTGCACTAAAGGCTTTGATTGAGTATTTTTCTATAGTCTAAAAATGCCAGCCTACACTAGCACAAAATCCCTTCATTGTCTATTTCAAGTAAATTGAACTATCTTGATGAATATAAGTTTTTATATGAAAAAATTTCTACAAATCAGCTTCCTCTTGCTTGCTTCTCTTTCTGCTAAAGCACAAAATATTCCTATCGATTTTGAACCAGACGGAAATGGGGCAGATTGGATATGGACAACATTTGAAAATGATATTAACCCAGCTCTTGAGATGGTTGATAATCCTGATCCCATAGGTTTTAATACCTCTGCAACTGTGGCTAAGTTTACTGCGCTACAAGCTGGACAAGCTTTCGCAGGCTGCGAATCTCTCCACGGAGCAGGAATAGGAAGCTTTACTATAGATGCATCCAATGCAATTATTCGCATTATGGTATGGAAGTCCGTCATAAGTGATGTTGGTATTAAGTTGGTACGAGCAGATAATTGGTCTCTTGGCGAAATTAAAATTGCAAATACTTTAGTGAATACCTGGGAGCAAATTGAGTTTGACTTTTCAGATCATATTGGGAACACCTATGATCAAATTGTAATTTTTCCTGATTTTAAGAATCGGGACTCAGATAATGTAATATACTTTGATAATATTTATGGGGAAGAAGCTGTCCTTTCCAATTCCTTAGACTTAGAGAAAACAATTCTACGTATTTTGCCTAATCCTGTGTCTGATTATATTTCGATCCATTCTACACAAGCAATCCATTCCATTGCAGTATATGATATATCCGCTAAGCAAATATTTCATAAAACATCGAATGGGAACACATCAATAGATATTTCCTATATCCCCAGTGGGATTTACCTATGTCAAGTTATGTTGGTGAATGGCAGCGTGCATATGGAAAAATTCATCAAAGACTAAGGGTGCTCTTAATTATTGTAGTAAGACCTTCCTTGTCATTTTGAATAGTCTACATTTCGCTTCCACCGTTTATGTGACCATAGCCACATAGATGGATCTTCTTTTATAAGAGTTTCTAGTCGAGACATAAATTTTTGTGTAATGGCACCCTCTGATTCTGCCTCTGGGTTTTCAGTAATAATCTCAGGTGTCAAGACATAGTGCCCACGTTTTACACGCTTGCTCCTTAAATGTATGACTGGCCAATTATTTCTCTTTGCCATTTTCTCGGCACCATGTAAGCAGTGTGTTTCTAATCCAAAGAAATTTGCCATGATGGCATTTTTAGTGTCCGTTGTATTTTGATCAGCAACGTATACAAGGATTACTGGTTTTTCTGATCCAAAGATAGGAGCTCTTGATTCTTTTAAACGAATAACACCACTGCCCGTACTGGTGCGCTTGCCAAAGGAATAGCGATCTATATGTGGATTCTTAATACGATTTACTAGACCTATAATCTTATGGTCATAATAGAGTGGGAAGGTATAGGTTGCCCATTCCCAATTTCCTATATGGCCACATACCAGGATAATACTTTGCCCTTCCTTATACCACTTGTCGATAAAGTCTGGTTTTTCAATGGTATATCTTTCTTGTATTTTTTTGGGATTAGTAGTAAATGCTTTTAAAGATTCTACCATTATGTCAGAGAGATTCCGATAGGCTTGGCTTCTGACCTTTGCCTTCTCTTCTTGAGACTTATCTGGGAAGGCAATATTGAGATTCGTATCTATGACATGTTTTCTGTAGCGAAGAATATGTTGGAAAACGAAGGCGATAGCATTTGATTTAAGATAGAGTAGGGAGAAGGGAATTATGCTAAATGCCCCTACCGCCAGTCTAAAAAAAATGTATCCTAGTCGTTTCAAATTATATGATCTTTGGTAATTCGTCTTTGTCTGCTATGCCCTGTGCCACAGCTGCCATAACAGCTTGCATGCGCATATTAGTTTCAGTGATTTTTTCTAATTCAGCTGTGAAGAGCGACTTCACCATATCTACAGATTCGAGGGATGTATCTTCCCTTAGTTTGTAATGCTGTGTTACCTGTCCATCTTCTACCTGTACAGAGTACTTATTGTCGTTGTGAAAGATAGTAATCTTTAAGAGGGGGTGTTCTATTTCGCCTACTATTCTCATGCGTGAGTTTCTTTTATGCTTTTACTAATGGCTGCGTACAATTTTTTGAATTCAGGATCACTTTCCAACATGCTCATGTGTTCTTTAATAGTTTTCTTATCATCTCTTTTTGCAGGTCCAGTCTGCTTGCTCTTTAGATTCCCATGTTTTGCATTTTCCATGGTTTGTGCAATCAGAGGAAAAAGATGTTTGAAAGCAATTCTATTTGTACTTAGGAAGTCGGATGATTTAACAAAGAGATGATGCACAAAGTTATTACAAACGACTGCGGCAAGATGTAGTTCTTTCCTCTTTTCGTCACTCAGTGAGCTGACACTACTGGAAATATCTTTTCCCAAAAGTTTTGCAGTCTTTCTAGCCTTCGAACTATTTCCAGTTACAAAGACTGGGACTGTTTCTAAATTAATACTTGTTTTTTTTGTGAAGGATTGCAGGGGATACACAACCCCATAATGGGAAGAGGCTCCTTTAAGCACTTGTGAAGACTTAGAACCTGAACAATGCAATACCACAGCAGTGCTGTTTATTCTACCTTTTAGATCCTTAGCTACCGTCTCAATGACATCGTCGGGAAGCATCAATAAGTAAATGTCTGCTACTGGATAAAGGTAGTCCAAGTCAGTAATGGATTCAGCATCTATAGGTTTAGCAATGCGAGCAGCGTTCTTGCGCTTTCTGCTATAGACTTGTGGGATTTGATAACCAAGTGTATGCAGATGAGGCACAAGATGTGTTGCCACATTTCCAGCACCTATAGCAACAAGTTTTGGCTTGCTCATCGACTCTTTATTTTGTTTAAAAGAGCAAACAAGAAACCTAGCATCATCAGTATCATTCCTAACCAAACGAGATTGATGCCTGGGAATACCTTTGCTTCTAATACAATAAGATCAGATCGCGGTACATTTTCTGCAATTTCAATAGGGATAATTTGTTCTGTCCGATCATCCGTAGCAAGCTTTATTGTATAGACGTCGTTTTCTGGGTCAATGTGCGTAAAGCGGGCGTGGATTCCAGATTCCACATCATAGTCCTTTATACCCATTGGTCGCATCTCTCGGATAAGATAAATCGGGTCTAGAGTGAAGCTTCGATTTGCTCCTGTAAGATCTAGAATAGCACCTACAGATATGTCATTTTCTAGAGGCTGATAATTTTTACTTTCTGGTGATTTATTAAATCCTTTTACCTGGATTTGATAGCCTTTATAATTGACGCTTTGATTTGCTTTGACTTTGAACTCAGTATAGTCTAGTTCAGGTTCTGCTGTAAAGAAAGAATTGAATATGGCCTCACTCGCCTTGACCTTCATCTTAAATGGATCTACTACAACAGGGTAGGTGTAGATAAGATTATCCTCCAGGCCTGCTGCTAGATGCACCGTATGACTTTCATCACTGTTGACGTCTTTAAGTTCCAGTTCAACTCCAATCCCTACATCGTGCCCTTCTCTGTTGTAATCTTCATTTTTTGGTTGGTAAGTAACATCCTGTATTATGCCATAATACTTAAGCGTATAAATAGTGTCACCCACAAATGCTTCGTAGGGTGTATACTGCAGACTATCCTCCATTTCTTTAGCAAACTTGACATCCATCTGTGATTTGGGAAGAGAAGCAATGGAGGTAAATATATCCTTGGATAAAAAGTGCTTGGTAGAAGGATTACTAGCCGCTACTTTTTTGAAATCATTGGAATAGAGTACATTGGGCTGTACATTAAATTCATCTAGTGTGTTTCCGTCCTCGTCTACCTTTCTGAAATTAATATCAAAGATACGTTGGTTGCCAATGGTAGTATCCCCTGTATAGGTAATCCAATGTTCTTCTGTGAACATGGGTTCGTTTTTAATAAGTTGTACGACAGTGGACAAGTCTTCATCATCCATCAGACCACGCATTGCAAATGGGTTTTTACTAATGTGAGACTCGTTTAAACCAGTAGCCAGTGATCCTATTATCATTATTCCAAATCCGAGGTGGCTAAGCCCAGCGCTAGCTAATCGCAGACCCTTCCAACCAAAGGTAAGTATGTAGTACAGACTGGCAGCAATCCCAAAGTAACTTGCAAAGGCAAGCACAATATACTGCCAAGCATCTAAGTCTATCCAGTAGGAGGTCAGGAAGGTAAAAGCAGCGGCGACAAAAGCAAAGCTTGCAAGTTTAGTAAGTAGACCTGTATATTTTCCTTTGCCCGTATTTCCTTTGTAGCGCAGAAACAAACTGAATGAAGAGAGTATGCCTATAAAGACAGCTATCCATATCTGAAACTTATTAAAATGGGGAATAGGTTCTTCAATAACCCGACCAATAAAATCTGGATTAAAGAAGGTGCGTATTTTGTTGTACACGGGAAGACTTGTACTAGATGCAATGATAACTCCAGAGAATAGTAATACCAGTGATCCTATATAAATCCAAAACTCTCTCGAATCAATTGCTTCTTCTTTTTCATAAACAGGAATTGATTTTTGGTTTAAGAAATATACCACTAATCCTAAAAGGAAAAAGAAGACTACGAATCCTACTAACTGCCATTCTAGTCCCATCTCTGTAAATGCATGCACAGAAGAATCTCCTAGCACTCCACTCCGTGTCATAAAGGTAGAATAGAGGATAAGAACAAAGCTGAGCATGTACATGAGATAGGTTGTCTTGATCGAGTAGCCTGTACTTTTTGCAATCAAGTTAGTATGTACTCCTGCGACCATAATTATCCAGGGTACAAGGGACATGTTCTCTACAGGATCCCAAGCCCAATATCCACCAAAGGTCAAAGCCTCATATGCCCAAGCGCCTCCCATGATAATTCCTGTGCCTAGAAAAAAGGCAGAAAAGAGAGACCACTTTAAACAGGGAGCCAGCCATTCTTTATGTCGTCTTGTCCATAGTCCAGCTATGGAAAATGCAAAAGGTATCGTAACAGAGGCAAAACCTAAGAATAAGGTTGGCGGATGAATGGTCATCCAATAATTTTGCAGCAATGGATTAAGACCAGTTCCTTTTGGCAGTACCTCCAGATAATCAGCTCTATTAAATATGGGAGCCTCTAAGGTTTCTCGCAAAAGGAGCATAGGATTCGAACCAAACTTATGTAAAGTATCTCCCAGTCCAAAATGTAAGCCTAGGATCATAGAGTTTATAAAGACTTCCACTAGAGCTACAACTGCTAAGACAGGTGCCTCCCATTTTCCTCCCTTTATTAGAATAAATAGGCCTAGTATTATATGCCAAAACATCCATAATAAAAAACTCCCTTCTTGGCCTTCCCAAAAGGCTGAAAAGATATAGCGCATGGGTAGTTCAGGGGAGACATGTTCAAATACATATTTGTATTCATAATTTTGACCAATCATCACTGCGAAAATGATCGCGATTAAAGTAAGTATGGAAAGACTATGCACAATGAATCCACCTCTACCTAGGGCTAACCATCCGGTATCGCGACCGGCAATATCATCATTGGTATGTTTGTAATACGAATAGGCGGAGAAAAGAGCAGAGCAAAATCCCAAGACGATACACAGATGTCCTAGCTTCCCTTGCCATAATGATTCGCCTATATACTGGAGTGACTCCATTTAGCTTTCTGATTGAAGATAGAGTTCCTCGTCTTTATATTTTGAAGGACATTTAGTAAGGACACTATTGGCCACAAAGGTGCCTTCCCTACGTTTTCCAGTAACCACAATTTGCTCAGCTAATTCAAAGTCCTGTGGTTTGGGTTGCGTGAGAATTACTTTTTCTGTTGCACCATCAGAATCTGTCAGATAAAAGGTGAAGATATTCGGCTCGTTTTGTGGGTCGTAAATCATCTTTTTATCCTTAGCCAGCGTTCCTGAGATCTTTACCGTATCATCAGCAACAGCATCACTGAAATTAGCATAGGTGCTCACATCCTCTGCTGCAGAGAGGAAGATGACAATTGCCACGACTATCATTAGAATTCCTATAAGATGGTATTGTTTCATAATGCAAATTTATACCCTAAAAACGTAAGAGCAGCCTGCTTTGTTTTCTTTAGAACAAATCTAAAGAAGAATAGCTCTAAAACCTAATTCCCATGCTTTTGTTTAGGCTATCTTTACCGTATTACAATAATTCATAATATATATTTAGTTTTGCAGCGATATGACATTGAAAAAGATCATAGAATTAGAAGGAGTCAATATTTATAATGGGGATAAACTCATTCTAGAGCATATTGATTTTGATCTTGTAGATGCTGAATTTTGCTACCTGATAGGAAATAGCGGTAGTGGAAAATCTAGTTTGTGCAGAGCCCTATATGGAGATGCTCGGATAGAGTCAGGGACTGCCAAGGTCTGTGAGACGAATATTTTTGATCTAAATCGAAAAAACCTTCCAAGTCTGCGTCGGAAAATGGGTATTATTTTTCAAGATTTCCACCTATTCAATGGATGGACAGTAGAAGAGAATCTGGACTATGTTCTGCAGGCAACTGGCTGGGATGATAGCACAAAGATGAAACATAAGATTGAAGAGGTCTTATCCAACGTACATTTGACGAGCAAGCTACATGAAAAAGTACACGATCTTTCTGGAGGTGAACAACAACGCTTAGTAATTGCGCGCGCCATCTTAAACGAACCGGAACTCATCATAGCTGACGAACCCACAGGGAATTTGGATGAAGAATCCTCAGATGAAATCATACAACTCATAAAAAAACTGACGTCCATCTATAAGACTGCAACTGTTTTTGCTACCCATGATAGAAGACTCTTAGAAAAGTATCCTGCTAGAACGGTGTTGTGTGCGGATAATAGCTTGCGGGAATTGTAATAATATTTTGGAGCAAAAAAAAAGAGGCTCCAGAATTCAAAAATTCTAAAACCTCTTTTTCTCATTTTGACATTCTAATTAATTACCCATGGACCTGACATTACTCTAGTTGGTGTTGATCTATACTGCATCAATTCAGTTCCGTCTTCATTCACTAGAAGCCTGTATCCTGCATTACTGGAAAGTGTAACATGACAGGCAGCTCCTACGTTATTGAATAGTTTTTCCCCAGTATGTGGAATTTCATTAAACCAAGTTGAACTTGTAAGTGCCGGTGCCCAATTTGATCCTGTATACAAAGAATATTGGTCGCCAGGTTTAGCAAATATTGCGTATGTGGAGGCACCTACTCTTGCCGCTGCTGCAAATCCCAATCCTCCAAAGCTATAACCTGGGGTATCCGAGAACGCATCGTCTACAAGAAAGATCTTATCACCATCCTCTGTATCGGTCGAGAATATTCCCATGGGTGTAGTAGGAGCATCTATATTACCAATCCAGTCATTTTTGCTATAGATTAATCTAGAATGCAACAAGCCCGACTTATTGAATAGATAAAGGCGAGAGTCACCTAGTTGGAGAGCAGATCCAACATCATCTAAAGGAACAACACCCAGTGGTGAATTAGAGTCTTTGATGTTGAATTTGGCCTTCACTTTACCTTCAGCGGCGTTAAACCACACATATTCTGTTCCTTTTTTATTAAACACTATAATGTTACTATTTGCAACATTAAGTAAGGCTCCGATACCGCCTCCATTTCCATCATCATCGAAGAGATCTACTAGTTCCAAAAAAGCAGAGGGAGGTAGAGTACCTTTCAGCTCACACTCTACAAGATCATATTCAGTTGCAAGTTTTGTACCTACAATTTGATCAGGGCGTTCCACACTTCTTACAACATATGAAAGAGGCAGACCAGCTTTAATTTCAGTGGACTCAGCCAGTTTGTTGGCAATGGCATTTATACTGGTTTCTCCAGCTAGTTGGAAGGTGCCCTCGGTATCACCACCATATGCAATCACTTTGATCTTTAAATTTTGTAATGATTGCATAGACTCTGCATCCAATTCTCCTTCGACCTTGTTTTTAAAAGCTTTGTATGATGCATCAAGTTTAGCTGACATATCTTTTCTACTGGATGTGGACTCTACTAGCATGTAAAAAATTCTTCCATAGGTAACGGAAGAAATGAATGTTGCTGGATTATCCTCTTGTACGTATGTGGCTAATTGATCTGGGGTGACTGAAGGATGAAACACTTGATCTAAACTAGTAGGAAGGTCAAAACTCATTGTATAGTAAGATTGGTTCAGCTTAACCAACATTCTATTGTACTCTTTGTCAGAACTAAACGACATATCTGCAGAAACTTTACTCTTAAAGGACTCAAAGTCTATACCCATTTCAAGAGCCATTTGAGATTCTGATTCAACTTGAATGATATCCAACTGAAAATTAGCGGGCACAACATCCCCTGCATTAGAAATAATTGTATTCATTCCGTCTTGAATACTACTTTTTTTAACTTCTTCTACTGTAAAACTAGAAGAGAGATTGCCATTATTCAAATTGTATGATATTGTGCCTCCTGCTCTACGGACTACTATGGGAGCAGGAGTCACATTGGACAAGGTAGAACCTTGTAATAGGCTACCTGGATATATTACATCAGCATTCGTGTCAAACAAGGGAAATTGCCCATTGCCATCTAATACACTAACTCGTCTAGTAACACATTCAAATCTTTCTGTTGATGTTGCAACGCCATCTTCATTTGTATTGTCGTATTCTTCAGAATATGGGCTAGATTCACTAATAAGCTCTTCTGTTCTAGATTGTGGATAGCTAGGAAAATCTCCGCCTCTAGCTATCACTTCTTCAAAGCTTCGATTATTTGGATTATCTGGACTCATACCCTCGTCTTTGCTACAAGAAATAATACTTAGGCAAATCAAAAGAAGTAAAGCAGCTGAATATTTAATATTCGTTTTCATTTTTAGATTTTTTTTTGTGGTTAATTATATAATGATTAATAGGTTTTGGCGATCTCACTTGGGAAATGGTCTGCAGCACATTTCCAAGTTTGACCACAAAACGTCATCTATATTTTAAATGACAAAACAAACTTAGCTTGAAAATGAAATCAATGATTAAAATAGGGGGGAGACAAACGGTATACCTATCGATAATAATAAATAAAGTGTTGATATACAGGTAGTTACTAGATGTCTAAAACAGCCACTTCCAGTGAGTCTTTTGTGTTGAGATTCATTTTTTTGCGTAATCTCTGACGTGCTTTCTTTACTCCAGCCACTGAAATATTGAGAATATTGGCCATTTCTTTGACAGATAAATTCATCTTAACTAGGGATATAAGTCGTAATTCGTTGGATGTTACATCTGGATATTTTTGCACGACATTCTGATTAAAATCCTTGTGAACTTGTTGGAAATAGCTTGCAAAATTATCCCAATTATTGTCATAATTTAGATCAAACTCTATTGTACGTATAAGCTGTCTATAACCAGTTTTTTCCTCAGATTCATTTCGCAATGCTTGTGCCTTAGTCTTCAAACCTTCGAGTAATTCATTCTTTTTAGCCAGATGTAATGCATGTGTTGTTAATTCCTTTTTCTTAAATTCCAATTCGGCGTCAAGCTTCTCTTTTTCCTTCATCGCCAACTTGTTTTTTTGTCTAAAACTAAGCCATACAAAGAGAAGTGTAGCCATAGCTAATAGCAAACTGGAAGCGAGAAGCCATCGTTGTAGACTATTTACCTTAGCCTCTTTTTCTAGGAGGTCAACCTTGTCTTTTTCTATAATGAGTGCTTGCTCTTTTTTTTCTGTCTCATATTTTATTTCTAATTCATTAATAGTGGCAAGATTTTCTACTGACATCAAAGAATCGTTTAAGCTATGATACTTATTTAGATATTGATAAGCTGTTCTATAATCATCTAAGTTTTTGTAACTCTCTTCTAACTGGCCGTAGATGATTACTTGCATATATGCATCTCCATGTATGGCATTAATTTGCTCTACTTCTTTTAGAATAGGTATAGACTTTCTATCTCTGCCTGAATCATTATACATATCTGCAAGGCGCGTATTCATAGTTACATAATGCGAAAGTAAATCATGTTCCTCTGCAGCTCTTAGTCCTTTTTTGTAAATTGATTCTGCTCGATCCATATTGCCTAGTTGCTGTTCTATATTCCCAAGGTTACTGCAACTGTGAATGAAAAGAGAGATATTTTCGCTTTTTTCAAATTCCTGCATAGCGGCTTCCATTATGGGTTTTGCTTTTTCGTATTCTGATTGCTGTATAAGATTTATTCCAATTCCCATACTGTCTATCATCATTTCCATTGGAAGATTAAATTGCTTATACACAGCAACAGCCTTACGGTAATACGAATCAGACAACTCCCAATTTTCGATAATGCCATGGACATTGGCTAATACTCTATAATTATCTGCTAAGAGAATGGTATCCATATCGAATTCTATCATCAGATCTATACTCTTTTGTGCCTTAGTTATTGCACCTTGATAATTGCCACGCTCAGCAGCAACATTGGAAAGTGCGTGGTATATCTTAGCGTGACTTTCACCATCTTTTTCAGGATCTAAATATTCTTTTGCTTCAATAAATTTTTCTTCTGCCAAGGGTAGTTTACCCGTGGTGTGATAGTAGTCACCTTCAGAAAACAAGGATTCCATAATATATCGACTGTCTCCACTGCTCAAGCTATATTCAATCTGTTTGTCTAAATAAGATCTATATTTTTCCATATCCTTGAACTGATATTCACTCGACAATAACTTATAAATTTGTGCATTTGTCGTATCGTCTTCAGCGGGAAGAAGAGTAAGTAAGCTGTCTATTATTGCTTGATTTTGAGCACTGATTGTTGTACTTAAAAATACGAGTGATATGAACAGGGGGATTGGGCTTATATGAATTTTCATATCTAAGTTTTTTGAGGTTACTTAAAGTTATGAATCTCAATCCGAAAAAAGAAGGCTTTTAAAACGATTTAGATAGCTGGCAGGATATGAGAAAATAGCTTAAGTGTTATTAAACTATCACAGGTTCTCACAGGATTGTGTGTGGTTAAAATTGAAATTGCAGCACTAAAGAATTCTACAAACTACTCCTCATCCGCATGTTCGCGATTGTCAATCATGTTGTGAAAGACCTTGGCGACATCCTCATCTTCTTCCAGTTTTTGAAGGATTTTATCAATCTCTTCCATCTGTGGTTCGGTTAGTTCCTTACTATTGGTAGGGATTCTGTCAAAGCCTGATGAGATAATTTCGAAGTTGTTTTCTTCAAGACCAGATTGGAGGCTACCAAATTTATCAAAGGGGCCATAAATCATAATGCCATCCTCTTCATGGAATACTTCCTCCGCACCAAAATCTATCAGTTCTAATTCTAGCTCTTCCAAATCATCGTGTCCCTCCGCTTTTATTTTGAAAAAGGAGTTGTGTTCAAACATGAATGAAACCGAACCCGATGTTCCTAAGGAACCATTATATTTATTAAAGTAGGATCTTACATTAGCGACGGTACGCTGATTATTGTCTGTGGTTGTTTCTACGATGATGGCTATACCATGTGGACCGTATCCTTCAAAGACCACTTCCTTATAATTAGAGGTGTCTTTGTCCTTTGCTTTTTTGATAGCACGCTCTACGATATCCTTGGGCATATTTGCAGCACGACAGTTTTGCATGACTGCTCTTAACTTAGAATTGGACTCGGGATCAGGGCCTCCTTCTTTAATAGCTATGACGATATCCTTGCCTAAACGACTGAAGGTCTTCGCCATCTTCGCCCACCTCTTAAATTTTCTTGCTTTTCTAAATTCAAATGCTCTTCCCATCTCGTGTTTTAAATTTGGGCAAAAATAAGGATTAAAGATTGAATTTACAAAACTGCTGATTCTATCGAGATTACTCGCTTTTCGGCTTGTTAAACAGTGTTTTAAAGCAGCTTTGTATATATGCTTACAGCGTTTGTAGCTTCTCTAGGTGTTAGCTGCTATTGTTCGTTTTGCTGTTCCAAATAAGCGTACAGTTCTGTTTATGTCTTCTTCCGTCGTTGCCCAAGAACAGATGCTTACCCGCATTACTGTTTTTCCCTGCCAGCTAGAAGAACCCAACCAACATTCTCCTGAGTTTTGAAGAAAAGCAAGTATCTGTTTTGTCTCTTCGTCGTTATCAGTAGCAACTAACACCTGACTGAAGACAGGGTCATTTACAATCTGAAATCCGATTTCTTCAAGACCCTTTGCGAGTTGTTTTGCTCGGAGGTGGAGGCTGCTGACAAGTGTATCAATTCCTTCTCTTCCTAAATACTTTATAGTTGCCCACAGTTCTATTGCACGTGCACGTTTTGAAAGTTCGGGTGTATAAAAAAGAGGATCCCTTTGCTCACTAAAGATGAGGTATTCACCTGTTGCTTGCAAGGAGCTGATCAGGGCGTCAGGATGCTTGCAGAGTATGATGCCAGAATCGTAGGGTGTGTTTAATGTTTTATGACCATCAACAGCCCAAGAGGAAGCTTTTTCTATTCCCTTTGTTAGATGCTTAAGCGAATTTGCTGCTGCCGCCCAGAGACCAAAGGCACCATCTATATGCGTCCATGCGCCCACAGCATTTGCTCGATCACAGACCTTATCAAAATTATCAAAGGCACCAGAATTTACATTGCCAGCCTGTAGGAGTACAAGGCAGCTATTATCTAATTCGGGTAGATGCTCTAGAGATAAGCGCCCCTTACTATCAGAAGGAATCCATTCTATGTTGTTCTTTCCATAGCCTAATATGGATAGCGTCTTTTTTATACTGGCATGTACTTGCGCATGTGCAATTATTCTCAGTTTAGGTGCGCCATTTAAACCCTCTTCATTAATGTCCCAATTGAGATTTTTTAAAAGATGAAACCTTGCCGCCAATAAGCCACAAAGATTGGCCATGGAGGTGCCACTTACAAAACCGGCCACTGTTTCTTCAGGTAGGCTGAAAATCTCTTTCAGCCAATTCTGGCAAACCGATTCTAACTTTGCATTTATAGGAGAGGTCAGAAATAAACCGCCATTTTGATCCCAAACATCACTTAACCATTTTACACCTATGCTTACAGGAAGAGCGCCTCCATTCACAAAGCCAAAATAGCGACCTCCGATTTGTGCAATAGTCGCTGGCGAACCAAAGTTATTTAATTGGTTTAAGACATCTACAGCGTTTGTGCTTTTTTCAGGTATAGGTTCATCAAAGGCCTTCATCTTATCCAGATTTTTTTTAGATGGGAAGACGTCCATGTCTTCAATTCCATCCATGTATGCGTAGGCATAGGAACGTGCCAGTTCGAATATTTCTTTGCTTTCTAATTCTGCGAACATCTTTTTCTGTAGACTCATACTATTGTCTTTTGTATAGTTCTTTTGTAGCGATAACTAAAGCTGCAACTCAGGGGATGAAGATACATTTTCCATCACGTAAAGAACAGGAATATTCTAATGCACCGTGTCAGTTGCCTGGAATATCTGTCGTAGACAGAGTCGTGGACTGGAACGTAGTGGAAGGGAGGGACCAAGCGAATGCGGCGTATGGAAGGGAACGACTTTTCTGATTGCAACGCCATCTGAAAAGTGACACCTAAATAAATCTTAGACTACACAGTATTTTGCTACTCAGGCTTCGCTAGTTCTAAGGCCTTTTCTACCTCGGTTACGGGCAATTTACACACCTTGTTTTGACAGACATATATATAGGTTTCGTCCTCTTGTAATTTATCTTTTAGTAGTGCGAGGCTGCCCTCCGTTTTTCCACCGAGTAAGAAGGCATTTCCTAAATAATGTGTGTGTAGTTCTTTGCGCTTAGCGAGTGCATCGTCACCTAAGATTGCAATCTCGTAGGGTGGATTTGCTTTGTCGAGATAGAGTTGTAACCAGTTCGAATAAAAGCCAGGCATCTCAGTGGTACTTATCTGACTGACCATGTTCTTCAACATCTGTGTAGACTTTTCCAAATAGGCTGGCTTGTATAAAAGTGTACCTAGGTTGTATAGATTCCGAGCCGTGATAGAATTAGAGCCAGGAATGACATTGTCTGCGTACTCAGATTTTTTTGCAATCAGAGGAGGATCAATGCTAGAGGTGTAATTATACATCGTCGTTTCTGCATTATAAAAATGCTCTTGGACATAGGCCATCAGATCATTTGCCTTGCTTAACCATTTTTCGTCAAAGGTGGCCTGATACAGCGCAATGAAGGCATCAATGGTCAGTGCATAGTCATCTAGAAATCCATTAATGGTCGATTTACCATCCTTGTAGGTATGCAAGATTCGATTGTCCTTTTGTATTTGTTTGTTCAAAATAAATTCTGCGTTCCGAATTGCTGTTTCTAAATATTCTTCATTTCCAAAGGCTAGATAGGCATCAATATATCCTTTCATCATGATCGCATTCCATGCGGTCAAAATTTTATCATCCAGTCCTGGACGGATACGCTTAGATCTATGCGCAAACAACTTTGTGTTTATATCTGCTATGATTTTTTTTGCTTGATCAACTGGCATAGAAAAGTCCTTGGCGACGCTAGCAATACCCTTGGTGATGTGTAAAATATTAACATGTTCCCAGTTTCCGTTTTTCTTTACATTATAATAGGCGTTGTATAATTCGGCTTGTTTCTCATCCCCAATAATCGAGTCAATCTCTGCCTTAGACCAGGTATAGAATTTGCCTTCTTCTCCCTCGCTATCTGCATCGAGTGCGGAGTAAAAGCCTGTTTCTTTGGAAGTCATTTCGCGCTTTGTATAAGCAAGCGTGTGTTCTACAATTTCTTTGTACAGGGGCTTTTTAGTGAGGCGGTATGCTTGGCTGTATAGACTCACTAATTGTCCATTGTCGTAGGTCATTTTTTCAAAGTGTGGGGCTAGCCAATATTTATCTGTAGAGTAACGCGAAAAGCCTCCGCCTAACTGATCGTAAATTCCTCCTAGAGCCATCTTGTCTAGGGTCGTCGTGACTGCTTCTAGTGCTTTAGCGTCTTTTGCATGATGTGCATATTTTAGCAAAAACTCATAGTTGTTGGGCAGAGGAAATTTAGGTGCTCCTTTTCTGCCACCTTCTTCGTAGTCTATGAGACCTTTAAACACATTGGCGATAGGAGCGAGTCCTCCCTTTGTAAAATCCATCTTAGCAGTAACGACCTGCAGTTCGTCCGAACTTTGAATACCCTGTGTTACCTGTTCCGCTTGTGCAGTTAGTTTTTCTGGATCTTCTTTTTTTATTTGAATAAACTGTTCCAATAGATTTGTCCATTCCTCTTTGCTATAGTAAGTGCCCGCATAAAATGGCTTTCCATCGGCAAGTGCAAAGGCGTTAAGTGGCCATCCACCTCTTCCAGTTATGAGCCGGCAGGCAGTCATATAGACATCATCAACATCAGGACGTTCTTCTCGATCCACCTTTATACATACAAAGTTCTCGTTCATGATCTGGGCAACTAGACTATCTTCAAAGGACTCATGTTCCATGACATGGCACCAGTGGCAAGAAGAGTATCCTACACTTACGATAATCATTTTGTCCTCATCCTTAGCTTTCTTAAAAGCTTCATCTCCCCAGGGATACCAGTTTACAGGATTATGTGCATGCTGAAGTAGGTAGGGAGAGGTTTCATTAATCAGACTGTTTGTGTATTTATGATCCATGTGGGACTTTGAGGATTGGTTTGATTTGCAGGCGAAAAGTGCACAGATCATATATAGAAGGAGAAAATTTGCTTTCATTTTAGGTAAATATGCTGCAAAAGTACTTGGATTTTGAGCTAAATCGAAGTTAATCAGTGAATTAATGTTAACACGGGAAAACATATATGAAAAACACTTATATTAATAGCTCTTAAACACCTGATATGAAATGGAGACGCTTTAATGGTCAAAGAATTGAACAAGATATTAAGGAAAAAGTCCGAGAAACACTGGAGTATGAGCATTCTCTAGGCCATAAATTAAAGGTTTGCATAGGTTCAGATAGTCAGGTAAAGGGAGGCATTGCTGAATTTGCTACGGTTATAGTCTTTGTTCGCGAGAAAAAGGGTGGATTTATGTTTATTTCCAATGATACCGTGTCTCAGCGCATGTCCTTAAAGGAGCGTATGATCCTAGAGGTAGCTAAATCTGTGGAAATAGCCTATGCCTTATGTGATTTGCTAGATGAATTTGAAGTAGAACTTGAAGTACATGCGGATATTAATACAGACCCACATTTTGAGTCAAATACGGCGTTAAAAGAGGCTATGGGCTATATTTTGGGGATGGGCTTCGTTTTTAAGGCAAAACCGGATGCCTTTGCCAGTTCATCTTGCGCAGACAAAATGGTATAAAGTGGCTTTAGTTTGTGACATTTTACTTAGAAATCCGTTCTTTTGCGATATAAAATTAGGACATCAATCTTATTTACCAATTAATCAAATTATGATACAAAAACTAGCCATCGTATGCTGCGCGTTATTCGTCAGCAGTATATGTATTGGACAAATGAGCAGCGTGGATTTTAAGGAATTCACCCTAGATAATGGCTTACATGTCATTTTACATCAGGATAACTCTACACCAATTGTAGCCGTATCCGTTTTATACCATGTGGGTTCTAAAAATGAGAAGCCAGACAAAACTGGTTTTGCTCACTTTTTTGAACACTTATTATTTGAAGGTTCTGTGAATATAGGCAGAGGCGAATTTGATAAGTATGTGGAAAAAGCGGGAGGTACATTGAATGCCAACACAAGTTTTGACAGAACTTACTATTATGAGATTCTTCCTTCTAATCAGTTAGAATTAGGATTATGGTTAGAGTCAGAAAGAATGTTGCATGCACGTGTTGATATCAAAGGAGTAGAAACTCAGAGAGAGGTTGTAAAGGAAGAAAGAAGACAGAGAATTGATAACCAACCCTATGGTTCTATCCTCCAAGAGTCTATGGTACGGGCGTACAAAGAACATCCGTACAAATGGCCTATTATTGGATATATGGAACATTTGAATGCTGCTGAAGAGGCGGACTATAAGCAATTCTATGCTGACTTTTATGTACCCAATAATGCGGTACTATCTATAGCCGGGGACTTAGATTATGCGCAGGCAGAAAGCTATATTAGAAAGTATTTTGGAGCAATTCCTAAGGGGACTAAGCCTATTTATAGACCTACAGTAGTAGAGCCGGAGCTAGTCGGAATTACCAAGGATACCATTTATGATAATATACAATTGCCTGCGGTGGTACAGACTTTCAGAATTCCTGCACAGGGAACACCAGATTTCTATGCTGTGTCTATGTTGAACACACTACTCAGTAGAGGACAAAGTTCTAGAATGCATAAGGAGATTGTGGATAAACAACAGTCTGCTGTGTTTGCAGGTAGTTTTGAGTTGGCGATGGAAGATCCTGGAGTTACTATAGCATATGGAATTTGTAATGCAGGCGTCAGCCCAGATGTCTTAGAAGGAAATATGGATAAGGAGATAATGAAGGTACAAAGCGAACTTATTACAGAAGATGAATTTCAAAAGTTACGTAATCAAATGGAAAACGATTTTGTGAGTTCGAATGCTCGAATGGCAGGTATCGCAGAAAGCTTAGCGAATTACCATGTGTACTATGGCGATGCGAATCTGATAAACAATGAACTCGATAGATTTTTAGCA
This sequence comes from uncultured Saprospiraceae bacterium, assembly GCA_938045585.1. Classification (GTDB taxonomy): domain Bacteria; phylum Bacteroidota; class Bacteroidia; order Chitinophagales; family Saprospiraceae; genus CALCMJ01. The sequence continues at coordinate 151,197 of CALIAU010000006.1, forward strand.
GTAACGAGAGAAGATATTAAGCGAGTAGCAAATAAGTATTATAATCTGGACAACAGAGTAATACTGCACTATTTACCAAACACTGCAAAACCTTAGTCATTTTAGAAATCGTTATTAAAAAGAATACAATGAAAAATATATTATTATATACGCTATTCACTGTGCTTCTGTTTTCTTCCTGTTCTAAAAAAACAGCGACAGTAGTAGATACCACTAAAAAAGTAATGAAGGAAGAAATGGTAGATCCGGCTTTGGCCTGGAGGTCTACTGCACCTTCACCTGGTAAGGCAAGATCTATTAATTTAGGTGATTACTTTTCTAAAACCTTAGACAATGGCCTAACACTCATTGTCGTAGAAAACCATAAGTTACCAAGAGTTTCTTATAGCCTTCAATTAAATAACAATCAGATTCTTGAGAAAGATCAGGTAGGTTTTGTCTCTATGGCAGGGGATCTTTTGCGTACAGGTACAAAGACAAAGTCTAAGCAAGAAATTGATGCTGCTATTGATTTTATAGGTGGTAGTTTGAATACCAGTGGTTCTGGTATGTTCGGAAGTTCACTTACTAAGCATCAGGATAAATTACTCGATCTGATGACAGATGTATTATACAATCCATCTTTCCCAGCAGAAGAATTTGAGAAAATAAAGAAACAAACTATTTCAGGTTTACAAGCATCCAAGGCAGATCCAGGTGCAATGGCAGGCAATGTAGCGGCTGTATTGAATTACGGGAAGGACCATCCTTATGGTGAGATCCAGACGGAGAAGCATGTAGAAAATATGACCTTAGAAAATTGTAAGTCATATTATAATACTTTCTTCAGACCGAATAATGCGATGCTTACTATCGTTGGTGATATCACACCAGCAGAGGCTGAGGCGAAGGTGATGCAGTACTTTGGTAACTGGAAGAAAGGAACGATTCCTGCTGTGGATTATGATCCTGTAGCAGGACCAGATAAGACGAATGTATCTTTTGTAAACAAGGATGGTGCAGTGCAATCTGTTATTCGTATAACTTATCCAGTAGATTTAAAGCCAGGTTCTGCAGATGCAATTGGTGCCAGTGTTATGAATTCGATTTTAGGAGGTGGAATTTTCTCAGGAAGACTGATGCAAAATTTAAGAGAAGACAAGGCCTATACCTATGGAGCAAGATCTAGTTTGTCTGCAAATAAATTGATAGGAAATTTCAATGCTTCCGCGAGTGTAAGAAATGAGGTTACGGATAGTTCAGTGCATGAATTTATTTATGAATTGAATAGAATGATCACAGAAGATGTTTCGGAAGAAGACCTTCAGTTGACAAAGAATTCTTTATCAGGAGGCTTTGCACGTTCTTTAGAGTCACCACAGACGATTGCAAGATTTGCGAACAATATTGTACGCTTTAATCTTCCTGAAGATTACTACGAGACCTACTTGCAGAAATTAGAAGCAGTTTCAATAACAGATGTTAGAAGATTAGCAGCGAAGTATATTCGACCGGAAAATGCAAACATTGTGGTTGTAGGAAACAAGGATGATGTAGCGGAGAAATTATTAAAATTTGATGCAGATGGTGTTATTGATTACTACGATGCATTTGGAAATAAATTAGAAGTAAATAATGAGGCCTTATCAGCAGATATTACACCAGCAGTAATTTTAGATGATTATTTTGCTGCAATAGGTGGCAAGGATAAGTTGATGGCACTTAAATCCATGGAGCAGCATTATAAAATGGATATGATGGGACAGTCTATGGATATGGCTATGTATCAAAAAGCGCCAGGTATGTTCGCTATGAATATGACAGGCATGGGTATGACCCTGCAAGAGCAGAAGTTTGATGGGACGAAGGCTTACAGTGCAGGGATGCAACAGCCTACAAAAGTGTTTACTGAGGGACCAGAGTTTGAGCAAATGAAAACAATGGCAAACATGACGCCGCAGTTAGATTATTCTAAGCCAGGATGGAATTTGGAGTTAAAAGGATTAGAAAATATTGATGGAGAGAATTGTTACAAGATTATCGTAACAGATCCAGCTGGAAAGAAATCTACTGAATACTATAGTGAGAGTAAAAACCTATTGATGCGTTCAGTAAGCACTGTAGAAATGCAGGGTCAATCGGTAACAACAACGACGGATATGGCAGACTATAAGGATGTGTCAGGTTATCTTTTACCACATAAGTTGACGCAAACTGTACCTGGTATGCCAGCACCTTTTGTTATGGAAGCATCCACGATAAAAGTAAACTCTGATTTACCAGCAGATATCTTTACTATCAAGGAATAGTCAGAAAAAACATATACAATTAAAAGGCTTGGATTAACGTCCAGGCCTTTTTTATTGAGCTGCTATTATTGTATCTTATCGATAAATTATAAAAGCTATGCGATACCGTTTATTGTTCCTATTGATAGGATTTGTCTATGCCAATCAAGGCATTTCTCAGGATTTTCCTCCTAGTAAGGATCCCCGCCATTTTGATATTATTGAGGCTGTTTCTGCAGACCGCATACAGGCAGATATTGAAAAGTTAGTAAGTTTTGGGACTCGACATACTCTGTCCGATACGGTATCACAAACACGTGGCATTGGTGCTGCAAGACGATGGATAAAATCAGAGTTTGATCAAATCTCCAAAGACTGTCAGGGCTGCTTAGAGGTTTCTTATCATCGAGGACTGGTTGAGGCAGGTGAGAGTAGACGGATTCCAGATCCCACCTGGATAGTTAATGTTGTAGCGATAAAACGCGGCACGGTATATCCAGATAGATATATTATAATGTCGGGAGATATAGACTCGCGCGTGAGTGATCCATTGGATGGTGTTTCTGATTCTCCCGGAGCAAATGACAATGCCTCAGGTATGGCTGGTGTCATAGAAGCGGCGCGCGTCTTGTCTAAATATGATTTTCAAAGTTCCATTATTTTTCTTGGTTTATCAGGTGAAGAGCAGGGCTTATTTGGCGGTAAATTTTTTGCCAAGGACGCCAAAGAAAAGGGATGGGATCTCATAGGAATTATCAATAATGATATGATTGGAAATATACGGGGCATTGATGGTGTTGTGGATAACACCGTGTTTCGTGTTTTCTCAGAACCTGGTGCTCCCAAGCCTAGTGAACAAGAATTGATTTGGAATCGGTTTTATGGGGGAGAGGTAGATGGACCATCTAGGCAACTTGCACGCTATGTAGATAAGATGACGGATATGTATATGACTAATCTAGATGCTAAGATGATTTATCGTTTGGATAGATTCGGTAGAGGAGGACATCATAGACCCTTTAATGATGAAGGCTTTCCTGGTGTACGTATAATGGAGGCGCATGAACAGTATGATCAACAGCATCAGGATATTCGTGTTGAAGATGGAATTGCCTATGGTGATGTCATCGAACATGTGGACTTTGATTTTGCCGCCAAGCTTACTGCGGTAAACGCTATTTGCTTAGCAGGACTAGCTTGGTCTCCTAAGCAGATACCATTAGTGATGATAGGAGGTGCTGTAAAGCCGAGCACGGTTTTACGATGGGACCCTGTGGAAGATCCCAATTTGATGGGTTATAAGGTGTATTGGAGAGAGACCACCTCACCCCAATGGGAGTACTCAAAATTTGTTGGTAAAGAGACTCAGGTGACCTTAAAAAACATAGTAATTGACAACTACTTATTTGGTGTTTCTACAGTGGGGAAAAATGGAAATGAAAGTGTAGTGGTATATCCAAAAACCCTCATCCCAAGGAGGGGATAATTATTTAGAAAATATTGATTAGTTATTAGCTATATATGGCTGATTTACATATTAAATCTATATTTTGCAGCGCGTATTAAAACAATAAAAACAATGAAATTCAAATATATTACTCTAGTCATTTTTGCTGCGTGCTGCGTATTGGTAGCTTGTAAAGAAAGTGGGAAAAATGCAATGAAAAACGGAGGCTCAGATACTATGTACCCCAGTGCTGTTATTCCATTTTTTGAACATTGGAACCTAATACTAGGAGATGGGTCTAATGTAGGGAAGGCAATTGATCTTGAGAACAAAGATTACTTCTATACGGAAAATAGTGGAGGAGAGAATTGGGTAGTCTTCAAGACACCGAATGCAGGGAATACACATGGTACCTCCAATAATACGAGAACAGAATTAGCGCCGTTGAAAAAATGGTCTCCTATGACAGGTGGGAAATTAAGTGCAACATGCAAGGTCATGAATGTAGCAACAACAGGGGATGCTCGAGTAGCTGCTACCTACTCTGCAGTGATTGGACAAATACATAGTGCGGATGGCCATGAAAATGAACCCTTTAAATTGTTTTATAAAAAATTCCCTGGTCACACCAAAGGTTCGGTCTTTTGGAACTATGAGATAAATACTGCTGGAGATGACAATTCGGGTAGATGGGATTATTCTTACCCAGTGTGGGGTTATGACTTTTCTGTAGTAGGAAAAACGAAAGATAGCTACCCACCAGAACCTAAAGATGGGATTGCGCTAGGAGGAGATAAGCTATGTGGTAGACGTGAAGGACGGAATGATGCATTTAACATTTAAAAGTCCAGGACATGAAACAAAAACATTTACCAAGAATTTGCTCAAATCTGAGTATGCGAAAGCTACAGATATGCCAGAACAGGTTAGAAATTTATTTGTCCCTATTGGTCAAGATGGTGTTGAACGACCACAGGCATATACTGAGGATGGACTCTTTTTCAAATTAGGTTCCTATAACCAAACGAATGGCAAAGATCCAGCAGTAAATAGAGTTTGGTGTTCGGGTGCAGAGACGCATGATGGCGATGTTCAGAAACAATACGCAGATGGAAATTATGCTGAAGTGTGGTTTAAGGATGCGGAGATAGTTATCAGTGATAAATCGATTTCGAATCAAGGCTACTTTGCTGCAAATGATGGCTTGGCTAGTAAGACAGTATATCCGCATGAGATTATTCCATTTATGGATAAGTTCAAAATGCTGATGGGAGATGGAACAAATTTAGAGGACCTAACAAAGTTTGAAAATAAAGACTTTTTCTATACTGTAATTGATGGGACTAGGCATTGGGTAGTATACAAAACACCTAACTCGGGTGTTACTTCAAAGAACTCAAGCAATACACGTACAGAATTGCATGAAAAGAGAGAGTGGAAACCAGAAGAAGGCGGAAAGCTGACGGGTACTTGTAGAGTTATGCAGGTTTCTGTTTCAGGGGATGCTAGAGTTGCGGCATCGTACTCTACAGTTATTGGTCAAATTCATAGTGGAGAGGGACATGAGAATGAACCAATTAAAATATTTTATAAAAAATTTCCAGGTCATGAAAAGGGTTCAGTCTTTTGGAATTATGAAATTAATACAGAGGGTAGCAATGATAAAAGATGGGACTATTCCTATCCTGTGTGGGGCTATGATATGTCAGTAATAGGTACATCCAAAGATGACTTTCCTGCAGAGCCTAAAGATGGGATTGCTTTGGGAGAAGAGTTTAGCTACGAAATCAATGTCTATAAAGGAATAATGTATGTCACATTTATGAGTGAGGGGCATCCAACAAAGACGTTTACAAAGAATCTTATCAAGTCTGAATATGTCAACAGAGAAGATATCCCTGATCAGGTTATGAAAATTTTTGCTCCCATTGGGCAGGATGGAACGGAACAAGCGGTGGCATATAAAAATGAGTTAAACTACTTTAAGCAAGGCGCATATAATCAAACCAACGGCAAATCACCTGAAAAGAATATGGTTTGGTGTGCTGGCGCAGAAACCTATGGTGGAGATATAGCTAAACAATATGCAAATGGTTGTTATACAGAAGTATGGTTCCGAGAAGCAACAGTAGGTCCAGGAACACCTCCAAAATAAAACATCCAACTAGCAGTATTAGGATCAAATTAAAAAAGAAGATATTTCTTCGCATGTAGAATTACTTACAAGTTGTTATTCAATTAGTTATGTTGATGTATTTAACTATTAGTTTGAGTGATTATCATCTAAAGATTAGCTAGCTTAATAACCAAAATACTTCTTTTTATTGTTCTCAATATAGTTTCAGTCCCTTTGCCTACTTGATTACTTAAGATTATTATTTATCTTAATTGTTAGAGTATGTATTTGTATAAAGAGCTGTGATTCTATCCAAAGATTTTATAGTAAAAGAGCTATAAGATATAGCGTTGCATGTCTTTTTATACACAATTGTATTAGATTTTATTCCATACATTTATTTAGAATGTATGGCTTAGGCCAAATTGTACAAGGGACTGCGCTAGAATTGCATGAAATCATTAGAATAGTATTTTGAGAGCACTTTTAAGAACACACACAATAAGATTCATATTCTTGCTGGCTTTATGTCTATTTAATTATATAGACATATCTGCACAGTGCGGACCAGGTGCTTGTAGGGTATGTCAAGTAACTGCAACTATAACCTCTGTAGATGGTGGCGATATTGTAACAGGCACAGCTGATGTCAATGGGAATGTGAATGCGGGTGAGTCAGGAACTGCAGAGAATCCACTTGTCATTTCTGCTACTACCTGCGGTACCATTTCTCTCACTGTTGAATTAGATTTTATTTGGGATCAAGGAAACCAAGATAATTGGATACATGGTATCTCCTTTTTTAATTCGCCTGGATGGATTGCTGCAGAAGGAACTATAATACCACCTGATCCCGGTTGGATTTTCCTGAATGAAATTACAGGTGTTTGTTCGGGAGTTACCTACGGGGCTGGCTTCTATTGGGATCCACCCGGCTCAAATTGTGGGCCCTCAGGAAATGTATCTAGCTATAATGGAACGGACTGCGGAAATGATAACTTTTGTGAAGAGGACGAAACCTTTCTAGTAGACGGTGACCCCTCAGATAATTGGGGTATTAATTGCGATACGGATTGCCCGCAGTTTGGTTTTGATCTGACTTTCTGCCCCTCAGGCACAGGAACAGTAGATGAAAACATTACCTTTTTCTTGACAGAGGACGGCGAGACCGGAGGCTGGTTCAATACCGATGGCTGCATCTTTGAATTGACCTTTCCAATTACTATTGAATCGGCCGGTGTGCAGTTGCCAGAATTTGATGAGGTCATTTGCCTCGGTGAGTGTTTTACTCTAGATGCAGGGGAGGGTTGTGAAGATTATGTTTGGAGTACAGGAGAGACTAGCCAAATGATTGAAGTATGTCCTACTGAAACCACTACCTATAGTGTGGTTGTATCGGGTGCAGAAGGATGTGTCATTGAAGGGGAGTCTACGATACAAATAGAATTTTGCTGTGAAGCCGATGCTGGAGAATTGAGTGCAGATACACCACTTTGCCCTGGTGAAGATTCCAACTTCTCAGTTATCAACTTTTTTGACGATCCAGATTATACGCAAGCTGTATTTGTAATAGATGAGAATGGAATTATTATAGAAATATTTCCTGATGAATCGGGCACATTTACTTCGGCAATTTGCGGAAGCTTTACGATCTATAGTTATAATTATTTAACAGCAGGTGCTGCTCCTGTTCCTGTTATCGGTTTAGATATTTCTACTATCGACTGCGATGTAGAGTGCTGTGATTTGATTCCTTTTGAAATCGAATTTGAAGATACAGAAGCTCCTAGTTTTCCAAATGCACCAGGAGACATCACTTTAATATGTGCCGATGATCTTACACCTATGGAGGATCAAGACTGGGAGGATAACTGTGCTGGAACGGGCACCGTGATGGGAGTAGAGGATGGAACAAGTGAATTCTGTACAGGTGGAACTATTACAAGAACCTGGGAAATAACAGATGACTGTGATAATACCATGACGCATGTGCAAACGATTACCATAGAACCACCTTTGGAGGCTGTCTTTGAGAATCCTCCTGAGGATGAGACTATCGCATGTAATGCTATCCCAACAATGTTTGATGAGCTCGCATATTCCAATGGTATGATGGGGAGCTGTTTAATCGAGGGAATGGCAACTCCAATGGTTACTGAAATGTATGACCCTGTTTGTGGCGGCAGTATTCTTGTAGAATATAGCTTTACCGATATTTGCGACAGAACGATTAATCACAGTTACACAATTACCATAGAGCCTGCTCCAGAAGCAACATTTACAAATCCTCCTGCAGACGAAACGGTGAGCTGTGATGCTATCCCAGACATGTTTGTGGATCTTGCTTATACAAATAGTGAAATGGGAAGCTGTCTTATTGAAGGAACAGCAACGCCAGAAATAACTGAAATGTTTGATCCTATATGTGGTGGTACCATTGTAGCACTCTACATGTTTACGGATGCCTGCGATCGTACAATCAGCCACAGTTACACTGTAACAATAGAACCTGCTCCCGAAGCAAGTTTCATGGATCTTCCGATGGATATGACCCTAGATTGTGAGGACCAGGCCATCATGCCAACTGATCTTGCATACAGTAATAATACCCCCGATTGCCTGATTGAAGGTATGGCTACTCCTACAGTAATGAATAATGCCGATGTATGTGGGGGAGATATCATAATTATGTGGGAATTCACCGATGCCTGTGATCGGACTCTTAGCCATGTACAAACCATTACAATAAATCCTGCGGATAGTCCTATGTTCATAGATCCGCCTATGGACCTCAATCTATTGTGCAGTGATGTGGAACCTAATTTTGTAGATTTGGAATACACGAATTCTGCAATGGGGCTCTGTCTAGTAGAGGGAACAATCATTCCCAACATTGTTGATAATACCACAAATTGTGGGGGCACAAAAATGGCAACTTGGGAATTTACAGATGCCTGCGATAATACAATTATGCATACGCAGACGATCACCATTGAACCACCTGCGGAGGCGATGTTTGTAAATCCGCCTGCAAACCTTACAGTAAGTTGTAATGATGTAACTAGTACTGCAGATAATTTAAATTATACCAATGGCGATATGGATTGCCCAATAGAGGGGGAAGCAATAGCTGTGACTACAGAAGATTTCAATAATTGTGGTGGTACCATTACCCATGTCTGGGAATTTACGGATGACTGTGATCGTACGATTACCCACACGCAGATTATAACGGTGGAACCTGCAGAGGAGGCGATGTTTGGAGATCTTCCAGCAGACCTTATGTTGACCTGCAATGAATTTGAAAATTTTGTTCCAGAAATAGTAGACTACACAAATGGAGCAATGGGCAACTGTCTTATAGAGGGAGCCATCATTGGAGTAATTGATAATTTCCCCGATGCCTGTGGTGGAGATGTTTCTGTGCTATACGAATTTACAGATGCCTGCGGTCGTACTATTTCGCATACCCAAACCATAATGGTCTCTCCTGCAGATGCAGCAGAATTTATTGATCTACCCGACAACATGACACTCAGCTGTTCCGAAAGTAACTTTGTGCCAGATCCACTGAGCTATACAAATGGAGAATTAGGGAGCTGTCTTATAGTGGGAGAGGTGAATGCTATTCAGTCCGGATCAGTAGACGAATGTGGAGGCGTAATAAATTATATTTGGACCTTTACGGACGCTTGTAACCGCACGATTACGCACACACAAATTGTGACCTTTGAAGCAGCACCTGAACCCGAATGGATTAATCCCCTCGGAGATGAATTCTTAGAATGCGACGGAGAATTGCCCAATGATCTAAGCCTGAGTTATGATAACTTTGAAGGCTTCCCTTGTAATATTTCGGGCACTATCCAACCCGAGATTACGGAAGTAGATAATGTGATTACATTGACCTGGGAATTTACAAACCCCTGCTCTGGAATGACTATCATGCATGAACAAAATTGGACGCAGAGTTTAGCAGTAGACTGGGAGGAAGATTTCTTTGCTATAACTATTTGCCAGGGGGAGAGTTTTGATCTTTCCACACTCATTCCTGTAGATCAAAATAATACCAACCCTACCATTACGTATCACGATGATTTCCCTACGTCTTCATCCAACAATATTGGTAGTTCTATTGTGAATCCTTTAACGGCAACTACCTATTACATCGAAGGAAATAATTCCTTTGACTGCCCTGATTTTATTACAGTTGAAATAGATCTCGAATTTAAATTTAATGCAGGGGAGGATAATGAGGCTGATGTTTGCATTGACGAACAAGTCATTAATCTCTTTAACTATCTCGCTTTGGATGCGGACTTTGCAGGTAACTTTTTCCAAACAGCAGGGCCTAGCATCAATATATCAAATCCTGGTGCCGTCAATATCAGTTCGGCCGAACCGGGTACCTATGTCTTTGATTATATTATCGAGGCAACGGCAAACTGTCCAGAAGAAGTTGCTGTTATTTCGATTACGATACAACCTCCACTAGACGTAGTAATCACCAGTGTCTCCTGTGCCACAGATTTCCAAAACTATATGGTAGAAGGCAGCAATAATGGCTATGACCTTTCTGTCAATGCAGGCCAAATCTTAGAAGATAATTTTGATAGCTTTCTTATTGGAAATATACCGATTGGTACAGACTTGATTATTACTGTGGAGGACCCAAATACAGGATGTGCACTCGAATTATCTGTAGCGCCTCCTAACTGTGATTGTCCAGATGTTCTTCCTCCTACAGCAGGTCCTGATATGACTATCTGTGAAGGAGAAGATATACCCACACTTATGGTTACAGTGGACGCAGATCAAACAGCAAATTGGTATGATGCACCACTCGCTGGAACGCTCTTAGCGGATGGTACCACAAGCTATACGCCCTTAGTAAATACGGCTGGTCTGTATACCTTCTATATAGAATCAGAAAGTTTGATAGACCAGGGCTGTACTTCTGATACACGTGTTCCTATCGTGTTAGAGATTCTATCAAATCCGTTTTATGCAGATGTGAATATTACCATCTGCGATACAGACACAGATGGAATTCTATCTTGGGATTCTTTAGCTCTACAAAGTTTTGTGAATCTTGCGCCAACAGAAAACATAGCCTACTTTGCTTCAATGGGTGATGCCGAGTCAAACCAAAATGCACTCTCTTTTCCGATACTAAATCAATCTGCATTTAATGATCTACTCTTTGCAAGAATAGCAAATTCTGCAGGCTGCTTTACTGTCATAGAAATCAATTTTACTATCCACCCTAGACCTGCGATATCGGCTAGTCAGAACAATGTCTCCTGTTTTGGAAATATGGATGCCTCGATAACTATAAACAATTTTGACCCCAATAGTAACTATACACTCAATGATACGCTCGTATCCACTGCAAATATCGAAAACCTAAGTGCTGGTAGCTACCAACTCATTCAATTAGATGACATGAGCTGTGGCGATACACTAGACCTTTCTATTCAGGATGGCCTAGAAATCTTCTTAGAAACATTTACTTGGGATTGTTCGGATAATGGAACTAACACAGATGCAACGGATGATTTTTACGCTATTGTTTTCCAAGTAAATAACAGCAATGGCAACGCTGGTATGTTTACACTCTTTGACGACCAAGCAAATAATTTGGGCGTCTTTGCCTATGGGACCGAACATACAATTCAATTGCCTGCCGATGATTCGAATCAAATATTCAGCTTCACAGACAATGCTTTGAGCTGTAGCTTAGATCAAAGCTTTGGCCCGCTCATTTCATGTTCTACGAATTGTGAAATCACTGTTGACGAGATCAGCTTTGAATGCAATGATAATGGATCCGGTATAGATGCTACGGATGACTTTTATGAGCTCGTATTAAATGTATCTGCAATCAATGGCAATAGCGCCAACAGATATAATGTAGCCATAGATGGAACGATCACCTTTAGCTTTGAATATGGTTTAGCCTCTAGTTTTGTCTTACCTGCAAGTGGGGACATTGTTACGCTCACGATAAGTGACTTAGAAGATCCAGCCTGTTCTGTTAATGTACCTGTAGGTCCACTGGAACCCTGCTCCATGGATTGTGCTATTTCAATAGACGATATTGTATCGGATTGTAGTAGCAATAATACCGATACAGATCCAAGTGATGATTTCTATGATATAAGTTTACTGGTAAGCGCCTTAAACGGAAGCAGTACAAACAAATATAACCTATCTATTGATGGCGTGATGACGGACTGTTTTGACTATGATGTCCTCTCTAGTTTTGTTTTACCTGCTAATGGGAATACAGTGATTATTCGTGTTAGCGATGCCGAAAACGATAGCTGCTATGTTGACCTACCTCTAGGTCCTTTGACTCCCTGCTCTACAAATTGTACGATTTCAATAGATGAATTTAGTTCTGATTGTAATAGTAATGATAGCAGTACGGACCCCTCAGATGATTTTTATGAGCTAAGTCTTCTGGTGAGCTCTGTCAATGGGAGCAGTACCAATACCTTTATCCTAGACATAGATGGCAGCATAAGCTTTGTCTATAGCTATAATGCGCAGGTAGATATAACACTGCCAGCCAATGGAGATCTCGCCACCCTCACGATTACGGATGCGGATGACCCAGCCTGTTTTGAAACGCTAAGTGTTGGCCCCTTGGATCCTTGTTCCAATGATTGTAGCCTGACAGCAACGGTGGGAAATATCCTTTGTGATGATAATGGCAGCAATGATGAGAATGCAGATGATGTCTACTTCTTTGATATCGAACTCATGGGCGTAAATACAGGTTCGGGATATACTATAAGTGCGCTCAGCTTCAATGGAGAATATAATGAACTTTATAATCTAGGACCCTTTGATATTAGTCAGGGACCTATGACGCTTATCATAGAAGATAACGATGTCTCTGGCTGCATCACTGAAGTAGAGATTATTCCGCCTCCAGCATGTTCCGATTGTAATCAAACAATTACTGTGAATACGCCTGCAGAAATTTCATGTGCCAACCCAGAGACCAATTTAGAAGCAACTGCCTCAGAAAACGGCACCTATCTCTGGACTGGACCCGATGGCTTTACGGCAAACACTCCTATAGCAAGCACAACAATTCCAGGAACATATACAGTACTTGTTAGCTTTGCTAATGGCTGCACACTTTCCCAAACTGTTCAAGTAACAGCAGATGAAGATATTCCAATTGCCATCATAGGCCCAGACCTTAGCTTGACCTGTAGTATAACATCTGTACTGCTCGATGCCAGCAATAGTATCTACACACCAACAGCAGAATTTATTTGGACAAATTCTGATGGTGAAATTATTTCTGATGAACTCATACATATGGTCAGCGAGGAGGGTTCGTATTTCTTTGAAATTATCGACCTAGCAAATGGATGTAATTCCACGGTCGAGGAAGTCGTAGTCAGCCTAAACACAAATACACCAAGCGCAGTTATTTTTGCTGACCCAGGTAATATTCTTGATTGCTTTATCGAAACAATTAATCTGACCACGGAAGGAGAAGCCAATGTAATTTATAGTTGGACTTTAGAAGGGGACATCACTCTAGAAGAAGCCGAACTAACCGTGGATGAAGCTATTGACATAAGTTTGCTTGCAATTGATACAATTTCTGGCTGTAGTGATTCTACAGAATTATCCATCCTAGATTTTACAGAATTCCCAATTGTAATCTTAGAACAACTCGGAGAATTTGACTGTGAAGGGAGCGAACTCTGTTTGGATGTTTCTAATTCTCCATTAGCAAATACCCTCGACTTTGTTTGGTTTGATGACAATGGAAATGAAATTGGTACAAACAATCCAGTCCTATGTATTTCTGAAGCAGGGGAGTACACAGTCCAACTCACAGATCCAAATAATGGCTGCGTAAATACAGAGTCCATCACCATTGATGCACCTCCAATCACACCAACAATAAGTCTTCCAAGTACTATTACTATAGAGGCTGGAGAAGAAATAGAATTAACAGTGACCGTAGATATTCCTGAAGACGAGATCCAAGAAATTATCTGGTCACCAAGCGAACTGGTAAGCTGTGTAGATTGTTTGACAACAACACTAGTCGGAGCTACAGATGGTCAAGTGATCACAGTAGAAGTAATTTCAGTATCTGACTGTATTGCAAGAGCAAGCACCAGTATCATACAGAATGTAATCAAGAATGTATATATCCCCAACATCATCAGTGGCAATTCCCCTTTCGGCAATGACCAGTTTACCCTCTACGGCAATGACCAAGTCGAACGTATCCAAGAAATGCTTATCTACGACAGATGGGGCGAACTCGTTTTCTCCGCAGAAAATATCCCGCCTAACGACCCTAGCCTTGGTTGGGATGGCTCCTTTAAAGGCCAGGAAGCAGTACTAGGCGTTTATGTCTATGTGTTTGAAGTAGTTTATACTTCTGGTGATACAGAGATCTTTGCTGGAGATGTTGCTTTGGTTAAGTAGGAGGGGGAGACTCTAGACCTTAGACGCTAGATGCTAGATTTTGTTTGTCTACATTTTATGTTTATCGGTTTTCAATTAAGGTTTTAATTCTAGGTTTAATTTGTTTAACGTCTTCTCTCCGAGCAAGCCGCTCTGTCCGTTGGTCTGTTAGTCCGTTCGTCCCGCAATCTAACGTCTAGCGTCTTAAAATCCCTTTACTATCCCCACCTGTACCCCAGTTCCTCTAAACTTCAAACTACGTCCAATATCCTCCTGCAGTCTAGAATTCAAATCCCAACTTTGTCTAAGACCAAATTGAAGGGCTAGCTTCTTGCTTAAGTTTTTACCAAACAAAAGATTTGTATGTAGGGCTTGGAAATTTGCAGTCTCAAAATCTTGGGTAGAAATGATCTGATAGTCGTCCTCTTCTAGAACTAACTTTCTTCCCGCATTGGATTGATAAAGCGAAAACTGATAGCCTAGATCTGCTTGGAGGTAATAGTTTTTGGATCTATCACTATGTAAGGAGATACCAAGCGGTATGGAAACCTGTCGATGGCGTTGTCCTAACTCTGCATCTATGCGCACGTTGTGCATAATCTCCTGAGTGCGCGTATTTTCAATCACATCACCATTTAAGTAATGGGCGATTTCGTAAACCACGTCTTCTGTTTCTCGCATTACTTCAAAAGCGTCTGAATAATTAAAGGTAGATCTATGCATAGAAAACTGCAGACCCGAAAAGACCGAAAGATTTGTGTGCAACTGTCTGTTGATAGTAAATTCGAAACCACTATAATCGAGTGCAGATTCTGTATCGTTTAGCCACGCAGTGAGCTCTGCTTGATCTGTGCTTAGTGCTGTACGATCAATGGAAGACAATCCATAGTTTGCATGAATGCCTATAGACCAAAGACTAGCAGTTGTAGTTTTTAATTTATTTCTTGGTACTGGTGCTACAAAATGTACATCCCTTTTAAAATCCATATTAGGAATTAATAGTGCCTTTGCCTTCGTGTGTAAAAAGGCTAGGGTAGAGAGCGCAATAGGAGAACCCTGCGTAGTTGTCGGTTCTGCTCTTGTTGCTATTGCGTCTGTTTCTGTTTCTGCTTTTGTTGCTACTGCGTCTTTTGTTGTTTCTGCTATAGTGATTAAGTCTGTCCGTTGAGTCCTTTTCGTCCTTTCCTCCGTTCCTCTGTTCATCCATTCTTCTGTTTCGTCCACTCTGTCCGTTAGTCCGTTAGTCTGTTCCTCCGTTTGTCCCTCAGTCCGCTCCGTCCGTTGAGTCCGCTGAGTCCCTTCCGTCCCTTCTTCCTCCGTTAGTCCTCCGAACACGCCGCTCTCTTCCGTCCGTTGAGTCCGCTCCGTCCGCTCCGTCCCTTCCATCTCCTCCACAATCATCTCAGGAGCCAAAT
This sequence comes from uncultured Saprospiraceae bacterium, assembly GCA_938045585.1. Classification (GTDB taxonomy): domain Bacteria; phylum Bacteroidota; class Bacteroidia; order Chitinophagales; family Saprospiraceae; genus CALCMJ01. The sequence goes on from CALIAU010000006.1 coordinate 166,893, forward strand.
CCTGCCCACTAATGCCACCCTGCGCACTATCCAAGTTTACCGAATACAGCGTGATGCCTGCAAGTACCAGCAGGCCAAACATATTTAGCCAGAAGGGATAGATACGACGCTTCTTATCTTCTTTGTTTGGAAGTTTTTCCTCTAAGCTCTGCCAAGCCTCCTCCTTGTCAAGAGGCGAATCGTAGTTCTCGAGCGCGTCAAATAATTCTTCTTCAAATGGATCACGTGCCATATTCTGTGATTTTACTTTTTTCAATAATTTTCTTCAATTGGGCCTTTGCACGTGTAAGTTGCGAACGTGAAGAACCCTCTGAGATATTTAGTAGGCTAGCAATCTCCTTATGTTTATACTGTTCAAAAACATAGAGGTTTAAGATCTGTCTATAGCCATCAGAAAGTTGTTGGATCGATGTCAATAATAATTCTTCTCGGTAAGACCTTAGAGGGATTCTTGGGTCTGTGAAAATGGAATCTGTATCTATTTCATGTGCACTGATCGGCAGTACCTTCTTTTCCGAGCGCAGTCTATTTAAACACACATTGGAACAGAGTTTTGCAATCCAGGGTTTTAGAGGACCCTTTTCAGGATTGTATCTGTCTAGATATTTGAAGATGCGTAAAAAGGAATCTTGCAAGGCCTCCTTCGCGTCTTCATTGTTTGTATTATATCTTCGACAAATGGTATATACATAGGGAGCAAAATGATTAAACATTGCTTGTTGAGCATTTCGCTCCCCCTGTATACACGCTTGTATGTTGATTGTGCTATCCAATTGTGGATGAATTGCTTTCCTTAATTAAAGATACCCACTATCCTAAATGAATGATTCGGATACGCATTAACTCCGGAGGCATCCTCCACAACTATTTCAGCATCTGTAAATTCTACATCAAATAGACCACCAGTTACCTCATCAATAACTACATTCCCTTGGATTCCAATATTGCCAATGCTATACAAAGTTACATCCGACCCAATTATCTGCGTGCTTGTTGCTACTACTAAGGATGGGTTGGATGGAGAACCAGTCCAGTTAAGCACTGTTACTGTGTAAATAACCTTGTTGCCATTACCGAAATCTTCTAGTAAGGTAATCTCATAGACTAAGGAATCTTGATTGCCTGTAACACCACTTGTGGCAGGAATAAAATGGTCTATGTCTGGACCATTAATGTACATACCTGCATCAGGTAAATCTACATCGCAGGCACTGATCTGGCCTGTTGTAAGCGTTGTGTTAAAGTCAAACTCCTGTGGGTTACTTAACTTGGCATTTTCGATATCATATACCGTTACAGAAATCGGATCTTCAGTACATACAATGAAATTATCAGAGAACGTGCCATCTTCTATAGTGGTAAACTGTGATGCTTCTGAACCAATTGAAATATAAGCATAGCCATTCATAACTGGATTCATATCGCAGTCCACTGCAGTTCCCGAAATGTTCACTATGATTACTTCCGAATCTACATCGAAACTACCTATATCTGTATCCATACCAAATCCACCTATCGTTTCACTATAGATTACATTCAGGCAGGGGCCAAGAATTTCAAACAACAACATCTCATCCTTTGGCACCTTCCCCTCAAAATATCCACGCGAATTCGGAATGGTAGTCCTAGAGTTGCCATCAGCACGTGTAATACGCACCGTTAAGGCATCAGCAGATCCATTCGTGTTTATTATACCATTGATTGTCACTAGATCAAAAGGTGCATCACAGTTCCATAGGGTAAAATGTGTCACTGTTCCTACATAGACATCTCCCTCTAGCGTTGCCATCCCTTCTTCTATCCAGTTCCCACTGATTTCATCAAAATACCATAATGGAATAGTTGCCGGCGCAGCAGCTACTAGCTCAGAAGGCACAGCCATAGAAAGAGTAGCCTCCCCATCTAGACTTATTGGTCTTCCATTCTCATCTTCAAGTTCCACATTGAACATCCCGTAGCTCACCAAGAGCTGCTCTTCATTATCTGTATTTACACCTACCAGATCACCCGGCATATAGTCCTGTAGATTCTCGTCCGTAGGATCTAAATAATCCATATATACATTTACGGTACCTGTATAATTTGATCCATCCTCATTTTTGAAATTACTCGATCCAAAGTTGACGCTATGATTATCCAAAGTAATTTCATTCGATCCATTATTCACAGATCCTGCCATGATACGATCTCTTAGCTGCACACGTATTTCCTGTGACTCTCCCTTCTCTGGGTAGAAGACAGGGTAGTTGCTAAAGTAACCGTCCTTCGTAATAGCAACACTAGCCTTATTAGAATTCACCAATCCAGTCACAGAAAACCGACCATTTTGATCACTCAATACACTCATATCACCTACCTGGATAACTGCCGCTTCCAAGGCATTATCATTTTGATCAGTAACCGTTCCATTCACAGTGACCTCATATTTTGTCACCACCGACGGATTTACAGGTTCATCTATTATCGTAAGATTATCCTTTTGACAGGCAGTAAAGAAAAGCCCTAAAAGCAGTAGAAAGCTGAAAATTCTTGATTTTTGCATTTTATTTGATTTTGTAAACGAATGTTATTCATAAACGAATACACAGGTAGTGGCTAGAATGCTGCGTGTGTGAGAAAAAAATTATATTTTTTTCTAGATACTAGATATTAGACGCTAGGACGCTAGATTTTGTTTGTCTACATTTTATGTCTATCGTTTTTCCGAGACAGCTATATCAGGGACGTACAAGCGTCTAACATCTAGCGTCTAACGTCTAACGTCTAACGTCTAATTCCCCGTACACGCCGCTCTCTTCCGTCCGTTCCGTCCTGCCCACTCCCACACCCACTCGCTCAATCTAGCGTCTAACATCTAGCGTCTAACGTCTAAACTCCCGTACACGCCGCTCTCCCTCAATCCTGCCTGCTCTCGCACGCAGGCAAGCTCTTCATCCTGCTTGCGCAGTCAAGCTAAATCTAGCGTCTAGCGTCTAACATCTAGCGTCTAACGTCTAAAGAGCTAATATCTCCGCCATCCTTATCAAATCCTCATTCAACGCATTCTCCTTACTAATCGCCTCCTCAAAAGCAGTAAACTCAATCTTATTATCAATAATACCCACAGCTATCTTATTCTTGCCCGCGCGCAATGCCTCCACGGCCGAATTCCCAAGGCGGGTAGCTAGGACTCTGTCGTTACAGGTAGGGGAGCCCCCACGTTGCAAGTGGCCAATGATGGTGACTCTGCTGTCATAGTCTGCATTGAGGGCATTTACTTTGTTGGCTATTTCTATGGCGCCACCGTTTTTGTTTCCTTCGGCGACGATGACTAGGTTAAAGAGCTTGTTTCTGCGGGCCGATTTTTCCAACTGCTCCATCAGGTGCTCTATTGAATTATCTGCCTCTGGAAGAAAGATCGTTCCGGCGCCGCTGCCTATCCCTGTGTAGAGGGCGATGTAACCCGAATGCCTGCCCATCACCTCGATGAAAAACAAACGGTTATGGGAGTCGGCAGTATCTCTTATTTTGTCAATTGCTTCTATTGCTGTGTTGATGGCTGTGTCAAAACCAATACTAAAATTGGTACCGTAGATATCATTGTCGATTGTTCCCGGGACACCTATGAAGGGAATGTTGTATTCATCCGTAAACACATTAGCCCCCGTGTAGGTTCCGTTTCCACCTATCGCCACGCAGCCGTCGATGTCAAAGGCACGCAAATTCTGGTAGGCCTTCTTGCGTCCCTCCACCGTTCTAAATTCCTCACTCCGCGCCGTCTTTAATATGGTACCGCCACGCTGTAGTATATTACCCACATTCCCCGTATCCAATTTCTTTATCCGTCCCTCTATCATGCCCTGGTAACCATTCTGCACGCCATAACTTTCTATATCGTAATACTTCGCTGTTCGTACTGCAGCACGTATGGCAGCATTCATGCCGGGTGCATCTCCTCCAGAGGTAAAAATTGCAATCTTCTTCATCCTAATTCTTGTTGTGAAATTCTATAAGCTTGTCCATCGGTTTCTGTAGAATCGCATTGACACGGTAGCCATTCATCTCGCATACCCGGGTGAGGATAGGCGCATAAAAGTGGGAGATAGATCCTGTAAAATTGATAGGTAGATTACTCCCTTGCTGTATCGGCTTGATACGCGCGTCTATGAAATTCTGAAATATCTTTTCCAACAAATAATTCTGATACGCTGGCTCTGCTGTCTGCAAAAATTTAGCATAGGAAGCCACTTCGAAATTTGGTTTTTCCGAACGGTATAATTCCATCAGTAGGGAAGAGAGCTCTGAGGTATAGCTTTGCTCAAAACGCTCCCTGTCTCCCTCCGGCATATCGCCATAGAAATAACTTTTGATCACCTCTTTGCCTATGTGAAAACCCGATCCCTCATCACCCAGCAAATAACCCAGACTAGGCAGCTGCGTAGATATCTGTTCGCCGTCGAACAAACAAGAATTCGAACCCGTACCCAGGATAGAAACGATAGACGCCTGTCCCGCACTGGTCGCGCGCGCAGAAGCAAGAAGGTCCGTGCCTACATCTATGTTTTTTGCATTGGGGAAAATACCGCGGAGCGTATCCGACACCATTTTCTTTGGGGCATCGCCCATAACACCCGCTCCGTAGTAGTGGATGGCAGTCACCTCTTCAGGATTATGCGAAGAAGGATTTTCTAGTTTGTGCGCATTATCATTCGACACAGGATTAATGCCTACAGAGGCATGCCGACTCAGTTCGTTTCCGTCCTTAGAAAAAGACCAATCCGCCTTAGTCGCACCGCTTTCTATTATAAGTATCAAATTATTTATTTTAAATACAAATCAATGAAGCAGTAAAGATACTAGAATATGCCTAAACTTGGAACGTTCAGCAGGGCTTCCACAAATTCATCTACCCGATAGTACATCAGGCCTACGATCCCTATGATGCCCCAGACGGCACCACCAAAATGACCCAGATGATCAATCATAGAACGCTTGTTGCTGTTCCCTGCATAACTCGAGTAGCCCAGGTAGAGTACAGCGAAAACGATTGCGGGAATGGGAATAGCAAAAAATAAATAGAGCATACTCCAGGGACGGAAAAAGATAAAGGCAAACAAAACCGAACTCACAGCACCGGAGGCACCTATGCTCGCAAACTGCCCATTGTCCTTATGCTTAAAAAAGGTAGGAAGACATCCGGCAAGAATACCTACTAGATAAAACAAGAGATAAAACATGCGTCCCTTCATCAGACCAAAATCCTCCAGAAAGCGACTCTCTACATAGTCACCAAAAATATAGAGCACATACATGTTGATACCCAGGTGAGCCCAACTCCCATGCAAGAAACCTGCACTGAGTAAACGATGGTATTCCTTCCCCCGATGTTCGGTATAGGGATGATGTTTTAGTTGCTCAAAAAACGATCGGTTATTTAGTCCCTGATAGGAGACCAGTACGGTAACTGCAATAATAAGAATGGTAACACTCATAGCCCAAAGTTACATATTATGATAAGATTGTCCGTTTTTAATCGTGTAAGCGCGATATAATTGTTCCACAAAAAACAAACGGATCATCTGATGCGAGAAGGTCATCTTAGATAGAGAAATAATCCCCTGTGCCGCCTGCCGCATCTCCCGATTAAAACCATAGGCACCACCTATAATAAAGACCAGCGTTCTACTCCCCAGATCCAGCTCCTTACCCTCGATATATTTAGCAAAGGCCACCGAATCCATTTCCTTACCCTTCTCATCCAAGAGCACCACATAATGTTTATCCGTAATTTTTTTCAAAAGCTGTGCACAGTCCTGAGAGCGTATGTGTTCTACTTTCGTCTTTTTGTTATGCTCCGTTTCTTTGAGCGTATGCATACTAAACTTGCAATAATGCTTCAGACGCTGCACATAGATATCCACCCCCTCATCGATATAAGGAAACTTCGTCTTACCTATTTGCCAGAGTTCTATTTGCACGCTTACAATATATGGATCATCGTACCATCAAAAAGAATCTTATCACCCCGATATAATTTTTTACGCTTGCGCGTTTCCACCACACCATTGAGGCTCGCCTCACCATCCTGGATGCGCATCTTCGCCTCACCACCCGAGTTCACCAGGTCCAGCAATTTCAATAGTTTAACCAGCTCAATAAACTCTTCGCCTTCTCTAATTGTAAATTCTTTCATAGATAATTCCACTAACGCCACCCAGATAATATAAGTTCACCCCGCCTAGCCACAACTGACCTCCACGCAAGAAACCACTCGCTACGCAAGACTCCTCTAAACAAAAGCAAATAGATGAACTATGCTAGTTATGATACGCTGTGTTATGCGCTAGTGTTGCTCCACAGCCACCACATGCCGTCGCAGATCCACCACCGCCAGCACAACCACTTGGGCAGGTATAATGCCATACACCAGACGCATTTTGCGCAGGCTCTGGCGGCTTAGCCGTTGGAGGAGGTACCTGTAAAGGCGTCCCACCAGCTGCTGCACCTGAGGTCGTCGTCTGTATACCCGGCGCCGTCACACTCGCAGGACTTGGACTCACCGTCGTATTATGATAGGCTGAGTTATGCGCTAAAGTAGCCCCACATGTTCCACAGGGTCCAGCCGCAGATCCACCGCCAGCACAACCACTTGGACAGGTATAATGCCACACGCCCTCTGCATTTTGAGCAGGTTCTGGCGTAGCAGCCCCAGGAGCACCCGCAGTCGGGTTAACCAATGATTCTTGCACAGCCTTTCGCGCATCCGATAAGACAGGCTCAGGACGCTCAGGCGCATTCTTACATGCAAAGAGTATTAGACAAAATATAGGAAGGATATACTTAAGTGCTTTCATATTCTACTGTTATAGGGTGGGAAGATATGGATTATCTCATAAATATTAGATATAAAGCTAGATTTTGAAGGTACCAGCCGACAATTTTAAGCCTTTATGATTTGCGTGCTTTAGCTTTGAGGACGAACAGCTTGCCTGCGTGCGCTAGCAGGCAGGACGAACGGACTAACAGACTAACGGACGAACGGACAGAGCGGCGTGTTCGGAGCTAGGACGAACATGACAACGATACATTTCCAAGGGGTCATGACCCCTTGGGCATCAACGAAGTTTTCCCCCGGCGCAGCAAAAGTTAAACACAATGCTGCCTGCAGCAAAAGATAAACACAATCCCTGGCCTTAGAAGTTTTAGCAAAATATGTCTTCAAAATCCGTCAAGTAATCGGTACTGTCTGAGCAGAGGGAACATTTCATGAAACAATAATCTCTTTTACAATATGAATCTTCATAACAAGCAGTTCACAAAAGAGAACCATGCTGCCCGCAGCAAAAAATAAACACAATGCTGCCTGCAGCAAAAGACAAACACAATCTCCGGCCTTAGAAGTTTTAGCAAAATATGTCTCCAAAATCCGTAAAGTAATCGGTACTGTCTGAGCAGAAAGAATATTCTATGAATCGATAATCTCCTTTACATTGTGAACCTTCATAACAAACAGTTCACAAAAGAGAACCATGCTGCCTGCAGCAAAAAATAAACACAATGCTGCCTGCAGCAAAAGACAAACACAATCTCCGGCCTTAGAAGTTTTAGCAAAATATATCTCCAAAATCCGTAAAGTAATCGGTACTGTCTGAGCAGAGGGAATATTCTATGAATCGAATAACTCTCTTCTTGGATATAGCTTCTTAACAAGCAGTTAGTATCGTGCGAGTTTAGCGATTATAGGATTTTGTAGATATATTTTGCGACTGTTCTTCTGAAAGAAGATCAGTAAAACTTATACAGCCTTGACCTTTTGGTTCTTTTGTGTCAAGACAAAAGAACAATAGAAACATTATATTTAATAATACTGACTTTTATTAAAAAGATACCCAATCACCATACGCAATGCGATTAACTTCTAATCTTCTTGTGTCAAGACAAAAGAACATAATCTTAAGACAAACGTCCAAAAGAGAATTACAAACAGAATTCCTATATTTAAATATCACATAAAAGCAAAAACCATCAATCATGAACAAGATCACATATATATTTCTACTCCTAAGCATATTTCCAAACATATCAAACGCACAAGACATGGATAATCAAAAATTAAATGCAATTATTTATACCCTAAGTGATGAAATTGAAGGAAACGAAGGAAACTGGCAGTTCATAATCGATTCAACACTATTCATATGTTTAACAGATGAACTGCATAACAGAATGCGAATAATATCTCCAATCGTAGAAATTAAAAATATGACGGATGATCAAATAAAGAGCTGCATGGAGGCAAATTTTCATTCTGCCTTAGACGTTCGATATGCCATTTCTGAAGAAGTCTTATGGTCTGCATTTATACATCCTCTAACCGAACTAACAAAAGAACAAGTGATTAGTGCAATTGCACAAGTCTACTCATGTGCCAAAACATTTGGAACCTCATATTCTAGTGGTGCACTCAGTTTTCCTAGAAGAGAAGAAAGAGACGCCAGGAAAAATTAAAACGGCCATAAAAATGAAACACATCCAAGGGGTCACGACTGATCCAAGGGGTCACGACCCCTTGTCTTAAAAGCCCTTGCGCTCACAACCCACGAAAGAGATTGTACCTAAAAACAAGCCCTTACCCCAAAGGGGTGTATAAATACCCGAGCTTTGAAAGAGCGGAATGACAATTAAACGAACAGACTGAAAATATGGAGGGATTGAAAACTTAGAGATAAATTATAATTATCTGTTTTTTTTCAAAATAAATTTTAAGAACCGATTTCTTAGAACATTAATGTTTAACATTTCTTCAAGCGAGACTAAAGGAGTGGAATAAGAGGTATTAACTATATTTAGATGTTACAGACCATTAGAAAATGAATAAAATACTACTCTTCATACTATCAATACTTGCAACTGGGCTTGCAGCTCAAACTATTGAAAATAGAATTGACTTTCCAGATACTTTATGGGCAGCAAATGATACGTTCTATGTGCAAGGACTTTCGTGGGATAAAGAATGGTCTTTTTCTACAACGACTAGGGACACAATAGACTTAGGAACTGATGGCTATGAAGGGATGAAAATGAAAGTATGGACACTAAATGACACTCTAGATATTCCATATGTGAATTTTCCAGAAGAACAATGGCTTTTTGTTCCTATTGCTTCACCAAAGGACACCACTGTTTATCGGCTTAGATTTAATCCTCAAAGCGCTGTCTTCTCAGATCAATACATCCAAGAACATACAGAAAGGATTTCTTTCCAAGTTCCAGAAACGTACGAACTTGCAAACGTAATTCTTTACCTAACAGAATGTTCCAACATCACAAATAATCATCCTACAAAGACCAATTATTCAAAATTGGTAAATGAGCATTTTGCATCATTCAAAAATCATCCCATAATTAAAATACTCAATAGAAAGTGTACAGGAAATAACCACTGGTCAACTTACTATGGTTTTAGAGAAAATAGCATCTGCTTTGAATTCGATAAAAATGGATTTCTTAGATATTCAACTCCATATAAACATGCTTGGTGGGATAATTCTGAAATAAGAGGTGGGGAATTCAGAAATTTACTTTATCTAATTCAGGACTTTTCCGATAAGAGTAGATTCAGAGAATTCTATTCTGTAAATCAAGAATATTATCTCAGCCTTCAGAAAAGACAGAAAGAACTTCAACCAATAACCAGAATGTGGGAATGGCTCGAAAAGGAATTTCCACAAAAATATGATCATTACAAGATTGTCTTCTCCCCATTAATTGAAGGCAGTCACAGTACACAAAAGTTCTATAAAGGCAACTTTAAAGATCCAATTTATCAAGAGTGCATAATGTTTGTTAACTCTTCTGAATCTATTGACTCAAATAGTGATTATTCAGAAGAACTGAGAAAAGGGTTGCTTTCAGGTATTGTCTTCACAGAAATTGACCATAACTATGTGAACCCAACTAGTAGACAGAATATCCAAATGATTAAGGAATTGATTATCGATAAGGACAAATGGGCCACAGTAGAAGTGCAGCAAAATTATAGATCTGAATATGCAATTTTTAATGAGTATATGACTCATTCATTATTTTGCCTCTATATAACAGAAAATTATACTGAAAAAGTAAAACATAAGATTATCGAGAAAAGAATAGAACTTATGGAAAGTAGGGGCTTCCCAAAATTCAAAGACTTTAATAACATCTTGATAAAACAACTAAAGAACAGAAATGGCACTATTTATAGTAAATATTTGGAGATAATAGAAGAAATGAAAACAATAAAATAACGGTCTGTAACATTATATAGAACGCCATATGCTTATGTCGCTAGCTTCTGGCGAACGTAGTTAGACTTAGCATCAAAATTCTCATTAACTTAGTAGGTAAAATTAGCAGAGCATACGGCGTCTATAATAGGCGTTAGAAGTAACTCCGAATAAATATTTTACAAAAAGACAAAATGTGAAAAAAACTGCACACGGAAACCCAATATTAATTAGTGATAACAATTCTGAGATTCTCAAACCTGTTAACCCCTTACTTGAGAAAGACATTCAAGATTTAATATTTGAACATCCTGAATGCTTACCAATTAGTGATATTGATGAATCATATAATCCAGTGATACCTGTATGCAAAGAATTGTATACTAACGCAGGTCCGCTAGATATCTTTATGATTACTCCCAATGGAGATCTCGTGATAATCGAAACAAAACTATGGAGTAATCCTGAATCTAGAAGAAAGGTTGTGGCTCAAATATTAGACTATGCAAAAGAATTAGCTAAATGGTCATATGCAGATTTACAACGAGAATTAAATAAGAAGCTAAATACTAAAGGAAATAAACTTTATGACATTGCGTCTAATGCAAATTCTGAATTTACACTAAGCGAAATAGATTTTGTAGATGCTGTTAGTAGAAATTTGCGGATAGGTAAGTTTATGCTATTAGTTGCAGGTGATGGAATAAGAGAAGGCGCAAAAAGTCTAGTACAGTTCATAAATCAAGCAGGCAACCTTAACTTCAGTCTTGCAATGATTGAAATTGCTATTTTTAAAAATTCTAAGAATGAACTTATCCTGTTTCCAAGAACTGTTGTTAAAACGGTAGAAATAGAGAAAATTAATATTGAAGTGCCAGAGGGAGTTGCTATATCGTCAAGCATTCAAGAAGCAAGTAATGATATTTCAAACGATCAAACATCTCCTGAAGTCCTAAGAAAAAGAGAACTATTTTCAGCAATGTGGACTAACTTTGTTGAGCAACTTGAGTTTGATGATCCAGAACAGTCTCATCCAGATATAGCAAAGGGACAAAATTTATATATCTATCCTGGAACTGATAAAAATACATGGATAAGTTGTTATCTAATGCAAAGTAAGAAACGAATCGGTGTTTATTTTAAATTTAATGGTAATCAAAAAGGACTTTCTCAAAAAGATCAATTAAACATCTATACTGATGATATAATTGAAGAATTAGGTAATGAGGTTGAATGGAGATGGGGGATTGGTGCAACTGAAGCTTTTGGGGTTCGCTTAGATATTGATGATGTTTATGATAAAAAGAATCAGGAGAGAATATTTAATTTTTTCTCTAAGTGGTCAAATCATTTTGTAAATGTAATGAGACCAAAGCTTAAACAAATAGAGTAGAGCCTTCATTGAAAGTTATCAATAAAAATACTTTGCGCAGAAGAATCGTCATAGTAAGATAATTGTAGCAGAAACTCCTTCCTCCCATCCTTAACTATCTCACCATAATTCTCTAAACACTTTTTTTAACACTTCTTCTTCCTGCTATTATCTATATTTAACCATGATCACCGCAAGCAAACTCTACAACTACCTACAATGCAACCATAAAGTATGGCGTGATCAACATGGACCCAAAGAAGAATTAATAGATGAGGTAAATCCCTTTGTAGAACTACTCTGGGAAAAGGGAATCCAACACGAAAAAGAACTGGTCAAAACAATAGGTGCTTACCTTGATCTAAGCGAAGGGAGCTTAGAAGAGAGAATTTCTAAGACTGAAGAAGCACTAAGCAATAGAGAACAAATCATTTATCAGGGCGTAATAAAACATGGAAATCTTTTAGGTATTCCTGACTTGTTAGTATTGGAAGAAGGAATATACTATCCTATAGAAATAAAATCTGGAATGGGATTAGAGCACGTCTCTTCGGAAAAGGCAACAGATCCCAAACCTAAAAAAGGCTATGCGGTCCAACTTGCGATCTATATCGATATTCTCACAAAAATGAATCTAATAAACCATAGGACGGCCTACGTCTTAGATGGTAATTATGATAAAGTAGAATATAATCTTGATCTTAAAATGGGAGTTCGGACTGAACAATCCTATTGGGAGTTGTATTTGTCAACGAAAGAAACGGTACAACAGCTTGTAGCTAATGAAATCTCAAACCTGCCCGCTCTTTCTTCTGCTTGCAAACTTTGCAATTGGTATAACTCATGTAAGTCATGGGCTAAGGAGACGAATGATATGACACAATTATATAAGTCAGGAAGAAATGTGAGAGATACAATGATGCGTGATTTAGGATTGTCTACAGTGGATGATGTGATTGGACTATCAGTACCAGGTTTAATAGCAAGGAAAAAAAAGGACAAGGAATTTTTATATAGAATTGGGGAAAAGATGTTGAATAAATTGACAATAAGGGCTAATTTATTCAAAAATGGTTTAGATCCAAAAATACACAAGCCAATTAAATTTCCGCAAGTAGAATATGAATTGTTTTTTGACATAGAAGATGATCCTACCCAAGAGTTTGTATACATGCATGGTGTATACGAACGATCATCAAAAGGAGAGAGGTTCGTCGACTTCACGGCTAAAGATATCAGTGATGCAGAAGAAAAAAAGGCCTGGGCGGACTTTTGGAAATATATAGACTCCTTACCACAAGATGATTATGCCGTGTATTACTATTCTCATCATGAAAAAACTACCTACCTAAAACTCCAGAAAAAATACTCCGATGTAATAACAAAGGAAGCTGTCTTAGAGTTTTTTGCCAATCCAACAGTTATTGACTTGTATAGATACATAGATAGTTCTACAGATTGGCCTATAGGAAGTTATTCACTAAAAGAAATTGCTACCTACTTGGGATTTTCTTGGAGAGATGAAACGCCTTCAGGTGCCTTGTCGATTAAGTGGTTTAATGACTATATAAAGAAGAAGGATGATGAGACTTTAAAGAGAATCCTTGAATACAACGAGGATGATTGTAAGGCAACAATGGTGGTGAAGGATGGAATTGAGAAGCTTTTAACATAAAATTATTTAGAAAAACAGACTTCGAGAAAAGAAACAAATGACAGACTACGATTTCATAAGATAGAAATTTGACGGACTAAAGCTGTGAAGGTGGAAGTTAATTGATTCAAAAAATTTAGTTTATGTTTAGAAAAAAGAAAGAGAAGTATTAACTATATATACATGTTACCTGCAAGCAAAAAAAACAAAACCATCAACCATGTATGTTAAGAATTTAAAATTATGGAACTTCAGAAAGTATGGAAAAGATGGTGAACTTGATTTGACAAAACCACATTTTGAATTATCTCTAAAAAAGGGCATTAATACACTTATTGGTGAAAACGATTCTGGAAAAACAGCCATAATTGATTCTATAAAATTTGTATTAAAAACACATAGTTCAGATTGGATAAGAATCACTCACCAAGATTTCTATTTTGACTCTACCCGATTGAGAATTGAAATCATTATATCTGACTTAACAGATTTCGAAGCAAAAAATTTTACTGAGTGGTTAGGATGGATTGGTGAAGGAGAGGACTCCAAACCATATTTACGTTTAATCTATGATGTAAATCGAAGTGTAACCGAATTACGCATTTATCCAGCAGACGTTAGAGCTGGAGTGGATGATGTTGGATACGTATTGACTGCCGAAGCAAGAGAATACCTTAAAGTAACTTATTTAAAACCATTACGAAATGCTCAATCCGAGTTAATCCCGAGAAAAAACTCAAGACTAGCCCAAATATTACAAGGTCATGAAGCATTCAAAGGAAAGGAACAAGATCATTTGTTGGTTGATCTTTTTAATGACTTTAACCAATCTATTGAAAAATACTTCGAGGGCAAAGATAAAGATGACGTTAATTTAGCGGCTAACAATTTGAAAGGAAAAGAACTTAAAGATGAAATAGACAAATATATAAAGTCATTCTATTCACAAGCAAAAGAATCCAATTTCAGTGTTAACGATGGAACCTTAAAGGGTATTTTAGAAAAGTTAGAACTTAATATTAAGGATGAAATAAACTTAGGGCTTGGCACACTTAATAGACTTTCAATGGCATCTGAATTACTCCACTTGAAAAAACAAAATTGGAATGGAATAAGACTAGGTTTAATAGAAGAATTAGAGGCTCATTTACACCCGCAGGCTCAGATGCAAGTAATTGAATCACTTCAGAATCAAGATAGCATCCAACTAATATTAAGCACTCACAGTCCAAATTTGGCTTCTAAAATTAAGCTTGAAAATTTAATTATATGTAATAATGCAAATGCATTTCCGATGGGCTCTGAGTTCACCAAATTCAAAAAAGAGCATTATATATTTCTTGAAAAGTTTCTTGATACAACTAAGGCAAATTTATTTTTTGCCAAAGGAGTAATTTTAGTCGAAGGTTGGGCAGAAGAAATACTTTTATCTAGCCTAGCTTTAAGATTAGGATTAAACCTAACTGAAAAAGGTATTTCTGTAATTAATATCGGTAATACTGGATTTGACAATTACTCTAAAATATTCCTTAGAAAGGAAGAACCGCAAATGCAAATCCCTGTAGCTGTCATTACAGATTCAGATGTAAGAGAATATATTATTACTAATGAAAAAATTGATCAAGATGGAATCGAAAAGACAGTAAATACTCTAACCAAAAGAGAATCAGAATTATTTAATAATGAAACGGCAACTAAAATTGCGGAACTAGAAAGGAGTTCTGAAGACAATATAAAGTACTTTGTAGCTCCAAAATGGACATTAGAGTATTCACTTTTTAATTCCGAATTCGTTTCTGAAATATTTAAAGAAATTATTAAATCAATTCATACTGGTACCGATTGGGAAACTGATTTTGAAAAAGAACTAGCAAGAAAACTAATTAATAAAGGTTTAAAAAAGACCCAAATTGCCTACTTGCTTTCTCAGAAACTAGAAACAGATATAGGACAAGAAGCAAATATTGATGATCGAGATTCAATAATGTATTTAGTCAATGCAATTAATTATGCCTGCAATGTTTGAAGTTTCGACAGAAGATATCAGTTATGCTGAAAAGATCTTACTTGGTCACGATCAACACTTTGATGATGAAAGAATAGCGTTCATCAAAGACTTCAGCACTTTAGATTTACAAGCAGTTCCCGGAAGTGGAAAAACAACAGCACTTTTAGCTAAACTTTTAATACTAGAATTAAAGCTACCTCTTGCACATAACAGAGGTGTTCTTATTGTTTCACATACAAATATAGCTGTAGATGAAATAAAAGATCGAATTGGCATTCATTGCCCAAAACTCTTTTCGCATCCAAATTTTATTGGAACTATTCAAAGTTTTGTAGACATATTTTTAGCGGTACCATGCTATACTAATAAGTACGGAGAAAAGCCTTATAGAATTGACAATGAAATATATGATGAGCAAGTAGAAAAATTTTACAACACAACACGTAATCAAAGGCTAAAAAATTACTTGGACCGTCAAAGGGATGGTTTAACTTTTTTAAAATCAGTTAGACTAAATTCAAATTTGAATTTGATTTCGTACTTAAAAGGCACTGAAGAGAGTTTCAAAATTCAAAATAAGCAATCACCAACATATATTTCATTAAAAGGCTTTAAAACAAAGCTATTGAAATGGGGATATCTTCATTTTGATGATGCTTATTTTTTAGCTGAATATATTACTGACAGAAAGCCTCGTTGTATAGATGTTATCAGGCAAAGGTTTCAATATATTTTTATAGATGAGATTCAAGATATGGATTTTCATCAACATAATCTTATCGAAAAAATATTCGTGACACCAGATACTCACACCTGTTATATTCAACGAATAGGTGATAAAAATCAAGCAATATTTAATGGTTTTTCTGATTCAGAAAACGTTTGGGAATACCGAGATACACTTAAGTTTTTAAGTGGGAGCCATAGACTATCTCGACCTACAGCTTCAGTGGTTGAAAAACTAGCTTTGGTTGACAATCCTATTGAAGGAAGAAGGACAAATCCTGACGGTTCTGCCATAAATATTAAGCCAACAATTATTATTTATACTGATCAAAATATAAAGCGAGTCATCGAAACATTTGCAGATTGCATTAAGCAAAAATTAATTGATGGAGAAATTCCACAAAATATTCACAACGTTTATCAAGCTGTAGCATGGAGAAGAGAACATCAAGATGAAGATAAATATGGCCTAAAGGATTACTGTCCCAAATTCAATGAAATTAATGTAAAAAGTAAAATTGATTTCAATTGCCTAAACGATTATTTAAGTTTCTTCGATATTGAAAAAAGAACTCTAGAATCTATTAGGAAAAACATATTAAATGCATTACTCAGAATCCTAAGACTTGAAAATATAAAAACAGAAACTGGAATTCACTACAGCAAAAGAAAACTTATTAACTTTATTAAAAGTTTGGGGGAAGATAAATATGAAGAATTTAAGCTAAATATATATACTTGGTCGATAGGAGTAATTAGAGGTGACCAAGGCATAAGGGAGGGTATAAAACTATATATTCCTACTCTCCTTGAAAATTTTGAGAAAACAATTGACCAATCCGAAAGATTTATAAACTCAGACTCGGAAATACAACAAAATGAACAAGAAATATCGGAGAATAATAATCTGTGTTTTGGCGATATAAAAATTGAAGTTGGTACTGTACATTCTGTAAAAGGACAAACAAATACGGCTACATTATATCTAGAGTCATTTTTCGATAGAGGTTATGGGAATTATGAGTCTGAAAGATTAAGGAATCAGATTCTAGGGGTAAAAGTAAGTGAAACTCTGGATACTAATGTTTCTAGTAAACAAAAAATTATTAAATCAACCAAAATGGCATATGTAGGATTTTCGAGACCTACACATCTATTATGTTTCGCAGTCCATAAAGATAGATTTGATAGTTGTCTTACAGAAATTGATAGAGATATTTGGAACATAATAGAAATAGAAAAAAGCCAGTAGGTAACAATAGATATGACGTAAGACTCCCTTTGGTCGTCCTACGCATATCATTATGCGTTAATTACAAGTTTTCGTAATGTTCTTAATGGTTATTATTTATGTAAGTTGTAGCTATAAACAATATAATTGATGATTGAATTTCCTCCTGAGGTAGTTAAAGAACTCAAGTATTATGTATACAGATTGATAGATCCGAGAAATGGTGAAACATTTTATGTTGGGAAAGGGAAGGGGAATCGCATCTTTCAACACATGAAAGGAGCAATAAAAACAGATGATTCAACTGAAATTAAACTAAATACAATAAGAGAGATTATCGCTTCTGGGTTAGAAGTTATACATGTAATTCATCGACACGGTATGACCGAAGAAAATTCATTAGAGGTAGAAGCTGCATTGATAGACGCTTACCAAGGAATGACAAATCTAATGGGAGGATATGGGAGTAATGATTTTGGTCCGATGCATGCGAAGGAGATACTAGATAAATATGCGGCTGCAGAAGCTGTAATTGAGCATAAAGTTCTAATGATCACTATAAATAAAAGTGTAACTCAAAAAAGTATATATAACGCTACAAGATTTGCTTGGAAACTTAGCAAAGTGAAAATAAAAGAGGTCGAATATGTTTTTGCGGTAGTTCAAGGTGTTATAATAGATGTTTTTAAACCGCTTGAATGGAAAATTGCTTTAGCTAAAAATTTTCCAGAATTAAATACTGAAGACAGACCAAAAAGGATTGGCTTTGTTGGTGTTAAAGCTGATCAAGTGGTTTTAACTAAATATTTAAGGAAACGTATACCATCCAAGTATAGAAAGAAAGGCGCAGCAAATCCAGTTAAATACAGTTTTTAAAATTGGGCAATAGTAAATCATATACAATTACTTTTAGCAATATAAAGTCAGAAAAGGAAGCTATCAAATATCTTTTAGAATCAGACCAAAATTTTCTAAACCCTGATAGAGAAAGTAGAAAACTGATCATGAAATTGCTCCACATCGAAAAAAGATATTCTAGAGCATTTGATTTAATAAAAATACCAGGATATACAAATCTTGAAGAAATCGTGCGATTAGAAAGTGCAAAAGATATAATGTTCATTGAACTCAAAACTACCAAGAAGTATTTGTCTGATATACCAAGGGGTTTCTTTTTTGGTGCAACAGAAAATGAATTTAATTTAGCAAAACAATTGAAAGATCAATTTCAATTTTGTTTTGTTTCATTGCACCCTGATTCTCTGGGCTATTCTTTATTAACCTTAGTGGAATTAGAGAAAATTATAAAGACTAAGCGAATTCAATACCAAATAAACCTCATGAAATAATGAAAATTGTTCGGTCATATCAATCAAAATCATTTTCAGAGTTTATAACTTATTGGCAAAAATTGTATACCTATAGTAAGGAAGACTTATATATATCACACATTTACAAATTAGCATATACTAGAAGTGAGATTATAGATTTATATATTTGGAAAAATGGTATGAAGCTTAGTGCACGAAAGATGAATTCTTTGGAGCAAAAAATTCTTACTAAGCGAAAGATAATTAACGAATTTAAAAGGGACAAAACATTTACTTTAGATGCATTTAGGAATGAATTTGGCACCATATCAGCAGTATGGCAAATTTTTTTATTACATATCATACATCCAACCAAGTATCCTATTTATGATCAACATATCCATAGAGCTTACAATTATTTGCATAAAAAGAACTGGCGAAAGATTAATTCAAAAATGAACAAAATAGAGAAAGAAAACTTTTATTATTACACTTATCTCAATTTTATTGATTTAAAGAATATTCAAAATTTGAAACACTTTGATGAAGCTATGTTTGCATTTGGTAGATTTATAAATACTGATAATAATTACATAATTTTAGAGTCATAGTTTAGATGTATGGCGCCAGTAGTTAACAAGAATTATTGTGTATATTCTATTGTAGGTTTTTAAGTAGAGTAGAGGCTAGCCTTAGCTGCATATATCTTACTATCTTTAGTAGTGGTGAACATGAGTAAGAAAACGAGGCATAGGTGTATCGCTATAAGTAAGTCGGGTATTTCGACATCTCAATGTTGGTTAATAGATTAATCTTTTCTATATTTGTCATAATGACAAGTCGAAATGAAATATCGTTTGGAGAATTCAAAGTTGATTGCAAAAACTGATTTGGATTCTACTAATTTAAGCAAAATGGAAATAGGTATGCGAGATTTTTATGGAAAGAACTTATCTGTGTTTGCATTAATTTTCAGGCTTGATAAAGAGGAGTAGAGTAAGGAGTTTTTTTTCTAACAGAATGTTAAGAGGATTAATAAGTCGAACTGAATTAACAAGTTACTTGATATAGCCGAAAAAAAATCTTAATCAAAAGATCCAAAATATAATTTCAAAGTGAATTTAAATATGAAAGTAGTATCATTTTTTGCTGGAGCAGGAGGTCTAGACCTGGGATTTGAACAAGCTGGATTTAAGGTAGTTTGGGCTAACGAATACGATAAAGACATATGGGCGACCTATGAAAAAAATCATCCAAAAACAAAACTCGATAAAAGAAGTATTGTGAATATTGAATCTGCTGAGGTGCCTGAGTGTGATGGTATTATTGGAGGACCACCATGTCAAAGCTGGAGTGAAGCAGGTGCTTTGCGGGGGATAAACGATAATCGTGGACGATTATTTTATGATTTTATTAGAATACTAGAAGACAAACAACCGAAATTCTTTCTAGCTGAAAATGTAAGTGGAATGCTATTGCCAAGACACGAACAAGCCCTAGAAAATATTAAATCTATGTTTAGTAATGCTGGGTTAGGTTATAAGCTTTCTTTTAAGTTATTGAATGCTTCTGATTTTGGTGTGCCTCAAGATAGAAAGAGAGTATTCTTCATTGGAATAAGAGAAGACCTTGGATTTAAATTTAAATTTCCAACACCACAGATAAAGAAAAAGGATTTATGGTATGCGATTAGCGATTTACGTAATACCGAATTACCAGCGCTACCCAATAACAGAACCAATGGTAAGAATTGTAAAGTGTTAAATCATGAATTTATGATAGGCGGCTATTCATCCATGTTTATGTCAAGAAATAGAGTTAGGGCTTGGGATGAACAGTCTTATACAATTCAAGCAGGAGGTCGACATGCACCATTACATCCACAAGCACCAAAAATGAAATTTATTGAGCAAAATAAACGAGAGTTTGTGAAAGGTTCTGAAGAACTCTATAGAAGATTAACTGTTCGCGAATGTGCTAGAATACAAACTTTTCCTGATGATTTCGAATTTATTTATACTCATATAGCTGCTGGTTATAAAATGATTGGTAATGCTGTACCTGTTGATTTAGCAAAACACCTTGCAATTAGTATAAAATCTCAAATTAAAAAACGAGAAAAATCAATCAGAAGTAATTTAAAGAAGTCTAGGATAAAGGAAACAGTAGTTTAAATGGCGACTCAAACTACAAATGGTAAAGCTTTTGAGTATTCTCTTGCTTTTCAATATTTCAATTTTCTTGATAAGCTTACGAAAACTGAAATTATTGAAAATTCATCTTTTTTTAAGGCAAAATCAATGTTTGATTCTTTAAAACAAGAAAAAAAAGAAGATCTAAATTCGGCTGCTTTAAAATCAGTTGAGTTTATTGTAAATATTGAGCCAAGAATTATTAATTCAATTGATGAAAAGGATATTTTGCAGATAGAAATTGCAGGAGATAAATCTGGTCAAAAAGGAGATGTCAGAGATGTAATTTTTATTAGAGCAAAGCAAAAATGGGAAATTGGTTTTTCTGCGAAACACAATCATAAAGCTTTAAAACATTCAAGGCTATCTCATAAGTTAGATTTTGGTTTAAAGTGGATAGGAAATCCGTGCTCGACAAGTTATTGGGAGCGTATATTACCAATATTTGATCAATTGCAAACCATTCGTAATATTAACAAAACTACCCGTTGGTCAGAGGCATTTGATAATAAGATTATCCGAGTATATAAGCCAATTCTTGAAGCGTTTAAATCAGAAGTACAGAAAATGTCTAAAGATGATCCGCAAAATTTTGCCAATAAATTTGTTCACTATTTAATTGGCTACAATGATTTTTATAAAATTATAAAGGGCAAGAAAAAAATTGAAATTCATGGTTTTAATATCAATGGAACTTTGAACAAGAATTTAGGGAAAATTAAAACAAAGGATAAAGTAGATATAATAAAATTACCTACTCGCCTTATTGAAATTGATTTTAAACCAGATAGTTATACGACATTAATAGCCACATTTAATGAAGGATGGCAAATATCTTTTAGGATTCATAGTGCAAGTTCTAAAGTAGAATCTTCTCTAAAATTTGATATTACTTTAATAAGCACACCTAATTCGCTTTATAAGTCTGATATCTTTTTGTAAGGAAGGTACCATATATAAAAACAGGCAATATAAAATACACTTCTTTTAAATTTTAAGTTGAGTAGAGGCTAGAAATTAGCAGTTTTATTTTTCCAATTCCTATCTTTAATTGCGAGGATGATCAAGCAGAGAGCACTTGTCATAACAGCTATCTAGATTTCATTTTGGATGTCAAATATCTACAAGAAAATTTATCCAATCTTGATTTGCACCTTGACTTTTCACTACCCCTAATCAATCCTAACCCTTAACGTCAACACCCCCGCAATCAACAACAATACCCCAGCCGTCAACACAGCATACAACTTCACATTATCAAACACACTCGACATCACCCAGCCAAAACCGAGGGCAGCAATAATCTCAGGTATCACAATAAACATATTGAATAGCCCCATAAATATCCCCATCTGCTTGGGAGGAATATCATTGGCTATCATAGCGTAGGGCATAGAGACGATACTTGCCCAAGCGATACCCACACCACCCATGGAGAGGAACAAAAGCCATTTGGATTCTATGAGACCTACGGAAAGCAAACCGATGCCGCCGGCAAACAAACAAATAGCATGGAGTTTAGACAGACCCACTTTGTCAGCAATCTTGGGCATAAAGAGGGCAAAAATGAAAGTGATAAGTGAGTAAAAGCCAAAACATAGATTACCCCAGACCACACCCTCGGCATAGCCAGGATCTTCGGGGGACTCTGCACCGAACACGGTGCCGGTGATGGTGACTGTAAAATAAAACCACATCAGGAATAGTCCCATCCAAGTAAAGAACTGGACAGGCGCTAATTTTTTGAAGGCCTCCGGCATATTGACAAAGGCTGTTTTTAGTCCCTCCCAATAACCCATCTCTTCCTCCTTTACTTCATCGGCATAATACTCCGGTGGATATTCCTTGGTAGTCAGTATGGTGTACATAACGGCTAAGAAAAAAGCGACACCACCTACGATAAAACTTAGTTTGACATAGTCGGGGATCACGCCCTTGGCGACAGTATCATCATAGCCCATGACATTGAGAAAAAACCAGGGCAGGGCAGCACTCATAACGGCACCAAGTCCAATAAAGAAACTTTGCATGGTATAGCCCTGCGTGTATTGTTCTTTGGGAAGCACATCCGCAACAAAGGCACGGAAGGGTTCCATACTGACATTGATGCTGGCATCGAGTATCCATAAAAATCCGGCAGCCATCCAAACACTGGAGGAGTAAGGCATGGCAATAAGCAGGGCAGAGGCAAAGAGAGCACCAAAAAAGAAATAGGGCTTTCTTCTACCAAAACGCGGTGACCAGGTATTATCAGAAAAGTATCCTACTATAGGTTGCACGATCAATCCCGTCAGGGGAGCTGCCAACCAAAGCATGGGAATCTGATGGGGGTCTGCTCCTAAGTATTCGTAGATGGCACTCATGTTTCCCATCTGTAGCCCCCAGCCAAACTGGATGCCTAAAAAACCGAAGGCCATATTCCAAACCTGCCAAAAGGAAAATCGTTGCTTCTTCATATTACTTGACATTCGTAAACACCTTATAACCATAGGCAGCTAACTGGACAGCATCGCCCTCATGGAAATGTACCTCCGTGCCGCTAAAGAGTTCGGTTCCGGTAAAATGGGCAGGGAAGGCTATCGTCTTTTCTTCCTTGGAGAAGTTTATAACTGTAAATACCTTATCGCCCTCCTTTTCTCGTTCATAGGCGACCACGTCCTCATCGAGTTGGAAAAAGCTGGGTGTATCATCGCCGTAGTCGCCATTCCATAGCGCCTTGTTCTTATGTTTGAGTGCAAAGAGCTTGCTGTAAAATTCTTCGTAGGCATAGTCCTTAAATCCTATTGCATCCTTTTCGAAAAACTTAAGCCGTTTCCGCATCGGTTCTTCCTGTCCGCCATAGAGCAAGGGCATTCCCTGTAGCGTTGCACAAAGAACTGCAAGTGGCTTATGTGCATCTCCCATACGATCAAAGACAGTTCCGCTCCAGGTATTTTCATCGTGGTTCGAAGTAAAATGCATATGGAAGCCCTTATTGAACTTTTGCGCATCCTGCGTCACCCAATTTTCTATCTCACTCGCCTTCTTTTCTCCCTTGCCAATCTCATTGAGTAAGTGGTGGAAACTCCAGCCATAGGTTGTATGGAAGGCGCCGCTATTTCGGTGTGATTCCACCTCCGACTCGGCCAACATAAATACGTTCTTCTTTTCTTGCAGTGCTGTACTCGCCTCATCCCAAAAATCCTGCGGTACATTATGCGCCACATCCATGCGGAAGCCATCCACATCCATCTTCTCCGTCCAATGTCGCATATCCTTTATCATCTCCGCACGCATCTCCTTATTATCAAAGTTCAGATCGGCAACATCCGTCCAGCCCCAGGATTCTCCCGTTCCCGGATCGATAGGATCGATCACGTTGCCGTCCTTATCCTGCGTAAACCACTCGGGGTTATTTTTTATCCAGTCCGAATCCCAGCCTGTATGATTGGGCACAAAGTCAAGGATAATATACATCCCCAGGGAATGAATCTTATCCACCATCTTTTTGAAATCTTCCTCTGTTCCATGCTCTGGATTTACCTTGGCATAATCCGTTACGGCATAATAGGATCCTAGAGAACCCTTGCGCTTTGTCTCACTAATCGGATAGACAGGCATAAACCAAAGTATATCCACACCCATACGTTTGAGTCGGGGTAGATGCGACATAAAGGCTATAAAACTACCTTCCTCGGTGTACTGACGGAGATTCACCTCATAGATAGTAGCGGCCTTCGCCCATTCGGGCAAATCCTTGGTGCCTGTTTTTGCTGTCATCGTGCCAGCACCGTCTGCTGTCTTCTTGGAACCTGCCTCGTTCTTGCAGGCAGTGAAACAAAAAACGATACTGAGTAGAATAAGAAATTGTTTCATATTGCTGGTTTAAGCCTAAAGGGTCTGTTGTAAAATAGAATTTTTATTGGATGCTATACGCGTTTCTTTCCCATTAAATAATAACGAGATATCCTTTTCTGATAGATTTTCAATAATTGTTTGCTCGCGCTCTATCTGCAAACGTATTCTCTGTCCCCTAAATAAGATGCTAAACGCAATAGAATCCCATTCCTTGGGTAGAGCCGGATTGATATGCAAGGCATCATTCGCTACCTTGATACCTGCAAAGCCTTTGACCACAGAAATATAGGTACCTGCCATACTAGTGATATGCAAACCATCCTCCGAGTCATTATTGTAATCATCGATATCCAGACGCGAGGTACGTAGATACATCTCGTAGGCCTTGGCATGCTTACCTAGGTTCGCAGCGAGGATGGCATGAACGCAGGGCGACAAAGAAGACTCATGTACCGTCAGCGGTTCGTAGAAATCAAAGTTGCTTGCGATGACATTGGACTCAAACTGTTCTTCAAAAAAGTAGAGTCCCTGCAATACATCGGCCTGCTTGATAAAACAAGACCGCAGTATTCTATCCCAAGACCATTTTTGATTCAACGGCTGATCTTCTGCACTCAATTCTTTGACAGGAATAATCTCCTTATCATAAAACCCATCCTGCTGTAAAAAGATATTATTCTCCTTGTCTTCTGGTAGATACATCTGTGCGCTTATCTCTTTCCAGTCACTCAGCTCGTCTTCTTTAAACCTTGTTTTTTCTTGGATACGATCCCAGGCTGCTGCCTCTTTCTGACGCACTGCCTCTATCTGTGCGCCGGTATAATTCAAACACCACTTGGCAATATAATTTGTGTACCAATTATTGTTTACGTTGTTCTCATATTCATTGGGACCGGTGACGCCCAGTATCACATACTGATTCTTGTCCTTAGAAAAATTGACCCGCTGTGCCCAGAACCGACTGATACCTATCAAGACCTCTAGTCCATATTCTGCCAGGTAGGCCGCATCGCCTGTAAAGCGTATATAGTCATATATTGCATAGGCAATCGCACCATTCCTATGAATTTCTTCAAAGGTAATCTCCCATTCATTATGGCATTCCTCGCCATTCATGGTAACCATAGGGTAGAGTGCAGCCCCATCCTTGAAGCCTAGTTTTTCTGCGTTCTCTATGGCCTTGTTCAAATGCTTATATCTATACACGAGTAAATTCCGTGCAACCTCCTCTTCTGCTGTAAAGAGATAAAAGGGGAGACAGTAGGCCTCCGTATCCCAGTAGGTAGAGCCCCCATATTTTTCGCCTGTAAATCCCTTGGGTCCTATGTTTAGTCGATCATCGCTTCCATCATAGGTCTGATTCAAATGAAAGATATTAAATCGTATTCCCTGCTGCGCTGCCACATCGCCCGCTATCACGATATCACTCAATTCCCATTTCCTAGCCCAGGCCTGACTGTGCTCCATCTCTAAAGCAGCATATCCCTTTTGCGCAGCTTCCGCTATAATTCTTTCTGTCTTTTGTTTAAACTCTGCCAGCTCATAATACATACTAGAAACTATCCCTGCATACTTTTCTATCTGGATAGTGTCACCAGCACGCGCACTCAATTCATAACGATGTCCCAACTTAGCCTCTGATACCTGATTGGGCATAGCTGCTTGCACTTCCTCATTTAGTCTAAGCGTAGTCTGAGCAGCTACGCCCACATGGAAGCCTGTCTTCTTTGTTTCTGCCTGCACATAGGCAGTCTCTTTATTGAGATGCGCACTATAATTCGTCCAGAAATTTTCTTGGTAATTAGAATCCTGATTACGGATGTCAAAGTCGAGTAGGGAGTCGCATTCTATCGTAGCACTTCCTTCTAAGATGCGGATCTGATAAGAGAGTGCACCTAGGTCCTTATTTGCAAACGAACAAATACGCCTTGACTCTATCTCTATTACAACACCATTTTTCAAAGCCACTGTACACGTTCGCATCAGCACGCCCTTTTGCATATCCAGTTCCCGATAAAATTCCTTCACCTCTGTCTCTGACAAATCTAAACGCTCCCCATTGAATCGTAGGTCCAGCAGTATCCAGTTGCAGTTATTCAGTACCTTGGCAAAATATTCGGGATAGCCATTCTTCCACCAACCTACCTTGGTCTTGTCGGGATAGTAGACACCCGCTACATAATTGCCTTGTAAACTCGGTCCAGAAAAATGCTCTTCAAAATTTGCACGCTGACCAAAACGGGCATTGCCTATACTGCATAGACTTTCTGTAATCTGATTATGTTCTTTGTGAAATCCATGCTCAACTATCTTCCATGGATCATGACTTATATAATTTTTCATGCACTCTTATCTAACTGGCTAAGTACTTCTTCTAAGCTAAAATTTTCAAAACTTTGGATATGCATATCGGCCTCTGGTAGTAACTCGGGACTACCTACACCTACAGGAATAAAGCCTGCAGTAATAGCGGCCTCCAATCCCTTGCGCGCATCTTCAAAGACTACCACATGTTCGGGCGCTAGACCCAAACCTTCCGCTCCCTTTAGAAATACCTCAGGGTCGGGTTTTGATTTGCTGACATCATTCCCATCTATCATCACATCAAACAAATGATCGATGCCGATACCTTTTAATATTGTTTTCGCATTCCTGCTCGCAGAACCCAGACCTATCTTGACACCCTCCGCACGTAGACCTTCTATAAAAACCTTGACGCCTGGTAGCAACTCGCTCTCATCGAGTTCGGAGATATATTCCTTATACCATTCGTTCTTCTCATAACACATCGTTTCCTTCTCTTCTTCGGTGACCAGTATCCCGCCTTGCGCTAATACTATATTCAGCGAATCCATCCGACTAATTCCTTTAAGTCGTTCGTTTACCGCCTCATCAAATTCAAAGCCCAGTTCCTTGGCTAGGCGTTTCCATGATTGGTAGTGGTACTTCGCCGTATCCACAATGACACCGTCTAAATCGAAAATGCATCCCTTTATTTCCATCGTAAAATTTCTTCTATTTAAGCACGTTTAATATGGCATCTCTGTGGCCAAAGTTTGCCTTGATATGATCTATCAATTCCCGTCGGAATTTTCTACTCTTATTCAGTTCCAGATGCTGACTCATTTTCCGAAGAAAATTTTCCTTGCCCGCACCAATAAAGTTCTCTAGGTAGTTGTCGATATGTCTAACGTAAATCGGAAAAAGTTGTTCATTAAATTCTTCCCCCGGAATCTTCGCATACTCAAAGTGCAGCTCTACATCCTCCGTCTCACGCAATACCTCTACAATATGCTCCGTGCTGTCTTGATTTTTCCAAAACTCCAACTTGGCTCTATCCGACATCCCATCCAAGAGCTTAATAATTTTCTTGGCAACCAACTTCGATTCGGTCTCATCCAAAATATTTTCATACTTGAGATAGTAGCTGTAATCCTCTGTCAGTTTGTACAATTCTAGAGCCAGACTCTTGTATTGTTTTATCTCCTGCTTTGACTTAAGCAGTGTCAATTTATAATTGCCGTAATAGCTCAGTGGTTCCAGTTCCTCTAAGACCTTAATCAAGGCCTGCAGCGATTTAAAATCCTCTTCCTCGATAATCTCTAGAATAATACTGTTCATAAATTTCTTAGAAATCGACTGTACTGTTTCCTTATCCAAACTCTTATGCGCTGTGCGTAAGCGCAGTTCGCAACTCTTCGCATGAATGATCTGCTTGTTTTCTTCAGAGAATAAAGCGCTATAAATTTCTATCAGTCCCTGCAGCTCTTTTTTATTCAATAGCTTTTGATCCATTAAGACATGCACAAAGTCATACTTGTTTGCCGCATTAAAGTAGGAGCGTTCAGATATTTCCAAAAACATATTTTTTATCTGATCCTTTTCCATCGGTGCCTCTATACCATTGAACAGATCCTCCGTCAGTTCTGTAAAGCGATGCACATAGAAAACCAGTTTATCCGTCTTGTCCGGATACTTAGAAATCAAATAGTAGAGCTTAAACAAACTTTCTACGATCAGATTAGCTGCTTCGCGGTGTGACTGCAAACTGATAAAATCACCTGTCTGGTTCGAGAAATCTTCCATCGTTTGATTCAGCAACAACCAAGCAGAATTATGCATCTTTTTATCGGCTGTCGTGACGGGGGGTGCAATGCTATCGAGTATGGCAGAGATATTTTCTCTAGAGGTACCACCTGCCTTGGAAAGAAAATGCACCTTGATAGCAGTACTGAGTTTTTTGTCCTTTCGGGCATAGGCCAATAAGAAGGCACGTATATCGTCTTTGTTTGCCTGCTCAAGTATACTCGAAACGGTAGTGCCCTGTTTAGAAACCATCCTTCGCTTGCGGCGCGCTTCTTTGCGCTTTTCTTCCTCTCTACGCACAGCCAGCGTATGTTCTACCTGATCACGTATCCATAGATAAGAAGCAATAATGTGCGAACAGATGCGTTTTGCCTTAAACGTAGAACAGTCACAGGTATGGGAATTCAGCTTACTCGACTTGAGCATAATTTCCACCTCATGGGTCTCGGTATCTTCAAATTCCATGATCCATAACTTCTTGTTCATGGATTTCAGGCTGATTTTCTCTGAAGCGTATATTTCTTCAGCAGCCAAATATTCCTTTTCAGAGAATACTTGTTCTATATTTCGTAAATATTTGGCAAATGAATTATAATATAACATCTTACTTAAGCTAAACTTTCAAATATAAGCAAACCATTCTGTTATGAAGCAGTTTATACTCGTAAGACACGCAAAATCTTCGTGGAATTTCCCAGAACTCAAGGATATCGATCGTCCATTAAACAGTAGAGGCAAGAGAGACGCACCGCTGATGGGGAAATTATTGCGTTCTATTGTACCCAAGATTGATCAAATCTACTCCAGCCCGGGCAAGAGAGCCTACGATACGGCGCAGGAGTTTGCCATGACCTACGATATGGATGTTTCCTCTATTCAGATAGAAACGGAGCTGTATTTTGGTTCCGAAGTAGACATCATGGATGTGATTCATGATAGTCCACCTGCAGCATCTACCATCGCTATGTTTAGCCATAATCCCACCTCCACCTATTTTGTAAATCAATTTACCGATGACTATCTAGATAATCTTCCCACCTGCGGCATTGCTATCTTTAGTTCGGATGTAAACGACTGGTCTGAAATTCATCCCGATAATTCTAAGCTTATCAGGATTTTAAAACCTAAATTTGATCTGTGAAATATGTCTTTCTCTTCTTCTGTTTCTCTCTAGCCATCTTTGCCTGTAAGGTAGAGCCGGAGGCCAAACAGACACTGACAGATACGCAGCTGCGTGAAATCTTCAAAGAACTGGTTATTGCCAGTGAAGCGGTACAGCTATACGCCAAGGAAAATCAGGACAGTGTGCGTGACGTGTTTATGGATCAGATTGCAGAAATACATCAGATTCCCAGAGAAGAGATCGAATTAAACATGGATATCTTGAAAGCCGACGAAAAGAAGTTTCTTGAATTCTGTGATACCGTATCCATCTATTTTCGCGACATCCATAAAAAGACCCAGTACGGCCAGAGTGAAGAAGCGGATGAACTCAGAGTAGTGGACAAGAAGGATAAATAAAAGCAGCGAATATTAAATAATCATTAAGAATGCGCTAATCGCTAAGATGCATTGAATAAAAAGCTACAAAAGTTACACCTTTAGGTAAATCTTAGATGACATGGCAAAGGCTAAAATTTTAATAGTAGACGATGAGGAGGATATATTAGAACTCTTACGCTATAATCTCGAACAAGAGGACTATATGGTAGAGACAGCCTTAAATGGGAAAAAGGGTATTAAGAAGGCAAAAGAATTTCTTCCGCATGTAATCATCTTAGACATTATGATGCCCGGCATGGATGGAGTAGAGGTCTGCCAAGTACTACGCAAGGATCCCGAACTAGACAATACCATGATCAGTTTTCTGACCGCACGATCGGAATCGTTTACGCAAATCTCTGCCCTAGAAAGTGGTGGCGATGACTATATCACCAAACCTATAAAACCCAACGTGCTCAAAAGCCGCATCAAAGCCTTACTCCGCAGACACCGCTTATTCCAGAACCTAGAAGGAGAAGACGTAGCTGAATATGGAGATCTCAAAATATTCTTTGATCAGTTCACCATAGAGCTTTCGGGCAAATCCATAGAACTACCCAAGAAAGAATTCGAACTCCTAAAACTCCTTGCGTCAAAACCAGGAAAGGTTTTTAAACGTGCTGCCATCCTAAACAAGGTATGGGGCGATTCCGTTATTGTAGGAGATAGAACTATCGATGTACACATTAGAAAATTACGAGAGAAAATAGGCTCTGAGTATATTCAAACACTCAAGGGCGTAGGATACAAATTTGATTTTTAAAGCATGGCAAAAAACCTCTCACTTAAACAGGTTTCCTTATTTGTCAGTCTACTCATCGTAGGCATCAATCTCCTCGTCCTCGGTATCCTATTCTTCCTCGATAAAATACAGTTCTCCTGGCTAAGCATTGCAATAGCCCTATGCGCCAGCGCACTCGTTTGCTATTTCGCCATACGCGTCCTCCTCGAAAACTACATCCTCAATAAAATAAAAGTCATCTACCAGATCATCGGTAAACCCAAGGGTAAAGATCCAGTAAACTACAGCTCCAAATCGCTCGACGAGGTAGGGGAGGAGGTCAGCGAATGGGCAGACAAAAAAGAAAAACAGATTAAGGGTCTTGAGAAATTAGAGGACTACAGAAAGAACTACGTCGGCACCATTTCCCACGAACTAAAAACTCCACTCTTCACTGCCCAGGGTTTTGTACACACCCTCCTTGATGGCGGCCTCTACGACGATAAGATAAACATGAAATACCTCAAGCGTTCCATGCGTAATCTGGATCGCCTCAAAAATATCGTCGATGATCTGGAACTCATCAACAAACTAGAGTCCGGAAAATTCTATCTCGAACTCACCCGCTTTGACATCAAGAAATTAGTAGAGGAGGTCTTCCAAGATATGGAGATCCACCTGAAAGAAAAAAAGGCCACCCTCCAGTTCAAAGCAGATGCCGCCACAAATTATACCGTAGAAGCCGATAAAGAAAACATCCGCCAAGTATTACACAACCTCATCATCAACGCCATAAAATACGGCAAAGACGACGGCCTCATAGAAATCGCATTCTTTGACCTCAACAATAAACTCGTCGTAGAAATCAGCGATAATGGCATCGGCATCTCAGAAGAACACATCAAACACCTCTTCGACCGTTTCTACAGAGTAGACCCCAGCCGCTCCCGATCAGAAGGCGGCTCCGGCCTCGGCCTCTCCATAGTAAAACACATCATAGAAGCCCACGACCAAACTATCAACGTCCGCTCCACATTAAACGAAGGAACTACCTTTAGTTTTACCCTGAAAAAACTTACGTAGACTAAGCTTCGCTATTCGTAGTTTGTAACTACGAATCCATATTAATCTCTTGTTGAGTCCTGCCTCTGAACACGCCGCTCTCCTCCGTCCGCTCAATCCGTTCTGTCCGTTCTGTCCTGCCTGCTTCCACACGCAGGCAAGTCGCACCTTTCGAACACGCCGCTCTCTCTCAATCTCTCAATCTCTCAATCTCTTCATCCTACCTGCTAACGCACGCAGGTAAGCCGCTCTTTCAGAGCTCATATAAATATTACACCCCATAACCAAGAGATGCTCTCTTGGCTATAGGGTATTACCCCTTTGGGGTAAGGACTTATTCCATTTGTGAAAAGAAAACTAGATTAATTGTTGTCGCTTTTGTGCCCAAGGGGTCATGACCCCTTGAAAGAATAAACTTGCGATTCCCCAAAATGAGAACATCCCTCAAAAAAACAAACTTGATTAGTTATTACCGCTTAATTGAAGCCAAAAGTACACATCCTAACATTGTCCGTTCATTCCGTTGAGTCCGTTCCATCCTGCCTGCTACCGCACGCAGGCAAGCCGTTGAGTCTGTTGAGTCCTGCCTCTGAACACGCCGCTCTCTCTTCATCCTGCCTGCTTATGCACGCAGGCAAGCTTTCCGTCCCTTCATCTCTTCATCCTGCCTGCTTCCGCACGCAGCCAAGCTCTTCATCCTGCCTGTAATCAGGCAGACCCTACGTCGCCGGACTCGGCACCGGTTCCCCCTTCGTCAAATCTAAAATCATCTGATCCCTTTTCGCTTGGAATAAGGGCAGCTCCTCCTTGCTCATAGGTTCGCCAGGAGGGAAGTTTTCTCTGAGGTGGTTGATTTGTTTTCCATTTTTCCAGAATCTGAAACAAACATGCGGTCCAGTAGCGAGGCCCGTGGAGCCCACATAACCAATTGTTTGTCCCTGCTTAACCGGAACACCCTTGCGAATGCCCTTAGCAAATCTGGACATATGTAGATACTGTGTCTTGTATGTTTTTCCATGCTTCACCTTGACGTACTTGCCATTATTCTTAGTATAGCTCGCGATGTCGATAACACCATCTGCCACACTGTGGATAGGCGTACCGTGTGCTGCTGCATAATCCGTACCTAGGTGTGGAATTCTTCTCTTTTTAATAGGATGAAAACGGTTTCTGTTAAATCTACTTGATATTCTAGAGTACTTAACAGGGGAGCGTAAGAAGTTACCCTTGGTAGGTCTTCCTTCTACATCATAGAATCCCTCGTACTTATCGTTTTCGTAGTAAATAGCAAAATGACGTCCCTGCTCATTATCATAATAAGCTCCTAGGATGTCTCCGTATGAAATGAACTTACCATCAATGAGACGCTTCTCATAAATCAACTTATATCTGTCGCCCTTCTGTGTGTAGTAAAAATCAACCTTGGATGCGAAAGCATCTTCCATCTTATCGATAAGGGTCGCTTTATGGCCACCATCTATCATACTTGCCCATAAAGAACTTTTTATTTCGCCTACTAGAGTATCTACCTCTACTGTGAATTCGTTTTCTACGATCTCCACTTCCATGGAATCTTGTAGGTTATATTTTACATAGCGAAAGGCATCCGGCTGATATATCATACAGAAAGGCTGCGAGCAGCTATCCTGGGATACGAAGGTTAGATTTTTTCCAGCTCTTAGGTTACGCACACTGAACACATCCTTGGCGGATTTTTCTAACTGTGCGATTTGTGTATAACTAAATACATATCTCTCTAAGATGTCACCAAGAAACTGATTGGGAAGAATCTCCATTTTATCAAAATGATGATCCGAGGTATTGAAGCCAAAGATGGGTTTCTCAGCTTTTTCTTGATCTGTATTGGATTCTAAGTTTGCGGTTGCGGGACTGTTACTTTTGTTTAGAAAGTAATTAACAGATAGTCCAAGCACGATTATCGTAAACACCGCAATAAGGAGGTCTACGAACAGGTTTTCTCTCTTTATCATTAGCTCTAAGAATAGTGTGTGTTTTAGTTAAAATGTTCTATTTCTAAAGTAACTTCCCCAAAAATAAAAACTCTAGGAGTTTATAGGTAATAATTCATCTAGTAAATATGATATTGTAGAAAATTGTAATAATAAAAAATGACTGAAATGAGCTCTCTACAATACAATGAACTAATACTTGATTTAACTACTCCTAAAGTAATGGGAATCATTAACTTAAATAGAGATTCATTTTACAAAAATAGCCAACACCAAACCATTGATACGGTAAGCCGTTATATAGATCTTTCTTTAGAAGAAGGCATGGACATTATTGACCTAGGCGCATTTTCATCGAGACCCGGTGCAGAGCTAGGAAATACCGAAGAAGAGAGAAAAAGACTGATACCTATTTTGACAGCAATTCGACAGGCATATCCTGATATTTTTATCTCCGTGGATACCTATGATGCAGCTATAGTAGAGATGGCTATCGATGCGGGTGCGAATATGATCAATGATATCTCAGGGGGCAGCATAGATACTAAGATGTTTGACATGATCGCTACCAAGAACATTCCCTATGTACTTATGCATATGCAGGGACTGCCAGGAACGATGCAGCAGGCACCCAACTATGAGAATGTGGTCTTTGATATCCTGCAGTATTTGATTCAGGCCAAACGTAAGCTAAACGAAAAGGGTGCCTACCAACTGGTGATTGATCCGGGCTTCGGCTTCGGTAAAACGGTACAACATAATTACCAGTTATTGGACAATCTCAATGTATACAAAATTATAGATCTCCCTATACTGGTGGGTTTAAGTAGAAAATCCATGATTTACAAGCCCCTAGAGCTGACTGCCGACCAGGCACTAAATGGAACCACCGTTCTACATACGCTAGCACTGGAACGGGGTGCTAAAATCTTGCGTGTACATGACGTAAAAGAGGCAAAACAGGCGATTTTACTCCACCAAAAATTAATGCAGAGTCGAAATGCATAATTTTAATGCTAAAGTAAGCCAAGCCAGAATTAATATATTAAATAAAAACATAATGTATTAAACGGGTTAAAATCAGGTTAAAAGCCCTATTTTTGCACCTTTACTCGATTATTAAAAGTTATCTCTATAGAGATAAAACCTATGCACTCAGAAATCAACAAAAAATCCGCAAAAAAAGGAAGGGCCTGGTGGAAAACACTGCTGCTCGTACTTGTGCTATTGTTGATTCTGATTCCTATCATCCTCTACTTCTTAATTCAAATCCCCTCAGTACAAAATAAACTGGTCGACTACGCTGCGCAAAAGCTAAGTGAAAAGACCGAGATGGATATTCAAGTAGGCGATGTGCAGTTAGAGGTCTTTGGAACAGAGGGACTGCAGCTCAAGAATGTATCTGTCTTAGATCCTATTCATCAAGACACCATCATTTCCCTGGGCTCCTTATCGACCTCTCTAACTCAAAATCTTCGATCGCTCTTCAATGGTGGTCTTTATACGGATGTCTTAGAGATAAAAGATGTACATGTTGCCAATAGAGTCTATCAGGGTGAAAAGACCTCCGCACTCCTTAAAATGTTTCAACAGCAAAATGCCTATGAAGAGGAAGATCCCGACGCCAAGCCCTTTGAGTTTGAAATAAATACGCTACTTGTAGAAAATCTCTACTACGAAGAATTGAATGAAAACAATGGCAGTAAAAATATCTATAGCATCAAGCAGGGTAAAATTTTAATTGACACCATCGACCCTGCCAATAATCATATCGTCCTAGACGAACTGATACTCGATGCGCCCGAAGTAGTGATTGATCTATTTGCCCAGGCCATAGAAAGTGAATCCGAATTAGATATCGTTTTAGAAGAAACAAAAAAGCCTTTTGAATTTAATTTTGCTGTAAAGAAGTTTAGAGTCTCTGAGGGTATCTTCCAATACACGGATGGCAGTCAGGTTAGCGCCTTTGATTTTGATATTCCAATCTTTGATAAGAATAACTTCAAGGTGCAAAACTTGAATATCGAAATGGATGCCTTTACTGCCTCAGATTCACTGGGATATTTTGGGCAGCTAAAAAAACTAAATTTTGTGACGCAGGAAGGGAAGAGCCTAGATCATTTTGCATCGGATCTCGCCTTCACTAAAAAAGGAATCACCTTAGACAAACTAGCCTTCAGAACAGGTAATTCCAATGTCTCAAATAAGTTATCGCTCAAGTACAGAAATTTTGATGCCTTCCTAGATTTTAATAACAAGGTTATACTTGATGGCCAATTTGAAAATGCCTACCTCGCAATAAATGAACTCGTCTACTTTATTCCGCAACTATATGAGAGCGCCTTCTTTAAACAGAATTACAAGGAAAAGATGTATCTCGATGGGCGTATTCGTGGAAAAATAAATAACCTCAGAGGACAGGATCTTTCTATAAACCTAGCGGACAAAATACGTCTGGAAGGAAATATAGATACGAGAGATATCACCAGCGCAGATGACATGCTGATAAATCTAAACCTGAAAAAATTGAATACCAGCATGGGCGATTTGAAAAAGCTCATACCAGGATTCAATCCGCCAGAGAATTATGACAAACTAGGCAAACTCGATTTCTCGGGTCGCTTTGATGGTTTCCTCTATGACTTTGTTGCCTACGGGGAACTGGGTACGGATCTGGGTGCGGCCAAACTAGATATGCGTTTAGATTTTAAGGATGGGAGAGATGGGGCCAAATACTCCGGAGAATTATTCCTAAACGATTTTGATCTAAGAACCTGGAGCGATAATCCAGACTTCGACAAGGTGAGTTTGTTCACCAAGGTCTCAGAAGGAAAGGGACTGCGTACTGCCAATGCCGTGGGGGATATCGACGCGGCTGTGGAATCCTTTAGCTACAAGGGCTACACCTACAAGGATTTTAAAATGAATGGTGTCCTCAACGAGAATAAATTTAATGGAGACTTCCTGATACAAAACGATGATCTCGATCTCAACTTTAATGGTTACGTAGAAAGACAGGGGGAGAAGTTTATAACAGATTTTACGGCCGAAATTAATGACCTCGATTTTCAAAAGATCAATCTGACTAAAGAACAGGTAGCAGTAAAGGGGAATATAAATCTACAGCTAGAAGGATCCAGTGTAAATGACTTTATTGGAAATGGAGAACTAGGAGACTTTGTACTACTCTACAAGGATAGTCTCTACGTCTTTGATACCCTCTATGTGGATTCCGCACCAGGGAAAGAAGCCAACAGAAATGTGATCGTCTCATCGGAAGCATTTGCGCTTTCCTTAGATGGAGACTTTGATCTGCGTAAACTACCCGAATTGGTGCAGTGGCAGATGTCTAAAAATTATCCGTATTACGCAGAACGTTTGAACATCCCAAAGCAGGTGAATTTATCACGTGAACAAGACTTTAGTTTTAAATTCAATATTAAAGATTCACGCAATTATCTCAACCTGCTCGGACTGCCCAATACCTCCGTGAAGAACATGCTGGCCTTTGGTTCCATCGACTCAGGCAATGAATTTATTGAAATGGAATCTGTCTTTGGCTCTATTCAAACCAAGGACAATGCCGTAAACGGAGTAAGCTTCGATGTCTTAAACAGAGGCTCCGAAAATAAACTACACCTAACATTAGATTCCTTATACGCAGGAAAGAAACTCTTTGATCCCATCGATATAGAAATGCAAATGGAAGGGGACATCATGCAGTTTTCTTTGGATACAGAAAACCTAGGTGATTCATTGGACCTCGTGCATATCACGGGCGAACTCGCACCGCACGAAGATGGGATGCAATTAAAATTCAACAATGAGGAGTGGCGCATGTTTAGTGCCGATTGGGATTTCGAAAAAGGGAACCAGATAATCATAGGTAAAAATTTTATTGAAATCGAAGACTTTATCCTGACAGATGGAGATCGACGTATCGTGCTGGAAGATTATAAAAACACTGGCCTAATTGGATACATCGAAAATTTTGATTTCAAAATGATCGATGGCATTATCGATTGGGATAAGGTCTCGTTCACGGGAGTGGGAGATGTTATCGTCCATGTCTATGATATTTTCACAGAACCGAAGGGTAAACTAAATATGAAGGTGCCTAACTTCTATCTGGATGACCAGAACTATGGTAACCTTTCCATCGAAGCTTTTAATAAGGACACAATAGTAAATGCCACCATTGATATACAGAATGAGAACCACATTATTAAGGCAACAGGTAACTATGACATTACTAAAAAAGAAGTGGACGCTGTCGTAAGAGGCAAAGGTTTCCAATTGGACTTTTTCGAATTTATAATTGAAGATGGTATCTCAGAAACCCAGGGCTATGCGGATGTGGATGTGGATGTCTTTGGACCTATCGATGATCTAAAACTGAGTGGTGAAGGTGTCGTGCATGATGGAGGTGTACGGATAGATTATTTGGGTAACTTCATTCGCTTTAACAATCAGACGATTGGTATTACAGAAAAGTTTATTGATCTCACGGGTGTACAGATCATGGACACCCAGGGCAACACAGGGATATTTACAGGAGGAATGACGCATGACTTATTGGAGGACTTCAGATTATCTCTCAATGCCTACTCCAGAAATTTCATTGGACTCAACACAACTAAAAAAGATAACCCGCTCTACTATGGCTTAGGGATCGGAGAAATCAATGTCGATTTCAAAGGAGGCTTTAGTGTGACGGATATTACAGTAGATGCAATTTCAGGACCGGGTACCGTTATCAATGTGCCCATTGAAGAATACCACGAGGGCTACCAAGAGTCATTTTTCACCTTTGTGAATAAGAAGGATCTACTGCGTGCCACAGATGATGAAACATACGATGATGAGGACGAATTTAAAATAGAGGGAGTCGATATTGAAATGAATATTACGGTGACAGAGGATGCAGAAGTAAATATTATTTTCAA
This sequence comes from uncultured Saprospiraceae bacterium, assembly GCA_938045585.1. Taxonomy (GTDB): domain Bacteria; phylum Bacteroidota; class Bacteroidia; order Chitinophagales; family Saprospiraceae; genus CALCMJ01. The sequence continues at coordinate 205,794 of CALIAU010000006.1, forward strand.
TGAAAATCTAAATGATATTATCCAAAGTAAGGGAGAAGGAAACGTACGCGTAAATATCAAACGGAATGGTGACTTCGATGCCTTTGGTGAATATGAAATCCTAGAAGGAGAGTACCTCTTTACTAGTCTCGGTATTGTAGCAAAACCATTTACTGTAAAGCGGGGTGGACGTATCCAATGGACCGGGGATCCCTATGATGCGACCCTGGATATAGATGCAAGTTATACAGATCTAAGCACACCTCTAACAGTTTTCTTATCGGAGTTTTTAGATCAAGCATCGCCAGCAGTACAAACGGAGGCAAGGAAAAAGACGGATGTAGATTTGAGTATGCACATCGGAGGAACCCTATACGAACCAGAAGTCTCCTTTGATTTTGATTTCCCTGAACTGACAGGAGAAACACGTGCCTATGCAGAAAGTAAATTGAACGCACTCAGACAAAATGAATCGGAGATTAATAATCAGGTGGTGGCTCTTATTGTACTGAATACCTTCCTGCCCACGAATACAAGTATCAGTGGAACGGGCTATACCTCAGACGAGATATTTTCATCAAGTTATAATACACTCTCCGAATTTGTGTCCAACCAATTATCCTTTATCGTGAATGATGGACTAGAAGCACTCTTAGCTGAAAATGGTTTTGTTTCTGGTGTGGATTTTAACATGGGCTTTTCTAAAAATGCAGGAGTCTTTGGGCTAACTGGAAATAACGAATTAGCGCCTGATGAAATTGGACTGAATCCTACACTTCGTTTCTTAGATGATAAATGGGAATTAGATTTAGATGGCTCCTATGTGCGTAGATCCTCCTTTGATCAATTGAATAACTATTTCATTGGTGATTTCTCCATAGGGTATTTCCTTACAGATGATAAACGACTCAAACTACGTGCCTATGGGAAGTATGATGTGGATGAGATTCAGGCAGGAAACGGGAGAGAACAGAAATATGGTGTTGGTATTTCATACCGAAAAGAGTTTGGTGCTCTGGTAGAAAGACGAAGAACTCTGCTTCAGATCTTAAAAGATCAGCAGGCAAGCAAAAAAAGTAAGTAAGACTTCATTGCTTTAATAGCTGCATTTAACGTAGGGAATCTGCTAGCATTTGTTATATTGTTACTAGATTCTTAAAGCTATGCGAACGATCATTTTCTTGTGGGTTTTGTGCCTTTTTGCCTGTCAAAATTCGTCTTCAGATACCCAGCATTCCCTGCACATTATACCTAAGCCACATACAGTAGAGCTAGCAAAAGGAAACTATGCAATAGGGCAACAAAGCAGCTTTCAATATTCCCCTGAACTCGAAAATGAAGCAAACTATCTAAGAGCCGCAACAGGCTTTCCAATCCATGCGGGAGATGAAAAGGCAGATATTCAATTAATACTGGATGAAACATATAATAGCGATTCTTCAGAAGGCTATTCTCTAAGCGTCAATGCAGAGGGTGTTCAAATAAAAGCAGCAGATAAGAAAGGTGTCTTTTATGGGATACAATCCTTCATGCAATTATTACCCCCAGAAGTCTTCAAAACAAAACAGTTATCCACAACAGTCGATCTATCATTTCTAAGTATAGAAGACAAACCCAGATTTTCATATCGAGGGATGCACCTAGATGTGTGTAGACATTTTTTTCCACCTAGCGATATCAAAAAATATATCGATCTACTCGCTCTGCACAAAATGAATACCTTCCATTGGCACCTGACGGAGGATCAGGGCTGGCGTATAGAAATTAAAAAATACCCTAAGCTCCAAGAGATTGCTGCCTTTAGAAAAGAAACACTCGTAGGACATTATAATGATCAACCCCAGCAATATGATGGTAAACGTTATGGTGGCTTTTACTCACAGGAAGAGATACGCGAAATTGTACAATATGCGCAGGAGAGACACATTACAATTATTCCAGAAATAGAAATGCCAGGCCATGCCCAAGCGGCACTTGCTGCCTATCCCGAATTCGCATGTACTTCGGGTCCCTTTGATGTATTGACAAAGTGGGGCGTGTCCAATGAGGTCTACTGTCCCAAGGAAGAAACATTCACCTTTCTTGAAAACGTTTTGCTAGAAGTTATGGAGCTGTTTCCATCCGAGTATATTCACATCGGCGGTGACGAATGTCCCAAACTGCGTTGGAAAGAAAGTGCCTTTTGCCAAAATCTCATCAAGGAAAAAAACCTCAAAGATGAACAGGGTCTACAAAGTTATTTCATCGGACGGATAGAGAAGTTCTTAAATGCACATGGCAGAAATATTATCGGCTGGGATGAAATATTAGAGGGAGGTCTTGCACCCAATGCAACAGTGATGTCGTGGCGTGGTGTTGCAGGTGGGCTAGAGGCGGCAAAACAAAAGCATAAGGTTATTATGACTCCTAACTCGCACTGTTATCTTGATTATTATCAGTCGGATCATGCAGACGAACCCCTAGCAATAGGTGGCTTTCTTCCTTTGAAAAAAGTCTATTCCTACGAACCTATAGATGCAGAACTCACAGCGGAACAAGCGAAGTATATTTTAGGAGTCCAAGGGAATGTTTGGACGGAGTATATACCAGATTTTAAAAAAGTAGAATACATGGCCTTTCCACGGGCAAGTGCTATAGCTGAAGTAGGCTGGTCAGTCAAAGAAAAAGACTACGCTGATTTTTTACTGCGCCTTGAGCAACACAGAAAACGCTTAGCTGCGATGGATGTAAATTTTGCTGATCACAGTTCGGATGTTATAGCCACATCCTTTCAAGACAACGGATTAAAAATAGCCTTGACCAACGAAACATCTTCCAATCAAATTCGATACACACTGGACGGAACTCAGCCCAGTGCAAATTCAGAAATCTATACGGCACCTATAAAAATTAAAGAAAGTGTAGAGTTGGTAGCAAAGAGTTTTGATGCAGGCAAAGTAAAGGGTAGAGAGGCAAGAATGGATGTACAATATAACAAGGCGACCGGCAAACAAATACAACTTACCCATGCACCCGCTGAACGCTACAGCCAGGGAGGCATAGCATCTATACTAAATGGCATTACAGGTAGCGATGAACGCTATGGTGACATGGAATGGTTGGGCTTTAGTGGAAAAGACTTTGAAGCTATTATTGATCTAGGGCAGAGTACAGAAATAAACGAAATTAAAATGCGCTTTTTTAAGGCAGAGGGCCAATGGATTTATCTACCAACAGCTCTGCGTGTTTCTCTGTCGGATCACAATAGAGACTATATTGAAATCATGGACGCACGCGTCTTAGATACAGACAAAAAAGTGAAGATAAATACGATACGGTTTTCTTCACCCAAGTATGGTAGATATTTGAAAATAGAAGTACCAAATTATGGAATCATTCCAGAGGGCAAACAGGGGGGAGGACATCCTGCTTGGTTGTTTGTGGATGAGATCATCATTAATTAAAAAGAACACATGAATTTACAGAGTTTAGATTGGATTATCATTGCTGGCTTTTTTGCAGTCACTCTTTTAATTGGAATTTGGTCTTCCAAACAAGCAGGGAAGAGTGCCAAAGACTTTTTCCTTTCTGGACGTAATATGCCCTGGTGGCTCCTTGGTGTGTCTATGGTCGCTACTACCTTTTCAGCCGACACACCCAATCTCGTTACAGATATCATCCGTAAAAACGGCGTTGCTGGTAACTGGGTATGGTGGGCCTTTTTACTAACTGGAATGACAACCGTTTTTATCTATGCGAAACTCTGGAGACGATCAGGAATACTGACAGATCTAGAATTCTACGAACTACGCTACAGTGGAAAAGAAGCTGCCTTTTTACGTGGCTTTAGAGCCATCTATCTGGGTGTATTTTTTAATGTGATGATCATGGCAACGGTCATGTTAGCGGGTATAAAAATTGCAGGTGTGATGTTGGGAATATCTCCTGTGCAAACAGTTTTACTCGTGTCTATAGTAACAGTGGTTTATTCCTCCCTAGGTGGGCTGCGTGGTGTTATGCTCACAGATTTTTTCCAGTTCTTTTTAAGTATGATTGCGATGATCGTAGGAGCAGTCTATGTCATCAGACTACCAGAAGTAGGTGGTTTAGATAATCTACTTACACACCCCAATGTGGTTGGAAAAATCGATATGTTCCCAGATTTCACAGATATGAACATCTCAGTTCCCTTATTCTTTATCCCTATTGCAGTCCAGTGGTGGAGTGCCTGGTATCCAGGCGCAGAACCAGGAGGTGGTGGCTATGTAGCACAGCGTATGCTCTCAGCCAAAGAAGAAAAAGATGCTGTACGTGCAACACTCTTATTTAATCTTGCACATTATGCCCTCAGACCCTGGCCATGGATTTTAATCGCCTTAGCATCCCTAGTTGTTTTTCCAAATCTAGATTCCATTGCAGCCAGTTTCCCCCATATCGACAAAAGTATAATCAACGATGATCTTGCCTTTCCTGCCATGTTATCTCTACTACCCAGCGGTTTGCTCGGCCTTATAATTGCAGCCCTGACAGCAGCTCTGATGAGTACAATCAGTACACATTTAAATTGGGGAGCAAGTTACATCGTGAATGACTTTTATGTTCGCTTTATACATTCTGATGCCACCGACAAACAGCAGGTTGCCATAGGAAGAATCGCCACACTCATCCTTATGATACTTGCCGCCATTTTCTCTCTCGGCCTCAGCAGCGCCCTAGGTGCCTTTGAAATTTTATTACAAATAGGAGCGGGGACAGGTCTACTTTTCTTACTACGCTGGTTTTGGTGGCGCATTAATGCCTACTCAGAAATCGTTGCCATGATTGTCAGTTTTGCCCTTGCGATTTATTTTGAAATGATCTACTCAGGCACACTCCAGTCCTGGCAGAAAATGTGTATTGCAGTACTGATTACCACCATCTGCTGGATAGCCGCAACTTTCTTAACGCGCCCCACAGACATGCATACACTCCGCACATTTTATCAAAAAATACGACCACACAAAAGTGGCTGGTCACCCATACTCGCTGCACTCAAAAACGATGGAGTAGAGCTCCCCATACAACGCGATCAGAAATTCACCTCAGAATTACTCATGCTATTTCTAGGCTGCGTCATGATCTATTGTCTGCTCTTTGGCGTCGGCTATGTCATCTACGGAAACACCATGTTAGGTACCCTCTGCGTCCTCATAAGTTTCCTCAGTGGCTTCTCCCTAACAAGATTATGGCGATAGTTATCATTGACATTGCTAAAGGAGTAATAAGAACTATGAATAGCTGATTTTGGGCGTGCCCCATATCTTTCAGATATAGGTCGTTCCCTTCCAGGCGCGCTGTTCGCTTGGTCCATACGGACTAAAACCTTTCAGGCAACTCACGCAGCCCCGCTCTCTCTTATTCTCATCCCTATTCGTAGTTTGAACTACGATCCTAATACAAGCTCCGAACAAGCCGCTCTCTTCCGTCCTGCCTGCTTGCGCACGCAGGCAAGCCGTTTGGTGCGTTGAGTCCGCTTCGTCCATTCGTCCTTCCCCTCGAACACGCCGCTCTCTTCCGTCCTGCCTGCTTGCGCACGCAGGCAAGCTGTTAGTCTGTTCGTCTATTAGTCCGTTGGTCCTTCCTCCGAACACGCCGCTCTCTTCTATCCGTTCAGTCCGCTTAGTCCGCTTAGTCCAATCTTCCTCCTCTGCACTCCCATGGTATAGGTTGACGTCAGAATAGTGGAAAACTTTCTTTAAATTTAATAATATGACAGTAGAAGAAAGGCGTCGCCGAAGATTTAGCGAATCGTTCCGTAAAGAGCAGGTCTGCTTAATCGAATCGGGAG
>CALIAU010000007.1 GCA_938045585.1 uncultured Saprospiraceae bacterium
TGAAAGCGACCTTTTACGCTAGTGTTGTGGGACGAATATTTGCCGTGGCTTTCGTCGTATTGGCAGTATATAATAATGCCTTGAGTCTAGGCTTCATTGGGGTGTTTATCTTCATTTCGGCAGGTAGGGAATATAAAATGATGAAAAACGCCTATAATGCCAAGGAAATGCTTGAATAGGGTATAAAAAACAAGCTGGAATATTGCCTAAACAGTATCCCAGCTCCCTTTTAAGGGTGTTAAAGTCATCGTTAAGACGCATCCATGACCCGTTAGTCACTTTTTTCAGTTAAAAGTTTACTGTTTGGAACTTATTCTCGTTAAAAGTCATTTAACTCGGCTTCAATTTTAATTTGATTTTGCAAAGGATAATGCCATATTTGAGTTAGGAAGTCGCCCCAGTGCTGGAACTGGTAGACAGGCATGGTTGAGGGCCATGTGTCCGTATGGGCGTGAAGGTTCGATTCCTTTCTTGGGCACTATAAGCTTCTGTTTTTGCAGAGGCTTTTTTTTATGGAACCTCGATAAGGACCTGCCTGCGTGCGCAAGCAGGCAGGTGTTAAGGACCCGTAGGGGTCATGGCCTTGTTGCACAAGGCTATGACCTGCCTGCGTTCCTTGGAAGGCAGGCGGAACTCCTGGATAGCCTGACCGCACTGAGGGCACCGAAGAGCGGGATCGCCCAAAAATAGAATATCTCCTTTGTGGAAAACTTCTCTTCGATTATCCTCATATAATCATTTATTCTAATCCCTTATTTTTAACTTTATCCTCCCCGAAATCATAAATCAACCTAGATAATATGCCAGATTTTTGCCACCTCCATAACCATACGCAGTTTTCTCTGCTAGATGGTGCCTCGGATATAAATAAAATGATGCTGAAGGCAAAGGCGGATGGGCAACAGGCTGTCGCAATGACAGATCATGGAAACATGTTTGGTGCATTTAAGTTTGTCGCTGCTGCAAAACGAAACGGGGTAAAACCTATCGTTGGTTGTGAGTTTTATCTAGTGGATGATAGACATATAAAATCCTTTTCGCGTACACGTGGTGAAAAAGATAAGCGTTATCACCAGCTTCTACTCGCAAAAAATGCAGAGGGCTATCAGAATCTTTCTAAGTTATGTTCGCTTGGCTATACAGAGGGCTTGTATGGTAAGTTTCCTCGTATCGATAAGGAGTTGCTTTTACAACATCATAAGGGTCTCATTGCAACCAGTTGTTGTTTAGCTGCGGAAATTCCACAAACACTATTACGCGGAAGTTTTGAAGAGGCAGAAAAGAAATTAAAATGGTGGCTTGATATTTTTGGCGAAGATTTTTATATCGAACTTATGCGTCACAAGGGTCTGGAAAATATAGATGGCTTAGGACGCAGTCAGGAGGATATTAATCAAGATTTAATCCTGCTTGCTAAAAAACACAATATTAAAATCATTGCAACGAATGATTCGCATTATCTAGAAGAGGAGGATTCTGAACCTCATGATATACTGCTCTGTGTAAATACGGGGACCATTATTACAGACGAAAAACGCTTTAAGTTTTCTAGTTCGGATTACTACTTTAAAACCAAGGACGAAATGCGTGCCTTATTTAAAGATATTCCAGAGGCGATTGACAATACAATGGAGATTGTCAGTAAGGTGGAAGAATTGCAATTAGCACGTGATGTGGTCTTACCTGAATTTAATGTGCCCGCTCAATTTAAAGATCAGTCGAGTTATCTGCGGCACCTCAGTTATGAGGGCGCTAAACGCAAGTATGGTTCTCTGAATAAAGAAATAGAAGATAGATTAGATTTTGAGTTAGGAGTAATCGATCAGTCTGGTTATCCTGGCTACTTTCTAATCACCCAGGATTTTACAAATATGGCTAGGGAGATGGGAGTCTCTGTAGGGCCAGGACGGGGGTCTGCTGCAGGTTCAGCTGTCGCTTATAGTTTAGGTATTACGAATGTAGATCCCATAAAGTATGATTTACTTTTTGAGCGGTTCTTAAATCCAGAGCGTATATCCATGCCCGATATTGATATTGACTTTGATGATGAAGGGAGAGGGAAGGTGATCGATTATGTTATTGATAAATATGGAAAAAATCAGGTCGCACAGATTATTACCTATGGTGCCATGAAGGCGAAGATGTCTTTACGTGACGTAGGTAGAGTAATGGATGTCCCTCTAAACGAGGTGGATAAGGTTGCCAAGTCTTTTCCTACCCACTTATCAGCTAGCCTGAATGGTGTACTCGCAGAAAAAGATATCGACGCCAAACTCAAGTCTGATATGAATTCGGATGACGTAGCACGTGCCTATGCCTTCCGTAAGCAGTCAGAAGAAAACAACGAGATTGGGCAAATGATTCGCACAGCCAAAAAGATTGAGGGTTCTGTGCGTAATACTGGGGTCCACGCCTGTGGTGTTATTATTACTCCGGATGATATACGTAATTATGTTCCTGTTGCATTGGCAAAGGATTCTGAATTACTTATCAGTCAGTTTGATAACAGTGTTGTAGAAGATGCAGGTTTACTGAAGATGGATTTCTTGGGATTGAAGACACTGAGTATTATTAAAGATGCGGTCAAACTTGTAAAGAAAAACTACAATGTAGATATAGACATCGATGCGATCTCCCTAGAGGACGAAAAAACCTATGCTCTCTTTCAGGAGGGTGATACGGTGGGGATATTTCAGTATGAGTCGATAGGGATGCAAAAAAACTTACGCGAGCTCAAGCCAAATAAGTTTGAAGATCTCATTGCGATGAATGCGCTCTACCGACCTGGACCTATGCAGTATATTCCTAACTTCATTAATAGGAAACATGGCAAAGAGGAGATAGAATATGATCTCGATGTGATGGAAGAATATCTTGGAGAAACCTATGGTATTACTGTCTATCAGGAGCAGGTAATGCTTCTTTCCCAATCTTTAGCAGGCTTTAGCAAGGGGGAAGCGGATATGCTACGTAAGGGAATGGGTAAGAAAAAGAAATCCATCATTGACAAACTCTGGCCTAAGTTTTTGGAGGGTTGTAAGGCCAATGGACACGATGAAGAAATTGTCAAAAAGATATGGAAGGATTGGGAAGCTTTTGCGTCTTATGCCTTTAATAAATCACACTCTACTTGCTATGCCCTAATAGGCTTTCAAACAGCTTATCTAAAAGCACACTACCCTGCTGAATTCATGGCTGCCGTGCTCAACAGGAATAAGAGTGATATTACAAAGATGAATTTCTTCTTACGCGAATGTAAGCGTATGCGTATACCGGTTCTAGGACCAGATGTGAATGAAAGTGATCTAAGTTTCTCTGTAAATAAAGAAGGTAAAATTCGGTTTGGGCTATCCGCATTAAAAGGCGTGGGAGAAGGTCCTGTGACAGAGATTATACGTGAGCGTGAAGAAAATGGTGACTATACAGGCATCTTTGATTTAACAAAACGTGTCAGTCTGCGCACAGTTAATAAAAAGTGTTTGGAAGGTTTGGCAAAAGGGGGTGCCTTTGATAGCTTTCCGTTTTCGCGTAAACAATACTTTAGCCCTTCCAGCAAATTCGAAACGTTACTAGAACATAGCGTAAAGTTTGGCAACAGCTATCAGGATCAAAACAATGACATGTCCGTTTCTTTGTTTCAAAATACGAAGGATATGGAACTAGAGGATCCTAAGATTACTCTAGTAGATGAGTGGACTCCTATTGAACGCTTAGAACACGAAAAAGAAGTTACTGGAATTTATATTTCAGGACACCCGCTCGATGACTATAGAATTGAAATTGAAAATTATATCAATGCGCCGCTCGACAGAGTGGAAAGTATAAAAAACCAAACAGTAAAAATTGCGGGACTTATTACCAGTGCAATGCATGGTGTATCCGGAAATGGGAATGGTTATGCACGGTTTACCCTGCAAGATTATCATGGCTCTATTGATCTTGCCTTGTTTAGAGAAAACTATACAAGATGGCAGTCTCTTATAACAAAGGGAAAGGTTATCTATCTAGAAGCTAAGAATATTCAAACCAAAACAGGAAACTACTACTTCAAAATAAGTAGACTCATGCTACTAGAAAGTGTGGGTAAAAAATTGACACGTAGCATTACCATTCGACTCGAGTTAGATTCTATTAACGATAGTATGTTGGATAATCTAGAAGCGATATGCAGAGATAATCCAGGCGAACATGATTTTAAGTTGAAGGTGGTTGATGATAAGGAAGGGATAAGTCTTAAGTCTGCTCGTTATAAGGTAAATGCAACGAGTAAGTTATTAGGTAGTCTTGTAGATATCGGGGTTAAGTACAAAATAAACTAAGGTTTCACCACAAAGTATCGGTACACAGATTGCACTGATACAAATATAAGCTGTCATCTTCGGCAGAGACCCAGATTATAGAAATAAAAAAACGGAAGAAATAAATTCCTTCCGCTGGTAATGTATTAAGGGTGTACGTATAAAAGGTGTATGTAATTCTTAAGAGGTTACGACATCTGTAAAGTCGCCTTTCGTTATTAATTTAAAAGCTATATGAATATTGAATTCTTACTTTCGGAACCACAATAATTTCTTTACAATTAAAAGACGCTGAATTTCTTTTTTAGACACATATTTCGATTAAAAAAATCCGAATTTTAACATTTAGAGACCAGATTTGGGGAAATTTGCACCAATAATGGAGTGCTTTGGCAGGAATACATGAGGGAAAATAGCTGCTTAGCTTTTCATATTCTTGACTATGAAGTCAAGTTCTTGGATCATATTGCGTTTTGCAGCACCAGGTGCAAAGACAAACGCATCTACGAAGAGGAGTTCTGCTTTTTCCGAATTGTGAATCATATAACTTACAAAGGGGCCTCCCATAAAATCTTCCGTCATTTCCCAGACACCTCTAAGTTCCTTCGTATACATCCCATTAATATCTTGTACATATTCGTAAATAGGTACCTGTTCTTCATGGACACGTAGATAAGATCCTTCTGTGTCTGAAGTCACATAAGATTTACCAAATTCGTTTTTTATATCCTTTATATAATCCTTATCAAATTGTTCTTTTCCAGAATAGGGTAAGCGTTTCAATACAATATTCATAACGCCCTTTTTGCCATCTTTTCGTAACCACATCATGTCTTCTGCTTCTTCCTCTTTAGCAATCTTATAGTTAATTGGAATTTGCATATCCATACCATAGGTCTGTTTTATCTTATCACTCAGACCCTTGTTTATAGGAACACCATATACCTGTGCTTCTAATTGTTTGCTATCATGGCTGTGCACCTTTTTAGCAACAGCAGGATAGCTGGTCCGTATAAGTTCTGCTAACTGATCGTGACCATTTGCATATAAATAGATAAGCATCTGACCCTGTGCCCATTTATTTTTTCCAATAGAATTTCCGGGTTTGTTTTCTTTTTTAGCGCGGGTAAACTTTTCCTCTCCCATGTCTTTGCGTGCCATCTTAGTCACTACAGACTCCATATCATTCAGATCCACTAAAATAGTATAGGTACGTAGCTGCTTTCGTAAAGGTTCTGCCTGCATTTCTTCCCCACTATAATGTCTAAGATCAAACATCGCTTCTGGTGAGGGCATTAAAGGATAGGGACTCTCAAAATAATATTTAAAGGTATCTCCTACCATGCTTTCCCATACCTCATCATCAGATACAACTACTATTTCATTCATCTTGCCCAAGGCAACTGCCTTAGCCTCAAGTGTGCTAGAAACCTCACTGTTACAAGCGAGCATCGTCATAATTATGACAAAGAAACTGACTGTATAATATGTAATGGCTTTAGACATGGTGTAAATCTAATGTTTCCTGTACTATACTGATGTACTTTTTACAGTTTTTGGTGTATATAAAAGGAATCTAATTAGATGCACCCGCTAGAGTAAACCAGAGATGATATCTTCCGTGCTAATTCCTTCTGCCTCTGCCTTATAGTTTCTCACTACTCTGTGTCTGAGTACATAGTTTGCAATTGCATGGATATCTTCAATATCTGGCGAGTACTTCCCATGTACCGCTGCATGCGCCTTTGCTCCTAAGATTAGATACTGCGATGCTCTAGGTCCCGCTCCCCAAGAAATATAATTATTTACCGCCTCTGTAGCCAGCGGGGTATTTGGTCTTGTTTTAGAAGCAAGAGCAACTCCATATTCTAATACATTATCCGCAATAGGTATTTTACGTACGAGATCTTGGTACTCCAAGATTTGCGCACCTGTCAAAATATTATTTAACTTTATCTTATTGCCCGCTGTCGTACTTTTTACCACCTGTAATTCTTCTTCGTAGCTTGGATAGTCTAAAAGTATATTAAACATAAATCTATCCAGCTGTGCCTCTGGCAAAGGATAGGTCCCTTCTTGTTCAATAGGATTCTGTGTCGCCAATACAAAGAAAGGTTGATCAAGTGTATGCTTGGTTCCAGAAACCGTAACGGAACGCTCCTGCATCGCTTCTAGTAAGGCAGCCTGTGTTTTAGGAGGTGTTCTGTTAATCTCATCTGCTAAAATGATATTTGAAAAGAGCGGTCCTTTATTAAATTTAAAGCTTCTGTTTTCATCTAGAATTTCAGATCCCATAATATCAGAAGGCATAAGATCTGGCGTAAACTGAATACGTTTAAAGTCCAAATCAAGTACTTCTGAAATTGTACTTATCAAAAGTGTTTTTGCAAGACCTGGAACCCCTACTAAGAGACTATGCCCATTCGCAAAAAGAGAAATAACAACTGCCTTTACGACCTCTTCTTGTCCTATGATCACCTTGCCTATTTCCGCTCTTAAATCATTAAAGGATTTCGCCAATGCATCTACTGCCGCTACATCTGATCTATCTTGTGTTTCATTCATGTTTTCTGATAATTTCGTCGCAAAAATAAGAAAGTATATTATATGAGACGCTACTTAAACGCAAAGGCTACGCGTTTGTTTTATTTATATATAGTTGTGCTAAGATTATTACGATCATTAACTCTTGCTTTGTCCACTTTTCTTGAAGAAAAAAACGAAATCTTAGTCATTTCAGGATACGAATACCGCGAAACCAGCGCAGCGAAAGCCGTGAAACCAGCCCGAAGGGCGGAAACCGTTTTCTAGAGTGCAGCATCTACTTCTAAGAGTATACGCTCGTCAAAATCGTGGATCCATTTTCTTAGCTGTGTTACCGCTAGTGTACGCACCTCTTCATTGATATAACAGGCAATGGTTACCAGACCAAACAGCATAACGCCAAAGTCGTCCGTAAAGCCCAAAAATGGAGTTAAATCAGGTATTGTATCGATAGGTGCTAATAAATAGCCCAATGCCCCGATTATAATGTTTTTAGCCCATTTTGGCGTATCTGAACGTCTGTAAGCAAAAAATAAGAGTAAGGCTGCATACACAACCTTTACACCCGCTTCTTTGAGAGACTTTCGTAGATAGGCCTCTACACGATTCGGCTTAAATTTCTTTCTGTATTTCTTAAAATCGCTCACTGATATAATAAACGGAGAATAGAGAATTAAAGTTTCTTATGAGAAAGCCCAAAGATAGGGATGGGTAGATTCTAGACCAAAGTATCTAAATTCTGGATTAAGAATCCAATACAAACTCTCTTATAAATTCCTTTGCCTCCTCAGATCCACTCAACTGAATTGCAAAACCTTGATCAAAGGGTAAAATGGAGATGTCAAATTTAAAAAATGGACAGCAAGCTTTTTCTTTAAGTACATATTCCATTGCAATCTTTAGTAATTCCAAATCCTGCTCAAAGAAGAAAACAAAACCATTCTGTATTTCTTCTGTGCGTATTGTTTTAGAAAATATTTCTTCCTTTAATTCTTCTTTACGTTCCATTTCTTCTGCAGCTGTCAAACTGCATTGGACCAAACCAGAAAACATGTCTTTCTGGTTTTTCCAACTTACCATAGTCCAATTCCTATCGTTTGGGATATCTGAAAATCGATTATAGACATATCCAGAAATGAGGAATAGAATCAATAGAAGCCATCCCGCACCAAAGAATATTTTTATAGCTGAAAATTTCATAATTTTAAAATATAACACAAAGATAAACCATGGACTATAGGCCACGGTCAAATCATTTCACCATAAATTTTTACCGATATGTTAATTGGCCAACTCAGTAAAGAAGTAAATTTATCTAAAGACACTATTCGCTTTTACGTGAAGCAAGGATTGATTACTCCAAAGCCTGGAAATTCTGAGTACAATAATTATAAGGAATATACGGAAAGAGAGGTCCAGCAGCTGCGATTTATAACGAAAGCAAAAAGCTTTGGTTTTACACTTAAAGAAATTGCGGGGACCTTAGAAGAGATGGAACAAGAAAAAGCCAACTGTGTTCATCTCAAAAACAAAGCACTCAATAAAGTAATAGAAATCGATAAAAAGATTGCAGAACTGCAAAAGTATAAATCAAATATTTTGAAAGAAATTAAACAAGATCAGTCACCCTGCGCTCCCATGCAACCGAAGTCAAACTGTCCAAGAGTTCTTAGTTTTTTCAGTATCTAGATAGCAACACTTTTTATGTTGCAGTCTCCGCAAACTTGGACTTAATCTCTTCCAAGTCTTCTCTAGTCATATCTAATTCTGTAAGGTCTCCCTTGAAGTAGAAGTACCAAAAAAGTCCTCCTAGCACCACAGCCAAAACGATAGAATTGAATGAACCTATGCCCCCATCGCCAGAACGGCTGATAGAAAGCAAGATTAAAAACAGGGGGAAAAACAACATATAAAATATACGTATCAATCCTAAGCGCGTTTTTCTAAGCGCAATTTGGGAAGACAGATAGTTTGCCTTTCCATAAAAACTTGCATTCAGATCTTCTTCTTCCTTGTAATTTTCAAGCAACTTGGATTTTGCCTCCGCCGTTTTCATACTAAAACGATAGAACAGTAAATAGCCCAATAAGGACACTAAAACGATCAACCATTTTAAATCAAAACCATGTTTGAAAAACACAATTGCTAACACAGAGGTCAACATACCTAAAAGGACTCCAAATAAAGACACATTGTTCTTTGGTTCAGAAAGATCGGATAATTTAGTCTCTAGGACTCTGGTTTTTTCATCAACAGACTTCCTGTACATTTCCTCTGCTACAGATTTCTTTGCATCTTCTAGCCTACGTGAATACTGCTGAAACTTGTCTTTGCGAAATAACTCGTCCATATTAATTGATATATGCTTTTAAACAACTATCGGTAGTATGTTATTGCAAATATTAGACCAATTTGTAATATGTTCTTATTTTGATTATTATGTTTATGAGATATTAATAAGTATCGACTTTTTCCTTGATGAAAAGGTAGCAAAAAATCAAGACCTGCCTGCTTGCACACGCAGGCAGGTTCTCAGATTCACAGCGCCGAGTGCAGCCCCCTCTGCCCACTTGTGAGAATCAGTCCTCCCGCATTTTAAACTGTAGAAAAAAGCCAATTAATTAAAGAAACTAAAACCGCGAAACCATGAAAACCTATCTACGTGCGTAAGCAGACATTATTCTTCGCTCACGACGCTCTCTCTTCATCTCTTCATCTCTCAGTCTTCCTCATTGGTTAAAGACAAAACAACCATGAAACCAGCCCGAAGGGCAGAAACCCAGATCACAAAGTGATCAAAAAAAAAGCCCTCACATACATGAAGGCTTTAAGTTGATATATCCGTTAAGATTTATTCTTTCACTCCTTGGACAAGCAAGGCAACTTCTTTCATCAAGACCTCAACGAAGCCTTTCTCAATACTGAAGTTCATCTTCTCTCCATTCTCTTTTATGACACGTACCTCGCCTTCTACAAGAGAAGAAACAATAGCGGCGTGCCCTTTAAGAATTTCAAACTGTCCAGTGGAACCAGGTACCTTTACAGAAGTAATAGGTCCATTATAAATTTCTTTTTCTGGTGTAAGTACTATCAGATTCATACTATGCGTTTGCCTCTTCCATTAATTTCTTACCCTTAGCAATTGCATCGTCGATAGAACCTACTAGGTTAAATGCTGCTTCAGGATACTGATCTACCTCACCATCCATAATCATATTGAAACCACGGATAGTTTCTTCGATTGGAACAAGAACTCCTTCCAGACCAGTAAACTGCTCTGCTACGTGGAACGGCTGAGATAAAAATCTCTGTACCCTTCTCGCTCTGTGTACCACCTGTCTATCTTCCTCTGATAATTCTTCTAATCCTAGGATGGCAATAATATCCTGCAGTTCCTTGTATCTCTGTAGAATCATGATTACCTTTTGTGCCGTATCATAATGTAGGTCACCTACGATTCCTGGTTCTAGAATTCTTGATGTAGAATCAAGTGGATCTACCGCAGGGTAGATTCCTAAAGAAGCAAGCTTTCTACTTAGTACAGTCGTTGCATCCAAGTGAGCAAATGTTGTTGCTGGTGCTGGATCCGTTAAATCATCCGCCGGTACATATACTGCCTGTACAGAGGTAATAGATCCTCTCTTAGTGGAGGTAATACGTTCCTGCATCACACCCATTTCCGTTGCAAGTGTTGGTTGGTATCCTACCGCTGATGGCATCCTTCCTAGAAGTGCTGATACCTCAGAACCTGCCTGTGTAAATCGGAAAATGTTATCGATAAAGAAAAGGATGTCCTTTCCTCCTGATGGATCACTCATGTCTCCATCTCTATAATATTCTGCAAGAGTCAGTCCTGATAAGGCAACACGCGCTCTCGCACCCGGTGGCTCATTCATCTGACCAAACACGAAGGTCGCTTTTGATTCTTTTAATTTATTCGTATCTACCTTTGATAGATCCCATCCACCTTCTTCCATTGAGTGTAAGAATTCATCACCGTAGTTGATGATACCAGACTCTAACATCTCTCTCAGTAGATCATTCCCCTCTCTTGTTCTTTCTCCTACTCCTGCAAATACAGAGATACCATCATATCCCTTTGCAATATTGTTAATCAACTCCTGAATGAGTACTGTCTTCCCTACTCCTGCTCCTCCAAATAATCCAATCTTTCCACCCTTTGAGTATGGCTCAATCAGGTCAATCACCTTGATACCTGTGAAGAGTACTTCTGACTCTGTAGATAAATCTTCAAATCTTGGTGGCTTTCTGTGAATCGGATATGCATCTGCACCCTTCTCCACTCTACCTAGACCATCGATAGGCTCTCCTACCACATTAAACAATCTTCCCTTTACCGCTTCACCGATAGGCATGGCAATTGGAATTCCTGTATCCACAACATCCGTACCTCTGGTAAGACCATCCGTCGCATCCATCGCAATGGCACGTACACTGTCTTCCCCTAAGTGCTTTTGCACCTCAAGTACAAGTGGCTCCATGCCCTCTCTCTTGATTTCAAGTGCGTTAAGAATTTCTGGTAACTTAGAACCCTCACGTGTAAAACTTACGTCTACAACTGGTCCAATTATTTGTTTTACTTCTCCAATATTCGCCATCGAATTGTAATAATTTATGTTCTTTGAAATGTAGCTTTCCTAAGTTTTGAAAGGCTAAAAAAACGTGTGTTTCCTTCTTGCCCTTCTAATTCGCTGCAAAGATAGTTTTTTAGCAGACTTTTTGGCATTCCAAGGGGCTGCTAAATCCTAGCATTTTGAAGTTTTTTTTCGCCTTTCTAGCCAAAGAAAATAGGGCTTTTCGTAAGAATCGTGGAATATTTGCACTGTATTACTCTTCCTCTGAGGAATCAGGGCTATCCGACCTGTAACTTACCCAAAAGTTATTAGTTCCGTCGCCTATAACCATTTCCAGCGCCTGGTTGTTACACAGCTCCAATAATGCAAGAAAAGTAGTAATCGCCTCTACCCTGTTAGTGATCCCTTCAAAGAGGCCCTTAAAGGTACTTTTGCCTCCTCGTTGGACTTTTGATATGATCATATCCGTCTGCGATTCTATAGTGTACGGAAACTTTACAATCTCATGAATCGTCCTGTTTTTCCGCTCATCAAACTTGGACATGACATTATCAAATGCCTTCAAAAGCTTAAACATCGTAAGTGACTCCAGTTCCAGATCCACCATCGCCTTATTCGCAATGTCCTTCAACTCACCTGCAACTCCCCCTCTATGATGTATACTTTTCCTGCGATCTTCTAGCTCCTGCACCTCATCAATGATATCCTTGTAGCGCTTATATTCCAGAAGTTTCTGCACCAGTTCCTTACGCGGATCTATCTCATTCCCCTCCTCATCCAAGGCCTTTCTAGGAATCAGCGAACGCGCCTTAATCTTCATAAGCGTCGCCGCCATCAGAATAAACTCACTCGCAACATCTAGATTTCTCTTCTCTAAAGATCGGATATAATCGAGGAAATCTTGCGTAATCTTTGCAATCGGAATATCGTATATATCGATTTCATCTCTCTCTATAAAAAATAGCAACAGGTCAAAGGGGCCTTCAAACTGCTCTAATCGTATTTTATAGTTCTGTATCATCTGCCGCGAAGATAGCTAAGTCTTATTCATTTTATATTTTTTTACCCTACACATTTCTTAACATTCTTGATTTGGGCGATCCCAGCCCTTGTCGGGTCTGGTCAGGCTATGCAGGGTTCCGCCTGCCTTCCGAGGAACGCAGGCAGGTCCTTATCGCAGAAGTCAAGGGATGCTCTCTAATCTAAAAAAGCTTACCCTCTTGGGGACAATGTGCTGATGTATCATGTCCACAACGAAACACCCAAGGTCCACTTCCTCCGCTCATTACGTTCCCTCCGTTCAGTCCGCTCAGTCCGTTAGTCCGTTAGTCCGTTAGTCCCAATTTATCCACCTTGTTATTACGCCCGACATAAAAACCACTGAGAAAGCAAAAATTATCGCGTACCTTATACATGTTTACTAGCCTAAAATTGATCTTTCAGAAAAGAACAATTTTTAAACCAATGCATATGAAAACCACACTCCTACTTTTATTTTCTTTCATTAGTCATGTATGTCTAGCACAAGAGTTTATTGAACAGCAAAACTCTCCCTTTGATGGTGTACGTGGAAGTGCAATTGCATTTATAGATGTAGAAGGCGATAACGATCAAGATCTTATTATTGCCGGATGGATTAATGATGAAGAATTCACTAAAGAAACAAGCCTGTATCTAAATGATGGAAAAGGAAATTATACAAAGAGCTTTGGTACTCCATTTCAAGGAGTGCAATTTGGATCCATTGCTATTGCTGACGTAGATGGAGATGGGGACCAAGATGTACATATTGCAGGCAAGACAAATCCAACAGCAGCAAGTGCTAGTTTATATATTAATGATGGCAACGGAATTTTTTCAGAAACGAATGAGGATGTATTTGATAAGTTAAAAGGTTGCGCTTCTAGCTTTGTGGATGTAGATGGAGATGGGGATCAAGATTTTTTTCTAGCGGGAATCAAAGAAGATTTCTTTGGAATCGCTAAGCTCTATGTCAACGACGGAAATGGAAATTTTTCTATAAAAGATGATTCCACTTTCTATGGTGCTGTAGATCCAGCACTTTCTTTTGCAGATATCGACGGGGATAATGACCAAGACTTACTCCTTACTGGTACACATAGTCCGGCCTCTCCCCCCTTTGTTTTAAGCCATATTTATTTAAATGATGGAGCGGGTAATTTTAGTTTAAAAGAAAATACTCCCTTCCCTCCCTGTTTAGGTGGTAGCGTTACTTTTGCGGATATCGACAATGATAATGACAAAGACGTATTGATTACTGGTTATAAGCAAGACCCTATCGAATATATTGCTGACTTGTACAGGAATGATGGTACAGGGAATTTTACCCTGATAGAAAACCCAGCCTTTCAGGCAGTGAGTCTAAGTTCAGTAGATTTTGCCGACATCGACGGAGATAATGATCAGGACCTTATCATCTCGGGTAAAAATAATCCGACCGCTATTACTAGAAGCACAAGGCTGTATACAAATGATGGGAATGGTAATTTTAACACTGTATTTAATGTGCCCTTTGAAGATGTAAGTTTTAGTGCCCTTGGCTTTAGAGATGTGGATAGGGACAGCGACCCAGATCTTGTAATAACTGGATGGACTAATGATGGAATTGGTATCGCCAAGCTGTATCTAAATCAATCTATACTTTCATCCACAACGCAAGCAAACAGCATGGATAAGTTTACAATACTAAATAATCCAGTAACAGAGCAGCAAGTCCAATTTGTTTTCGATTCTGATAAAAACAGACGTATCCATATTGCTATCCTTGACATCTATGGCAGAACCTTAGCACTCAGTCCGCAAGAGATCGTCAGCGGAACAAACAAATTCTCAATTCTTCTTCCGAATCTTCCTGCTGGCAGTTATTTTGCAAGACTTGATAATGGGATACAAACAAGTGTAAAAAAGTTTCTAGTTCAATAAAATTGAATCTAAAAATCTATTCCAAGCCATGAAGTATCTAATAGTAATTTGTTTTTTCTTTTGTGTATCTCACCTGCCTAGCCAGAATTCTGGATACTATTATATGTACGATTTTGAAAAATTTGGTAAGAGTAAAACAACTGGCTATATAGATCTTTTGAAGGAGTTATATCTTACAATCGATTTTCCAAATGATCTTAGAAAAACCGAAACAGAAGGATCGGCTGCATTCTATATCTTTTCGCACGGCGATAAAACAATAGAAATTATACCAAGTGAAAAACCAAATTTGTTCCATAGCCATGTACTCTCAAAGCTGGATACACTCCATTGCTTAGAGTTAAGAACTAATGAAAAGTTTATTACTGAATTTATCGTGAAATTTGATCTGCCGCCCTTTGACTCTTATACAGAAGAGAAAAATGTAATTCATATCATGCAGTATAAAATACCAGGTATCGATCATGATAGGACCTGTAATTAGATAAGCCCTATCTTTAGACACTATCTAGTATAAAGCCTTTGCTATGAAAAACGACTTTCACCTTGTTATTATCTGTGGTCCTCCTGCTTCAGGGAAAATGACCGTGGGACAGGAGTTACAAAAACGAACAGGATACAAACTCTTTTATAACCATATGTCTCTGGAATTAGTTAATCAGTTTTTTGATTTTAACACAGAGCACTTTAATAACCTAGACAAACATATACGTTTTTCCATCTTTAAGGAAATTGCAAAAAGCACTATACCCGGCCTTATTTTTACACTTGTGTGGGCCTTTGATCTAAAAGAAGACGAAGAGTACATACAAGAAATTATATCTGTTTTTGAAAACCGCAATCTAAGAGTCTCTATCATAGAACTCGATTGCAAACTAGAAGAACGACTGAGAAGAAACAAAACAGAAAACAGATTAAAACACAAAGCGTCTAAACGTGATCTTGAGTTTTCTGACAAACTCATAATGAAAGAAGAAACATTGTATCCCACAAATACCCTAGATGGAGAATTTGAAGATTTCAATATTCTCAAAATAGAGAACACGCACAAGAGCGCTCTAGAAGTCGCTGAACGTATTCAAAACCATTTTAAATCAGACAAAAAAACAAATTAAAGACCTTGCATTTTCTTACACTAGACCAGTTAAACAATGTACAAATTGCACAGTACAAGCAGGCCATTGCTCGGGCATTTCCAAGAGTACTTAGTGCCTCCTCCGTTATAATTAGAAATTGGCCAAAACTAGAACAATACTTTCCAAAACAACAACATTTTTTATTTTCTGATCAGGGAGAGCTTCTTGGATTTATAAATAGTTTGCCTTTTCATTATGCAGGCTCCTTGGAGGATTTACCTGAAAACGGATGGGATTGGATGATTGTAAAAGGAATTACGGACTATGAAAATGGTAATCATCCAAATTATCTAGGCGGTCTACAAGTGATTGTTCTTAAAAAACATCAAGGCAGAGGGTACAGTAAAATAATCTTAAGTCATGCAAAGAAAGTTCTCCGCAACTCAAGCCTATCCAAACTCCTCATTCCAATAAGGCCAACAAAAAAACACTTGTTTCCCAGTATGTCTATGGAAGAGTATCTATTAAAACAAGAACAAAACAAGACCTACGATCCATGGATTCGCACACATCTAAGTGGTGGTGCACAGATTGTAAAAGTATGTACAGATTCTATGACTATACAGGGAGATGTACCTTTTTGGGAGAAGCTTTTTGATAAAAAGATTAACTCTTCAGGGCAACATGTCCTTACAGGAGCTCTTGCTCCTATACGTATTGACCTAGAAAACAATATAGGTAGATATGTTGAAGCGAATATTTGGGTAAAATATGACTAAGGGACCATATCAAATTATCGTCAGACATTTTGAATGCTAACAAAAACATTTAGCTAAAACCCCACTAAACAAAAAAAGCTTAAGCTATCGTTATAGCTTAAGCTTTACATCAATGTTTATACTATGAAAATCTATTTTTCTACGATTAAGCTATACTTAGGTGTAGGGTTTAATGGACAAAAATACTCATACATACCAGCTTCAAGGGTAACTATTCCAGTAAGTTCGCTGCTTCCCTTAGCAACAGGCGCTTTCACATATGCAGGCTTAATATGATCACTTGCATCATACTTTCCTTTTGGTACAAGTACAAAGCCTACCTCATGATCAACTCCATTGTTTCCAATTTCAAACTGATACTTCCCTTCAGCAAGTGTTATACCTCTTACTTTAAAATCACCTGGTACCTGACCTAACTGAATTCTTTCCACATCTGCATGCACCCTAAGTGGATATTTTTCGGTAGGGTTTAATGGACAGAAATATTCGTACTCCCCTGCTGCTAATTTCACAACACTAGTCATTGAACTTTTTCCAGTAGCTACAGGCGCTTTCACGTAGGCTGCCTGAATATGATTTGATTGATCGTACTTACCCCTTGGTACAAGTACAAAACCTACCTCATGGTCTACATTTTTGTTCTGTATATTAAACTGATACTCACCAGCAGTAAGATCGAGTGACTCCGTAGTAAAAGCACCTACTGTTTGCTCTAGAGCTATCTGTTCTACCTGCGCGTCAACAAATGTAAAACTTGCAACTATTGCGATTAATATTAAACTAATTCTTTTCATATTTTATACTTTATTTTTGATTAAATTATAGCACAAATATGATGAAGAATATAGGGGTTTCCTCTGTAGATATTTCCTTGCTTGTGGTATATGTTTCCCTTATAAAATGAATGAAATTGAGCAATCCTTAGTCATATCTAGGTATGACATGCAAGATAATCCATTTACAGCTCTACTAATTTTTGTTTTTTATAGGCGCTTGGGCTTATTCCTTGGTGTTTTTTGAAAAATTTTGAAAAGTGGCTTGGATCATTGTAACCTAACTCACGCCCAATTTCATCATTTGTTTTATTAGAGTATATCAAAAGCCGTTTAGCCTCTAGAATAATACGCTCATTTATCACCTCGATAGGAGATTTGCTGCTGTATTTAGGGAATAAATTGGATAGTGTTTTAGGGGATTTGAAAAGCAGATTAGCGTAATCCTTTACTTGGTGAAATTCTCTGAAGTGTTTTTCTACTAAAAGATTATATTCTCGAATTATATTCATATGGGCATTACTTATGGTCGGCTCAGGTAAGTTACGTTTGGCAATTCTAGTTGATATAATCAATAATCGCTTTAACAAGGATCTGAGCATTTCTCCTTGAAGATGATCCTTGAAGCTAAGATCTTCTTCCAACAAGCTAACCATGGTTTGGAACTGTTCTATTTCTCGCTCTGTCAATTGAATGGACTGTGGATCAGAGGTGCCAAAAAATAGAAAGCCATTACAAGATACCTGATCATCATGGGTCTGGATGCAAAAAAACTGCTTATTAAACACGAGTGCTATAGTCCCATCAGAATGTTGCGGTATTTCTAGGATATTTAAAGGCGTACAAAAAATAACATCATTTTTTTGTAATCCTATATCATAACCGTCTAAACGAATCTTAAGTGCCTTCTCCTTACACCATAAAATCTTATATAGACCATTTTTTTTTAGTAATTCTTGCGAGGGAGAACAGCTGAAATCTGTCATAATAAACATGTCCTCATCTTTTAAACTTGAGTAGCTTAACTTCATATCAAATTTTAATCACGTATATTCTTAAAACTCTAACCAGCTTAAAAAGTTTTGAAAAGAATTTTTATTTAATTTCTCTAGAGCTTATACTATTAAAAAAGCCGCTACATAACTGTACCGGCTTATTATAGCGATTATCTTTTATTTCGAATTAATCTTCCAATTCCTTCATGCTTTCCTTCACTTCATTTTCAATGCTGTTCTTTGCATTGTTAAACTCCTTTATTCCTTTTCCCATACCTCGCATGAGTTCTGGAATCTTTTTTCCTCCAAAAAGAACGAGTATGATAAGCATTATTGCCATCAACTCTTGTGGACCTAAACCAAAAATTAAACTTGTCATGTCTTCTTAATTTTAAAAATCTAAAGTTAAGGCCTTTTTAGACCATTTGCCATGATTTGTGCCCTATTTCTTCAATCCTATCTCTCTTAAACGCTCATCTAGGTAGCCACCAGCTGTAATTGGTTCATATGCCAGAGGCCTTTCCTCCGTAATACAACTATCTAAACAGGTCAAATCCATCTCACTTTTAGGGTGTAAAAAGAAAGGAATCGATAGTCTAGGTACATGCCATAGCTCTTTTGGAGGATTTACAACTCTATGCGTAGTAGATTTTAAATAATTGTTAGTAAGTCTTTGTAACATATCACCCACGTTTATTACTATTTCGTTTTCCTCAGGTACGATGTCTAACCACTCGCCATCATTTGTAAGCAACTGCAATCCTCCTGCTGAGGCTCCAACCAGTAGCGTAATCAAATTTATATCTTCATGCTGCTCCGCTCTAATAGCTGACCTTGGTTCTTCTGTAATCGGAGGATAATGAATAGATCTTAAAATACTATTTCCTTTTTCAATCTTATCTTCAAAATAGTCTACTCCAAGATCAAGATAGATTGCAATAGCTTTTAATAATTCTGCTCCTGATTTCTCAAAGGCTTTATACAGTTGTTTTCCTTTATTATAAAACTCAGGCACTTCTTCTACTTTAACATTATCAGGATACTCTGCTTTGAGAGGATCATCTGCAGGTACAAATTGACCTGTTTGGAAAAATTCTTTTAAATCTGCTACTGTAGATTGCTTGGCATGTTCTTTTCCAAAAGAGGTATATCCTCTCTGACCTGCTAAGCCCGCAACCTCATAGCGTCTTTTCATTGACTTAGGCAGCGAAAAGAATTCTTTGGATGCATTGTAATAACCATCCACTACATCTTTAGGTACTCCATGGTTTACTACACCTACAAATCCAACGGTATGGAACGCATTCCCAAGCTCTTCTACAAAAGCCTGTCTCTCTGTTTCATTTCCGTTTACAAATTTTTCAAGATCAACAACTGGTATTGCCCTGTTAGCCATAATTCCTTTGTTTTTATTGATTTTATTGCAATAATTATTCCTAAGACACCCAAAATAAGGCTTAGTTTATTTTCTTGGCGGTTTATATTTCGATTTTTTTAGAAAATCTGTCCCATCTCTAAGATTTATTAAGTCCATTAAACTCGTCTCAGGGAACTGCTCCATATAGGATTTGACCATTTTATAGCCTACAAAGTTTGCTGCTCTTCCTGGAGAATCTGCCGGCATGTTCCTTGAAGTAGGTGCAGGCCGAGCGTACCAAGCTATCGTACTATTATCTGATTTGTATAGCAATTCGTGTTCTAACAAAAAGGCCCATATTTCTTTTTCGTTATCTATACACCATTGCATTTGCTTTTCGTTGTACTCATTGTGAATGGCTAAATCTACCCTTGGTAATATCTCAGTAAGCATGTAAATTTTTTTGCCATAATATAGCATCTGGTCTATGAGTTTATTCCCTGGATTTGTCTGTCCCATCTTATCTTCTAAGAGTTGTTCGATTACACGCTTTGGTAGCTGTTCTTTTGCATAACCCGCTAGAGCGTAATCAGAAAAAACCGGGTTAGTAGGATCTATCTGTCTATAATCAAATCCCGGAGCCAGAAAAAGGTCTAAGCCTAGGGCTACCCCATCTCGCTCATTGTCTTGAAATATAAAAGACTGGAACCTAAAGTTAGACACATAGGTATAAATGTTAGGTTCTTTTTCACCTGGGAAATAATGTTTATATCTTCTAAATGCATCATCTAAATCTTTTCTAAACACTGCCTCATTGGGAAAGACCTGTTGTACAGTATCATAAATTTTTTGCAAGGGCTCATATCGAATAATATTTTTTACTTCTTCATAAAACCCAAATTGCGAGTCGGCATTTTGTGTTGGTAATACTTGGGTAAAAAATATTTGACTAAAGGTGGGGTGTTTAAGCTCTACCTCACCAATAGATTTTAGCATATCTATTGTATCTAAATCATACAAAACATCTTCAAAGCGATGGATTTGATAGCTCAAAGGAATATCGTCTAAGCCTGGAATTTGTTTTACAGATTTGTCTTCTGTGCAGGAATAAACACAGGTCAAACAGAAGACAAGAGGAAGTAAATATTGTTTGAAGCGCATATATGCTATTTAGACTGTAAAAATATTATTCAAAACGTGTAAAACTCAATAAAATGCTCACAAGGCAACAAATTTTATCATTTATCCAGAATATAATCACCATTTTTGAGACTGATTTGGGCTTAGAAGAAGATTTTTGCCATCTTGCGCCCTCTTAAAACAGACGAAGGAATGAAAGGAATTGACCCACAACTACTTGACCAATTCATAGACCAAGCTCTTTACGAAGACATACAAACAGGTGACCACACGTCCCAGGCCTGCATTCAACCGAATGCTAGGTCTAAAGCGAAATTACTTGTAAAAGATACTGGTGTGCTTGCTGGTGTTGCCTTTGCGCAACGCGTATTTGCAAAAGTGGATCCCTCTTCAAAAGTAACAGTTGAAATAGAAGATGGTGCGGATATTAAGTATGGTGATGTAGCCTTTTATGTAGAATGTAATTCTCAAGCCTTGCTTAAGGCGGAACGTCTTATTCTAAATACTATGCAACGTCTAAGTGGAGTAGCTACCCTCTCCAGTAGGTTTGCAGTGGAAGTAGAAGGCATTGATGTAAAAATACTAGATACAAGAAAAACAACTCCACTTATGCGATTCTTAGAAAAGTGGGCGGTACGTATTGGAGGCTGTACAAATTATCGTGATGGCTTATATGATTGGATTATGATTAAGGATAATCATATCGATGCCTGTGGTGGCATACAAGAAGCTATACGGGAGGTCAATTCTTATATGGAGAAAAATGATCTCAGCTTAGGTGTGACAGTAGAGGTAAGAAACTTAGTGGAACTGCATAAGGTCTTGGAAGTTGGAAAGGTAAGCAGAATCATGTTAGATAACTTTGAGTTGGCTTTATTGCGGGAGGCAGTTGCAACAATTGATGGTAGATTTGAGTCAGAAGCTTCTGGTGGAGTAAACTTGGATACTGTTCGTAAAATTGCAAAAACAGGAGTCAACTATATTTCTGTAGGTGCTCTTACCCATTCATCTGGAACTCTTGATATGAGTTTAAAAGTAGTTAAGGAAGATTAAAAAGCTTTCTGCAACCAGAGAGGGGTGCTTCTATCATGACCTGCCTGCATTTCCTTAAAAGGCAGGTTTCCGCTTCGCTGGTAACTGTGCTTTGCACGGTTTAGAAAATCTATATCCGAATGTTCTTCTACTAGCTCTGACACCCAGTTCGTCAGAACATTCTAAGTCAATGAAAACTATACTACATCCTTTAAAATTGCTTTGCAAAATGTTGTCTAAAAAAAAGACCATCAAATTTCACAAACGCTAGTAAGGTAAAATTTGACAGTCTTGGTTTTTGTTTATCCCGGATATAATCCGATCAAAAAACTGAGTAACACCGTTGTGCTAGCAACTATTATCCAGAATCGCAAATCCGAATAAATAGCTGCGTCTTTACTTGAAGACATCCTTTGAAGTTTTGGTTAAATTCAATTTTTGTGTTCTGAGTTGTTTGTGATTCCATCATTATGGATTCACCGTCTTACCCCTCTTAATACCAAGATGATACCATATGAAAAAATGATTATATGAGTGCTACCCAATGCTCATAGCTGATAATGCAGCATAAATTTGATGTGATTTTATTCCTAGATATTGCCGCCTGACATGTAGATAGTTACACCTTAGACATATCTGTTATACGTACAATGTGTCTTGAAAATGGATAGAAAAAATACCCAAAAACTTTAGATAAGCAGTTTTTTTGATGCGGATTAGGCTAATCCTTTTTTAATGCGTTTTACTAGGAAAGGGCCCTCATATACAAGTGCGCTATATATCTGTATAAGTGAAGCACCTGCATCTAATTTTCTTTTTGCCTCTGCTGCTGAATGTATGCCACCAACACCTACGATAGGAATAGTGCCTTTTGACTTTTGTGCAATATAGGATATAACTTCTGTGGATCTATCTGCTACAGGCTTTCCACTAAGACCACCCTTACCTATTTGCTCGACATCAGCAGAGTCTGTATTTGCTAGGTTCCTTTCAATCGTAGTGTTTGTAGCAATCAGCCCAGCTAAATTTGTATCCTGGACGATTTCAATAATATCATCTAGTTGACCCTCCGTAAGGTCGGGAGCAATTTTTAATAATATAGGTTTTGGTCTTCCCTTTATCTGATTTTCTTGTTGTAAGGTATTCAGAATATGACTTAGTGGTCCTTTTTCTTGCAGGGAGCGTAGTCCTGGTGTATTGGGTGAACTTACATTGACAACAAAATAATCCACATAGTCAAATAACTTTTTAAAGCAAATAAGGTAGTCGTCTACTGCCTTTTCATTTGGTGTCAATTTGTTTTTACCAATGTTCCCACCTATAATTATATCCTTTCTATTTTTTACTTGTTGTAAGGCTTTCACTAGAGTGTCCACTCCTCCATTGTTAAAACCCATTCTGTTAATAAGTGCCTCATCTTTGGGTAGTCTAAAGAGTCTGGGCTGTGCATTGCCTTCTTGGGCAAGTGGAGTGACTGTGCCTACCTCATAAAAGCCAAAGCCCAATTTTGAAAATGAATTTATATACTGCCCATCTTTATCAAATCCTGCAGCTAGCCCTACTGGGTTTGGGAAGTCGATACCAAATACAGATTTCTGTAAGTTGGTATTTTCATAATGGAGCATTTTACGTACTAGAGAACCTAGTATAGGAACTGCATTGAGTATTCCAAAGCTTGTTGTTGAAAAGTGATGCGCCCTTTCCGGAGATAATAGGAAAAGCAGGGGCTTCAAGATGGACTTATACATTAGGCTCTGATTTCAGTTTTCAATGCTTCTAAGTCACGGACTAAAAGTCGTTTGCGGTTAAACGTAAGTAGATTGTTTGTTCGAAGTTCGTTTAATACTGTTGTAACTGTTTGTCTAGAGGTAGCTGTGAGGTTTGCAATTTCTTGGTGCGTGATAAAATTTCTTACAACCCACTCATATCCTACACGCTCTCCTTTTTTAGTTACCATGTCAACTAAGTATTCTACAATTCTGCTACGCGAGTCTTTAAACACTAAGGATTCTAAACGCTGTTCTACATCTAGTACACGAGAGCCCACTATCTTCATAAGAAAGAGAGAGAGACCTGAATGATCTTTAATAAGATGTTTCATTTCTTCTGTTGTAATAGAACAGATTTCTGATTCTTCCATAGAGATGGCAAAATCTCTTCGTTTCTCTTCTCCAATTATTGCGAGTTCACCAAACACCTGGCCCTCATCAAGTATAGCTTTAGTAATTTCCTTACCCGTGTCACTATATGTTCCAATCTTCACTCTTCCTTTAGTAATGAAGTAGATTTTATCACTACTCTGTGCTGGGAGATACACATATTCATTTTTCTTATATACCTTCTTATGGTCCGCATCCAAAGACTTATGCATTTTCTTTGGGCAGAAAATACCTCCAACGTTAATGTTTTCTAGATACCACAGTGGTTTTTCACTCATTTTTATTGTGTTATTTAATAGGTTTCATTTCAAACCTGTCAATCAAATTTCTCAGTTTAGGATTTTTTTCTTCCATAATTGTAAACACTTCTTGCTCGCTTAACAACTTTTTTGTTTCAATTGTTTTGTAATTAGGAAATTTTGACATGTCAGCTTCTATATTAATCTCTAAATCTACAATGTTGAATTTTGTCCGCAAGGAATTAAGCAATTCCTTTTCTTGCTGAATCATACTTTTTGCAACAGACGTCGGCACAAACACTGAAAGCGATTTTTCCTTAAGCTCAAATATCGTATTTTCTAAGGAATTTTTTACGGAGGCAGAGCCATGTACTTCTTTATGCGCATCCCATATTGCTTGGAGGTTCTCCGTATTATACTCTATAGTCGCTTTCTTTTTATCCTCTTCTTCTTGTCTAATCTGACTTATTATTGAATTAATGTTTGTTGTGATCTTTGGAGCGGATGGCGTGGCCGATTTTGATAAATCTATGGTTTCCTTTTCAGCTGCTTCTTTACTTAGGCTTACTTTAGGAATGGAAGTGTTCACTTGTGGAATTGCATTTGCCTTAGGAATTTCTTTAACTGGTGATTTAAGAATTGTTTTCTGTGGTGCTGAACTAGGTGCAGTTATAGCTTCTCCAGTATTGTGGCTACTCCTACGTACTATCTTTTTTTTTAAATGTTTTTGGAATACGATTTTGCTTAATGCAATTTCTACGTGCAGATTTTTCTGATTTGACCTAGGCAATGTTAAGTCCGCTCCATTTAAGATGTTTAGTGCATTTAACACATAATCAAGATCTAGGAGTTCTGCTTGGTTTTTGTATCTCTCTAATAAACTCTCGCTCGCGTCCAGAATACTCAAAGTACTTGTATTTTTCGCAAGCATCAGATTTCTAAAATGATCACTCAATCCTTGGATTAATAATTCTGGTTCGAATCCGCTTTTAAGAATCTCGTTATAGGCATTAAGTACTGCACTGATATCTTCTTTGAGGAAATGATCTACAAATTTGAAATAGTGATCATGGTCTAAGACATTTAGATTCTCAACTGTTTCTTTATAGCTCACCTTACCCTGTGCCGCGCTTGCTATTTTGTCAAAAATAGAAAGTGCATCTCTAAGTGCTCCATCTGATTTTTGCGCTATCAGGTGTAGACTTTCATCATCGATTTCTACAGATTCTTTTTTTGCAATTTCTTGCAAGGCGGTCACTGTATCTGGC
This sequence comes from uncultured Saprospiraceae bacterium, assembly GCA_938045585.1. GTDB lineage: Bacteria > Bacteroidota > Bacteroidia > Chitinophagales > Saprospiraceae > CALCMJ01. The sequence continues at coordinate 25,199 of CALIAU010000007.1, forward strand.
ACTGTAATACGTTTAAAATTAAATATCTGACACCTAGATAATATAGTGGGAATGATCTTATGTTTTTCCGTGGTTGCCAAAATAAAAATGGCGTAAGGAGGTGGTTCTTCTAATGTCTTAAGGAATGCATTAAAGGCTGAGGCAGATAACATGTGCACCTCATCAATTATAAATATCTTATACTCTCCCTGTTGAGGTCTGAAACGAACCTGTTCGTTCAATGTACGAATGTGTTCTACGCTGTTATGCGATGCAGCATCCAATTCTATAATATTAAAAGATGTATTGTCCGTAAAGCTTGTACATGCTTCACATTGTTCACAGGGTACAGCCTTTTCCTTTTTATCAGAGCAGTTTAGAATCTTTGCCAATATTCTAGCACAAGAAGTTTTTCCTACACCGCGGGGTCCACAAAACAAAAAAGCCTGTGCTAGCTGATCATTTTCAATAGCGTTGGTAATAGTTTTAGCTACATGGCCCTGTCCCACCACATCTTGGAACCTCTGTGGCCGATATTTTCTTGCGGAAACTATATATTTACCCATGAATTCGTGTAGTGATTAGAATTTTTCAAAATTAACAAATATTCAGCCGCTACCAATTGAATTAAGTGCATATCTAGGCAAAAGGCAGAATATGTATTAGAATAATGAGAAATATGAAGATATCAATAGCACAAATCAATTATCATATTGGGAATTTTGAAGGGAATTTTAATCATATGAAGGAGGCTGTAGAGCAGGCAAAAGAGGCAGGCGCCGATATTGTGTGCTTCAGTGAACTTGCTACCTGTGGTTATCCTCCCAGAGATTTTTTAGAATTTGAAGACTTTATTAGACTTTCAGAAGAAACAATTGCTAAGCTTACTGCACTGACAGATGACATTGCAATCGTGGTGGGTGCACCTACCCGTAATCCTGTTCCTGAAGGAAAGGATCTATACAATTCTGCCTACTTCTTGTATGAAAACGAAATCAAATATATCCAGCATAAGGCCCTGCTTCCTACCTATGATATCTTTGATGAGTATCGATATTTTGAGCCAGCAAGTGCGTTTGGTGTTGTAGAGTTTAAAGGAAAAAAGATTGCACTTACGGTCTGCGAAGATATCTGGAATATCGCAAATGAAAATCCTCTTTATACGATTTCTCCCTTAGATGAAATGTCGAAATATAATCCTGACTTTATTATAAACACCTCTGCATCCCCTTTTAGTTATAAACAAGCAGATGAACGGAAAAATATAATTAGGGCCAACGTTGCACGCTATAATATTCCTATGTTTTATATCAACCATGTGGGTGCGCAAACAGAAATCATATTTGATGGCGGATCGGTAGTTATTTCTCCTGATGGAAAAATCTATGAGGAGCTTCCTTATTTCAAGGAGGCATTTAAAACATATGATCTAGATCAAGTAATGCAGGGTGGGAAAAACAACGAACAGTCTGTTTCTAAAATCGAAAAAATTCATGACGCTTTAGTATTGGGAATTAAGGATTATTTTGGAAAGCTTGGATTTAGGAAGGCCATCTTAGGCCTTTCTGGCGGTATTGATTCTGCGGTGACAGCCGTCTTAGCACAGAGAGCCTTGGGTTCAGAAAACGTGCGGGTTCTACTTATGCCCTCGCAATTTTCATCTGATCACTCTGTAAATGATGCGCGACAGTTAGCGGAGAATCTAGGTATACAATATGATATTGTAGAAATAAAAGATTTGTACTCTGCTTTTATGCAGAAACTAGATCCTATGTTTGCTGGATTAGATTTCAATGTCACCGAAGAAAACATTCAAGCACGTAGCAGAGGTGTTTTGCTTATGGCGATGTCCAATAAGTTTGGAAATATTCTACTCAACACTTCTAACAAAAGTGAAATGGCTGTGGGTTATGGCACCCTGTATGGAGATCTTGCTGGAGGTATTTCTGTTATCGGAGATATCTATAAAATGGAAGTGTACGCGCTTGCAGAATTTATGAATAAGGAGGGTGTAGTTATTCCAACAAATACGATTACAAAACCACCTTCTGCTGAGTTACGCCCTGATCAAAAAGATTCGGATAGTCTCCCTGATTATGAAATTCTTGATACTATTCTCTATCAGTATATTGAACAAAGAAAGGGACCAAAAGAGATTATAGAAATGGGTTATGATGCAGCATTGGTGGCGCGTATTTTAAGGCTGGTAAATATTAGTGAATTCAAGCGCTATCAGACGGCTCCTGTCTTACGCGTGAGCACGAAAGCGTTCGGTGTGGGAAGACGGATGCCTATTGTAGGTAAGTATCTCAATTAATATTAGCTGGCAATTAGGTATGTGGTCCATAAGTTTTCGTAGGCTTAGATAGTTATAGTTATACAAACAAGAAGGACCTGTCTGCGTGTACTTGCAAGAAGGACCTGCCTGCTTGCGCAAGCAGGCAGGTAGTAAGCATCCCGCAGGGAGTCCATAGTACCGTAACGAACGTGGAGTGCTGCATAGCCCTGGTTCTAGGTATGAAATACGTAGAACTTGCCCACATTACAATTTTAATATATATGATCTGCTTGGTCTTAGCTTATACAATTTTTCACAATGTTCAAGCACCGACTAAATTCCAGAAAATTTATCCTTATATTTATATGAAAACAGCACTTCAATCCGCAATCACTTCAGAATTTTGAAAACGAATAATCTCATTTAACTATGTCAAAAGTCCTATCCATTTTTACTATAATTCTATTTAGCTATGTTTCTCTTTCTGCTCAAAGGTGTGGAACGGACGCTTTTGTTGCTTCCTTACATAAAGACAAAGAATACCAGAAGTACCTAAATAATCTAGAGGCAATAGCGAAAATTGCCCCGGAAAATAGATCCTTGGCATGTGCGGAGACGACAATCATTCCAGTTGCGGTCCATTTTAATGATCCTATTACATGTGACGATCCTGTCTGTTTATTGGAGGCCGTGGAAGCTCAACTTGCAGTCATGAATGAGGATTTTTTAGCACTGAATGCAGACTATAGTTATTATGAGGGTTTAAATGATGCTTGTCCAAGTTCGTATCCAATGTCTACAGCTCCCATTGTAGGAGAAGGGGCATGTATACAGTTTTGTCTGGCGACGCAAAATCATCCCGCTTCCAGCGCACTTATGGATGGTGATCCTGCGATTACAGTAGGACAATATGAATGGGCAAGTGATGCGCCAGACTGGCCCGGTTACTTAAATATTTTTGTGGATGGTAGTCAAGGAGGTTTAGGTGTGGCTTGGTTACCTGGTGCAGGAGATGGAGATGGTTTTTGGGTTACACCAAGTGCGTTTGGTGGTCCAGGATTTAGCTGTAGTTCTGGTGGGACATTAAACAATAATGGCACCTACAACTTAGGAAGAACAGCGACACATGAGGCGGGTCACTACCTAGGATTACCACATGTATTTGGCGCTTGTTCTGATTCTGATTCAAATCCTCCAGGACCAATAGATATAAATGATACGCCTGGACAATCTAGTCCATTTTATGGTTGTCCTACTATAAATTCGTGTGCAGATGTTCCTGAGCAGTGTTCAGGAAACGCACAAAGTATTTTTAGTTTTATGGATTATACGGATGATGCGTGTATGGTTATGTTTACAGCTGATCAGTCCGCGGTATTAAAATGGCATGCTGATAATATTCCATTTAATACAAATACTATCTATTGTGGTGAAGGCTATGGTGAAATTGATTGTGCACTTCCTCCTGGGCCATGTGAGAATGGTGCGCAAGATGCAGACGAACAAGATGTAGATTGTGGTGGTACGACTTGTAGTGAATGTAGTTCTTATTGTGGTCTAGACTTTTTTGATGAAGGAGGTCCTGCACAAAATTATACGAACAATTCCTATGAGACGTGGACCTTCTGTCCTGATTCACCTACAGAAATACTTACTGTTACATTTAATGAATTTGATGTAGAAAGAAGAAATACGACGCAATGTTGGGACTTCTTAAGTGTCTATGATGGAAGTTCTACTTCCGCTCCACAGATTGGTGGAGAGTTTTGTGGAACTACACTTGCAGAAGCTCCAGGTGGTGGTTCTGTTTCTGCTAGCACGCCTGGTGGATGCCTTACCTTTGAGTTTGATTCTGATGGGTCTGTAACTCCAGATGGATGGGAAGCAGACATAAGCTGTGTAGCTGCTGTAGATCCAGATCTTAGTCCTGTGACTACTCTTATTCCTAACATTGCAAATGGAGTTACAAGCACTGTATTTACTGTGAAGGTGCAAGAAAATGCAGGAGCAGGAACGGATGAGGACATTACTGTTGTTATGCCTAAGGATCCAAGATTAACGATAGATTATGACCCTAACTTGACCTTACTCGAAATATTCCCTGTTGATAATAGTGATTGGGCGTATACCCCGAATGCAAGTTTTCATATCTGGGTTAGAACTACAGCATTGGATGCGAATGATAGTTCTACCTTTGGTTTTTATGGAGTCTATGACCCACAGGGAACATCTGGAACGGTAAGTTACAATGCTACTATTTTTAATGGAAGCGGCGGAGAGTCAAATTCCTCTAATAACATTGATGTAGAGACCTTGCTTTATAATAGTAATTAAAAAACTGAGTGGTTTTTTAATTCTTATAGAAGCTCATATTAAGATTTTCACTCATTCTATTAGATAGAATAGAAGTTTGCATGTTTTATATTAAGGCTAAATATCATATGACGTGATATCGTCACTTAAGGGCTTTTAAAAGCACTCTACAGTGTCATTTTACCGAGTCGAACTAAGAAATTTTCAACACATATAGGCAATCATAATATCAAGGGCGTTTTGGCAGATTAATTGTTTCTATTGGGATACTATCAATACCCAATGCTTTACAAAATCAAAAGTCATAAACAATGCGCTTATTGTATACTTGTATAATTGCAATACTCATTTGCATGCAATCAACACAGCTCTATGCACAAAGTAAATGTGCAACTCACGATTTCCTGAATGAACGATTAGAAAATGATGAAAAGTTTGCCGCTTGGTATAAGGGACAACTTAAGAAGGAAACAATCGACGTTGAAACTAGATCTATTCTAAGTTGTAATACAAACAACTCTGTTATAATACCTGTAGCCGTGCATTACAATACGCCTATTAACTGTGCAGATCCAGCTTGTTTATTATCACAAGCAGAAGCACAGATAGCAAAAATGAATGAAGATTTTGCTGCAAATAATGAGGACCTGAGTTATTACACATCTACCCTAAATGGTATCTGTCCTTCAGCGTATCCACTTTCTTACGCACCCCAAGTTGGTGAGGGAAGCTGCATACAATTTTGCCTAGCAAATCAGAATCATCCTGAATGTTCCGTTTTGGAAGATGGCCAGCCGGCAATTACAGTTGGGCAATATACCTGGACTACACTTTCTGCACCCTGGCAGGGTTACTTAAATTTATATGTAAGTAATACCGCTACTGCTGGATTACCAAGTGGCGTTGCAGGTGTTTCCTATTTGCCGGGGTCGGCAAATGGCGATGGCGTTTTTATCCGTCAAGATGTGTTTGGTGCTCCCGGTGTTTCATGTAGTTCTGGAGCTACAATGAATACCTCCCCTACCTTTACAAATGGTAGGGTTGCCGTACATGAAGTAGGGCATTATTTAGGTCTACCCCATGTATTTAGTAATACGGACTGCAGCGATATTGACCTTAACCCTCCTGGTCCTTTTGCAATAACCGATACGCCTATGCAAGAAAATAATTCAGGTCCATGTCCTGCGATAGCAAGTTGTACTGATGTACCTGAAGATTGTCCCGATATCCCAACAAATTTTTACAACTATATGGATTACAGTAATGATGATTGTATGGTCATGTTTACTGAAGATCAATCTGCAGTGATTAATTATTGGGGTAAGCAAATCAACTGGAAGTCTGACGCTATCTATTGCGGAGGAACAACAGAACCATATGTTTGTGTAGAGGCAGCAACATGTTCAGACAATATAAAAAACCAAGGAGAAGAAGGTATTGATTGTGGGGGACCCTGTGCAGCCTGTATAGCTATATGTAGCACGAGTACGTATGACCCTGGAGGTCTGTGTGGCTTTTATGAGAACAATATGAGTGAAACAATTACTATCTGCCCTGATAGTCCAGGAGAGTTACTAAATATTACATTTACAAGTTTTGAAATTGAAGAAAAAGATAATAATATAGATTGCTGGGATTGGCTTAAAGTATATGCAGGTAGCAGCACTTCTGCTCCTCAAATTGGTGGAGAGTTTTGTGGAACTAGCATTGCGGATGCACCTGGTGGTGGTTATCTTCTAGCAAGTGCACCTGGTGACTGCTTTACCTTAGAATTTTTCTCAGATGTTTCTGTTGTCAAGCAGGGCTGGAGTGCTGATGTCGTCTGCGAATTTATTTTACCAGTAGAATTAGCAGACCTACATACGAAGGTTAATAAGAACATTATCTCTTTACACTGGGAAACAAAAAGTGAGTTAAATAATTTAGGGTTTGAAGTCATGCGGAAAGAAGGGGCAAATGGCAGTTTTGAAAAAATTGCGTTTATAGAAGGCAAGGGAAATTCAAATACATCAAATCTATATAGCTACCAAGATAAAACAGTATTCAAAAATTTAGAATACTATTATAAATTAAATCAGTTAGACACAGATGGGCATGCAACTGAAAGCGCAACAGTAAGTGCAATTATACGCGATGACTCACCAAATTTTGTCCTACACCCTAATCCTATTCATGGAGAATTTGTAGATATCCGGATGCAAAATAAATTGGAAGGCAGCTATCGTGTAGAGATTTACAATTTACAGGGCAGATCCATTTTGTCTGAAGAATATTCTCAAAACAAAACGCGCATACCTATTGCACATTTGGCTACAGGTGTTTATATAGTTAAAATATATGAAGGGAACAATGTTCTCAGTGTTCAGAGATTGCTAAGATTATAAAAAAAAGAGGAGGGTCATTAAGACTCCTCCTCTCTTTTCAATAAGGGGTTTTTACCATCTATCCACATTTTGTTCTCTTTTCCAAGAAAACTCTAAGCTGTTCTCTATGTCATCTTCTTCCATCTTTGAATCATCCATTGCATTTAGAGTTTTTGATTTTCTTTCTCTGTCGCTATTTGGGTTTACCAGTACACAGCGGTATCTCCATCCAAAATTATCCTGGCTTGTGAAAAATCTTTTTTCTCCCGTGTACTGCCAAATTGTTGCAGCACCTCTTGATTTTACATTACGGGTATTGTTCTTATCACATGCGTTACCTTCACACATTGCCTCTTTACCTAGTCTATGTGCACCAAATGTTTCATAAATTTCAATAGCTGCTTTTAAATTAGGGTCTCTGTCTACAGATCCTAATGCATTTCTTAATCGATTTGGCACCACATTTGCATCTGAATTTTTAGCCATGATTTGCTGGACATAGGCAGATACTTTAGCTTGATCTATTTTAGGATTATCTGTTATGTTCTTCATAAACTTATCCCAATCTACTGGTTGCGGGTCGATTTGAGTTTGTGAAACAAAGTAGCCTATAATTTGCATGACACGCATTTCTTTATAGGTAACACTTGCATTCCCAGTCACAATATTAGACACGTCGTTTGCTAGCTTTTTAAATTCTCTCTGTGCTTTAGGATCGTTTTTCGCAACAGCTTTTGCAGTTCTAGAGCTTACCTCATTAGCCATAATCGTTTTTGTTTGATCTATGTCATGTGGGTTATCATGCCAGTGCATGAGTTGGTGCCCAATGAGTTTGATAATGTTTAGTTTCTTACTCTCATGTGATGTGTTTTCTGAGACTAGAGCATTTAGGTTTTTAGAAAATTGGTTTAATGCATATTCCCTTGTTTGCTCAGGATTTGGAATACTCTTTTGCTGAGCCTGTAGTGCATGATTGCCTATAAATAAAGCAATAATCAAAATTAAATTTTTCATGGTTAAGTTGTTTTATGTTAATAAACAGTTTCTCAGTGCGTTGGCAGTACCAACGGCTGACCTGTATGGGAAAAGAGAAATACTCTATCCCAATTAAAAATTCTAAGTATCTTTTTATTACTGGAATTGCCTGTCTAGCAATTTTTTAGCCTTTGTTTGGTAGTTTAGGCTTAGTGTATTTTTAAGTTCTATAAGTTGTTCTTTTTTATTTCCTTTTTGAAATGCTAATAAAAACTGAAGCCATCGTTTTTCTTCATTGTAATATGCGTCTTTAAACACATAGTCCTCTAATAATGCTTCTGCCTCTGTATATCTACCTAATTTAAAATATAGCTGCGATTTCGTATAGGCATCTTTTTCTGAAAGTGTATTTCCATATAGTTTTTCCAAGACAAGTTCGTATTGTTCCGCATTCAATTCTTTGATATAGTTATCAACTATTGCAATACTTGACGATCTAGATTTTGTGATTGTTGGAAAAGTAAATTCTTCTTGCACCATAGCTGTACGCTTATCGATAGTGTCTCCTGAAGGGAAATTTACCAGGATAAAGATTAAAGCTACTGCTGCGGCTGCCGCGGCCAAGTATTTAAAAATAGGTCTCTTTTTCTGAGCCCTTCCTTCTTTTAAATATTTCCGCGCGGAGGCTTCGTACAATAGATCTTTGACTACTTGCTCTTTTGGATCGCTAGTCATAGTGTTTGTTTTAACTCATTATAATATTCTTTTAGTAATTCTGACATCTTCTCATCCTTGTTCACATACTCTAATAACTTTTTCATACAAGAATGTTTCCTTTTTCTTGTAGCAACTTCACTTATTATTTTGAGTTTCTGCATAATTTCTTTCATAGAATAGCCATGAGCCCAGTGTAATAGGAGTTCTTTACACTGTTCACCTATTTTAGAAAGTTGTGCATCTAATAGCCTTTTTAATTCAAAATGGTGATTTGTTGTGTATGCAATTTGATATGTATCGGATACTGGTTCTGACACTTGGGCAGTCGGTTCTTTCTTTTTATCTCTAAAATAATTGAGTGCTACAAAGTTCGCTAGATTCTTAATATAGGCCTGCATTTTATTTGTATGCTGATACTTATCATTTTTGACTAGGCTTGCAAATTTAACAACAATATCAGTCCATAGAGATTCTACATCATTATTGCTTACGCCTTTATTTCGCAGGAATGCGATAATAGGTTCTTTATATTTTGCCTGTGTGAATAGATAGGATAAAGCCCTATCATGCTTTCTCACGTCTTGTTTTAGATATGATATTATTTCTTCGTCTGTCAAGTTGTTGTGTAATGATTACACTAAAAATAAAATAATTACTTAAGCTCAGTCATATCTGCTAAGGAAAATCATAAATAATACTCGAATGTTCATGTAACTACCCTAAAACCAAAAGATGACGCATTAGGATTATATCACATATCATCAATTTTCAGGAATTTAACAGTCTCTAGAGTAACACCAAAGAACAAATTTGTTATCTTCTTATGTAATCATTATTGAACAACTTTCTTATTATTATTTAACATTTAAACAACTTCCAATGAAAAATTATCTTTTAATTTTTACACTATTCCTATGTGGAGCTGGTCTCTACGGTCAGGGCGGGAAAAACATACTTCCCAATCAAAACTTACAACAAGAGCGTCTCATTTCTGACTTTACAAAGCGTATTAATAATATCGCTAACAGTAAGGCCTCTACTGAAATAAAAGCATTTCATGTGCGCAGTAGTATAAGTGATTATCTCCGGTCCTCTGATAATGTAGCAAATGAATTAGTCGTCGTGCAATATGTTGAAAAAATGAATGCAGACTCCAAGATTGATCAAGATCTTGTTTCTGATTATGTGGCTAAAATGGCTGCAGCGTATCCAGCGCGCAAACAAGTACCTTATAGCTTTGTACAGCAATTAGGCAATATCAAGACGGACAGAAATTTAATAGCCGCTTATGAACTATATCAGTTAGTAGGTGATGGTCTTGCTTCAAAAGATTTATGTAAGAAAGGGAATTGTGATTTTGCAGATACGGCAACAACAAAAACCAGAGGGGCTGTACCTATGCAATGGGCCTACACTGGTGAAAAGAAATTTGTTCGCACAAGAGAGTATTCTGGTTATTTGTATCGCTGTGTAATGGTACATAACGACGCAGACACTAGGGTGAGAAATACTAGTCTTGCTGCTGCTCCTAATATGGATTCAAAATCAAAGGATATGCAATCCGATCTTGAATATGCTTGGAAGAGAGCAGAGCGTGTAGACGTATGGAATAATCTTAGATAAAATTTGGTTAGTAAAGCTGGCAGTAAAGTGATTTACTGCTAGCACTTTTAAAACTTTTATTGCAATACTTAAAACAACTTCCCGTGAAACATTTAAGCGTTATCATAATTATTTGTTTGTTTCTTGTAAGCAAGATACAGGCTCAAAATAACAATGGTCTGACCATCGAGTATAATCTATTTAATGATGAAATAGAATATAAAATGAATGGTGAGACAATTACAAAACCCTATGTCAAAAAGAATGAAAATATAACTGTTATCATTAAGGAATTTAATCCTTATATCACTAAAGCAGTTGTTGATGTAGATCAAAACAGTTATAGTCAAAGTTCTAGTGCCTTAGATCCAAGTCAGTTCTCTGCACAAGGTACAGGTGGTATGTCCATTTTTGGAAATTTGTTAGGTGGTCTTTCTATGGGTACAGATGTAGGATACGATTACGGTTACATTCCTGGTTCTCGTGGTGCTTCCAGCAAAGACATCATGCAATCTAAAAGTACATTCAATGCATTGACTGGAAAATTACAGTCAGTTGAATCCAATTTAAACAGTGCTTATGAAAAGTTATCCCTGTTTGAGCAGGCGCAAAAGAGCAGAAATTTAGCAATTACTGATATTGCCAATCTTAAAACAAATCCGAATATTAAGCCATCTAGAATAAAAGAACTTATTGAAGAAGAAATTCGCTATGCCTTTGCTAAGCAAACGCATGAAAAAATAGACATCGATGATCTTATCGACGAAATGAAAAAAGAACAAGAAATACAGGCTTCTGTAAAATCCTATGAAGAGGCGCAAGAAGAATATAAAGCGCTTACTTCAGAATGGGGAAGGTTTGCTACAAGTCTAAAGGTTATAAATCGAAATAATGAGGATGCCCAACTCAACTTCATATACTCTTCAACTGATTCTGTTGTGGGTGTGATGCGTTCAAATGTTGAAGAATTTAGCAACTTCAAGCTAAACCCGAATGTAAACTATACCTCTGAAGAAAACCATACTGTCATGGCAGAGTTACGACAAGTGTATGAAGAGCTTCAAAACAATTCTTTTAGCTACTCATTTCCTCCCATTCAGGCACGCGGGGAAGAGGTCACAATAGAAGTATCATTTGCTAAGAAAAACGAAATAAATACCTTCGAAGAATTCAAAGAGTTAAAGCAAACAATACCTGTTTCTGGAGCCTACAAAATCTCTGGTGGTGTGGGAATGGCATTTGGTGGATTTACAGAACCTACCTTTCAGTACTCTGTTGTAAATGGAATTATAACAGCTGATGAAAAGGATGACTTTATTCCTGTGATTGCATCCTTTGCACATTTTTATAAACAAAACTTAAGCTCTGTAACATTGGGAGGATCCTTTGGGGTAGGATTACCAATATTAGGTGGAAATACCATTCAGTCGGCATCTTTCTTTCTAGGCCCTACCCTACTTATCGGCCAAAACCAACGCTTACTTTTAACAGGGGGTATAATGGGAGCTAAGGTAGAAAGACTTTCCAGTGGTTTCCAGGCTGGTGATGCATTTGAAGGGTTTACAGAAATCCTTCCTTTGACACAGAAATATGAGCTCGGCTACTTTGTATCTGTCTCCTTTAATATCTTTTAAAATCGAAACGAAACCAATGTATTTTGTTATATAGTATTACAACAACTTCCTTATGAACAAACTTCTTTCCATATTGACGTTCTGCCTTTTGTTAGGATCATTACAAGCTGAAAAATATGGCCTTATCATCGCAATTGGTGACTATCCTGAAGAAGGTGGCTGGCCAGATATTTCAAGTCAAAATGATGTAATACATATTCGCCAAGCACTTAAGATTCTAGGTTTTCCGAGTGAAAACATAAGTACAATATTTGACCAAGATGCAACCAAAGAAGGTATTCTAAACTCCATCAATGCCTTGCAAAAGAAATTAAAAAAAGGGGATGTAGTCTACATTCACTTTTCTGGGCATGGTCAACAAGTTCTCGATGATAACGGGGACGAAATAGACAATCTAGATGAAGCAATCGTTCCTTACAATTCATACATTGATTATGTCGAAGGATTTAATGAGGGACAAAATTTAATTCGTGATGATCAGATAGGTGCTATAACGGAAAAGATGCGGAGAAGCTGCGGCAACACCGGTCAGGTTATTCTCATCCTAGACTCATGTCATTCAGGGACTGGAACGCGAGGAATGGGTAAAGCAAGAGGAACGGATAAGGTAATGGCCCCTAAAAATTATACTAGAAATACCAGCTCGGGAGAAAAGCGCATGGGTATACAGAATCTAAATGATCCAAACCTGGCACCTATGGCAAGTTTTTTTGGGGCTAGTTCAGGAGAATTAAACTTTGAAACCTTAGATGAACAAGCAAATCCTGTTGGGAGCCTTAGCTACTCGATAGCTACTATACTAGCGAATATGGAAAGTAATTTTTCTTTTGAAGAGTTCTTCGATAGAATTAAATTGAAAATGAAATCTTTAGCTCCTAGACAGAACCCCCAGTGGGAAGGACCAGAAAACACATATTTGTTTGGAGGGACGCTTGAACAGCAAGAACGTCTTTACCCAATTAAATCAATAAATAACCCAAGCAACATTCTTGCTGAAATTGGCACTATACTAAACGTGTATGAAAATGCAAAGGTGGCAATTGTATCCCTTGACCAAGATAAGACAGTAGCGAATGGTATTGTTAAAAAAGCGGGCTTGATGGTTTCAGAAATCGAACTTGATGCTCCTTTGGAAATCCGTGAAGAAGAACTTATTAAAATCAAAGTCACAGAAAACTGTGAGCCTCCTATAATTTGCAATATTCATGTGGATCTAGATGCAGCATCACCATGGTCTCCTTTCATTGATGAGGTTCAAACAGCTTCCTTTGTGCAGGCTGTACATTCAAATGCGGATTTGTTTATTACAGATATAAAAAACGAACTATCCATTACTACAAAAGAGGGTGACCTTGTATATAAAGAAGTTTTTAACAAATCTAAATCTAGGAACTACAAGCTTGCTTTAAAAAAGACATTACAATCGTACACACAGGGTAAAATACTGAGATCTTATAATAGACCAGAATCAAATTTTACATTTAATTTAGAGATTCTTGAAACAAACTGTGAGGAGTCAAATTCCAAAACAGAGCACGCTCTTGATAAAGAATCTTTAAGTATACCCATAGGTACTTGTATCAAGTTTAAGATAACAAATACAGGAAAAGAAAAAGCGTACTTTTCTCTTATTGACATTCAACCCGATAATGTCATCAACTTAGTGATACCTGCTATAGACTTAGGCTATACGGCTTCTGAATATTTTCTGGAACCAGGTGAGTCCTACACGACTGATTATAGTATTGAAATTGCGGAGCCCTATGGAGATGAAACTTTAAAGCTCATATGTTCTGATGCACCCTTAAATCTTTCTGGAATTATTAATGGAAGTCCTACAAGCAGAGGACTAGGAAACCCACTTGTAAATAGGAATCCATTTGAAGCCTTATTAGAAAGTACGTATTTAGAAAATAACACGAGAGGCGCTAGGGTAAAAAAAGCGAGTGCAGAGCAAATTGGAACAGAAACAATATATTTTAAAATTATAAAGTAAACTGCTACGTGCAGTGTATTCGTAAAAAATAAAACAAACATTCATGAAAACTAAATTTCGAATAAACCTATCCATACCAAGTCTAGCAATACTCTTGCTAACTGTATTCTTAATAACATCCTGTAAACAAAGTCCAGAGCAGTTATTCACTAAACATTATAATAGTTCTGTTCCTAAGACAGAAGAACTAATTATGGAATACGCAAAAGTCATGATTAACTCAAGAGGAGATAATTCAAAAGATACTACAACTATGGTTTTTCAAGGGGAGCGCATTACTAAGCAAGAATTTGAGATTCTAGAAAAGGCGAGAGTAGACACCCTTCTTACTGGACTAAAAATGTTTAATAATTCCAAATGGGATGATGCGCAAAAACAATTGTCTAAATATGTTCGCAGATACATGCAGCCCCTCGACGATTATAAGCGAGCTGAATTCTATTTGGCAAAAGCAAGTTTAAACAATGAGGATTATGCAAACGCTCTAAAACACTATAATAGTTTTATAAATACTGCAGGTGAGGATCATGAAAACATGGATATGGCGGTATGGGATTATGCCATCTGTCACTTAATGGCAGACTCAGGAAAGGCTAAAAAACTATTTGAAGATATATCTGGTGATAATAGTAGTTCATATTTAGATGAGGCAAAAGCAATACTTGCGTATCTGTAAGAGATCTTTAAAATTTCGTATTTTAAATGGCTTCCGATAATATGCGAAACCTGGGTAACATATTTATTGTCCTTAGTTATTAATAATAAAGCATCGTCGTGAAACAGAACAACTTCGACATAACTGAAATTGGGAACTACATAGTTCTTAATCAAATTAATCCAGAGCGTAATTCTAAAACGTATCAGGTAAAACATAAGTTTACAGAAGAGGTATGTGTTCTTAAAGTTGTGTTTGCAGATACTAAGGAAGAGGTGCTTAAACTAGAACGTACTTTTAAACGCCTCGCATTGGGAATTGCCAAATTGCACAACCCCAATATTATTAAATTCAAGGAATTCTTTATTACTAAAATCCAAGACAAAGATTGCTTTATCTTGGTAAGTGAATTCTTTAAAGGAGGGGAATTAGACGGATTCTTAAACCGTTATGGAAGTACTTACTCATATAAAGAACTTTCTAAAATATTTCTTTCTGTATGTTCCGCGGTGGATGCAGCACATAGTTCAAAATACTTAGATGATTATGGTGTAGAGTCTATTGGTTTTCCCCATGGAGATATAACACCCAAAAACATTCTCATAAATAAAGAACTTAATCTCAAACTTCTTGATTTCAAACTTTCAAATCGATTTACTATCTCAGAAGAGAAATCTGAATATGAAAAACTGTCTGTTATTGTTCCAGAACAAAGGACTTCACAGGTTATCTCAAAGAGCTCTGATATTTTTCAGTTAGGCTATCTTCTTAAGTACTTATTTTCTTCAGACAAAAACTATCGGGCTTGGAAACTAGTAGAGAAGACGCAAGAAGAAATATACCAAAAACTCGACAGCAATAAAACAGGTTCAAAACGTAGGGAAATTGCGGATGCCATTTATGCATGTACACGTGAAAATCCAGAAGAGAGACTACAAACCGTTGGTAAACTTATAGCATTTTTTCACGAAGAAGAAACGACTATTAAAAAGGCAGGAACAACTAAGTTTAGCTCCATTGTATTGATTGCAGCAAGTATAGCCTTGTTGTGTGTAGCTGGTTTCTTTTTACTTCAGAACAATTCTTCTTCCAATGATGCAGAAGTTCTCACGCAGGCTACCAGGGGTGTAAAACCTAAGACGGAGGCAATAGATGCTGAGACACAGGCCGTAGGTGATTACTATGCCTTGATGATCGGAAATGAAAATTACAAAAACCTAAAAAAATTAAGTCGTCCCTTAGAAGATCTGACTAAATTTGAAAGCATCCTAACGAATAATTTTAGTTTCAAATCTGAAAATATAATTAAGAAAACAAACGCGAGTAGAGACGACATATATGATGGTTTTGAACAGGTAACGAATCGCGTAAAGAAAAATGACAACTTACTTATTTTCTATGCAGGACATGGTCAAGTACATGATGACACGGGCTATTGGATTCCTGTGGAAGGACATGAGAGTTCCAGAAGAAACTGGATCTCCAATACAGAGATAAAGCATTTTCTAAATTCGATAGTAGCACAGAATGTCCTAGTGGTATCTGATGCCTGCTTTGGGGGAAGTATTTTAAGAGACATAAATACCTATTCTCCAAAGAAGGAAAATATCTCAAACAAGAAAAGCCGGATAGCCTTGACATCTGGATCTGTAGAGAGTGTTCCTGATCATTCGATATTTATAGATCAATTGTTCTGGTATATGGAAAACACGCAGGATTCTATGGTATATGCTTCCAATATATTTTCAGAAATCCGAGAAGGGATCCTGTCCAATACAACAAACGACCCAGGCTATGGTCCTATTCGGGATTCAGGCCATCAAGGAGGAGACTTCTTTTTTATTAAAAAATAAGATTAAACATTATAGAGCTTAATTCATTTATTAACAATTTTTAAAAATTTAATTATGAAACTTTCAAATCTTTTCTTCACCTTATTATTATTCGTATTTACTGTGCAAATTACAAATGCCCAGCAAAGACGACCAGAAAAACCTAATTTAAACCAATCCAAAGATTCTTGCGAAAAACAAGCTACTTTATTTTGGAACAGTGTGAATGCAATGCCATGGCAAAATTTACAAGAATTTATGCGTGCTGTTCAAGAATCTTCTGATTATCTAGTAAGAGATTCACGTTGTGCATCCAAAGAGAATGATTGCTTTACAGTGAGTGATGACGTTATGCAAATCTTATTAAGTAGTCGTTGGAGTTCTCGCGCTGAACTTATGCAGATTTATCAGAACCAACTTGGTAAATTAGCTAAGGATAAACCAACATGTGCAGAGAGTTATATACTACTACAGAAAACGGATGTTTCAGCTTTTTCTAGTGGCAGATAGAATTGTTTACTAGAGGAGGGTTTAATACTTTCCAAGCATCTGTCTAGATTCCATTCTAAAGAGATGCAATTCCATAACAACAAAAAAGCCCTTGAATTCAGTTCAAGGGCTTTTCCATTACTTGCATTTATCTAAATAGATTATGTTACCATTATACTCTCTTTCACATCTGCACCTACGAAGTACATTTTCATTTTACCTACATTCTTTACTTCTATTTCTCCCCGATAGGTAAATTCGTATTCATCTTTTAATAGTTTATACGTATTTTCTGAAACATTAATCTTTCCTTTTACAGAATTGGATTCCATTCTAGAAGCAATATTTACCGTACTTCCCCATATATCATACTGGAATTTTTTAGTACCCACTACCCCAGCTACAACAGGACCTGTGTTTATACCAATTCTTACATCGAATATTTGAATCCCTTCCGGTGGGTTCTTTTTTGTTTCATTGACAAAGTTCAATAGATCTATCGCTGCCAAATACGCGTCTTTAGCATTTGTATCATTAGGCGTAGGTAGGCCTCCTGCGCACATATACGCATCTCCAATTGTTTTAATTTTTTCTAGATTATGATTTCCTATAATTTCATCAAATTTTCTAAAATAATAATCAACACTCTTTACTAGATTATCGGCAGGGATTTGTTCTGCAACTTTAGAAAATCCTTTAAAGTCTGTAAATAAGACTGTGGTTTGTTCAAATTCTCTTGCCTCTACAAAGCCTTTTTCTTTAAGTTCATCAGCAGTATCCTTGGGTAATATGTTTAATAAAATGCTTTCTGCTCTGTTCCTTTCCTCTGCTAAAAGTTTATTTGATTTCTTGGTAAATCGATACTGATAATAAATACCTGCAAGAATACTCAAAAGTAAAAATGCCAAAGCATATAAAAAGTTTCTAAAAATAGAATCCTGTTTAATTATAGCTTCTTTGATAGCATTGTCCTTATTAAGTAAAGCAATCTCTTTCTCTTTATTTTCTAAGTCAAATCCAAACCTTAAGTCACCCATGATTTTATCTGATTCTTGTGTTCGAATAGAATCCTTAATTGCTCCCAGCTTTTCTCCATAAGCAAATGCCAATTTATACTTACCAAGGGAAGAGTTTGATTGCGCTAAGCCTGCATATGCATCCCTTAGTTCTAAATTATGTCCTATTTCTAAAGCTATGTTTTCTACTTTTTCAAATTCTTTGATCGCTGCAGAATGGTTTCCTTGTTTCTGGTATACATTTCCTAAGCCCACTAAAGCTTTTAATAACTCTCCTTTGGAATCAATTTTTTTTGCAGAGGCGATTGCTTCATATCCATATGTTAATGCTAAATTTAAATCCCCTTTTTCTAAATACGTGTTTCCAATAAGGTTTAATGCGTGTGAAGTGGAACTACCAGAGTTTCTAAATGAATTAAGAGCAATGTTCAAATAATTAAGTGCAGAATTAAAATCTCGCTTTTTTAAATACATCTCGCCCAAGTTCATCGCCGAGGTTCCAATACCATCTTGATAATCTATTTCTTGAGAATATTTCATGGCCTTTTCATATGCTTCTAAAGACTGATCCCAAGTTGCCTCGTCGTTAAAATAGACTGCACCAATATTTACATTCGCAGTAGCAATACGTTTTTTATCATCAATTTCTTCTGCAAGTCTAAGAGAGGCAAGATAATATTCCAATGCCTTAGGGTCATCCCCTTTTGAAAAGTACACCGCGCCTAAATTATTCTGAAGATTACTGATTCCTAACTTAAAATTCATTGCTTCGAAGGTCGCTAAGGATTGTTTCCAATATTTAAGAACCTCCGTATAGTCACCTTTAATATAATAGGCGAGTCCAATATTCTTATAGGCATAACCTAGTCCTTTCTTATAATTTATCTCATTACTAAGAGTGATTGCCCTATTCGAATAGTTGATTGAATTTTCTGGATCTGATTGAAAAGTTTTTTGTGAAATCTCTAAGAGAAGATCAACCTGTGTGCTGTCTTTCGCCGATTCGTCAATACTTTGGATAAGACTGTCAATTACAGACGATTGAGCCACACCCATAGTCTGGCTCAAAAACATTGCATACACCAATGTTAAAAACAGTTTTTTCATGAAGTGGAAGTTTAGTTGCTACGTATAATTTTTAAGTTTTGAGAAAGTTAGGTGCATTTTTATGCAACCACGCTTCTAGTTTCTTTATGTGTTTCTGCTTTATTGGTTGTCTATATTTTTGCCCATACGGTGTTTTATACTTATGGGTAGTTAAAAACTTATATTGAATCTTATTCCATTCTAGTCTTGTCTTTAAGACCTTATGGTTTTTTAGTTCTTCGAAGAGTGTATCTCCAATTTTCTTAAAGTCACTTCTTCCCAGATAATCTAAATCGGCATCGCAAAGTATCTTAGAGAGTCTGTTTTGTGGAGATTGGGGAATCTTAGTTGCCATAATCATCTCACAGATTTTATCAATATCCTTAGATGAATAGTTATATTTTGGAAGACTCTCTCTCGCTATTTTACATCCTATTTCCTCATGATTTTTAAATGATTTCAAAAAACCATAGTCGTGCATTAGTGCAGCTGTTCTTAAAAGGAGTCTGTCTTTTGGTTTTAAGGACAACCTTCGAATGTATCCATTGCATGCATTACAAACGTCTAGGGTATGGTGCACGCCGTGGTAGGTTAATCCCTTGTCCAAATTTTCCTCTAGATCAGAAATGATTCTGGCTCTAAGCAATCGATATTTGGGTGTCTTCTTCCCCATTTAAGAGCTTTTGGTAATTGTTACAAAAATTAGACCATCAAAGAAAACTAATATACATTCTTAAGGTGAAATTCTCTTATAATCCAAACCCTAAGTTTTTAATGCATCTGATTAAAAACTTAAGATTTGGAATATAATGTGTCAAAGTGTATAATTGATCAAGCTATTACTTCTCAATCATTACTCGTTTGGTAATAATTTCGTCTTCTAATTGCAACTCAATTATATACATCCCATTCGCAATTCTTTCGCCACTCAGGTCCACTCTTAGAGTATTAAGATCTTTTTCGAGGCTTTGTTCAAACACCTTTCTTCCTGCCATGTCTAAGATTCTTAAACTATTCAAATTCGTTTTAGAGTAAAATTCAAAATTTAAGATTCCACTGGTAGGGTTAGGATAAAAGATAAACTTTGACTTTTCTTCAATCTGCACTTGTGTGTTTATACTAATTTCTTCCAAAGTTCCTTCTGCCTCAGATGTACCGCTGGACAAACTTTGAACCGGCTCTTCACTTACTACTAATCCAGGATTGCAGTTTACATCATTCGAAACTACAGTAAAATCAACATCTACCTCATCCAAGACCAATCCTATTAAATTCTCCATTAAGAAATTTGCTGAATAGCTTCCCGGCGGTAACTCCTCAACTACAGTTACCTCTGTTGATCCGTCTAGATTTATAAATGAGTTTACAAATGGATTTCCAAAACCATCGACTATTGTAGTCCTTAATACATCTGGGAACTCACAATATTTCAGCGTAAAATCAAAATTGACCTCAGCATTACATATTGGATCAGGAGCTGCTTCTATTGGTACTTCTTTACCAACTTTTATATTATCAATAAAATTAGCCTCTGCTTGTATGAGACATACCATGCCATTCCAAAGTGAAGGATTGCTAAAGTCATCAGCAGAAAAATCTAAACTAAGAGGGATATTTTCCATGCCTGGAATGATTGTTAAAACTCCCTCCCCCTGCGTTAAATTTTGCTTATAACAACTTGCAGAACCCGAACCTCCATTCGCCGTAAAATCCATAACTAGACGCACTTTGATATAATCACCTGGTGTTAATACTTCTGGATTTGATACCAAATTGCCAGGGTTAATAAAATCTTGAAAAAACCAGCCTCCAGTAGTTACTTCTGAAGAAGATAATCCCATCCTAAATGGTACCTCCAGTTGTCCAACTCCGTTTATTCCACTAATTTGGCCATCTTGGTCTTCATCATAACCTAGACCGAATGCAAATTGTAAGTCTGTTACTTGGGCTTCAAATTCAAAAAATGCACCTGTATCATCTGGTTTAAAGTCTGGCAATGACCAAGCTAAATCCTCTTTTCTAGAAGTCATAACTGCACTGCCAAAATTTGTTGCATCTGAGCTAAGTCCTATAGAATTATTTGGCCCACCGATTAAACCAATCGTCTGCGTGTTAAGGGTTATGCTTTGCGAAATCCAAGCGTCTTGTCCATTTGCATTGCCTTCATAAAAATCATCAAAACCATATGTGATTACTTCTGCATCTGAGATAGCTGCCAAGTTAAGCTCTGGAGCGTCTCCTTCCACAATGACTTCAAAAGTGGTAGAAGCTATTATATTTCCATCTATATCCGCTATATGAGCCTCCCATATGCCTTCATAATCTTGGGTGCCACCAAACGTTCTATTGTAAAACAAATTCTCAATATTCTCAGCGAATAGTGGTTGGTTTATTGGGGGTTGATTAGGGCCATCCAGAATAAATCTGAAAACATCTCCACAATTGTTATTCCATTCAAATTCAAGAGCTAATCCTACTATACAGAACGTGGATTCAGCTGATGTGACTATTGGTAAATCATTTAGAATCGTAAGCACTGTAGGGTCTAGAGGGTCTACTGTAAATACTGTTGTCAATATGTCTATTGGCGCTGCACCAACTCCCCACAACTGTACTTCAATTTCGTATGCGCCAGGTGGATAATTTCTTTCATACTCGATTCTTAAATTTGCTAATTCTTCTTCTGTCCAAACAATCTGTTCTGAGGAAACAAAAAGACCAGTAACTTGATCTGTTATTATTACTTCAACAAATGATGGATCATCCGTACATAAATTATTTATTTCATATTCATGCCTAACAACACCCATGCAGTTTTCAACATCCGTAGATACTGGAAATACTTGAATATTGCTTAAGGCGCTAACGACATCCCCACAACCCTCAAATGAAAATATTCCATCAACAATTGTAATATCATAATTCTTATTCTCTGCTGTCGCTGTTATAGCAAAAGAACCTGAAGTTCCTTGAGGGATAGGACTTCCATCATAGCCTACTAACTCATAAGTAATATTTAGATCGTCTTCACCTACTAGACCATCTATCTGCGATGTAAATTCTGGAATTGTCACACCCTCATCTATGAAGTTAGTAGCAAACTTATCATCAATGAAGATCGTAACTGGTCTTTTTGCAATTTCTAATTTTCCTGGTTCATAATTTACTTCAAAGTTATCAGTAAAGAATGTAGCTGGAATAATCCAGTTAGTCCCTGCTTCATATCCTGTTACTATATTTATGGCTGAAACCTCATCAACTTCTGTTTGGTCTGCTACAATTGTTAAAGATTTGTCAGCAGAATCAGTGGGTTCACCGTCAGAATTTACTAGGGCTCCGGTATTCACCAAGGCACCTGTACTCGCAATTGGATTACCATTTACAAGGGCAATTCCATTGACTAAGGCTTTGGTATTTACAAGTGCAAATCCGTTTATAAGCGAACTTTCGTTCACAAGTGCGCCTGTGTTTACTAAAGCGCCTCCATCTACGAGTGCTGTTGCTCCGTTTACTAAGGCCCCTGCATTTATTTCAGGTCCACCGTTAACTAAGGCTCCGGTGTTTACAAGTGCGCCTGTATTTACAAGTGCGCCTGTATTCACTAAGGCAATACCATTCACGAGCGCTTTTGCATTGACTAAGGCAATGCCATTAATAAGACTAGATTCATTTACAAGGGGGATGCCGTTGACTAGGGCGATCGCACTGATAATACCGCTTGTATTTACAAGTGCTCCCGTGTTGGGTTGTGCAAATCCATTGACTAAGGCTACGGCATCCACCAATGGAATACCATTTACCAAAGCTGTTGCGTCTATTAAGTTTCCTGCTCCTAATTCATTCACTAGTGCTATTCCATTCACAAGCGCAACTCCATTCACTAGGGCTATTCCATCCACAATGGCAAAAGCGTCTTCTAAGCTACTCACGCCTAAGGTATTTACTAAGGCTCCCGTATTTACAAGTGCTATTCCATTTACAAGTGCTCCAGCATTTGCGATAGGCGTACTATTTACTAAAGCGATTCCACTTGCGAGAGCACCCGGTGATAGATGTGGTTCTAATTTTGCTGCTAAATTCACATCATCCTGTAAAATAAAGCCACTGCCTAAGGTATTAAGAGCTTGGCTTACATCATTGACTAGAGGCATCGTATTTACAAGGGCAATACCGTTTACAAGTACACCTCCATTTACAAGTGCGCCCGTATTCACAAGCGCAATTCCTCCTACGAGCTGCACTGCATCTTCTACAGTTGCACCGTCAGGTAATTCTAGATTTTCTAGCAGAGACGGTCCGTCCACTAAGACTAAACCATCAACTAGACCTAGTGCATTTACTAAGGCTCCCGTATTTACAAGTGCGCCAGTATTCACCAAGGCAATTCCGTTTACCAAAGCAACAGCATCTGATATGGGAAATGCATCCACAAGAGCTAGAGCATCGTCTCCTAAGGTGTTTACAAGTGCCACAGCATCAACTATTACTTCTCCATTATCCAATTCATAACCATCTACTTGTAGCAATGCTTCTGCAACTGTATTTACACCTAGAGAATTTACTAAGGCTCCTGTATTTACTATTGCTATGTCTCCTACAAGTGCCCCACCCTCTGCTAAGGATGTTTCTTCAAAAACAAAAATTGCTTCTGTTGCTCCTCCTAATCCAAAGGATAGATCAAAAATCAAATCAAAGGCTAAATCGTGTGCAATAGGTGGACCTATCACAGTTATATCAATTACGTCTGCATCAAATAATGCCTGATCTACGACCATAAAGTTTTCTGCCACAGTAATGAATTCATTACTTAAGCGTACTCCTTTTGCTTGTGCTGTTGCTCTAGCTATCGCATCTTCTTCTGTAGCTTCCGGAGGTAGGACTCCGTTTAATTGATAGGCTGTAAGAATATCTGCTATTGCAAGTCCATACACTGGATCTATAAGGTCAATAGCGGGAATTATATTACTTTCTGTGTACGGTTCTAAAGTATTTTGCAATGTTTCTGTTAATGCAAATCCATTTGTCAATGCATAGCCATCTTCTATTTCAATTGTATAATTGTATTCTAACTGATCTTCTATTGGGGTACTCAGCGTCCCGTTAGAAGAATAGGAATATGTAGGGTTTTCTAATTCGTCTCCGTAGGTAATATTAATTTCATCCGGCTGTATGGTTAGTTCCAATCTTTCAATAATCATGGTTCCTGAGATAAATCTAAAATCATACAGATCTGAAATCGCATTTGATACTGGTCCTAGCGAGATCTCAATACCGTAGAGACCTGGGGAACTAAAGATAGTTCCCGCAGTTGTATATTCTATTGGTAAATTATCCAGTCCTGCATCTTCTAGGGTTACTCCATCTGGTAAACCAGTAATATCAAAGTTTAATATTGGATTTTCCTCACCATATTTTCTAATCGCTGTTTGCGCAGAAATAGAAATGACAGTTTTGATTGGGTCGATGAAAACAAACCCATTTGAACTACCTCCATCGATTCCATTCTCTGTAATAGGTTCTGTAAAGAAACATACTTTGGCACTATCCTGTGGATTAAATTCTGGAATACTCGCAACTGCAGATGTATCATCCAAAATTGTAGCAGTAAGAGTATCTGTTCCAAATACAACCTTAGTATGGTCCAACGTAAGAAATTTACCAAACAAAGTGATTTCAAAAGGTACCTGACCTAAGGTATTTAAGTCTACTGTATCAGGAATTACGTAGCCTGTCATCAATGGAGTTGGATTAGCAAACTCCAATAGCACATTGTTGGCCTGTAATAAGCCTGCACCTGACTCAAAATCAAAGTCAGAATCTTCTATATCCAGTGCACCATCCATGAGAAGTGTTTTCATTAACTCTGGAGGTGTATCTTCCATTAAAAATTCTTTCCTAGCTTGTTTGACAAGGGCTGCAACTGCTGCAACGTGGGGTGCAGCAGCAGAGGTGCCGAAGAAATTTGGAAAAACATCGCCATCGATATCAAAATCTCCAGCGACTGGAAACTCTACCGTAGTATTTACTCCGTTTGGAGCACATATTTCAGGTTTGTTTCTAACAACTCCGTCTACTGGTGTTCCTCCTCTTGCACTAAAGGAAGCTACCGTGGGTTCTGGGTTGCCAAATTGAGGAGTGTTTGTATATAAAACAGCGCCTACTGCAATTGCTCCCTCAGCATTCGCTTGTCCTACTAATGTAGACGTACCCTGTTCGGTCTCATTAAAAGACACTCCATTTCCACCTTTAAAAAACAAGAATTTAAATGTCGGTGTTGTGCCTCCTGAGGCATTGACTACTACTATATTTGTTTGTGTCGTATCATTTAGTACTCCAAAGTTTAATACAGAAACTGGATCATCTCCAATTTCATTGGTAATGTTTTTCTTTCCTGCACGCACTGTTCCATCATTATCTACTAAATAGATATCTAAGTCTGTAATTGCTCCTCCAGGTGTAAGAGAGTTAAAAGGCTCATCCCATTGCAAGACCAATCTATAATTTCCTGGTGCAAAGCTTACATCATAGAAAATATCGTCACCAAAAATATGCGCTTGGCCCTGCCCATTTAGATTATCAATATCTTCTGGCAGTGCACTATCAGAGGGCGTAAATGTTGCTTGGTAGGATGCTTCTCCATAATTTCCTGCTGCTGACACATAGGTCACTCCTTCTGCTGTAACATAATCAACTGCCTGCGCTACTGCACCATCTGTAAAGAAGGGTTCTGTTACATAGGTTATATCATCCACAATTACATCACAGTCCACAGACTCTAGATCTTTTATTGCTTGTGCAAACGAACTGGCATCAATAAAGCCGGTTTTAAAAGCTAATTCGGCACCAGGTGCAATATCATGAATTATCTGTAACATTGCTCTACCCTCATCCGTAGGTTTAAACCTAGAGTCGTCCGCAAGCACCTGTATATTATTAGGTAATTCTTTATTTACTATATCTGTTCCTGCATCGTCATTATCTGTTTTAATATTATAAGAATCAGATATAACTCCAATTTTTACTCCTGTCCCATCAACGGCGTAACCCTCTCTTCCAAATTCTGATCTTTGGGCTAGGTCTCCTAATGTTTTTGCGAATCCTGATGAGGTTTGCGGTGGTATTTGTGCCCGTGCGAATTGGATAATATCACCATTCGCATTTAATTCATCTAAAACATCTACATTTAAAAAACCTGTGATAGTCTTATCCAAATTTTCTGTGTAGTTTAAATCGACCATTCCTAGGCTCTCTAAAAGTGCTACCACCTCAGGAAGAGATTCTACATCATTTGCTACCACTTCAATTAAGACAAAAAACCCTTCTTCTCCTGGAACTTCTTCTATCTGAAAGGTACTCAGGGCCTCAATATTACTTGGTTCAATTAGGGCAGGAATTTCTTCTTCTGGTATCTCTACTAAGATTTCTAATTCTGTCCATAAGACATTATCTACGGGAGGTTTTGGGCCCGAAAATTCTGGAATGCCTTCTACAATATTGTCCTCTGTATCGTCTTCTTCACAATACTCATATCGTGAGCCATCTATTCTAATCTTTCCATTTCCTGAATCCGTCACACGCACTGTTTTGTCACCCGCCGACGTAATTGTAAGACAATATTCTTGTCCCTGCCAATTATTGTTTCCTGTTAAATTTGGAAATTCTACACTCGCTCCATCTATTTCAAAGCTCACCTCACCATCGGATTTTTGAAAGCCAACGGTTATACAAATTTCTGCACCTAAGGGTACATCTGCAAACATAAGATCTAGCCAGTCGTTTCCACTGACATTGCCAGTCATATCACCATCTGCAAGGCCGTCAGCATCGTCTGATTGACTGATTCCATTGCTAGATACATATACACCTGGGTTTTCTACTAATGTGCCAGAAGGGCATTGCGCATACGCGTAAATCGTTGTTATGCATAGCATAGCTATGCATAGGAGAAGTTGTTCAATTTTTCTCATAATGTTAGTTGTTCTTAAATATTGTTACTTGAAAAATACAAAAAATGCAATAATCATCTCTCTTAGATAACCGCATTAACATATACCGTTACCGCTTATGGTACGAAATAGTAAAATAGATTAAAAAAAGTATAACAAATGACGTTTTATGCCTCGGCAGCTTGGTTTGACAGGCCTACTTTTCTTTGGTGTTTTCTAATTGAATTATTGAAAAAATCTACAAAATCTTCATTTAAAGCCAGGTTCTTTGAATTATCATGCCACCGTTCCACGAAATGTTTTTTTGTTGCAGCAGAAGCTATTCCTTCTCTCCAATGTTTCGATAAATTTCCACGGACTGTTTTTTCTGACATCATTATAAACTCCAAATTGGCCACATAAAAATACCTATCAATACTGCGCTTCTCCTTATTTGACAATGCAGAATATTCCACATTGGGTGCATTAATGTTTTCACTGAATTTTTCCACTGTATTCAGAAATTCGAGGTTGACGTTTACGTAGGTTTCTGTTTCAATTGCCTTGCGTTGTAATCGTGCTTGATTTGCTAAATGAATCAATGCAATTACTGCTGTGATATTTGCAAGAAGTTGAACATAGAATTCTGTAGTTGGATCCATAATGTATATAATGATAATCCAAATTAGGAATAAATGTCGATTTCTTCCTTACAATTTAAGCAAGTAGTTTTTTAGAAAAATAACTGAGCATCCCTATGAGTTCTTTTTCTCTATCCTTGTTATTCTTGATGTCTGTTAGCTTTGGAAGGTGCTCACTAAAATAGACTTGGTTGTTAGCCATTTCAAACAAATTGCTTGAGAGACTATGTGCATACTTAAAAGAAGGGTTTATTTTCTCTATAATCTTGGACACATTTTCAGTGAGCTCTTTGTAAGAGAGAAAAAGTCCCGCCTTGTTTTCTTCATCAACAGCATAGGTGTGATAGGACTTAGCTCCTTCGTTAATAATTACTCGATGTAAAATGTGTTGATTCATGCAACTTGTACCTACTTCTTTAGAGCTTGCCAATACTAAGTTTTCAATTGCAATCTCTAGTTGTTCATTTGGGTCTTTGATGTTTTTGATATTGGTTTGTATCAAATAGTTAACCCATTCCCAATACCAAGAACTTAAGAAGAGCAAATAAAGATGTTTGTTTGAAAAGTATCTATAGATCGATTTTTCAGCTGATCCAATTTCCTTAGCCAATTTTTTAAAGGTAAATGCTTCAAAGCCTATTTCATCTAGAAGTAAAATTCCGTGCTTTAAAATTTTACGTCCTAACTCGGAATCCTGAGGATCTTTGTTGTATAAAATCGGACTTAATATGAATTTGACTTCTAACACGCTTTTCGCTTATATGACAATGTAGCAAACATAAATGACAGTAATACTGTCAAGTTAAACTATTTTGCTATATTCATGTTAAATGCTAGCGCTAAGGCGTTTGTATTTAAGCTGGACCTAAGCTTTGAGAACTAATCTCACTTAACTCTTCTAAACACGTGTATTGGGTTTAGAGTTTTTTATTTTTAGATCTAACTATTACTTAAACGGATAGATCAATTTTAATCAAGAACAAAAATATATTTAGATGTCAAAAACATTTGGTTTCGATTTTTCTCAATTTAGAGGAGATTTTTTTGGTGGAATAACTGCAGGAATTGTTGCTCTTCCTTTAGCCTTAGCCTTTGGTGTTAGTTCTGGAATGGGACCTGAAGCAGGGCTCTATGGTGCTATTTTTATTAGTTTTTTTGCTGCACTATTTGGCGGAACGAATACACAGATATCTGGACCAACAGCACCTATGACTGCTGTAAGTATGATTATCATTGCAGGTATTGTTGCGGCAAATGATGGTAGTCTAGAAAAAGCACTTCCAGCGATCTTAATTGTATTTTTACTTTCTGGTTTAATACAAATTGTATTAGGTTTTATAGGATTAGGAAAGTATATAAAGTATATTCCTTATCCGGTGGTTTCTGGGTTTATGACGGCTATTGGAGTTATAATTCTCATTACTCAGATTCTTCCAGCTATAGGGTATTATCCAAAAGAAGACGCGGAATATGTAAACAAATTTAAACCCTTTGCGGAGGAAATCATTCTTGATAATATTTTGAAAGAAGAGGCAGGTGAAGGAATTCTTGTCCTAGAAGATTTTAAAGAAACAATAAAAAGAGCTGAAAGAATTTCGGATGCTGACATCATGCAGGAGGCAAGAACTTTAGCTGGTAGTGATTCCTCAGGAATCATAGGAGCCCTGCGTGTTCTACCTCGAGGACTAAAGAATATACGATGGTTAGAGTTAATACTTGCACTCTGTACGATACTGATCATCTATGGCTTTAAACGCATTACCAAGGCTATACCGAGTACTCTGGTTGCACTCGTAGTCATGTCTGGTATTGCCATTGGCTTTAATCTAGATTATGTCTCTATCTCAAAAATTCCAAGTGGTCTCCCCATACCGAAATGGAGCATGTTTACAGATCTTGATTTAGCAAGTGTTTCTCCTTACATTTTTACTGCGATTACCCTAGCCCTACTCGGAGCCATTGATTCCTTGTTGACTTCTGTAGTTGCAGATAATATGACAAAGACCAAACATAAACCAAATCAAGAATTGATTGGACAGGGAATTGGTAATAGTATAGCAGCTTTATTTGGTGGAATACCTGGTGCTGGTGCGACTATACGGACGGTAGTAAACATCAATGCTGGTGGTAAGACTAAGCTCTCAGGTATGATTGCTGGTATACTCCTTCTAGTCATCATGTTAGCCTTTGCACCCCTCGCTTCAAAAATCCCTGCTGCTGTACTTGCAGGAATTTTGATTACTGTAGGAATAGGTGTTATGGACTATAAGGGCTTAAAAGCAATTCCATATATGCCAAAGCCGGAGGTAGCTATTATGTTAATAGTACTTGTACTTTCTTCATTCTGGAATCTTGTTTATGCTGTGGGTATAGGATTAGTTATTGCCTCACTCATGTTCATGAAAAAAATCGGTGACCTGACTGCCGAAGAATCGCGCGTCGGAAGCTTAGAAGAAGAAAAGGCTTGGAAGGACGAAATAGGCTTTCCGCAAAATCTAAAAGAAGAAGTATTTATAAAGCATGTCAATGGCCCACTTTTCTTTGGGTCCACTAACGACATACAAACTATGGCCCAACAGATACCGAATACAGCCAAAACTGCAATAATACGCTTAGACAAGATGCCATATATCGATCAATCGGGTCTCTATGCTATGGAAGATATTCTAGTGGATCTTAGAGCCTCGGATGTGGATGTCATGTTCGTAGGTTTAAAAGAACAGCCTAAGTATATGTTTGAGCGTATTGATCTCATTCCTGATTTAATCGGTGAAGATAGGTTATATGATAACTTTGAAGACTGCTTAAATTGGGTGAAAGAAAATGTGAAAGATGAGTTTCCTTCGCACGTAAAAGACGTGTCAGGGAATAATTCAGATCTAAGTGTCTAAAGAGAAAATGGCTTGTGTTTCTTTAGATGGAGATGAGACACTACTCTACGCAATGAATCAATGTTGTGGGCTGAAGTAAACACATCAATATAAGGCAATGCAATTTGCATAGCCTTCGTGCTAGGTCTATAAGCTGGATTTCCAGCAAGTGGGTTTATCCAAATAATGCGATTACTACGTTTATGTAGTAATCGCATTGTTGATTCAAGATCTTCCGTTTCGCCGGTATCCCACCCGTCACTAACAATGATTATAATAGCGTCTTGATCTATTAGACTATTACTATAGCGCTCTTTGAATTGATATAGAGATTCTCCAATCCGTGTTCCTCCAGACCAATGCTCAACGTATTCTGAAAGTTTTGCTAGGACCTTGGCATAATCCTCATCTTTTAAAATTCTGCTAACTGGTACAAGTTTGGTACTGAAAATAAAGGTGTTGAGTTTATATACAGTCTGTTGGAAACCATAAATAAATTGAATGAGAAACTTACTGTATAGTTCCATGGACTTACTCACATCACAGATAAGAACTAATTTTAGTTTTTTCTTTTTCTGTTTTTTAAAAACAAAGTCTCGTATTTCCAAACCGTTTTTTAGCGAAGCTTTAATCGTGTTTTTTACATCTAAGACTTTCTTCTTTTTTGAACGTACAAATCTTCGACTTTCTTTATTCACAAGACGTTTTGACAAGAGTCGCAAAACCTCCTGAACGTCTTTATACTCCGTATCTAAAAAACTATTAAAGTCTTGCTGCGTAACTGCTTCAAAACTACTATAGCTTGCTAGTTCTTTTTCCTCGTCAATATGTCCAGAATACAGCCATTGCTTTAATGCTTGTAGATCCTTCCCTTTGCTCTTCTTTTTCTTATTAGCTTTTTCTTGGTAGTCTTGTTTTTTAGCATCTTCTCCTCTTGACAACTCCAACCAATAAGAATCATATAGCGCATCAAATTGCAAAAATTCTTGTCTCTTTTTTACTAGTATGGCTTTGTGTAAAAACTTGTGTTCATCAAAAGACTGTGAAATATTATTTTTGAGTGCTTGTAAGAGATCTGTTTCTTCTGAACTCGTAATAGAGAAGCCCTGTTCTCTTAAATATCTTGAGAATTGTACAACATGTCTAGGCAAACTTGTTTGTCTAAGGATAAAGCTTTGCATCTATCCAATTTTAGACTTGACACCTACTTTTTCAAATAACTCGTTCAAGGACAATTGTGTTTCTCTTTGGTCCTGCCAATCTTTAATAATGACTCCTAGTGTAGACTCTACAATATCTTTGTCTAGATGTTCAATATGCATAGCAGAAAGAGCAGTTGCCCAATCCAAAGTTTCCGCTACACCTGGCAATTTTTCTAGTTTCATCTTCCTTAGCTCTTTCATAAAGACACAGATTTGCTCAGCAAGATCTTCATTAATGTTTGGCAACTTTGCTTTAACAATCTGTAGTTCTTTTTCAAAGTTTGGATAATCTATCCAAAGATATAGGCAACGTCTCCGAAGGGCTTCTGACAACTCTCTTGTCCTATTACTTGTAACTACAACGGCAGGAATCGATTTAGCCTTTCGTGTTCCTACTTCTGGAATAGTAAGCTGCCAGTCAGAAAGTAGTTCTAAAAAAAAGCTTTCAAATTCTTCATCTGCTCTATCGAGTTCGTCCACTAATAAGACTTGTACTTGTTCTGAAGAAATAGATTGTAATAAGGGTCTTTGCATGAGAAAGTCATCGCTAAAAATCTGCTGTTCTTTCTCTTGCAATGACAGATCACTCCCTTCTTGCATTTTAAGATAGAGTAATTGTTTTTGGTAATTCCATTCGTACAACGCTTGGCTTGCATCTAAGCCTTCATAACATTGTAGTCGAATTAATTTTGTCTCTAAAATCTGCGCAATAACTTTTGCAATTTCTGTTTTACCTACACCAGCAGGTCCCTCTATCAAGAGAGGCTTTTTTAATAAAAAAGATAAATAGACGGACATCACTATAGCGTCATCTGACACATAGGCTTGCTCTGCGAGAAGTGTAGCAATAGATGCTTTGCTTAGCGTTTCATTCATCGAACTATTGGCTTTAAAGTAAAGACGCGAGAATTAGAATTCCCGCGTCTACCTTTTATACTAGAGTAATTTTTTTAATGCACGTTTCACATAAACAGAAGCTAAGTGTGCCCGGTATTTTTCTGATGCATAGTGGTCACTCATAATAGATTTTCCCTCTGTTACATCTCCTACAGCGGAGTGAATTAAATCAAGATTAAAACTATTGCCAATAAGTGCTTTCTCCACAGACTTCACTCTGTAGGCGGAATCTGCAGCGCCTGTAAGTGCAACGCGTGCATCTTTTACTGTCCCCCCTTCTAAGTCCAAGGCTGCTGCACATCCTACAATTGCAAATCGTGAAGCAGGTTGTTTAAACTTGACATAGCAAGAGTGTTGATTTGCTGCTGTCTTAGGAATGCGGATGGCTGTAATAATTTCTCCCTCTTCTAATGCAGTATCGTAAAAGCCTAGGAAAAATTGATCGATGTCAACTTCTCTTTTTCCATCTTTATTAGAAATAACAACACTTGCATTAGAGGCTAATAATACGGCTGGCCAATCTGCTGCTGGATCTGCATGCGCAATAGAACCACCAATCGTACCTACATTTCTTACCTGAATATCACCTATTTCTCTTGCAGCCTGTCCCATCATGGGAACATGTTTTGCAAGAGCTGCATCGTTTGCTATGGCAGCGTGCGTTGCGCCCCCACCGACTGTAACAGATTTTTCATTATCTCCAATTGTTTTTAAAGCATCAATTTTTGATATATCTATAAGTGTTCCTGGATTATTTAATCGCAGTTTCAAGGCAGGAATAAGACTATGTCCTCCTCCTAAGACCTGTGCATCTTCTGTCATCAAACTGATTGCTTCTTCAACAGAATTTGCTCTTTTATATTCAAATGAATTTGGTATCATTTTTTTTGTTTTAAGATTCTTAAAATTAATTATTCATAGCAGTCCATACGCGTTCTGGTGTCATTGGCATAGGCACGTCCTTTACCTTAAATCCACCCTTCCATAGGGCGTCAATGACTGCATTTACCACTGCAGGTGTAGAACCTATGCAACCCGCTTCTCCAGCCCCTTTTACTCCAAGCGGATTATGTGGACAAGGCGTCACTGTTCTATCTATTTCAAAGCTAGGTAGATCATCTGCTCTTGGCATACAGTAATCCATATATGAACCATTAATTAATTGGCCAGTCTCATCATACACTGTGCCCTCGTGCATAGCCTGCCCAATTCCTTGCGCAAGGCCTCCATGAATTTGTCCATCTACGATCATCGGGTTAATCACGTTGCCTACATCATCTACAGCTATAAAGCGCTTCAGTTTTACTTCTCCTGTTTCTTTATCCACTTCTACAATAGCAACATGTGCTCCAAATGGATAGGTGAAATTTGCAGGGTCATAAAAGGCATTAAAGTCTAAGCCAGGTTCTAGCCCTTCAGGATAGTTATGAGGAACATAAGCCGTTAAAGAAACATCTCCAAAACTTACAGATTTATCCGTCCCTTTTACAGTCCACTTTCCTTCCGCATATTCTAAATCGTCCGCTGATGCTTCTAAGAGATGGGCAGCTATCTTAGCGCCTTTCTCAAGAACCTTATCAATGGAATTTACTATTGCACTTCCACCAACTGCTAAACTTCTAGATCCATAGGTTCCCATTCCAAACGCTACACTGTCTGAATCCCCATGAATAATTTCTACATCATCTATTCCTATTCCCATTCTATCTGCAACAATCTGAGCGAAGGTAGTTTCATGCCCCTGTCCATGGGAATGTGCCCCTGTAAATACACTTACCTTTCCGGTAGGTTGAACCCTTACCTGTGCCACTTCGAAAAGTCCTGCGCGGGCACCGAGTGCACCTACGACTGCAGAGGGTGCAATACCGCATGCTTCTATATATGTAGAAAAACCTATTCCCAACAACTTACCATTCGATTGTGCTGCTTGTTCTTTTCTAAACTCTTCATAGCCTACCATCTCCAAGGCACGTTTTAATACAGGATCATAATTCCCCGAATCATATTGTAAGGCCACCTGTGTGGTATATCCTTCTTGTTCTACACCATCAAAAGCTGGAATAAAGTTTTTGAATCGCAGTTCTGCTGGATCCATATCCATTTCCAGTGCTGCTAGATCTATTAGTCGCTCCAATAAATATGTCGCTTCTGGACGTCCAGCTCCCCGATATGCATCTACTGCACAGGTATGGGTAAATGCAGCCTTTACATCTACGTTTATTTTAGGTGTCGTGTATAAACCTTGCATAAGAGTGCCGTGCAGGTAGGTAGGCACTGCTGGTGCGAAGGTAGACAGGTAGGCTCCAAGATTTGCATAGGTATATGCCTGTAAGGCAACAATTTTACCTTCACTATCAAATCCCATTTTGGCATTGGATACGTGGTCTCTGCCGTGGGCGTCAGTCAAAAAGGATTCACTCCTATCAGCTGTCCATTTAATAGGACAGCCCAATTCTTTTGATGCCCATGTAACGAGTGCTTCCTCAGCATAATGGAATATCTTACTACCAAAGCCTCCTCCTACATCAGGGCCTATCACACGTACTTTATGTTCTGGAATTCCTAAAACAAAGGCACACATTAAGAGTCGAATGAGATGCGGGTTTTGTGTGGAGGTATAGAGTGTGTATTTATCATATGCCGTGTCATAATGTCCTATCGCGCTTCTTGGTTCAATCGCATTTGGCACAACACGCTGGTTGCTAAAATCTAACTCAGTTACATGTGCTGCGGCTGCCATTGCAGCTGCCACTTCATCTTTAGGATTGCCTAGTTCCCAGTCAAAACATAGATTTCCTGGTGCGTCTTCATGTACCTGTGCTGCTCCCTCTTCCGTTGCTTTTTTAGGACAGGTAACGGCATCTAAAATTTCATAATCCACGTCTACCTCATCTGCTGCATCTTTTGCCTGCGCACGTGTCTCTGCTACTACGAAGGCTACACCATCTCCTACGTGTCTAACCTTCTTCCGCACTAGTAGCGGATGGGGAGGTTCCTTCATTGTATCCCCGTTTTTAAAATCCACCTGCCAGCCACATGGGACACCTGCAATAGCTTCAGGAATATCTGCACCTACTAATATTTTGTTTACACCGGGCATTTTGCTTGCCCTGTCTATATTGATACTTTTTACAATTGCATGTGCATATGGACTGCGTACAAAATAGCCATACATCATTCCATTCAATTTGATATCATCTGTATACTTACCCTGTCCGGTAATAAAGCGTTTGTCTTCAACTCGTTTAACTGATTTACCTATATAATTCGTCATAGCTAATAGTTTTTAGTTTAGGCAGGAGACTGCATTTTTTTTGCAGCATACTGAATAGATTTAACAATATTGTGGTAGCCTGTACATCTACAAAAATTCCCTTCTAAGGCATGTCTGATTTCATCTTCCGTTGGATTCGGATTATTCTTGAGTAAATCCGTTGCAGTCATCATCATCCCAGGCGTGCAGAAGCCACATTGGAGACCGTGTTCTTCTTTAAAGCCTTCCTGGATGGGGTGCAGACTGCCATTATTTGCAAGGCCTTCTACTGTTGTGACTTCACTACCATCTGCTTGTACAGCTAAAACAGTACACGATTTAACTGCTTTACCATCCATATGTATGGTACATGCTCCACAACTACTGGTATCACATCCAATATGAGTTCCGGTTAATCCAAGGTGTTCGCGTAAGTAATCTACAAGCAGAGTCCTTCCTTCGACTCCACCCGAGTGTTCCTTGCCATTCACAGTGACTGTTATCATGTTTCCCATAGCGTATAATTTATTTGTTTATGTAATATTTTGTTCCTCTATATGTTCTTCTAGTGAAGAAAAAACTTCTTTTATAATTACGTTAGCTACACCAGAAAGTACGCGTTGTCCCGTACGTGCGATAAGACCTGAAAGGTTTGCTTTTCCATTAAATTCTAGACTTGCGTTTTGCGCATCAATAGTCTTTATAGCCATATCAACACGAGCATGCGCATTTCCAATCTTGCTTAGTTGTTCCATCTGAATTGCGAAGCTGTGTGGCTGGTCTTTATCTATTACGTGTAGCTTGCCTGTAAAGGCACCTTTAACTGGTCCAATCTTAATTTTTGAAACGGTTTTGTATTGATCTTCTCCTACTAATTCAAGTTGAGAAACCCCAGGGGTAATTTTGGCAAGAACTTCTGGGTCCATAAGGTAGTTCCATAGCTGTTCAGCGCTTACATGGAATGTATGTGTGCCTTCTACTATCATTCTGAGAGTCAATATTAGTCCTCACTTAAGAAACAAAAAATATTGGACTTTATAGATAAGATCGTTTGTAAAATTTATGAATAGCTTGCTTTATTCTTTTTTAAAAAGGGAGGATTACATAGTCATCTAATACTTCACTTTATTTTAAATATTCCCACCACAGGGCTACCCTGCACATAAACTATATGCAAAGGCTCTGCATACATTCCCGTCTTGTTCAAAAACCCTTCGATGTGTTCTTTGCGGCGGAAGTTATCTATAAAGTAGTCTGCTTTTTCTCGATCCCACACAAATTCTAATCGCTCTTTATCAGGATGTAGCATCATATAATTACACCAGGCAGGAAAGTCATAGGCAAAGACTTTTGACTGTCTGTCTTGAGGAAGAATTTCTAATAGCTTCTCCATTCCTGCTAGAGTGCTCAGACCCCAATAATCCTGTTCAAATCGTTCTAGAGTTTCTCCCGCAATAGGGTTAAAGTAAACATGTTGTTGCGGGTGCATGCGTATAACTTGAAAGAGGTTAATCGCTATGCCTATAGAGGCTGCAATAAGAATAGCTTTTCTTCTTCTAGGAAAAAATTGAATAAATTTGTTTAAGGCAAAGACTGATAGATAAGTCAAGCCTGCATGGATAAAAAACAAATGTCTCCATCCGCCATATACCACAGAGTTAAAGACTACAATCGCAATTAGTGGGCCTAGGGTGGCAGCCAGAGTAATCCCGTCCAGTGTGATGGTATATTCTTCAAACCATCTACGATAGTTCTTAATAAGTTGTATTACAATTAGAACAAGGCCAGTTAGGATACAAATTAAAAATATGATAGGCGTTGTAATAAGAATCCAGGAAGGAATGTAATGCCAGGGCAATTCAAAAGAAGAGATATAAGACCCCCAATATAAAAGTTCTCCTTTCCAAGGATACTGTGAAAACAGACTAAAGGTTTCTTTTAGATTTGCAAGCGTGTTTGTCCAAAGCAAAGGCCAAATTAAAAACAGAAAGACAAGGGTTTCTATCAGATACAAGACCATCCATTTGATGTTTTTAACAAAGGTCTTTCTATATAAGAATAATGTAGCGAATGTAATTACAACGAACAACAAGCCTAATATACGTGCATTCAACATGAGTGCAGAACTGAGGGACAGGAGCAAGAGATTTTTATGATTGGATTTTATCAAAAACCTAGACAAGGCATACAAAGCGATAACAAAGAAGCTTAAAAAGATGGTGTCTTTGGGGTTAAAAAAAGAATGAGCAAAAATTCTTGGCGTCGTTGTATACATGATGAGACCAATTAGACTCAAGCTAAGACTAAACCGTGTTATTAAGAGCAGGTAAAAACAAAGGGCACTCAGAAAAAATATACAGAAGCCAAGATAATGTCGGGTATGTATTTTTTGATAGAATTTTTCCCTATTTAAAATGGTATCAATTCCAATGGCAACTAATTGAAAGAACGTACCATAATATTTTTGTTCGTAGTCTTGTAGTTCAACAAGAGATTTATCGCGTTCCAACTTTGGGCAATCAAGATTAAATTGTTTGCAGATTTCTTTGGCTGAAATTTTCCCATGTTTCATCTGCTGGTCTTCGTCCCAGGAACATCCATAGTCTTGAACGATAGAAATTCCCATTATAAAGAATAGGCTTAAAAAAAGATAGGCTATATGTTTGGACCAGTCCATCGGGATTAAGGTAAATAAATTCTTACGGTTTCCCTCGCGTGAGGGGTCTGCCTGCGTTCCTTGGCAGGCAGGCCCCTTTTTTTAAAGGGGACACGCTCAAGGGATGCAAAACAAGTATGACTATATAAGGAGCACATTTATATCCTTACTAAGGCACATAAAAAAAGGGACGCAATTTGCATTACGTCCCCATATCTTGATCACAATGATTAGTGTAAAATTGAAATCTTCTTCGTTGTGAATTTATTGTCAACATAGATATTCATATAATAAATACCATTTGCAAGACTAGAACCATCAAACGGGAATACCATTTTTCCTGATTGCGTGCCATAATTCTTGCTCGCTACCACCTTACCCATAGCGTCCAAAACTTGAATCTGTACTTCTGCTGGCTTATCTAAGTTAAGCTCCACATTTGTGCTATTAGAGAATGGGTTTGGATATACTTCCGTGTTTTCTGAAATTACAGGATCCTGTGTGCTACTTGCAATAAATCCTCTTGCAATCGCATCGTCTAAGGTAGTGTAATCTGCATTATCAACAACACCTACTGGTGCAATTAATACAGGTACTAGGTTTATATGATCTACATTATACTCCTCTGGAACTGTGTAGGAGAAGTAAAACGTTTTGTCACCTCCTTCAGGAATATCAAAGTCTTGAACAGAAACTCCATTATAACCACCGAGTAAGGCTCTTGAAACAAACTCATATACCATTTCTTCTGCTGGAACAGGATCGGCAAGGGTTTCATAACCACCCATAATTCCATTGGCACCGCCTGCGTAAAAATTTCTTTGCGCATACGCTGCTCCTGTACCTCTTACCTCGTCTTCCGTTACAATAACCCCTAGGTTATATCCAAAGAATGATCCTGTAGGGAAAATTACCGTTACGGATACATCCATTTCTCTTGTGTCTTCATTAAACTGAGCACCTGTCTCCATTGTAGCATACGGCTCTACTGTAAGACCTGCTAAAATAGGTTCTTCAATTGCGGATGGGTCAATAGCTGTTGCATTACGCATAACTCTTGCTCCAGGATATCCTGTTAGTCCTATAGAAACATCATGCTCAGGTACTGTCATGATATCTCCATTATGTACTGCAACTGGTGCAAAGTGGTCAGGATATTTCTCTGCCATCGCTCGCATAAACACATCTCCTCTAGGGCACCATCCACACCAGGTTCCTGTCCCTTCTTCTACAAGAATACGCTTTCCTGGTCTAGGTGTAATTACAGTGAAAAATGAATTCAGTACATCGTTACATGCTAGATCATCGTTCATCATTCCATTGACATTAGATAGACGAACCTGGCCTGTACTTTTATCTTCACTGAATGTATAAGGAACATCCATGATTACTTCCATATTCTCTCCTGGCGCAATAGACACATCTGTGAAACTTTGGCTTTCCATTGCTGTGCCATCCGTATAACTAATATCAAAAGAAGTAATATCTTCTGTTCCATTATTTACAACAAATGCACTTACATTAGATTGGCCTCCTGAAAGAGCAGCAGTACCAAATCCTAGTCCTGCAAGTCCTGCATCAAACATAGGAGCTGGCCCTGGAATGATAGAATACTTTGTAAATATGTCGTCTACGTAAAAATTACTATCCCCTAAAGGAAATAAATCCAAGGAAGCTAAAAAGTTATCTGTTGCAGCGTAGGAACCTACGCACTCGCCATTTATTTTAAAATCCCAAATGTTATTCGAGAGGTTTACATCTATTTCGAAATCAAACCATTCTCCAATTGGATAAGATGATCTAATCTGAATGAATGACACATCGTCAATTTGGAATGCGCCCAAGGCAGTAAAGTTAGCATTCATCGTCCATGTTACTCCTGGATTGACCTCTCCTTGGAAATTTAAGTAGGCTGAATTGCCTGGTTCTACATACATCGCCATGCTGATTGTAAACTGGCCTGCAGTCCTTTTTCCTCCAAATGGAAGAATGATATCTGCTGGTCCTCCCGCTCCCGAGCCTACAAAATGTAATGAATTCGTTCCGCTGTTTGCTCTTGTATCAACAACAGCAACATCATCTGCAGAGCCACCTGACCAAGTCTCCCAATCGTCTGAAGAAGCAGCCAATAAATCACCTGCTGTATAGTCTTCAAAATCATCCTGGAAGATTTGAGCATTTAGCGCCGAAACCAGACAAATACTAAAGAAAATTAAAAGTAAATTTTTCATCATATTAGGTTTTTTTATTTGTGTTCAAATATTGGTATCGGAATATACACTTTATACCTGTGTTTTTCGAATGACTTATCTAAAAATTAAAAATGCTGTCGTAAGCAATTACTGGCTAGAGGGCGTAGAGTAGTATAAATAGAATTTGGGCAATTACAATCTTGGATATCAAAGCAATCGGAAACATCATGGTATAACCAAATAGAGGGATTTGACTACCAGATCTGGAAAGTGCAAAGTCTAAAATGGCAGGTTGATTAGAAACAATCCCCATCAGCAGTGAAAATGGAATCTTTATAATCTTATACCCAATTAAGAGGGTGAGTACTGCAGAAAGTATACTTATGATACAACTTGCAACGAAAAATAAGATACCCTCACTGCTAAAACTTTCTACAAAGGCATTTCCAGAGGTAATACCCACGCAGCTTAATAATAGGATTAATCCAATTTGTTGGAGTGTAACATTGGAACTATAGGGTAAGAGCCATACAACTGGGCCTGTACGACGTAATGCTCCTAATATCAAGCCAACTATCAACGGTCCTCCTGCATTCCCTAACTTAAAGCTAAAATTTGCTCCTAAAGGAATTTCAAAAGAACCAAGGAGTAAGCCGAGGCCAATCCCTAATCCAAAAGAAAATAAATTGACCTTACTACTTTGTGTATACGAATCTCCAAAATAATCAGAGAGCGCTTTTAAATCTTTTCTTCTTGCCACAAATCGAATACGATCTCCCATTTCCAATACTGTATTATCCTTGGCAAGCATATCAATATCGCCTCTTCTGATACGTGTAATGAGTGCATTAAATTTTTTATCTAACCCTAATGAGGCAATTGTTTTCCCAACTACATGTGGCTTAGACACAAAAATTCTACGTGAGTCATATTTGTGTCGATAGTAAGAAAGGCTCTTCTTTGCTTTTTTACCTAAAAAATCTGCAACCCGCTTCAATTCTTCTTTTTCGCCAACAGCTACAATCAAATCCCCTTGTTCCAGTGTCATATCATAGTTAGACAAACTTATGTCTCCTTTCTTATCAATCCTTCCAAATACAACATTCCATTTTTGTTCTTTGAACAAGTCTCGTATCTGTTTACCACGCACTTCCTCGTTAGTCACTTCAATCGTATAACTGCTCAAGTCTTCTCCTACTGGATAATCATTCCTTAAACTATAGGCTTCTGCTTTATAGTCAATCTTAAGAAGTTTTTCCATCATAAGAATCCCTAGTATGCCTCCTAAGACACCCATCGGATAAGAATAGGAATAGCCTACTACTAAGTTTTTAGTAAGTGACTCGTCTAGATTATTCCCTTGCACGTAGTCTATTACTCCTGCTAGTGCTGGTGTATTCGTGGTACTTCCTGCATAGATTCCAGTTATCGTCGCTGCATCAAATCCAAAAGCAAAGGCAAGCCCTATCGCAATAAGACCGCTCAGTATCAACATGGCTAGTAGAAAGAAAAAATCACGGAGTCCATTCTTCTTATACGATTTAAAGAATGCTGCTCCTGAACTTAAACCAATAGAGTAAACGAATAAAACAAGCCCTAATGAAAACACAACATCCGGGATGTGGAGATCCTTATCTATAGCGCCAATTGCTAGACCTACAAAAAGTACAGCCGCTACACCAAGGCTGCTCCCTTTATACTTGACGTTACCTAACAAGTAGCCTAGAGAAGCAACAATAAAGAGTAGTAATAATGGATTTTCTTTTAATAGTTCTACCAAACCTTATAACAGCGTTTTTATATGATCAGCAAATTCTGATATCGACATAGCACCCTGATCACCCTGTCCTTGATCTCCTTCGCCCTGACGTCTCACCGAAATATTTTTTGCCTCCATCTCCTTTTCTCCAATAATAAGGAGGTAAGGAATTTTCTTCAATTCGTTGTCTCTAATTTTCTTTCCTATAGACTCTGTACGATCATCAATAAATCCTCTTATGTCATGTTGCGCTAAGGCTTGCTTTACCTCGTTTGAGTAGTCTAAAAACTTGTCTGACACAGGTAATATAACATACTGTTCTGGTGTTAACCAAAGTGGAAATCTTCCTGCAGTATGTTCTATCAAAATACTCATGAATCGTTCCATTGATCCAAAGGGCGCTCTATGAATCATCACTGGTCTGTGCGCTTGGTTATCAGATCCAATGTATTCTAACTCAAAACGCTCTGGTAAATTATAGTCAACTTGAATTGTACCTAGCTGCCACTTTCTCCCTAAGGCATCTTTTATCATGAAATCCAACTTAGGACCATAAAAGGCAGCCTCACCATATTCGGTTACTGTCTCCATGTCCACCTCACTAGTTGCTTCAATGATTGCCCTTTCTGCCTTTTCCCAATTCTCGTCTGAACCAATATATTTTTCCTTATTATCTGGATCTCTTAGGGAAATCTGTGCAGTAAATTTCTCAAAACCCATTTTTTTAAGCACATAGGTTGTTAGCTCTAACGTTTCAAGAAATTGGGCTTTTACCTGATCGGGCGTACAGAATATATGGGCATCATCTTGGGTAAATCCACGTACACGCGAAAGACCATGCAGCTCCCCACTTTGCTCATACCTATATACAGTTCCAAATTCTCCAATCCTAAGTGGCAGTTCTTTATACGACCTGGGACGAACACCATAAATCTCACAGTGGTGTGGACAGTTCATTGGTTTTAATAAAAACTCTTCATCTTCTCTTGGTGTTTTG
The DNA here is from genome assembly GCA_938045585.1 of uncultured Saprospiraceae bacterium. GTDB lineage: Bacteria > Bacteroidota > Bacteroidia > Chitinophagales > Saprospiraceae > CALCMJ01. The sequence goes on from CALIAU010000007.1 coordinate 68,526, forward strand.
ATAGGCTGGAAAGAATCTTCACCGTACTTTTCATAGTGGCCAGACGTTACATACAACTTCTTATTGGCTATATGTGGCGTCACTACCATTTGGTAACCACGTTTTTCTTGTTCGTTTCTAAGAAAACTTTGTAGGCGCTCTCGAATTGCGGTGCCTTTGGGCAACCAAAGCGGAAGCCCTGAGCCTACCTTATCAGAAAACATAAACAACTCCATCTCCTTCCCTAACTTTCTATGGTCTCTCTTTTTTGCTTCTTCTACAAGTGCGAGATATTCTGTTAATTCCTTTTGCTTTGGAAAAGTAATGCCATAGACTCTGGTCATCATCTTATTCTTCTCATCGCCTCTCCAATAGGCTCCAGCTAAGCTAGTCAGTTTGACAGCCTTAATAGGAGCAGTACTTGGCATATGTGGTCCTCTACATAGATCTGTAAAATTTCCTTGCGTGTAGAAGCTAATACTTCCATCTTCTAAATCATTTATCAGCTCCAGTTTATATTCATCATTCTTGTCCTGAAAATATTTTAATGCGTCTGCCTTGCTTACTTCCTTACGTACAAATTCGTTTTTCTCTCGGGCAAGTTCAATCATCTTTTTCTCAATCGCCGGTAGGTCTTCTGGAGTCAATACCCTGTCTCCTGTATCCACATCATAATAGAAACCATTTTCAATCGCGGGCCCTATTCCAAACTTAGTCCCAGGATACAGAGCTTCCATAGCTTCTGCAAACAGATGCGCAGAAGAATGCCAAAAGGTAGCTTTTCCATCCTCATCTCTAAACGTGTGTAAGGTAAGATCTACGTCTTTTTCTATTGGTCGGGTCGCATCCCAAACTTCTCCGTTTACGGTAGCAGAAAGAACATTCCTTGCTAATCCTTCACTAATTGATTTTGCCACGTCCATGGCTGTCGTGCCTTTGGGATATTCTCTTTTTGCACCATCGGGTAAACTTACTGTAATCATATGCTTCCTTTCTCTTACATTAATTAAAAAAGAAAACCGGCTATCTGCCGGTCTCAATATATTTTTTACTCAGCTAAATAGTATGTTATTTTGGTCAGCCACTTGGTCGGGTCCTTCTCGGTTCCAGGATCGGTGACATATTCCTCTACCATAGGTATGTCACTTAATAAGCCTTGGTCTTTTAAATATGCGTCGATTGCATAATGCGCTTTTGCTGACTTAGCAGAGTCTCCATAGTAATCTACTTGTACTGCATTTTTTGCAGGTATTGTCACCGTTGTATAACCATCTATCTTTGCCCCCTCTTTTACAGGGATTGCTGCTGCCATGTCTGTAGTACCGTTCTCTTCATCCCACTTATAAAAAAGCGCTGATTGGTTACCATCCATCATTAACCTTGCCTCACCAACCTTGTTCGCTAGTGTACCCAAATTTCTATTATAGAATTGTTGTATAGCATCCATATTCACTTCAGCCCTATTAATCACATAACTCATTTCTGGAATCTCTACTCTTTTAATCTTATAGCCATCATAAATGCCGTTTGCTCTTGGCTCAACTATCGTTCTCAAATTTCTAAGACTCTCATCGTAATTCTTTTTTATGCTGCCTTTGAAACCCATTAGCATCATCATTCCTCTTTGAAGAAAGGGAAAGTCTTTATCCCCTGACATACTCCAGGACACCTTTGTTTCCTTTCCATCTGGTACAATATTAAATTCACCATAAGAATAACCCTCCCATCCGTCAAAGGCAAGGCGCGTTTTCAAGCGCTTATTTTTTTCCATTTCTATAATTTCTTGGCTCCCCGCTCCTTGTTCGTCAGATGTCCATTTATTCAGTGCTCCCACGCCCATACTCTTGCCTGGATATGTAATTACCATACTCGTATCATTTCTAGCCCAAGAAGACCATTTATCCCACTCCTTAAGATCCTGAATTAGATTAAAGACATGTGCTGGTTGTGCCTTCATAGACAATTCGCGCGTAACATTTACATTCTTAGGACCTACTGCACATAGGATGCTGTAGATTACTCCTAATCCAAGTAAAACTATGAGTGGCCATTTAAGATATTTCATATTGTCTGTTTTGACGTTTTTCTAGTTACCCTTAGTCTCTCTGCTCTTCTTATACATTCTAGTTCCCAAAAATAAGAAAAAGCCCAATAAGAGTACAGCTCCAAAAACATAAAAGGCATTTGCTGAATTCTTAAATACTGCAAGAAGTACAATAGTTAACAGAAAGAGTGTAGGTATTTCATTCATTAATCGATATTGAAAGCTAGAATATTTGCTTTCTCCCCTTTCATGCGTCTTGATCATTTTTCCACAGGATCCAGTAAAACCAGATAATAATATGAGCAACAATAGTTTAATATGCATCCAATTACTTGCCACAAACCAATCTGTCCCATAGATATGAAGCATGCCTATTCCACAAATCCAAGTAACTATCATTGCTGGATTACAAATAATCTTGTACACTCTGTTTTGCATTATCAGCAATTGATCACTTAAGATCCTCTTTTCTGGCTCTGACTTATCCTGTGCTTCCCTGTAATACACAAACATTCTTCCCAAATAGAAAAGACCTGCAAACCAGGATACAAATCCCACGATATGTAGTGTTTTTAATACAGAAAAAATCATAATGCTATCATTATTTGATGCCTTCGTAAAGATCAGATTAATTCAGATCTATTTGTTGTTTACTCTAGACAAATATTTATTTTGTTTATACACTGTACTTAGATAAGTATAAGTATTGCTCCAGACTAAAATTATTCTTACATTATAATAGCTTAATGCTACTCTTTCTAATATGACTAAACCAATTGCATGAAACATCTTTCGATACTCATCCTCATTTTCTTTTGTTGCTCTGTTACAGGGCAAAGTATTTGGCGAGATACTTTTCTCTTTGAGATTACTACAAGTCCAAGAGATCTTGAAATAAGGAGCAATGGACAACTTATGGTAGGAGGCTATTATTTTAATGCGCAACAGGAAAGAACTACATTTAGTTTGAATGTAAATAGTGATACAGGTGTGTTGGGCGGATTTACAAACTGTGAAAATCCTGTTTTCTGTGATGGAATAACAGATGTTTTACACATACAAGAAGGTCCTTTAGGAAGTCTATATATCTCAGGAAATCAACAATTTGGAAGTACTGACTATCTTGCAAAACTGGTGAATTCTGAGTCCCTCGAAGTAGAATGGATTCGTGATGATCTAAACACAGAAAATGTAACACATATCAACGCAATCCAAGCGAGTTCTGATGGAGTCATCGCCGCTATACAATTTGCTAATTTTGAATATGGTCTTATCAAATTTGGTCAAAATGGAGAGACAGTGTGGAACCACAGAATTCCTGTCAATGAAAATGTAAATGAGGCAAGATTATTCTTGACTAGCAATGAGTCTGTCATCATTTTATATAGGGAGGGATTTGAAGGACCAGATTATATTACTATGCTCGACAAGTTTGGTGCTGAACAATGGACACGGACTTTAGAAGGAGAAATTTGGTTAATGGAGATAAATCGAGATGACGATTTGATAATTGTAGAACTTGAACGGAATGATCTAGAAGAAAAATTAATACTACAAAAGTATAATATTGAAAGCGAAGAGCGCATCGTTCTAAATGAAGATTTAGGAGAGCGATACCCTCTTTATATTGAAATTAATACTGCAAATCATATATTTCTCGCTAGTAATGCAGAAAAACCAATTTTCGAAACAGACGTCATTTATCTGGACGAATATGATTCTACGGGAGGGCTTATCTGCGAAAAAGAATTTTTCCAACAAGGCGAATTTGATGAACTCTATAATGATGTAATTACTGATATGGAAATAGATGCATCCAATAGGGTCTTTCTTCTTGGTAGGCGTGCCCTAGCAGAGAATGGCTTTCAACGATCCGTATTACTCATCGCCGCAGAATCATGTTCTGGCTCTTCTGTAAATATTACAGAACAGGACGAACTTGCATTTTATCCAAACCCGAGTTCAGGAAGTATTCATCTGAAAAATAGCGTGGGTCAATCGATAAACATTTACGATGTGTATGGTAAGCTGGTACATCATCAGAACGTCATTTCAAATGCAGTTGACCTTACTGGTCTTAGTCCGGGTCTATACATATTGGAAGCGATCAAAAACAAAAAAAGAAGTATTGGAAGAGTCATTGTTGAATAGGAATGCACAAGAAATGAATACAGAACGATTTGTTTTAAAAGAAATTGAAGATTCAGATATAGAGAATATTCATAAGGGTTTATCCAATCCTATCATTACCCAATTTTATGATGTGCATTTCCCAACTCTAGAAGCTACACAGGAACAGATGGATTGGTATAGTGCTTTAAAGAAAGAAGGTACGGGTATTTGGTGGGGGATTTACACACAAGAAGGGAATCAGTTTTGTGGGGCCATTGGATATAATGCTTTGGACAAACAGCACAAAAAAGCTGAAATAGGTATGTGGCTTCTTCAAGAATATTGGGGCCAAGGAATATTGAAAGAAGTAATGCCTATCGCTTTCAACTATGGCTTTACTACGCTAGGCCTGAATAGAATAGAAGGCTTTGTTATCCATGACAATGCTAAGTGTAAAAGAGCACTAGAGAAAGTAAACTTTAGTTATGAGGGCACTATGCGTGATGCAGAAGTAAAGAATGGAAAGGTCATCAGTATTGATATCTATTCCATTTTGAAACATGAGTTTTTGGTATAAATTCTTAAACGCACACGTCACTCTCCTACCTGAGGTAGGCAAGTTCTCCATCCCTTCATCCTACCTCCATGCGCAAGCTCTCCGACCAATTTAGCATCTAGCATCTAGCGTCTAATGTCTAGCGTCTTCATACTATGCCAACTCCAGCTCTATCTGTCGTTTGCTCATATCTACATCAACGACACGCACCTGAATTTTCTGTCCCATCTTTAAGATCTTCCCTGAGCTTTTTCCTTTGACCTTTAATTTGCCATCAAAAAATTCAAAGACCTCATTAAACTTATCAAAGCCAATCAAACCTTCTGCTCGACCATCTGTAACTTCTACAAACACGCCGCGATCTATGATACCACTAATCTTGCCCTCAAAGCTTTGCCCCACCTTGTCCAACATATACTCAGTCTGCTTCACCTTGATAGAATCTCTCTCTGCGGTCATCGCATCTCTTTCCTTTTTCGAAATATGTTTACACATGGATTCGAGTGCTTCTTTATCCCAACGTTTTGTCTTCTTTAGATTATCAAACAATATTCTATGTACTAAGACATCCGCATATCTACGTATCGGTGAAGTAAAATGTGCGTAATGCTGAAATGCAAGACCGTAATGACCTATATTATCTGTAGAGTACGCCGCCTTGGACATAGTCCGTATGGCAAAGGGCTCTAGAATTTTTAACTCCTCGTTTTCTCTTGCTTGTTTAGCCAAGGCATTAAAGGACTTTGCAATATTCTTTGGCGTGTCGATTTGTAAGTTAACACCCATTTCATGCGCAAAGGATTTAAAGTCCATCAACTTATCCGGATCTGGCTCATCATGTATTCTATAAACAAATGGAACTTCTTGCTGTGATTTTTTATCCAGGAAGATGGCTACTTCTTTATTTGCCAAAAGCATAAAATCTTCAATCATCATATGCGCATCCTTTCGATCTTTCACATAGACACTTACAGGCACCGCATTTTCATCTAGCTTAAATTTAATTTCTGGTGATTCAAAAGCGATGGCTCCGTTTTTAAACTTGGCCTTCCTTAATGCATAGGCGATCCTATTCATCTTTAGTAACTCCTCTGCAAACTCTCCTTCTTTTTTTTCTAATATCTCCTGTGCCTCTTCATAGGTAAACCGTCTATCCGAATGGATCACCGTTTTACCAAACCATCTATCTACTACCCTGTCGTTTTTGTCAAAGGTAAATACAGCGGAAAAACTTAATCGGTCTTGGTTCGGAACGAGCGAACATAGATTATTACTTAGTTTCTCTGGCAACATGGGCGCGACTCTATCTACTAGGTAAACTGAGGTCGAGCGAAATAACGCTTCTTTGTCAATTTCAGTTTCTGGCCTGACATAGTGCGTAACATCTGCTATATGTACACCTATCTCTATATTTCCATTTTCCAACACCTCATACGATAAGGCATCATCAAAATCTTGCGCAGTATCTGGATCAATAGTCAAGGTAGTTATTCCTCTAAAATCTCTCCTACCCTCTAGTTCGTGTTCGGAAATAGTCATAGGTATTTTGTCGGCTTCAGCCATGACACTTTTCGGAAAGTCGATTTCAAAGCCACTTTCTATTAAGATAGAATTCATAGTGAAATCATTATCGCTCATTTCAGTAACCAGTCGGTTTACATTTCCCCACAAAGATTTGTTCTGTGCCTTCCCATAGCTTGTTATTTCTGCTAAAACCTTATCCCCTTCTTTGGCACCGTTATAATCCTCTGGATTAATATGCACTTCGATAGGATACTTCTTCATCTCAGAATATACCATGCCGTACTTAGGCGTTTCTTTAAAAGTCCCCATAACAAACTTTAGAGCACGCTTAGTAATTTCTTTTACCTTACCTTCCATACGTCGGCGCTTGTCTTTCATTGCGGCACTCACGACAACAGTATCGCCATGCATAGCCCCTGCTAGATTTTTCTCCGCAACATAAATATCTCGTTCTAGACTATCTACCATAATAAAGGCAGCTCCAGATTTGGCTAAATCTACCTTTCCAGTAAACTTTTTCTTCGGATGTTTTGCTTTTGCTTCTTGCGCGGCAAACTTATCCATTCTATACTTTCCTTCTTTTACCTGAAAGACCTTACCGTCTTTTTCAAGCTTATCGATAACATGTTGAACAGCATCTTTAGAATTTTTTCCTTTTAGTTTTTTGGAAAGTTGTGATGCGTTAAACCGCTTCTTGGGAGATCTTAAAAATATTCTGAATACTTTTTGTTCTAAATCTCCAGTACTTAATTTTTTTCTTTTAAAGTTTCTTTTACTTCTCATTGGATTGTTTCTTCTCTTAATTCAATTTCCTTCACTTATGTATAAAATTATATCGGTAGTACAGAATGTCTACCAAAGGATGGATAAGACAAAGTTCTTAAAAAACTTGGACAAATGCCTATAAATTTTTTGAAAGCTCTAGAAATAGCTGCTTATGCCCTTAATTAAAAGGCCTAATCATCAGGAAATCTTCTTTTCAGCTCTTGCTCTGTGGCAAATACACCAGCAATCATAAGTCCGATAATAATGAACAAACCCAAGGCTAATTCTAAATTTTGGCCTAAATCTAAAAAGCTGCCTAGTATACCAAGGGAGATCATCCCAATGCTTGCCTTCTTCATTTGTGCAGAAGAATAATTCTGCGCGTAGTCCCAGTGTTCTTGTGATTTCATTGAACGCTTTGTTCTATACCCGTAGATATTATTTATTTTTTTGGGCGGATACCTATCCTGTATCATAATGATAATATATATAGAAACACCTGTAGCAATGCAAATTATAGGAATGATGCCTACACTCATTTTTTAGCTTTTTCTGCAATTATAATTACAATCTCTCCTTTTACTTTTGGTCTTTCTTTATACAACTCTAACACATTCTCTGCAGTATCCGTTTGCACTTCCTCGTGTATTTTTGAAATTTCTCGAACTACTGAAATCTGTCTATCTCCTCCAAAGTATTCTACAATATGTCCAAGTGTTTTTATTAATTTATGTGGCGATTCGTATAGTACCAGAGTTGTGTTCAAACTAAGTAAAAACTCCAATCGTGTTTTCCTTCCTTTCTTCACAGGCAGAAAGCCTTCAAAGAAAAATTTATCGCAGGGAATTCCAGATGCTACTAAGGCAGGAATAAGAGCAGTTGCTCCAGGTAATACCGTTAGTTCAATCTCTTCTTTACGCGCTTCGCGCACTAAGAGGAATCCTGGATCAGAAATACCCGGTGTCCCTGCATCAGAAATTAAGGCAATATTTTGTCCATTCTTAAGCGCATCAATATGATTCTGCAACCTGTGGTGCTCATTATGTGCATGAAAGGCTGATAATTTAGCCTTAATGCCTAGATGATTTAAGAGTTTTGAGCTTACTCGCGTGTCTTCGCACAAAATATAGTCTACAGATTTAAGCGTTTCTATACTTCTAAGCGTTATATCTCCAAGGTTTCCAATAGGTGTAGGTACTATATATAACATGAAAAAGGCTTAATTTTCAATTAAATTGTCCAATTTACTTGCTGTAGATAACAAATGTTTGCAATTTAAATGAATTAAGAGGAAGCATTTATATTATTAATGGTGTCTAAACTGTTGTAATATTGTGATCAGTTTCAAAATTAGTGCTCTAGATGAGAAAATATATACTATCCATTCTTTGCATTTTCACCCTATCCACTTCTGTCAATGCACAGGCTTTAAATGATGAATGTATCACCGCAACCGCTCTTGGAGCTGTAGCAGACTATTGTTCTGGTGATAGTGAGTTTAGTAATTCCAATGCCACACTTTCTTCAGAGGCAGTACCCTTCTGCTGGTTTGGTGGTGCTGCTAGTGATGTTTGGTACACCTTTGTACCTACTGCTCCTTCCGTCTACATAAATCTAGATGGTTCGTTTGCTGCAAACAACCTAATAAATCCATCCATTGCAATTTATGAGGGCTTCTGTGGTAACTTGACAGAGGTTGCTTGTAATAGTATCTCTACTGGTACCTCCATAGTTGATCTGACAATTGAGCAAGTGGTCATTGGTCAGGTGTATTATCTACGTGTGGATGGAAGAGATAATGCGGTAGGAAGTTATAAACTATGTATAAATTCATTTATACCCGTTCCTAGTCCAGAGTCAGACTGCCCAGATGCAGTCGTACTTTGCGATAAGTCTGCCTTTGAAGTACAAAACCTAAACAGCACAGGAGATATTCAAAATGAATTAACCGGACCCTGCGTGGGAACTGGACAGGATGGAGAACGCGCCTCTGTATGGTATGTCTGGACCTGTAAAGACTCAGGTACGCTTACCTTTACACTTACACCAAACAACACGTCTGCACCAGATGAAGATCTAGACTTTGTTGTGTACGAGCTTCCAGGAGGTTTAACGGATTGTAATAATAGAGTGGGTGTCCGTTGTATGTTATCAGGAGAAACCGCAGGTCAGAATAGTAGTCCATGTTTTGGACCTACTGGTTTAAGAGAAGGAGAAACAGATGTATCAGAATCAGCAGGCTGTTCTGGAGATGATAATAATTTTGTGGCACCACTTGATATGATAGCTGGTCAAAGCTACGGTCTCATTATTAATAACTTCAGCCAATCTGGTTTTGGTTTTTCCGTAGAGTTTGGAGGTACAGGAACCTTCTTAGGTCCTGAAGCTGATTTTGAATTAACACTACCAACAGCCGAGCAAGTTTTTGAATGTGATAAAACAATCATCTTTAATGATAATTCTATTTCTAATACAGATCAAATTGTAGAATGGTCATGGAACTTTGGAGCAGGGTCTACCCCTTCATTTGCAACAGGGCAAGGACCACATAATATCATATATGATTCTTTCGGTGATAAAATAGCAGCGCTTACTATTACTTCAGACAGAGGATGTACCGTGACTGAAATTTTAGACTTCTTTGTAGAGCCTTGTTGCGCAGATGTTTCCACCTTAGATTTAACAGGTACTGCTACAGACATTAACTGTTTTGGAGAAACGAATGGCTTTATTCAGGCAAGCGGAATTGCAGGTGATCCTCAATATTTGTATAGTCTAGATGGAGAAAATTTTATTCCCAATTCGCAGTTTAATGGATTGGCAGTAGGTACCTATACGGTATTCGTACAAGATACTAAGGGATGCGTGGACTCTACATCATTTACGGTGGACCAGCCACTTGAAATAAGCATTGATGCAGGCGAAGATGCAGAAGTAGAGCTTGGTGATCCCTATAATCTAAATGCCATCGCCATGAACGGTAGTGGCAACCTCACATATATGTGGTCACCAGCAGAAGGCCTCAGTTGTACCGACTGCCCTAACCCAGTCTTCCTTGGTGGTACAACAACATACACTGTCACTGTAACAGACGAAAACGGCTGTACAGCCACAGACGAAGTAACGATACGTGCAGACCTAGTCAAACGGGTATATCCGCCTAATATCTTTTCTCCAAATAATGATGGACAGAATGATCGCTTTACCATTTTTGTAGGTAAGGGAGTAGAAGCCATTGAAGATTTACGCATCTATGATCGCTGGGGGAACGAATTGTTTTTTGAGGAAAATCTAGAGTTGAATAATCCAGATGATGGATGGGATGGTAATTTTAATAAGCAACCTGTAAATCCAGGCGTCTTTACCTGGACCTCTAACATTCGCTTTTTAGGAAATATTACCTGCCTATTCAAAGGGGATGTTACCCTTGCGCGATGAGGCAAATATTTTTCACATATTCCCTACTCCTATTACTCACATCTTGTAGTAATAACTTAGAAGAGGTAGAGGCACTCGTAGGTGGCCAAAGTTTAAACAAAGAAATTGCGACCGATGTACAGATACTGTATAGTGACTCTGCCTACGTAAAGGTAATCATCGAGAGTCCTCTCATGATTCGCTACATGAGTAGAGATGAGAATATAGATGAATTTCCCAAAGGTCTACATGTACGTTTTCTAGATCAAAATGGCAAAGAAAAATCTTGGATGGATGCAAACTATGCCATACGGGAAGAAAAGGACGGTAAAATTTATGCAGAAGATAGCGTCGTTGTTTACAATGCGCGTAACGATAAATTGCGCACAGACGAAATTGTATGGGATGAAGCAAATGAAATCATTTATACAGAACGGGCAGTCAAAATAATGCAACCATCTAGAGGCGACACCATTCTCGGTTTTGGCCTAGTGGCAAACCAGGAGTTCACTAAGTTTGAACTGAAGAAGCGTTTTTCTGGAATTAAGGGAAATTTCGAAAACTTGGCAAAAAAATTGAACTAGACTATAGTCAATCTTTATTTCATGGGACTAATTATAGGTATCATACTCTTTTTATTGCTTTCCGCATTTTTTTCGGGATCTGAGATCGCGTTTATCTCAGCCAATAAATTGAGCGTTGCGGTAAAGAAAGACGACGATACAAGACGGTCAAAAATTCTTGCCTCCTTTTACGAGAAACCCAAAACATTTATCTCCACAATGCTTGTGGGCAATAATATCGCCTTGGTAGTGTTTACCTCATTTATGACCACACTTATAAAGCCTTACATTGTTCCTTTCACAGGAGATGGGGTCTTTTCTCTGTTGATTTATACCCTTATAATTACAGCAGTAGTATTAATCTTTGGAGAGTTTTTGCCCAAGACGCTGAGTCGTTTATTTGCAGACAAACTTTTATACGCCTTTGCCTTCCCTCTTGCCTTTTTTAAATACCTATTGAGCATCCCTACCTATATCTTAACTGCTCTTTCTAACTTTTTACTGAAGTATGTTGCACGGGTGCCCATAGACAAGATTGACATTTCTCTTACCCGTGTGGATCTAGAAAATTATATCTCTGAAAACCTTGCAGAAGAGGGTTCAGACATAGACAAGGAAATATTGACAAACGCACTTACCCTAAACCAACAGAAGGTCAGAGACTGTCTTATCCCACGTACAGAAGTTGTTGCCATAGATCAGTACGCCTCTCTAGAGGAGCTGGTAGACCTATTCAAAAAAGAAAGACACTCTAGGATAATCGTTATCGAAAATGATATAGAAAACGTCCTTGGATACATTCACCACCAACAACTTTTTTCTAACAAGAAAACAATTAAAAAATTACTTCTAGATATTCCCTTTGTGCCAGAGGCGATGAATCTTAAGGACCTTATGTCCCAGTTTATTCGTGACAACGTAACCATCGCCTGTGTGGTAGATGAATATGGAAGCGTCAGTGGAATCATTACCTTGGAAGATATACTTGAAGAAATTTTTGGTGAGATAGAAGATGAACATGACCACGAAGATTTTATCGACATCATGGTTAGTGAAAACGAATACCTGTTTAGCGGTCGCCTTGAGATAAGCACAATCTGTGAAAAATACGATAACATTAATCTACCTGAAGGCGAGTATCAGACACTCTCTGGTTATATCGTGATGACTTCGGGGAGCATTCCTGAAGAAGGCGCAGAACTAGAGTTGGATGGCTATAGATTTATACTGGAAAGCATGAGCGATACGAAGATTGAAACAGTGCGTATGATTAAACTCGAGACAGAATACGAAAACGAATAGTCTCCAGATTTTGAAAATGATTTGGGCGTGCCCTATCCCTCGATTTACTCGGTCTAGGTCGGGTCGTCCACAGCCAGGTCCTCCGGACTCCTTCGGACTGTTTCCACCCCTCACGCGGAACTAGGAATAAGCCTTAGATTAAGTTTAGCTAACTTATTTCTGTATTATGAATCGAAAACCCACACCATGTACATTCTCTATCTTTATACTAGGATCTTGCTTAAGATACTTTCTTAGCCTACTTATAAAGACATCCATACTTCTTCCATGGAAGTAATCATTCTCTCCCCAGAGTCGTTCCAAAATGACATTGCGTTTAACAATTTTGTTTTCATACTCTGTAAATAACTTTAAGAGATCTCCTTCTTTTTGTGTGAGGCTTTTTTCTGAATCATCTATTTTCAGCATAAGGTTATCGTGGTCAAAAACGTACTCTCCAATGTTTATGACAGAGGACACTGTGTCACTGTGTATATACTTACGCTTGAGAAAAACCTCAATCTTTAAAATCAATTCTTCAATACTAAAGGGCTTCGTGATATAATCATCCGCTCCTAACTGCAGGCCTTTTATCCTATCTTCTTTTAAGGATTTTGCTGTCAAGAACACAATCGGAATTTCCTTGTTTTTTTCTCTAATTTTTTCAGCAAGTGTATAGCCGTCCATTTCAGGTAGCATGACATCTACTATACATATATCATGTTCCGTTCCTGAGAAATTTTTTAGCGCTGATTTACCATCTAAGTAGTGGTGTACCTTATATCCATTCAAACTAAGATTATCCTTAGTCAAATAGGCTAAGACCTCGTCGTCTTCTACATAAAAAATACTCGCTTTGTTTTCTTGTGCCATGATACTAGCTATTTATTCTTGGTATAGTAATTTCTATTTCTGTTCCTACAGATTCTTCTGATTCCAAATGAAGTTTCCATCCGTGCGCGTCTGTTATCGTCTTAACATAATGCAGTCCTAAACCAAATCCCTTCACATTATGTAAATCACCCGTAGATACTCTATAAAATTTGCTAAATATTTTTTTCTGCTCGTCTTTAGAAATACCAATACCGTTATCCTTTATGAATAGAGAAACATACCCTCCTTTTGCTTTGGTGCTCAGATAAATGTTTGGTTCCTCTTGACAATACTTAATTGCATTATCGATGATATTGCTGATCACATTTGTAAAATGTAATCTATCCGCTTCTATAGTAAGGTCAGGATCATGTACGTTCAGAACAATACTTCCCCTTCCTTTTTCTATTTTAATACGTTCGTCATCTACTATAGATTCTAGAGTCGCCTTCAGGTTAAATTTTTCCTTATTTAATTTAAATTGATCTTTTTCTAGTCGCGCGATGTTAAGAACTTTTTCCACTTGATTATTGAGTCGCTCGTTTTGGTGCTTAATAATTTTAGCATACTGTAGCATGCGTTCGTCTTTCACTATGTCTTTGTTATTCACTAGAACATTGGAAGCAATTTTTATGGACGATATGGGTGTTTTAAACTCGTGTGTCATATTATTGATAAAGTCCTTTTGTTGTTCTGTAAGTTGTTTCTGTCTTAATATGATAGTAATGGCATACACAAAAAACAAAATGGCTAGTAAGGCAATAGCGCTAAATAAGATTGTCTGCCACATATTACTGAGCAAATAACTTCCTCTGGAAGGAAAACGAACAACGAAATAATATATCAGATCGTTAAACTTAGGTAAGCCCTCTTTGGAACCTATCTCATCTGTATCATCGGCTAGATTACAATAACTTCCATACAGTAGACTATCTGATTGGCAATCATACACGGCATACTCAAAATCTGTTTCTAAAGAATGTTTTTCAAATTCCTGAATTAGATAATCCTCCAGTACATTAGCATCTATTTCACTATTTACATTGACTGCATAATAGTTAGAAGATCGTCGTGTAATTAGATCTTGCTTCGGTAAATCTGTCTTATAGAGTGTACTTATGCGCTCTGCCACCGTACGTAAAGCAGTGGTGGCACTCATGTGAAACTCATCGTCTTGGAGCTCGTAGGTCTTGAGAACCATATAGCTTTGTATGAAAATTATACCCAATATTGCTAGGGTTCCCAAGATCAATAATCGTCGAATCAGTACATTTGTCATATAACTCGTGCAATTTAGAGGGAATTGAGCTGAAATCACAGTCGGTTAACTACTTATTAACATCAAACAAAATCTGTACTTTTACATCATGATACGTATTTTATGTATTCTTAGCTTTGGATTCTTGTACTGCACTGCGCTAGCACAAAACCCGTTTGATATAAAGAGTCGTAAAAAAACGAGTTCTAATACGACTGAAGAGACAAAGACAACTCCTACCCCAGCAACTAAGAAGCTTCCTGTTCAAAATCAAAATCCTGTAGTAACATCCGTAGACACCAAAACAGATAAAGAATTGAATCCTTCATCTGCTAAGCAGGTTCCCAAAAACTACACAAAAAGCAGTAATCCGTTTGATGTCTCCCACATTCCTCTTTCAGGAAATATGGCTAAACCGATGCCAATAGAAAAGCCATTTACCCCAGCTCCAGTTCCCAAGCAAGAAGTAGAACTCACAAAAACAGAAGCTGAAACTCCAGCTGCTCCTTTGGAAATAACAAAAAAGACGAAGCCGAACATTCGGATAACACAGAAAAAACAATTTCTCGAACGAAACCTCCCATTCCTCTTACTTTTTATCAGCTTGTTAATTTTAGCCTTTGTTGTAGGCTTTACTAAGAAAACAATTACGAACGTAATTCGATCTACCTATAATGAGAACTTTATGAAGTTGACAAATAAGCAAAGCAACAATGGGAAGTCCACTGCGTTCTTGCTTCTCTATTCTTTGTTTTTTATAAATCTGGCCCTTTTAATTTTCCTTTTTGTAAAAGATAGATCAGACTTGCATTCTGGTTTACTGTTTATGTACATTTTTACGGCTCTAGTCTTGGCCTATCTTATACGACACATATTTTTATTTGTGATGGGTTCTGTATTTAAGGATATCAAAAAGGAAGCATCGCAATATAGTTTTACAATAGAAGTATTTAACATTTGTGCAGGACTTGCACTCCTTCCTTTAAATTTCTTTATCTCATTTGGATCAGAAAAACTTGCCCAATTCTGCCTGTATTTAGCCCTTGCTATCTTTGCTATAATCTTTATAATACGGACTATTCGTGCAATTCTCCTGTCAAGTAGGTATCTGGTTAGGAATAAATTTCATTATTTTCTCTATCTTTGCACCTGCGAAATTGGCCCTGTTTTCGTATTGATTAAAGTATTAACTGATTATTTATAGCAATAACGTACTACACCCATAAAGGCAACCATGGCAGGAACCAAGACTAAAGAGAAGGACGATAACGAAAGTTATAAGAAGATCAAGACGATCTTAGTATCTCAGCCCAAACCAGACAGATCACCATATTTTGATCTGGAACAAAAATGGAAACTACAGATTGACTGGAGGCCATTTATTCACGTGGAGGGAGTAAGCGAAAAAGAGTTTAGAAAAAATCGATTACGACCAGACGAATTTACTTCCATTATTTTTACTAGTAAAAATGCCATCGAACATTTTTTTAGACTATGTGAAGATATGCGTGTTAAAATGTCCCAAAGCACAAAGTATTTTTGCCTTACAGAAAGCATAGGAAACTATCTCCAAAAATTTATAGTCTACAGAAAACGTAAAGTCTTTATCGGACAACGCAAAATACAAGACCTATCAACTGCTTTAAATAAACACAAGGAAACTGAAAAGTTCTTTCTTCCATGTTCAAATTTAGGTTCTAAAGATGTTGTCTCTTACTTAGAAGAAAATGAAATTGACTTCAAAGAGGCAATGATGTACAAAACAGTAAGCAGTGATCTTTCTGACCTTGCTGACATTACCTATGATGTGCTTATATTTTTTAGCCCTCTTGGAATAAAATCACTCTATGATAATTTCCCGGATTTCAAACAAAACGAAACACGGATGGCTATTTATGGCAACAAAACAAGTAAGGCAGTAGAGGACAGAGGACTTACAATTAATATTAAAGCTCCAATGCCTGGTATATCTTCCATGTCAGGTGCTTTGGAACACTATCTCAAAAAATCCAATAAGTAATTCTTCCTGAGCTAAATATTCGTGTGCTCAAAGAAGTTCTTAGTTCGGAACTACCAGGATGGGAGGCCCATAAATTAATGTCTCCTGTAGGTGAGGGTGGATACCTACATGTTCCAGACAATCATAAAAAAGCAGCTGTTCTTTTACTCATTCATTATGTAAACGGAGTACCAGAAGTCGTATTTATGAAAAGGACATCTCATCACCCACAGGATAAGCATGCTGGTCAAATTAGCTTTCCTGGTGGGGCCTTAGAGTCTGATGACAATAACCTACAATCCTGCGCAATAAGGGAAACCCACGAAGAACTTGGCGTTAAAGAAGATGCATATGAAATAGTCGGAGCACTGAGTCCTCTTTATGTATATGTCAGCAACTTTCTCATGTACCCCTTTGTAGCATACACTGAAAACACTCTCCTGTTTAAAAAAGAAGATGAAGAGGTAGAACGGGTTATATCCTGGCCCCTACATTCCTTCTTACAAAAGGATAGCAAGCAAATCACAGACCTTAAAATTCGAAATATGACTATGAAAGATGTTCCCTATTTTTCTGTTTCTGGTGATATACTCTGGGGAGCAACAGCAATGGTAATGAGTGAGTTTCTTGTAGTTCTTAAGCAGGCATAAAAAAAGCCCCTTAAGCAAATCTTACTCAAAGGGCTCTTTATTTATTTTGTATACTCTAGTGTATTATAATAAACTTGTAGCGTTCTATAACATTATTCATTTCTACGTTTAATACATATACTCCTACTCCTAAGTCTTGAGTATCAAATTCTAACTTACTTGATTCTGTGTTTGGAGTGAAACTTCTAACTAGTTTACCCTGCGCATTCAAGATATTTACACTATGTATTCTAGAAGCTGTTGGATTTTCTAATACTAATCTGCTTCCACGCTCCAATGGATTAGGATAAACAGATAAAGATTGTACTGATCGCAGTGCTACTGTATTTATCGCCCCTTCCATACTACTATCCGAGTCTACACAGCCCTCGATTAAAACATCATCTACAAATACCTCATCCGTATCATCAGAACCCTGACACATTATTCTGAATGTACTGGTCGTACCAAAAGGTATTCCAGATACAATCTCCGATGGAAACTGTCTTACACCATTATCAAAATCTACTATATATTCCCAGGTCTTAATATTCGTAAACGTCATTCCACCATCATTACTAAACTGTAAGGAGAAACTTTCTCCTGCTGCATCAAATCCTTCCGTAATAAAGGTAAACGAAATCTGCACCTCATCGTAAGCTAAATAATTATCATGATGCGAAGACATGGCAGATATGAAATCATTATTGTCTCTAATCATAAAACAATTAGAACCACTATAGGCCTGTGGATAATTACCCCAGAACACATCTGTAGCTCTATCACTCCAATTCCCTTGGTCCACTTCAAAATCCGCGAAAGCAATTTCATCAAAATCACAAAGATCTTGGCAAGCTGCATCACTATCGTCAGGATTACATGCATCATTGTCATCTGGATCTTCTGCTGCACAAAAACCATCTCCATCTGCATCTACAACAACACCACCAGTACATCCACAATCCGTATCGTAGACTTCACCAGTCGTACATATGTCACCATCGTCGCAGGCGGTTCCTATTAGATTGTCGTCAAAATTATCGCACATATCAATTGGATCACAAACATCATCCGCATCCGTATCTAAGAAATATGTTTTTGCTTTATTAAAGGCGTTCACACCTACTACTAGTCCAATCTCTCTTCCTGGAATATCATCAAATGGAGGATGTATACCTCCCCATATTCTAGACAGTGCTGATTGGTCTGCAGCGTCTTTATACGTTGCCCATTGTAATTCTATATCAATGGAAGGCCCATCTTCAAAAACTAAAAATTCATCTTTTTCTGCTAAGAAGGTACCTACACCGCCTGGGAAATATTCATCTCCGGTAAGCATTGTCATTACCTCTGCTGCTGCTCTTGAGTAAGTGGAATGTCCTGAAACATATCCAGCGAAAGGAGGCGTCACAAAAGAAGCTCTTTGATAAGGCACCCAGTTTTCTGCGAGAATCCATCCAACCCCTGCTTGGTCTGTTTCTTCATCTACTATCTCATCATGTCCTAACCAAGAATATAACTTAATCTTATGTAAGTGCTCATCGTTAGCACCAACCAAAGGATCATTTGCAAGTACTAATTCCACGAGTCCCGTTGTAAGTGGCATTCCACCTGGATGATAGTTTGGAAGATTTGCATCAGAACTCTGACCTAAGTCTGCCATTGCTCGAATAGCTGATACGGGTCTAATATAATCGTACCATCCTTTTACACCCCATGCCGAGACTGCTGCATCATGCATTGCACCTCCCATAGTTAGGTATGATTTTACGTACCACTCTGTATCTTCTAGCGTAGGTCCTGTGCCCTCATATTTCTTCACTAATTCTGGATGATCTGAAACATAATTTAACAAAGTAAACCAATGTCCAGGAGGTGTCTCAGAATCAGGTCCATCTGCCCAAAATTCTGCAAGCACTCTTGCATAATCTCCTCTTGGAACCATATTAGATGGGTAAGGCATGCCTGTAGTTGGGTTCACAGGATATCCAGCCTGTGGACTACCTCCCTCGTCTAAGTAATATTGATCATAGTCTCCAAAATTTATAGGTCCTGGAAGTGAATTACCATTTGTAGCCGGTGATATATCTATCATTACTCCATCTGCTGGAGATAGATGGGAAGACCACTTGGAGACAAGTGTAAAACCCCACTGAAATATATCTGAGTCTCCTGTACCATCTAAGTTTAAATAAGGTGGCTCTCCTGGATCATGATATACCTTGTATTCAAAACCATCTCTAAAATAACTGCTTACATCTTCTTCCTCTAGAGCAAAGTTACTTACCTGACCCCATTCAGGACTCAAAAAATCTGGTGTCGTAATTGGAATAACGTTTCCGCTCTGATCAATAAACGTTTCTAAAGTCAACGGTTGCCATCTATTATAATCACTGATAGTAGTGTTACCTGGCAAATCCATAATGAGTGGATCATTCACTGGTTGGTAGTAATCATTTCCGTAATCTATCTGTTCGTTTGCACCATCTTGTAGTCCAAAGTTTATAATCTCTTCTGCAATATAATTTCCAAGGTGTGCAGGATCTCCTGTAGAATAGTCCAAGGAAGTTACATTAATATCATATCCAAGTTGTTCCATTAAATAATCGTATGCATCTTCCAGCTCATCCGCATTCGGTGAGGATTGGAATCTGTGGCTTAATAATCTATAACAAGCATAGCTCACCGTTTCTTCTAAACTTTCCTCTAAATCTCCAGTATATGTAAACCCTTCAAAGCTACTTGTATATCCATCTACCGTATTACCTAAAAGATACGGACAGGCTGGGTCATTGTATACAGTAAAGGCATCCCACATAGCAACCGAGGTATGGAATAAATTCCTTGCATGTACTGTTGGTCTTGCTAAGTCTAGTCGAATAGATTCCAAGAGTATTTCATTCCACTTTCTCATGATATTTAGATCTGGATCTACGGTAGGGAAATCTGGAACTATAACACAAGTTGGGTCAGGGTCAAAAGGACACATATCATCAACGTCACAGACCCCATCGCTATCAGAATCCATATATACTCCTCCTTGACAATTACAGTTTGCATCATATGTTTCTCCTACTGTACAATTATCACCATCATCACAAGAACTTCCTACTACACAATCTGGCGGAGGTGTTCCTGTACTTCCCTCAACAATATGATTAACAGCATTTATGACTAAATTTCCAGTATAAAAAGTAGAGCTAGAATTATCCATTGGCCAATCAATGACTAGAGAATCAATAGATGAAAATCCACCAAGACCAATATGCATAACATCAGAATGCTGACCTAAATAAGACGTCGCATTCATTTTTTGGAATACTAAAACTACATCATCTTTGTATACTCGGACAAAACTTCCGTAGGCATCTCTGTTTGCTTCTACTCCTTCTAACAATAGTCCTATATAATTATTACCATTGTTTTCACAGCTCTTAAGTACTCTAAAGTCAGTCCCGTCATCATTAGAAGTAACAATATCTAGATTACCATCCTTGTCAATATCTCCAATTATATTGGCAAATGAACTATAGCTGTCCGTTCCCGCTAATCCACCTGTTGCAGCTAAGGGTTCTGTGTAAAAGCCAGAACCATCATTTTCCAAGAATGCGTTTAATGCTGTATTCTGGGTACTTACATATATATCTAAGTCTCTATCATTATCATAATCGAAAAAAGAGCCTCCCCAACCAAATCTATCAAGTTCTGTTCCTCTACTTTGTGCCTCATCAGAAAACTGACCATTTTCATTCATCAAATGATTGCTAATAGAAGAATTCGTCACATAGATATCTAGGAAACCGTTTTGGTCGCAATCTCCAACTCCTACATTATAAGAGTTTTGATTAAGACTTGTATTTGTTCCTGCGCTTACATCTGTAAAAACACCTGTACCATCATTCTCATACAAGGCATTTGGGAATACTGCTCTATCATTACTTACATATAAATCTAAATCACCGTCTAAGTCATAATCAAAAAATGAAGAACAAACGGATTGTTTAAACCCATTCGATGTTCCACTTGCAGCAGTAATATCTGTAAAAGAATTCCCCGCATTGTTTTTATACATATTGTTTTCACTCGCCGAACTTGCACCACCATAGTTGGTAATATATAAATCCAAATACCCATCCATATCAATATCCCCAAAACTCGCTCCAAATGTAGCTTGGTCATTAATTGGTAATCCTAGGGAAGCTGTAACATCTGTGAATACCATATTCCCATCGTTTTCATACATTCTGTTTGGTGCTTCATAACAGCTCAGGAATATATCCTTGTCACCATCATTGTCATAATCAATCCACAAAATTTGTTTAGACTCATCCGTATTTGTAATAAATGTTGGAGAGACTTCCGTAAATGTACCATCACCATCATTTGTGTAAAACAATACATTTTGTCCAGCCTCCGTAGAGAAAGAAAGATCATCGTATCCATCCTCGTTGAAATCTACAAAACTTGCTCCACCTCCGCCTTTCCAAGCAGCTTGACCATAGGCTCCGGTGATGCCTGAATCAGAGGTATGGTCAGTATAACATTGCGCACCAGGATTACTAGGAGGATCGTCCGTGTCATCATCATCATCATCGTCGTCGTCATCATCATCATCTGGTGGCGCTGTACCATCCTCATGAATTATATTAAGACTATTAAGAGTTATCTCTGAATTAAGAAGTACCGTTTTTGAATTTGGAAAAGGCCAAGAAATAACAACCGAATCAATTATGGATTCAAAACCTAAGCCTACTGTTATAATATCAGAATTCTGAGCCAAGTAAGCATTTTGAGAAACCTTTTGTCTTCGTTGTAAATCATTGGGTGTATACACTTCTACCAATGCACCATAAGCATCTGCATTACTAAGCTGTCCTACTAATTTAAATTTGAGATAGTTGGATTCATTAGCTTCACACGAGGACCATAATTTATGCGTTCCAGTACTACCGTAACCGGATACTGCAATATCTTGATATCCATCATTATCAATATCTCCAATAACATTACAATGAGAGAGCGTGTAGTCTTCTCCACCTAGACCTCCAGTTAATGCAAAAGGCTCTGTGTAATTTCCTGTGCCATCATTTACATAGAAGGCATTTGGCTGTCCAAAAATTGGGTACTGAGAACATACATATAAATCTTCATCTCCATCTAAATCATAATCAAAAAAGTTAGCCCCCCATCCTACTCTGTTAAATATTGTTCCTATCATTTCAGCACTTTCTTCGTATACATTCTGATTAGGATCATATACTAAATGTGCACTGGGTCCTGTATTTGTAACATATAAATCAAAATATCCATCTCCATTGCTGTCCCCAAATCCTGCGTTCATCCCATCTATGTTGACATCTGATTGCGTTGCACTTGCTACATCAGTAAACGTACCATCTCCATTGTTTTCATATAGAGCATTTTGAAACGAACTTCTATCATTGGTTACATATAAATCTACATCTCCGTCTAAATCATAATCAAAGAAGGTAGAAGCAAAAGATTGCCTCCCTGGATTTGTGTTACATAATGCTCCAGCAAAGCTAGGGTCACAATAATTCCCCGTACCTGTTTCGATAGTAACGTCTTCAAAAAATTCTCCGTTAATATTCTTATACATGGAGTTTGTATCTGCTACCATACCAAACCCATAATTTGTGATATATAAATCCAAATAACCATCTTGATCATAATCTCCAAAATTAGCTCCAAAGGTTGTACTGTTGTCAAGAGGTAATCCCATCTCTTCTGTTACATCGGTAAAATTCAAATCCCCATCGTTTTTGTACATGCGATTAGGTCCTTGAAAAACCGAAGCAAACAAATCTTTATCTCCATCATTATCAATATCTATCCACGTAACAGTCTTCGTTTCTTCTGTAAGACTAACCAAGGGAGGAACCAATAACGTAAAGGTGCCATCTCCGTTGTTTTCATAAAAATTAATATCACTTTCTGAAGTGGACGTGAACGTAAGATCATCAAAGCCATCATTGTTAAAGTCAGCAAAGCTAATCCCTCCCCCTCCAGAAAAACCAAAGGAACCCCAGATAGCATCTATTCCAACACTTTGGGCAATTTCTTCATAACACTGAGCTGAAGATGTGTATTGGAATGAGAAAAGTATAAGACTTAGAGATATAAGTTTGCTTAGTGTTTTATTCATCGGGTATCAATTCATAGTTCAATAAGTAAATATAGCAAATAGACCAAAACGAATTTGTTTTTAGAATGCCTATTTTTCTCAAAAATTCATAAAAACAAATACATAACTAGCTGATTATCTATCTCTTTTGAGTTTCTAGTTTTTGTTTTTCTACAACATTAACATAACATCTTGCTATCATCCAATACCGTTAATCCCACAATTACACATCCTCGAAAACAAGCTACGCATCCTCAAAGAGCGTGTTTTATGGACTTTTCAGGAAGATATTTGAATTGTAAACAATGATTATTCACACACAAAAAAATAAAACCATGAAAAAAATAGCAATGTTAATGTTCTTCAGCTGTATGATGATTTCTATCGCTCAAGGAACAAATATTGAAGTCGGAAACTTTCTAAATGTAAGTGCAGAAAGTGGGCTAAAAATGAGATCAGCTCCTGGAATGGATGGGAGATTGTTACAGGTAATTCCTTTTGGAGAAACTGTAAAAGTCGTAAGTACTAACTCTGAAATCAATGAACAAATAGAATGGGTAGAAGGCAATTGGATCGAAGTAGAATATGAAGGAGTTTCAGGCTATGTCTTTGACGGCTTTTTAAACAAATTGGCAACGCCAAGCTATGACTTTGAGTTCACAGTAGATGATTTAGATCTTATCTATCCACTCATGGCTTGGACGGAATATAGATACACGGATACCAAAGCACCGGATACTATTTTCCAAGGCACTGTCACAAAGTTAATCCAGCCAATGACCGAAGGAACCGTGCTTAAAAAATTTGATGATCCGTATCTATTTAAAGTAGAGGTAGAGCTGGAAGATATTCGCATCATGGACGCTTACCAACTATTGCATAGCATGTGTAGCCAGAAGTATGAAAAGCAAAGCTATAAGAACAACAGCATCTTTATCAATGACAATTATGGCCAAGTAGAACGCATTCAAGTAAATATCGACCACCCTGTCGAAATTAAAAAACTAAAAAACGGTAAGGTTAGAATCACCGTAAAGTCATACAACCAAGGTTGTAGTTTATAAGCGGAAGTTCATGGGTAATACGTTCCGAATGCAAAGGGGTGCTCTAAAAAAGGGTGCCCCTTTTTTGATGGTTTCTGCCCTGCGGGCTGGTATCGTGGTATCACTGCTGTCTGCGTTCCTTGGAAACGCAGGTTTACGGTTTACGGAGGCGAACTGCTAATATTTTAGATAAATATATAATCTCCTGATTTATCCTATGATCCAGTATATCCTGATCCTACTTGTTCAGCAAGGCATCCATTACTTCACTTTTCTTACGGACAGAAACAGGAACTCTGTCCCCGTTCTTTAGCAAAAGATAACCGCCTTCTGTTTTTATATAGGATTGGATTTTGGTTTTGTTTACTAAATGCGATTGATGTGGTCGCATGAAAATAGTTCCTGGCAGTGTTTTTTCAAATTCTTTGAGTGTTTTTGTCACTAGAATTTTCGAGCCATCGGAAAGAAAAAATCGTGTGTAATTATCCATTGCTTCACAGCGCTGAATTTCATCAAATTCTAATACTCGTATTTCGTTTTGTGTATTTAAAGCGATTCTATGCGCATCGTTCTCACTTAAATTCGACTTTATAATATCCACCTGATCTGATGAAATCCCATTTGACTCTTTAATTTTAGCAATTGCTTTTCCTAATAATTCTGTGTCTACTGGTTTGAGAAGGTAGTCCGCTGCTGAGTACTGAAAAGCACGAATAGCATAATCTTCTGAGGCTGTTGTAAAAATAACATGGAAGTTTTTCTCCTGCACAAGATCCAATAAATCAAAGCCATCACCATCATCCATATTTATATCAAGAAACAATATCTCAGGATCAAGTGTCTTCAAAAGTTTCGCGCCGGATACCACGCCATCAGCAGTACCTATAAGCTCTATCTCAGGAAAATTATCCTCCAAGTCCTGTTGTAGATTTGCAATTGCCAAGGGCATATCGTCGATGATAACAGCCTTCATATTGTTTCTTATAATTTTCATCAAATATAGAGAAAATTGGTGGTAGACGTTTTGCCTAAAATTCAATAGGTCTTAACGTCTGTCTTCTATTGAATATGCATTTTATACGATTTGTTAATAGAATTCAAATGCTAGTTTACATCTAAGCAAACACTTCAATTTATTTTACTTTAATAGAAATTGAAAAAATGAAAGTATCCTGCTTTTTTCTTGCTCTCTTTTTCTTGATTGCTTGTGGAACAAAGGAATCACAAGAAATGCACAAGTATGGATGGTCACTCGTATATAAACATAATGAACAAGATGAAGAAATCTACGGATCTAAGGAAAAAGTAATTGAGGCTGTTAGAAATGGACTATCCATTAAAGTAGGCTATGGTATGCGACGAAATGAACATAGATCTATTGAACATCTAGCAGAAGCTCAATTTCTTACCATACTGAATATAAAGGATACTACGGAGGTCTTTGCTCAAATTTCTCCTATTATGCGACAGGGTCCATTTAGACTAAAAGACACAGTGGGAATTAAGCTCGTTCCAGGGTATAAATGGCTAACCGCAATTGGCACTAATGGCATGTGCAGTAATGTCATGGTTAACACGTTTCAAGATTCTATCAATGGCAGTAATGAAAATCGCAGAGCTGCACAATGGTTTGTTCAATATCCTCCCAATTTTTCACCTAAAAACGAATCGCTTGCCTTTTAAATCAGATCAGTATAACTAACACCTCTCCAAAGCTGGTTCGATTTACTTCTTCATCGATTCATTCTTAAGCTCCTTAAAGAACGTCATATTTTGCAAGTCCTTAAGATTCAAGTCTGTTTTGATCTTTATCATTCCAATATGCTCCTCTTCAAAGACACTCATAAAAATATTCTTTATGACATCTTCCGAATTCATCTCAGCCCAAAGGTCCACATTGGATTTCCCATCCCTTATTTGAATCAAACTATCATATTTTTTATCGCGCATCACAGTACTTAATTCTGAATTGTTAATTGCAAAACTAGAGGGTGCCTTCTCTGTATACACGACACGTAACTTCTTAATGTGTTGCAATAGCTCTTTTACCGCAGCGCTTTCCTTTTGATCCATATCCTTACTTGCAAGATTACCTCCTACGCGTAAGAACCAACCTGGGAGCGTAAAAGCATAACCGTTCCCCTTATCACGTACATGGCTGATAAAATCATCTGGAGATGATAATTGAGCTGTAGCTGGTATACTAAATGAAATAAGGAACAGGAAAGATAGAAAGTTGATGTAACGCATGATGTGGTAGTTTTGTAAGAGTTTGACGCAAATAGCAATTGTTTTGTTACAGGATGCCTTTAAAAGTATGTTTTTTATTAATATTTGCTGACATTTGCCCTTCGCTATGAAAGAAGTCGGTTTCAGTTATTTAGATGAACTCAATGAGGTCCAAAGACAGGCAGTCACTGCCCTTGACGGTCCCGTAATGGTAATTGCAGGACCTGGTTCTGGTAAGACACGTGTATTAACTTACAGAATCGCGCACCTCCTGAATCACCAGGTACCACCTTATCAAATTCTTGCCCTCACCTTTACAAATAAGGCTGCAAGAGAACTCAAGGCTAGAATTGAGAATACCGCAGGAATGAATGCAAATAAAATATGGGCAGGTACCTTTCACTCCCTCTTTGCAAGAATCTTACGCGTAGAAGCACACCGACTTGGTTATCCCAATGATTTTACCATTTATGATACAGATGATAGCAAAAGTCTAATTAATGAGATCATCAAAACCATGGGGCTTGACAAGAAAGCATATAACACAAATGCAGTGCGTGCTCGGATCTCAAGTGCAAAAAGCAATCTAATTACGCCCAAAATGTATGCCGTCAATGAAGACATGCAATCCTACGATCGCATGAATAGACGGCCTATGCTTTATAAGATTTATGAGGCCTATACAAAAAAGTGCAAGCGCGCTGGAGCTATGGATTTTGATGATTTACTTTTACAAATGTTTAGACTGCTTTATCAAAATCCTGACAATATTCGTGTAAAGTACCAACAACAGTTTAGGTACATATTGGTTGATGAGTTTCAGGATACAAACTTTTTGCAGTACGAAATTATAAAGCTGCTCTTAATGTATGATAATGCACCGCACAACATCTGTATCGTAGGAGATGATGCGCAGAGCATTTATTCCTTCCGTGGAGCAACTATAGAAAACATACTTAAGTTTACCCACGATTTTCCCAAAACACAAACCTTTAAACTCGAACAAAATTATAGATCCACAGAACATATCGTCGCTGCAGCTAACGAAGTCATCAACTACAACAAAAAACAAATTCAGAAAAAAATCTGGACAGAGAAAGATGGTGGCTCACGCATAAAAATAATAAAAGCGATGACAGACAATGAAGAGGGTCGTCGCGTTGCAGATACAATTATAGAGCAGAAAAATAGATTTCATTTATCAAGTAATGAGATTGCAATTTTATACAGAACAAATGCGCAATCAAGAGTCTTTGAGGAACACCTGCGCAGGTTTAATATACCCTATAAGATTTATGGTGGGCTTTCCTTTTATAGCCGTAAAGAAATTAAAGATGTTATAGCATACATGCGCCTTGCTGTTAATGAAAAAGACGACGAAGCATTAAAGCGGGTAATCAACTATCCACGCAGAGGTATCGGTCCTACTACGATTGAAAAGATTCGCGTACTTGCAGATGATAACGACCTGAGCATGTGGGAGTGTCTTAGCCAAATTAAATTTTCAGCACGTGCAGCTAACAGCATTGGCAAATTTGTACAGCTTGTAAAAACAACACAGGAAAAATCAAAAACAGAATCTGCCTACGCTGTTGCTGTATACATCGCAAAAAATTCCGGAATCACTGCTCAGTTTAAAGCGGAGGGAACAATAGAGGCGCAGGGTCGGCTAGAAAATATAAATGCTCTCTTAGATGGTGTACAAGAATGGGTAGAAGATGATGTCTTAGAAGAGGGGGAAGAAGCAACTGTGAAAAAAGGCTTGGCAGAATTTTTACAGACTATTTCTCTAATGACCGATCAAGATGATTCTGAAAAAGAACAAACAGAGGCAGTCACCCTAATGTCTGTACATGCAGCAAAGGGTCTTGAATACAAATCTGTTTTCGTGGTGGGTCTAGAAGAAAATTTATTTCCTTCTTATATGTCTTTATCTTCTCCAGACCAACTCGATGAAGAGCGTAGGTTGTTCTACGTTGCAATTACTAGAGCTGAGCAATATCTAACCCTTACCCACTCAAATAGTAGATATCAGTTTGGACAGATGCGCTTTAATGACCCAAGTAGGTTCCTGGAAGAAATTCCCGACGATCATGTGGAGGCAAGCATAAGTAGGCATAGAGAAAAAGATATTATTGGAACGCCTAAGAAATTGCAAGGCTTATTTAAACCTCTTGCCAAAGCCAATGCACTAGCTATGGATCCTAAGGACTTTAAGCCGAGCCCTATGAAAGATCTTAAAGAGGGGATGCGCATCATGCATCTTAAGTTTGGAGAGGGAAAAGTGAAGCATATTGACGAGAGTAAGGTGGCAACCATTTATTTTGATAACTTGGTAGAAAACCAAGAAAAACGCATAATGCTGAAATATGCTAAAATTCAAATTCTCGAATAAGATATATCTAGGAGTGTATTTTTTCATATCCCATAGTAAATTGTGCTAATACGATCAAGAAATAAAATGCAAAAAAGAATTCTTGGAAAATATACACAAGGAAAACCAGGTCCCCTACTCATAGCTCTTGGAGCTATGCACGGAAATGAACCAGCAGGTGTACTTGCAATACAAGAATTATTAGATCTCCTTGAAAAGGAACCTCTTAGTAATCCTAATTTTAATTTTAATGGCTGCTTTATGGGTTTGATTGGAAATCTAAAAGCGTACGAACTAGGAAAGCGGTTTATCGAAAAAGATATTAATAGACAGTGGACAGAAAAAACCATCGCAGATATTGAGGCAAAATCGAGGGATGCATTAATTTCGGAAGAGTTAGAAATGCAAGGAATATTAGAGGTAATAAAACAAGAATTAGCAAACAAGAATTACACACGCTGTGTTATTTTGGATCTACACACAACCTCCTCAGACGGTGGTATTTTTACTATTCCTTCAGAATATCCAGACAGTCTTAAAATATCTCTCGAACTACATGCTCCTGTTATAAAGGGCATGCTTTCTGGACTAAAAGGAACCACTCTTCACTATTTTACAAATGGAGTCTTACCCATTGACACAACAGCTGTAACCTTCGAGTCCGGTCAACACTTGGATACACATTCTCCTAAACGAGCTATCGCAGCAATCATTAATTGTATGCGAACCATTGCCTGTGTGGATGGGGCGGATGTGGAAAACAAACACGACGAACTGCTTATCACTTACTCCAAAGATCTACCGCGTTGCTCTGAATTAGTTTATGTGCACCGCATAGAAGATGGAGATAATTTTTCAATGCTTCCTAACTACAAAAATTTTCAAATTATCAAGAAAGGTGAACACTTGGCAACAGATAAGAGTGGACCTATTTATTCTAAATATGATGGACGTATTCTGATGCCTCTTTACCAAAAACAAGGAGAAGACGGCTTCTTTATTGTAAAAGAAACGGATCTGGAAATATGAAAAAAATAGAAGAAATACAGATTCAAAACATTTTAGAAACAATTGGTCAAAACAATCAAGAGTCCGCAGCACTCATGGCCAAAGTCTATGAACGCTATGCCGTTATTTTTAACTATCTAGAAACCTCTTACGCTTCTGTGTTTGATGCGGAAGAGGCACAATATTTAGAGTTTGCAAATTTTGTTATCCTCGCCGCTTGCAATCAAGCCGATAATGATGCCATTGACCTAAATGATCTTATCGCTAGTGATGAAGAAATTCTTGCACTCATAGAAAAGGACAAAAACTTTAATTTAGAACAGCATCTAAATAATGAGTACGACGATGTTATACAACAGGATCTCTTAGAGTTTGTCATAGAGTATATCTATGAGGAAGAAACAGAAATTAGTACGCTGAGCAAAGATCTAATGGCCAGTTTTCTCTTCGGACTTATTCAAGCCATAGAACTTGGAGAAGGAGAAGATTAGTTTTATAAGTGCGACCCCACCAAAGGCGTTAAAATTAGAAATGCCAAAACAGACATAACAAAGCCAATAATAAATACATTTAAGGACTTACGAATCAACTTTGATTTTTTATCGAGCTTCTTACCTAAGAAGTATAGATCTCTAATCATGGAAGTATACATATGTTCACTGTCATTCATCATCTGTAACATGCCCCAATGATAATCTCTAAACGTCATGTCATGAAAGTTTCCAAAATACAAGAGATTCCCCTGCTTGTTTCTTACTTCCTGTTCTGTAAACGAACCATGTGTCCTTACTGGTCGAATTGCAACTACAGCAAAAAAGATAGACCCCAAGGCCGCAACTAACATAATTAACAAGGGTGTGTTATGAATACAAAATCGTTCATCCATCGCCAAAAGCCGTCCTATTATCAAAGAAAGCAAAATAGCATTTATCGATATCATGATATTTGCTTTCCTATCCACCATCTCTGTAAGCGTGTAGTGGTTTTTTGTTACAGTACGAAACATGGTTTGGATACCTCTCTCATCTCTTCCTTTTACAGAGCTCAGATTCTTCTTCAGTTTTTTCAACTCCCCATCAGAAATATTTAGCTCCTTACTTATGAGCGCATCCTGCGTTTTTTTTATCCCCTTTCTTTCTTTGCCTAATTTCGCTATTAGGTCTAGTTTCTTGGGGGCAAATTGCTCGTTGCCATAATCGGTTAAATACTCGTGGGCGCGCAGGTAATTAATCATGCGTTCAAACCATTCAATCTTGTCTGTCTCTATCACACCGACTAAGAGCAGTTCATCATACAATTTTTTTACCCGAGCCTTTCCCCCTGGCTTTCCAAAGTCAGAAGTAATGGCATCTGCCAGGACACGTTTTAGTTTTGTATCGTATTCTATGCCAGGAAAGGCACCCATAATTGTATCTAAGACCTTATCGCGTTTTTCTTGTGGATAGCCGTTCTCATCTAAAAAATTCTTAGCAAGTTCTAAGCTATGATTTTTGCAGGTAAGCAAAAACGTCCTGTGTTCCATCTTTTCTTGGTGGTCCTCTAAACGCACTAGTCCAAGATTCGCTAACCACCCTGCAAGCATGGTGATTTCCATTTCTTCAGGGCTTAATTTTTCTGCCTTGCCTATTTCTTGAACTGCACTTACTACCGAATATAATTGCTGGATGTCATGATAGACGAGTCTGTCTGAAAATAAGTTATTTACACTTTGTGTTGCAAAAATTTCTGCAGCCTCTAATATTTCATGCATATAAATTCTTAGTTAATTGTCTTCTCTACAAGCTTTAGTATAGACGTCTTTTCCTTCTCGGCCTTTGCTAATAAAGACTTGGCTTTCTTCAATGTTTTTTCTACATAGTCCCCATCACTGAAGCCATCACAGTTAATACGGACATTCAAATACGCGCCATACACAGCAGTATATGCACAGAGAGCGCCCACACCTGCATCTGAAACAGAATTGGGGTTCCCTTTGTTCGCCATGAGCTTTAATAATGGAAAAGATTTCATTCCCTCTTGCATCACTTGCATAGGTACTGCTATAGCATGTTTTGTAGCCCTATCCATAGCTGCTTTTCTTGCCTTCTTTTCTGCGGGTGTCGATTTTGGTAGTCGAATTGCAGTAATAATTTCTGTAAATGCGTTTGTGTCCTCATCCACTAATTGCAAAAGCTTATCTTTTAGTTCTTGACCCTGCTCTGCTACATCAGAAAAGTATTCCCACTTATCATCCCATCCTCTTTTGTGGGCAGACAGGTTTGCTACCATAGTTCCCAAAGAAACACCTAAAGCTCCTACATAGGCTGCAATACTTCCTCCTCCAGGTGCCGGACTTTCTGAGGCAGTTTCGTCAGCAAATTCTTTTAAATTTTTATGCAAAAGAGGGAATTGGTCCTTTCCTTCTAATTGGTATTCTATAATTTTCTTCTTAGGATCAAAGGGGCTTAACTCATCTAGTCCTAACGATTTTATCGCAACATGAATTATCTCTTCTTCTGATATCCCTACAGAACGCTTCTGTAGTTTTAAAAAATGTTTCCCTGCATCAATTAATACTTGCTTAGGCACCAGTCCTACTATCTCAGATCCCGTAACACGCATCCCATGCTTCGTTGCAGACTTCCTACATTCTTCAAAAGCCTTATGTAATGATGTATCATTAATATTTGTCAAGTTCATCGAAATCTGTGCGATGCCATATTCATCAATATACCAACCTATCGCTTTTACAGATTTACACTTTCCCTTTACGCGCAAAGGTTCTCCAGCCTTGTTGCGCAATATTTTGCCTGATAACTTGCCGCCCTGTCGTTTCACTCTTCCCTTCTCTCTGATATCAAAGGCTACCGTATTTGCTCTACGGACAGAGGTCGTGTTTAAGTTAACATTATACGCTATTAAAAAATCTCTAGCTCCTATCGCCGTTGCTCCGCTTTTTGGGTTAAAGACCGCAGGACCATAGTCTGGTTTCCACTTTGGATCTTCTAATTTCTTGGCTAGACCCTCATACTCTCCTGCACGTACAGAAGCCAAATTTTTTCTATACGGCTTAGAAGCAGCCGACTCATATAAGTAAAATGGAATGTCTAATTCTCTTCCTGCCCTCTGCGCAAGTTTCTTTGCATAAACAACTACCTCTTTCATACTTATATTTGAAATAGGGATAAGAGGACATACATCCGTTGCACCCATCCGAGGATGTTCTCCCTTATGCTTACTCATATCTATAAGTTCGCTCGCCTTTTTTATAGCTTGAAAAGCTGCCTCTATTACATCATCTGGCTCCCCTACAAACGTAACCACTGTTCTGTTTGTAGCCTTACCGGGATCAACATCAAGGAGCTGTACCCCTTCCACCTTTTCTATTTCGTCTGTAATTTGCTTTATAATCTGCATATTACTTCCCTCGCTAAAATTTGGGACACATTCAATTAACTTTTTCATAGATCTTCGATTATTCCGCAAAATATGAAACATATTAGATTTCAAGAACTTGCACTCTTAGGTATTAAATAGCTAAATTTATCTTACATGAAAAAACTTCTAAGACAGATAGGTTTTTTAGGCGTTTCTCTTGCCCTAAGCTGTATTTGGATAAGTATCCACGCACAATCTGTTACCATTTCTGATCCTGTGAACATCAGAAGCGACTACTCATATGATCTTCTAGGCGACATTAATAGCAATATCGTACTCTTTAGAGATTCCGGTAAAAGGAAATACATAAATGTTTTTGATGAAAAACTCAGCCATAAGTATGAACGGGAAATTTTCTTAGAAAAAAACAAAGTGCTTTTCCACGGTACTGTTCCTTTTGATACCTGTTTTCATATGATGTACTCCTACTCAGAAAAGGATTCCGTACATACTATCTTACGAAAGGTCGATGATACTGGCGCAACGCTCGATACAGTGCGTCTCCTTACAACCGAGAAAAAAAATAAACTACTAAAGTTTGATTTGATCACGAACAAAACTAGAAGCCATTCACTCTTATATGCTTATCATAGTTCTGAGGGCTTTAAGTTTATCATAATAGATCATACAAAGCAAGAAATCGTCTACACACGCATTGTCCCTTGGGAAGATAAAATTCGCTTCGATGATGAATTTTTAAGTATAGATCTTTCCGAAGACTTATACATCTTTCTTTTGCTCCAACATAATAACAAAAAGGGCAAAATGGATTCTCATTTTTTTGACCTGAACGTCATTGACCCAAAAACCGACAGGATATCCAAGCAACAAATATTAGCTCAAAATAGTATAAGTATAGATGCCCAGGGTAACTATGATCCAGTCAATAAACAATATGTTATTACTGGCCTGTACAACGAAAAATCTAGTCAACATTCCAAGGGTTTGTTTTATAGCAAAAGCAGAATCCCTTTTGATGTAGATGCTACGAGTGTAGAATATATCCCACACTCTGCTTCCTTTCTTAAAGAAGTATATGGAAGAAAAAAGAAAAAACTTGAAAACCTAGAGCATCATGTAATTCAAGATGTCTTATTCAACCAAGATGGAGGCTTTGTCGTATTTACAGAATACCAAAAAACATTCACACGGAAAAGTTCCTATCTTTCTTACTCACAGTTAGGAGGACGTCGTGGTTTGTCAGGTTGGATGGATCACCATCTGGAAGAAATCGCTATGCTTGCTATATCGCCATCTGGTGAACCTCGTTGGAAAAATGTTCTGCACAAAAATCAATTTTCTCAAGACGACGGTGCAGCGTTCTCTTCCTTTTACCTATTTTCTACACCCTCTATTCTACGGATTGTGTTTAACGAAGAAATTAAAAACAACAACCTTGTTAGTGAGTATCTTATCGCAACAAATGGAAAAACAAAACGGTCTAGTCTGTTGAATACAGAGTATCAAAATTTAAAACTCCGGTTTAGCGCAGCTATCCAACTAAACAATACAGCCTTTTTAGTTCCTAGTGAAAAAAGCAATCAACTCAAATTAGTAAAGATTAGCTACTAATACTTATGACACAGTTGCATACAGTCGAAGGAGAGGAATGGACACTGCTTCCAGAAAAAGCCGTCTATTGGCAAAAAGAAAAACTGCTTATCATTTCTGATCTCCATCTAGGTAAAATATCACATTTTAGAAAAGCAGGTTTAGCCGTTCCTTTTCAAGCTAAAAACAAAAACTTGGAAGAGCTATCCTTCCTCCTTCTTAATCATTCGCTGAAGACAGTCATCTTTTTAGGTGACCTCTTTCATAGTGATAACAATGCAGCAACTGAACTCTATATAGAGCTCTTTGCCAGTTTTCCAGATCTGCGTCTAATCCTTATAAAGGGAAACCATGATGTTTTTGATAATAGTTTGTACGAGAAGCTTGATTTAGAAGTAATGGATAGGATGGATTTAGGGCCTTTTAGTTTTACACATGCTCCTGAAGATACACCAGGCTACTATAATATAGCAGGACATGTCCATCCAGCGGTGCGCATGCGCGGAAAAGGCAGATCTTCTCTCCGTCTTCCTTGCTTCTATTTCACAGAATCCCATGCAATTTTGCCCTCTTTTGGCGTTTTTACAGGTTCTTTTACCATTAAACCACATAAAACCGACCAGATTTACGCCATTCTACCAGATAGCACCGTTACGAAAGTAAGTGCATAAGTGCATATTTTTTTGATATTTGCGTATGTTTGGCCAGCAATGACTGATAGTACAGATAAAACAGCACACTACGAAAAAGTATTTGAAGACGAGCTTCTACCCCATATAAACGCTCTCAAAACTTTTGCCTTTCACCTGACATATAATGAAGATGATGCCAATGATCTTGTACAAGAAACGTACATGAAAGCGTTAAGATTCATAGATAAGTATATTCAAGGAACTAATGCGAAGGCTTGGTTGTTTAAAATTCTAAAGAACGCTTACATAAACGAGTATAGGAAGAAGAGCAAGCGTCCTACAAAGGTAGATTTTGAAGATATAGTGAGTTATCATGACAGCGATAGCAGTGATGTTAACCCAGGATATCTAGACCTGAGAGAAGAATTGTTTGATAAGATGATGGGTGATGAAGTCACCATCGCTATCAACTCTCTACCTATTGACTTTAGAACTGTTGTACTATTATGTGATGTGGAAGGTTTCACCTATGAAGAAATTTCCAAAATCATTGATGTACCCATTGGCACTGTGAGATCTAGGCTATTTAGAGCTAGAAATATGCTAAAAGAAAAGCTGACATCTTACGCCAAAACAAAAGGATACGAAGATAAGAGAGGCGTAAAAAAATCAAAAAACGCCACAGAGGAAGAAGAATAGAATTTATATATTACGCCAAGATCATTAATTGACTATTACGTTTTAACTAAATCGACAACACCATGGAAGGCCGCAATTCTCTATCAGATGTAAGACAAAGAATCAGTTTGTACTTCGATAACGAACTTGATCAAAAAGACCAAGATGATTTATTACAAGAGGTCAACAACAACCCATCCAGTTCTAGGATTTTTGAAAAAGAAAAGAATTTTAGAAACTTCATTAAAGAAAACGTAAAGAGACCCGCTGTTTCTCCAGACCTAGTACAGAATATCAGAAATAAGGTACGAGTTAAGTAAGACCTCCGCAAGGAAGCTTTTCTTTTTAGATATTAAAATCTGTGTAGAATATACGCATGATTTGGGCGTGCCCCATATCTATGCTTACACACTAAAGCCACCCACAGATATAGGTCGCTCCTTTCCAGACTCCACATGCGTTCGGTCATTCTGACGAGAAGGCAAAGCCTCCTCCCTTACAAGCAGCCTGCCTGCGTTCCTTGGAAGGCAGGACTCACGCAAGCCGCACCGCTATAAACTTTGTAAATACTATACATACTATCCGCAATTGCATACATTTGCAACTCAAAAGATAATAGATATGAGTTTATTGATAGTTGGTACAATGGCATTTGATTCTATAGAAACACCCTATGGAAAAGTGGAAATGGTAATCGGTGGCGCATGTACCTATGCTTCCTGGTCTGCATCCTACCTAACGGATAAAATTAATATGGTTTCCATCGTGGGTGGAGATTTCCCTGAAGACGAAATGGAAACTCTAAACAAACGTGGTGCAAGTAGTGAGGGTGTAGAAATTGTAAAAGATAAAAAGTCCTTTTTCTGGGCTGGTAAGTACCATGACAACATGAACTCTAGAGATACTCTGGTAACAGACCTAAATGTACTCGCTGACTTTGATCCTGTCTTACCAGACTCCTACAAAAATTCAGAATTCGTTCTACTTGGTAATCTAACGCCAGAAGTGCAGATTAAAGTAATGGACCAGATGACCACCAAGCCTAAGGTCATCGCTCTGGACACCATGAACTTCTGGATGGATATTGCAATGGACACTCTTAAGCAAGCTATTGCACGTGTAGACATTCTTACAATAAACGATGAAGAAGCACGTCAACTTTCTGGAGAATATTCTCTAGTGACTGCTGCTGACAAAATATTAGAAATGGGTCCTAAGGCACTCATTATCAAAAAAGGAGAACATGGTGCACTCCTCTTCTATGGCGACAAGAAGTTTTATGCCCCAGCACTTCCTATTGCAGTTGTGAAAGATCCTACCGGCGCTGGCGATACCTTTGCAGGTGGCTTCATGGGCTATCTGGACAAATCAGGTGAACTCTCATACGAAAATCTTAAGCGTGCAATGATCTACGGATCTACTATGGCATCATTCTGCGTGGAAGAGTTTAGTCTCGAAAAAATCCAAGCCTTAACCGATGAGGAAATAACAAAACGTTTGGGCCAATTTAAAGAACTAACACAATTTGATCTATAAACGCAAAGTAATACTGTCACTAATTATTTGCCTGGTACAATTACAAACCATGCATGCGCAGGGCCTGTGTTATCAAGCTGGTATATCGAATGGATGGATGCTCCACCAAAACGAAGAAGAAATAGCTAGAGTCTGTTCCTCTGTTGCCGCCACAAATGCACTTTATTTTAGAATGGACTTTGCCTGGTCTGATGTCCAATATGAAGGAAGCGCATCCTGGAATTGGTCGCGTGAGGTGCCTGCAGGGTTTTAGTCCGCTAGGACCAAGCGAACAGCGCGCCCGGAAGGGACCGACCCAGCTACTCCGTATCTGGGGCACGCCCAAGTATTCTAATGTATTAAATAGAACAAACCAGAATATTTTTTCTTTTAGGAACTAGTTTTAAAATTAATGTATTTATTTTATGAGTGGTGCTTCGTGCGCGCCGTCTCTTTATCTAGAACAATATGAATAAAATACTACTTCCCTTCCTTCTCAGTTTTTGCTCCGCTTTCCTTCTTGCAAACAATGACTTTACCATTGAAAAATATCATGTTGATATACAAGTATCAGAGGCAGGTATTATACAGGTGGTCGAAACAATTGACGTGAATTATCACAAAAAAATGCGCGGTATTTATCGGGACATAAACACACATGGAAAATTCTTATCACACACACAGCGCCTGACACTTTCAGATATTCATGTAGACAACTACAAGTATAAGGTAGAGAAAAAATCTAAGCAGTTCCGCATTAGAATCGGTGACGCAAACAAATATATTCAAGGACGTCACACATACACTATTCACTATACTGCAGCGAATGGAATATTAAATTTTGAAAACCACGAAGAGTTTTATTGGAATGTGATCTCACCAGAGTGGGAACAAAAAATATTACGCGCAAGCTTTGAAATCAAGCTACCCAAAGCTATTGTATTAAGCGAGGACGATATGCGTATTCTTGCCGGCTTCGATAAGGAAACAACATCCTGGGGGAAAATAAAACAAGAAGGTGATAAGCTTATTGGAAGTTCTCTAGTTGAGTTGGGAAAAGGAAAGGGTATGTCTACTTCTTTCAAAGTACCCAAAGGCTATTTTTTTGCATCTGCTTTTACAGAAACTGAAAAGAAAAATAATTACGAGTCAACAAAAAGAAGAAAGGATCATTCTTATCCTCTTCCGCTTGCTGCGATAGCTATCTTGCTATGGGCTTACTTAACGAAGGGTAGAAATAAGGATGAATATATTCCTGAGGATGTCTATTATCCACCCTCCAATATGACCCCAGCAGTAGTAGGCACCTTCTATGATAACACTGTAAATAACAGAGACGTAATTTCTTTGATCCCGTATTGGGGACAAGAGGGTAAAATAAAGTTAAGTGCTTTGGATAGTAGTAAAGACTCTGAAATTCTATTAGAAAAAATAGAAGACCTAGAACCCGGCAGACCAGAACACGAACAGTACTTTTTTAATGCCTTATTTAAAGACAGAAATTCTGTATTTATATCTGATTTAAAACACAAGTTTTATTCGGAGTACGCTAAGGTAAAGTCCTTGATAAAAGAAGAGGCCCTAGATCCTCCTTATTATGATCAAGAGGCTATAAAGAAATTTCATTCTTGGCCTATCTTAGTGTTTAGTCTATTTGCACTCGTAGCAGGAATGCTTAGTATGCTCCTATTTCATTTGTTCATTACTGGTGCTTCATTCATTGCCCTCGCTATTGTAGGCTTTGTAGTCTATTTCTTACCCCGTAAAAAATCAAACGAAGGAGTGCAATTAAAGCACAGCTTACAATCTCTTAAGTCTAGCATAGAAAACTTCAATGAAATGAATCTCAATCGCGTCATTGAAAAAGACCAGAACTACTTTGAAAGCCTGTTTCCCTATGCTGTTGCATTTGGAATTGATGATAGCTTTGTGGAAAAATTTGATAGTCTCGGTGCCAAAGTTCCTGACTACTATGGATACGAAAGTGGTAGGCAGGCTAGCTACAAAGATTTTAGGAAAGACCTCTCCATTGAAAAAATAGGTAAGACTATGTCTATTCCTCCTGTCGCTGACAATAAGTCCAGTTCTTTTAACCGAAGTAGTGGCGGCGGCTCAGTAGGAGGAGGTTTTGGTGGTGGTGGCGGTGGTGGTTGGTAGTATATTGTATACTACTCTGTTAGCCTGAACTCCTTGCCATTTCGCCAATCAATTACATAAGGCGGTTCGTTCCTAGCGCTAAACACTGCAATAAATCCTTCTGGTAAATCTAAGCCATAAATACTCTGTGCTAATTTACTTTGAGGGCCAGTCAGTTTTTCTGAAAGCTTTTCATAGTTATTCCCATCTTTGTCAAATACATGTTTACTTGTTGTGATATAGGGACTTGTTTTATTTCTTGTGGTAACCGTCATAACATAAAGAAGCTCTGAAATTTTTTCTATCCTCCAAGAATCACCAGGATCTCCTATTTTTATTTTTTTATCTCCCCCTACATACAAATAAACTGCCGTTGTATCTGCACTCGTAAATAAGCCCGAATTATATTGGACCTCTTGATTTGTAGCCTGGATAAGGACCTTTCCATTCAAATCAATAATTCCTTTTTTGTCTTCCTTGATCGCTACAACTAAGGTACTGTCTTCTGGCATTATGCGCAATCGGTCATAGTTCGTTTTAAGTAAGGTCTTATTGTTTAGGTCGATAATGCTTGCATATGTATTCCCCTCTTTGTCTTTTCCACTTACAGTTGTGTATTGATAAATAAAAGGGTCTGCTTCTATATACGTAAGATTAGAAATTTCATTTCCCTTTATATCAATATATCCCATGCGATAATTTGGCTTTTCCATGTTTCTATATTTTTCCATGGCCAACCTAAAATCTTGATACATTCTGATCTGTTCGAGATTATTTAAGTAATCTTTTTTATCCAATATCTTACCAACAACAAGCCTGTTGTTATGAATTTTCTCATTGGAGTCTCGTTCAAAAAAATCATACGCTTGCTCTGATATTTTCTTTCCTTCTCTATCATATAAATAAAAACTCATATCATCATATTTACCTATTGCATACAGTTCACTTCCTATGGTAAAAATTAGATGCCTATCTGGTTTGACTATCCATTCGCCTTCAAAGTTTATGATTCCCTGTCTAGGTTTTTCTGCCTGTGATAAATAATCTTCTCGATGTGCTACACGAATACCACCCGTTTCTCCCGTCTTATTGTATGTATAATTTTCTGGCAAGGCATACCCGGAAGGACTGATCTCTCTGCCCTTATCATTAAAAATTACATTTAGATGTGTCTCTGGTGTTTTTTGATTTTTCCTTCGTCCAAAATATATATAGCGACCTGTTTTCGCATCGTTATTAGAAAAGAAACTATACTCCGTATCTGGATATTCTCTCCCGTTTTGATCAACACGCGTTTGCCTCTGCTGTCTACGAAACTCCTTTGTCCCGATAAATTCACCTGTCAGTGAATAATGCTGGATGCTATCTTTACTAATAAAATAAAAGCCAGCGTCATCACACTGAACATTTCTTTGAGAAGGGTTTAATGGATACACTTCCTTTCCAGCAAAATTATACAGAGACATACTATCTCTTTGTGCACTTGCCTTGATCAGATTGCATTTACCTATAAACCGAATCTCTCGATACCTAAGTGGAACTATAACTTTCCCTAAGCTGTCAACCAAACCTCTTTTGATAGGATATCCTGTGTCTGCACGGACTTGAAAGTACCCTGAGTTACCCTTAACGTCAGGCGTGATTTCGGCATAATCCATTTCTAGAATTCTATTGAAATTACTGTCCAAAACACCAGAAGTATTGTTTAGGTCAGTAAACACATATCGTCCATGCTGTCCTACTTGCACATTCTTATAAAGGGTATCTAATATGAGATTACCCTGCTTATTTATCAGTCCTACCTTAGCTGTTCCTCTAATTAAAAATTGGTCCTCTTTAAAGTCTCTTGGTTTTTCAATGGTATACCCTTCGTATTCAAAAACTAAATCTCCATCTAAGGTGTAGACAGTTCCCTTTTCCTCTGTATTCATCACAACAAGATTATCGTACACTTCTAATCTTCCAGGCTTAAATATTTCCTTACCATTTAAGTCTAACAGCGTTACTCTATTTTCTGTCCTTCCGTTTTCTAAAGTATATTCGCGTGTTGCTTTAATATGCTTACCGGTAGATATAGGATACAAATATTTGTAATTATAGTCGCTTAGTTGTTTCCCCTCAATAGAAAAAAGGGCACGTTTTTTTTCCTTATTCCTCGTGTAAAAAAAGTACGGGTTGAGGACATCACCATCATACACATCCTCTACTAAAACTTCAACGCCTGTACTGTCCAGAAAATTAATAGTGTTGTTTGGTTTGGCAACTCTAACAAGATGATTTTTTGCAATGATTGGACTTATCATCGCTCCATCTATTTCCCTTATTGCCTTGGAAAGATCTTTGTATGCTGTGTAGCTTGATTTGGGATAATCTGGATGTATATAAAACACTTGATCATTATCATTGACTATCAGTTTATACAACTTAGGAACCTCTATGATATTACCTCGTTCATCTAATCTATGATACGCATTTAATATGCTTATACTCTTATACTTTGGTTCTATCAGGACATCTCCTTTATCGTTTATAAGCCCCCATAGGTTTCTCTTCTTGACACGGATCAGGCCTGAGTTCGCCACATATTTTATCTCTTGGAATTGTGGTTCTACAATTATATTTCTAGACAAATCTGCCAGGCCTACCCAAGCTTCCTCATCAATGATAGGAAGGTTTTGTCCATATACGTACAAGAAGAAGAGTGAAAACAATAGAGAAGAAAGAAATTTTAACATCTTAATTGGTTTAGTGCTATGTTAAAATAGCAAAAATTATAACGCAGTAATATCCAAGTTCTGCAAAACAGCTATTCATAAAGATGTTCACAGCAATTTTTTTAATACCCCTCTAATATTTACTTTAGTAGAACAATAATATAATAGTATGACGACTCGAAGAAATTTTCTCAACATGCTAGCTAAGTCAAGTGCAGTAATTCCATTTATAGGCACACAGTCTTTGGCTGCCCAAAATTCACATTTACGAAATAGTGCACCTTTAAAAATTTTGATTCTAGGAGGTACTAGCTTCCTAGGTCCTCACCAAATTGCCTATGCCTTACAACAAGGGCATAGTATATCAACCTTTACTAGAGGGAAAACAGAACCAACAATTCACAAAGAACTATTTAAAGAAGTAGAACAACTAGTCGGTGATCGAGAAGACAATTTAGAAGCTTTAAAAGGCAGAAGATGGGATGTAGTCATAGACAATTCAGGAAGAAAAGTTTCTTGGACCAAAGCAAGCGCAGAACTACTTAAAGATAGTTGCGAACTTTACATGTACATTTCTTCTGTTAGTGTTTTTTACCCCTACTACAAAGCGAATCTTAAAGAAGAAGATGCACTTGTCCTAAAAGTGCCAGCAACAACAGAAGATGAAGATGAAAAAATGACCTATGATTATGGCGTTATGAAAGCCAATTCAGAAAATATTGCAATGGAAGTCTTTGGTAAGGATCGCACAATTATTGTTCGGCCAACCTTCATGACTGGCCCTGCTGATAGAACTAACCGATTTATGTATTGGCCAACACAGTTGGCAAAAGGGGGTGATGTTATCATTCCTGGCAAAGAGCACGATCCTGTGCAGTTCATCGATGTACGTGATATTGCAAAATGGATGATTCATCTTATCGAAAACAAAACAACAGGCATCTTTAATGGAGTAGGTCCAGTTTCAAGAATGACGGTACCTGCCTTTGTATATGGTGCACATGCTGCATTTAGCTCGCGTGTGAATTTTATCAAGATCGATGATGAGAAGTTTTTAAAGGAAAATGACCTAACTTTCCTTGCCCCCTGGGTTCTGAATATGAAAAAATACTATGGAATTTCTCGTGTAGATAATTCTAAAGCTATTGAAAGTGGACTGCGTTTTACACCGCTAGCAACAACCGTGAAAGACACCTATGATTGGTGGTACTCAGATGCCGTTTCAGAAGAACGCAGAAATACATTTTTAACTGAAGAGCATTCTTTAGTTGCTAAACAGAAAATGATTCTACAAAAATGGTATGCATACAGAGATTAGTGTTAAACTAAAAAGAGGTTCTGTTTAAAGAACCTCTTTTTAGTTTAACTATGTTTAGCAATAATTACATTGTGTTTTATTTAAGCCCAATAGGAATTGCTACTCTACTCATTTCCCAGCCAATTTCCAAGTGTACTAGCTTTTG
Organism: uncultured Saprospiraceae bacterium; assembly: GCA_938045585.1. GTDB lineage: Bacteria > Bacteroidota > Bacteroidia > Chitinophagales > Saprospiraceae > CALCMJ01. Next base: position 112,431 of record CALIAU010000007.1, read on the forward strand.
ATTTACCTCTTTAAATCTCATACTCAGGGCTTCTAAAGCTGTTTTATCTGTTGTAACTGGCACAGTAATTTTTGCTACATCCTTTTCTTCATCTCTATTTGCTGCCCCCCAGGCTGGCATGTCAGTATTAAATATGATAGTCCATTCTGTGGGATTTACAATCGCATATACATTATATCTTCCTGCCTTCAATTCTATATTATCAAGCATGACATCCTGATAAAAGTTTATTTCAGTAGACTCATTTGCACCGAGTCTCCAGACCTCTCCGAATTTTAATAATTCACCAAAAACTTTTCTACCCTTCATTTGTGGTCTACCGTAATGCAGGGATATCTTTGGCTTTGCTGCAGCTAGCTCTTCAGGTTTTAAGTAATTTGTGAATCTTGAATTATCTGGATAATGCACCATGTCGCCAGGACTTTTATCTACATCTGGAAAGCTAGTCACATTAAAGGCAATCGGAATAGCAACATTTGTGTCATCCCATTCAATAATCATATGGGTCATATTTTTATCTATTTCTTTAAACCCAATAGCTAAATTTTCTCTTGGCTCTTTTACTGTATTCGTCATTACTTTAAAACTCGCAGCTGTTTTAGATTGGTCGCGGTTCTCATTTCCCCAAATATGTCTTTCAGTTGAAAAATGCACCACCCAGTGATCCTGATTTACAGTTGCAGAAACTGTATATATTCCTCTTTCTAAAACAGACCCACCTACTTCAACATCTTGGTAAAAAATAATTTCCGTTGCTTCATTTGCTCCGAGTCTCCACTCTGCTCCATAAGGAACAAGTGAACCAAATATTTGTCTTCCATTCTTTGCTGGAGAAGAATAAGATACGCGTACCTGAGGACGTTTATTTCTATCGTCTCCTCGCAAATAGTTTCGCCATGCAACATTTGCTGGATAGTAGGACAATTGCATAGGACTTTTGTCTAGTTCAGGCCATTCCGTTTCTTGTGCCTGTACGGAATTTGTATTTAAACAAATACAAAAAAGAATAACAAAGGATAAAAAGTATTTCATATACATGTTTCTTGATTTAAAAATTGTTTACAGTAGTAAATGCATTAAACTCAATTTAGTTTAGAATATTCTTAATTAAAAACAATATTTGAAAACAAATACTGACCAGACTTCCAAAAAGATCTAAACAGGGGGTTGTCTACCATATAAACGACCGAACCCTGACCCATCTTTTCTTCACCTAATACAAGCGTCCCTTTTAATTTTGGTTTAAGTTTGGAGCCTATAAACCCATGGCTTTTGTAGTTTTCTGGAATTGATAGTATCGTATGCCCTCTTTTTAGTGTGTAGAAATCTGCATTCGTCTTTAATGTATGGTAAGAATCTAAATTTAGTGCGTAGGGGTGCGACTGATCCATTTCTGTACTTAGGACTGCACCAGGCATACCTTGACTAATTCTATCTCTCTGTTTATGGCTATAAGGCACTTGTTTGTCCCCAAGCTGTTCCTCTACTTCTTCTTCTTTTTGTGAAAGACCAAATTCATTACTGCTTGCAAATTGTGCATTACTATTACCAATCAAAATTAACTTGCCTCCATTTCTAACCCAAGATTTAATTGTCTTGAGTTCACCCTCATTGAAATTGCTATAGTTATCTGGAATAATAAATATATTAAAATCTTGTAAGGCCTTGTCACTAATAGATGGCTTGTGAATATTTGTTATTGGATATTCAATCACTTGTTCGAAAAAATGCCAAACCTGACCAAACGTGTATGCACTTACCTCCTCTCCAGTTAAACAAAGTACTTTTGGGGTATTTACAAATTTTACCTTATTTCCTCCTATATCTGATCCGCTTTGCGCCATCCCCGTATCTAAAGAATAGATACCATCTAAGTCAAGTTGACTTATCTCTTTTCCTAAGTCAATCTTCTTATTGTCTGCCTGTGTAATAATGATGCTTCCGGCATCTACCGTGTTATTTTTAAAACTGATATTTTCTTCATTCACTCTATACTTTATTCCCGCTTGCGCTAATCTGCCCATTGCCCTTCTTCCCCTTACTCCATTTGGGCCAATCACAAATAATTTTGCAGCCCCGTCCAGTGCTGTTCCTTTTTGTTCCATCTTGTTCTCCTGAAAATTTGGTACAGTGCCCTGCGTACTTACATGTAAACCATAGGCAAGCGGTAAAGACCAACTTGTAATATCATAGGTCAAAGAATCCTCCAAGATGGGGTCTTTCTCCATTAAGACTTCTAGTAGGGTGGATTTCATTTGATTCTTCGGAATAACTAATTTGCCATCCTTGTTATAGCCGCAATCTATCTTGTTTTTTAGCATTAGATCTGCAAATTCATCCAAAAGATTTGCGGAATTATTTTCTAAGACATAAGCACCATTCCGTTTATTATTTCCTAGGTACGCCTTATGTTGTCGTTTGAGTTCTTCCTTATTATTGTAGGCAGCTTCAATCGTAGCGAAAGCGGCTGTTGTATGGTGTTCAATACGTTCTCGAATAGTCAACTCTTCGTGTGCTTCTGTAAAGACAGACCTACCAGCTCGCCCACTTCCAGCTTGCTCATATGTCATTCCAATCGCACCATTAAACATAGGATAGGTATCTCCATAACTGGGATAGAATAGATCAAAGGTTTCTTTGGTAAAATACAACCATCCCTCTTTGTCAAAGTAGGATGCAATGTTCTTCCCCACACGTTCTTGAAAATCATATTGCCAGTCGGTGATTTTTTCATGATAGGGTTTTGCCGCAGGTGCAAAATAGTAATGTGCATCTACGCCCATTTCATGAAAATCTCCATGTACATGGGGTAGCCATTTATTGTAGTGCGGCATGCGTTGTTGTGTCTCTATTTGTGATTGCCATGCCCAGTCTCTATTTAAATCAAACATGTAATGATTTGTACGTCCGCCTGGCCAGGGTTCATCATGCTCTCTGTCAATGCGTTCTGGATGGGTTGTTTTACCTGCCGTTCTCCAGACCCAGTGCGTATATCTAGAATATCCATCAGGGTTAATACAGGGATCAATAATGACGATAAGATCTTTCAACCAATTTCTCGCTCTTGCATCAGAAACCACTAAATCATATAAAACTTGCATCGAACTTTCAGCGCCTGCTGCTTCATTCCCATGTACATTAAAGCTGAGCCAAACAATGGCAGGCGTCTTTTCAGAAAGGGATTGATTTGTCTGCAAGGCACTTAGGTGTTGCTCTCTTATATTTTCTAAGTTATTTAAGTTCTCTGGTGTGGATATAAAGCTGAGCAGCAAGGGACGTTTTTCATTTGTTTTCCCGTATTCAATTGTTTGAATATAGTCTGATTTTTTAGTCAGGTATTCTACATAATCTACAAGGAGGTGATGAGGGGTAAAATGTTCTTTGTAAAGGGTGGGTAAAAAATCTTCCGGTGATTGTACCTGTGCCTTTGCTTGATATGATTGTAGAACTATAATTAATGCAAAAAGTGACAGGATAAAATGTCTGTTCATATTATTCTTTTTGATAGCGGTTTATGTAAGCGGCATCCATTTCATTATAAAAAGCCTCTCCATATTTTCTAATCAGAGCTTCTTTTAAAAAACGAAATAAAGGGACTTGTTTTTTTTCTCCGTTTTGACACGCTGCATTACAAATATCCCATCGATTATAATTTATAGCCTCAAAACCTGTTTTCTCGTTTTTTGAAATCCTTACCGGATACAGATGGCAAGAGACAGGCTTTTTAAATGTAATCTCGCCTTTATAGTATGCATGTTCAAAAGCACATTTTGCAATGCCTAAGTCATCTCTAAAAAGAAAGACACAACTTCCGTCCTCATGAAGTGGTGTTCCTTTAAACTGCTCTTTGCCAAAAACATCATAAACACCCTTATCTTTTACCTTTAATTTTGATGATTCTGGAAGATATTCCCACACTTTGTCCAAAAGGGTTTTTATTTCATCAATTTCCGCATCTTCTAAAGGAGCGCCATAATCTCCCTCATAACAACAAGCCCCTTTACAGGCATCCAATTTGCAAAAAAAGTACTCCTCTAGGACATCATCGCTAATAAGTACATCATCAATTAGTAACATCTAAGCAAAATGAGCAATTTAAACCGAATTTTGTATCAAAATGGAATTATAATTCGTTAATAAATATTGTAATTTTAGAACTTGTAAAATAAATAAGCAAATGAAACTACTTATTACTCTTATTATAACTGCTTGCTCCCTTATCGGTGCCAATGCGCAATCTATGATGCTCTTAAAGGATGCATTATCATTATCCCCTGAACAGGAGGTAAAAACAAAACAAATTCAGAAAGAATCCTCTATAGAGATGAGAGGAATCTATAAGCTTCGAGCTACTAATCCTACTAAATACTTAAAAGAAAGAGAACGGATTGCTGCCGAAACAGATGCTAAATACAAACTTATTTTAACAGAAGATCAATTTAGCGTTTACTCTGAAATGCGTAAAGATCAAGAAACACGTTTTAAGAACGTACTTAAACCAACTGCTATTAAAAAGAAAACTGTGATACAGTAGAGAATGGATCGATTAAAACAAAAATTTTACGAAAAGTCATCAGCCTTAAAAACCGAAGTTAGAAGCCTGTTAAAAGAACATGGTGCTCTTAAAGTCGACGAAGTAAATCTTAAACAAGTGTTCGGAGGGATGCGCGGTGTGAAAAGTATGATCTGGGAAACATCCGAATTAGATGCCCATGAAGGCATTCGTTTCCGTGGTTATAATATTCCCCAATTACGAGAAAAGTTGCCTAAACGAAAAGACGGAAAAGAGCCTCTACCAGAGGGACTATTTTGGTTGATGTTAGTCGATGAGATTCCTACTCAAGAAGATGTAGATTGGTTAACGGATGAGTGGGAAAAAAGATCCAAGCTACCTGAACAGACTATTAAAGTTTTGGATGCACTAGATGCTAAGACACACCCAATGACACAGTTTGTCATTGCAATCGCATCACTTAATAGTGAAAGTGTATTTGTTCAGCGTTATGCAGAGGGCATGAACAAAAATGATTATTGGGATGCTACCTATGAAGATGCTATGAACTTGTTAGCAAGACTCCCAATAATTGCGGCATATATTTATAGAAAAACCTATAAAGGAGGCGAACATATCCCACAGGATAACAGCCTTGATTGGGCAGGAAACTTTGCACATATGTTAGGCATAGACAATCCTGATTTCAAAAGTCTCATGCGCCTATACCTCACTATACATGCAGATCATGAAGGAGGGAACGCATCTGCCCATACTGCGCACTTAGTAAATTCTACTCTAAGTGATCCTTTCCTTTCTTATTCCGCAGCAATGGATTCCCTTGCTGGTCCCTTACATGGACTCGCAAACCAAGAGGTTATAAAGTGGATAAATCGCATGACGGATAAACTAGGTACGGATAAACCAACTAAGGATCAAATTGCTCAATATGTACAAGATACTTTGGATAGCGGACAAGTTATTCCAGGGTATGGACATGCTGTTTTAAGACAACCGGATCCACGCTTTACTGCTCAAAGGGTTTTTGCTGAAGAATACATAAAGGATGATGCAACTGTACAGGTTGTATGGGATCTTTTTGAAGTTGTTCCTGATATCTTAGGATCTCTTGGAAAAGTGAAAAATCCATGGCCAAATGTGGATGCACATTCCGGTGCAATCTTGGTACATTATGGCCTTACAGATTATACCTATTATACCGTGCTTTTTGGTGTTTCTAGAGCCTTAGGGATTATGTCTTCTTTATGTTGGTCTAGAGCACTTGGACTACCCTTAGAAAGGCCTAAGTCTACTAATACAGCATGGGTTAAAAGTTTTTTAGAAAAAAATACATAGAACTAAAATGAACACACCAGAGGGATTAAAATATACCAAAGAACACGAGTGGGTACTAGTGAATGATGACAATACCGCAATCATAGGTATCACGGACCATGCCCAAAGCGAATTAGGAGAGATTGTATATGTAGAAGTGGAGACCATAGGAGAAACAGTCGAAAAAGACGAAGTGTTTGGCACTATTGAAGCGGTTAAAACTACCTCAGATTTATTTATGCCATTAACTGGCGAAGTCCTGGAGTTCAATGCAAAAATTGATGAATCAGAAGGAGATGATCCAGGATTAGTTAATTCTTCTCCATATGAAGATGGTTGGATAATTAAAATTTCAATATCTGACCCTTCTCAACTGGAAGCTTTGCTTGATGCTGAAGGATATGCAGCATTAATTTCATAAAAAATCAAGGCGCATACACCAAAACTCTTGAATAAGGCATCAAAACTTATAATACTAGAGTCGAAATACAGATTTCTTCTTTCAACACTGTGCGCATTCTTCATTTTGGGTCTATCTATAATGAAAAACCCTATTGAAAATCCAGCAGAATGGATGATTAGGTATCATATTGATAAAATAAACCATATGATTGCCTATGCTGTCCTAGCGTTTTTGATTATGAGAGATCGGATAGCTGTCTTTTATGTGCTTATTTTATGCTTTTTCTTCGGTTTAGGCATAGAATTCCTTCAAGGACAGTATTTCGAATCCAGACATTTTGAAATTTTAGACTTATTTGCTAATATTAGCGGCTCTATCCTCGGGATAGGATTATATAAACTTATAAAAAGAACTGAATGAGTGATCTTTCGTTCCCTACAATGACATCTTTGCTCCTAATTCTAGGATTGGCTGCACTTGTCATTGGAATTATACTCTTTTTTAAGAGTAAGTTCAACTCCATGTCTCCAGATCAACTGGGAGAAAAATATAGAGACACAACATGGAAATCGCCATTGACTGCTAGAAGTAAATATCCAGCAGTAAATGCATTTAAACTATCTAATCCATTATTACTTTTTGGTTTAGTAGCATCCTTGGCGACTACAATTCTTGCGTTCAGCGCGACTACTTATGACGATGAGGTATTTATTCCAGACGATGCTCTGGAGTTAGATGAAGACTTCTTAGTAGAACCGCCGAGGACTGCAGAACCACCTCCTCCTCCGCCTCCGCCGCCGCCACCTGTTATTGAAGAGGTGCCTGAGGAAGAAATTGAAGAAGAAGAAGAACCTGTATTCGAAGATACAACCGTAGATGAAGAAACAGTAGCTGAAGAGGTAGAACCAGTTATTGAAGAAGAAGAAGAGGCTCCACCACCGCCGCCGCCACCACCACCGCCACCACCTGAAGAAGAAGAAATCTTCAAGGTTGTTGAGCAAATGCCAAGATTCCCAGGTTGTGAAGGCATGTCAGGATCTGATAAAGAGAAAGAGGAGTGTGCTAAAGAGAAAATGCTGCAGTACATCTATAAAAACCTTAAATATCCTGCGATAGCAAGAGAAAACGGGGTGGAAGGCATGTGTGTTATCCAGTTTGTTGTAGGTAAGGATGGTTCCGTACAGGAAGCAAATATTGTAAGAGATATAGGCGCCGGTTGTGGAGAATCTGCACTCAAAGTGGTAAACAACATGAATAATTTACCTGAAAAATGGACTCCAGGTAAGCAGCGTGGTCGTTCCGTGAAGGTTTTCTATACCCTTCCTGTTCGATTTAAGCTGGAGGGCTAAAAAGCTCAAATCCAAAGATTTACAAGGGCAAATGTTATTCATTTGCCCTTTTTTATTGTCTTGAAATTATTTAGCACAAGAAAGCGTTACAATAAGTACATCTACTGGTGTATTTTTGTATTAATTAAATCCAAAGAGTGAAATACTTATTCGTTATACTGTTTTCTATTTCCTTTATATCCTTACAAGCACAGGACTCTAGACTAGCTTATAAGTATTTACGTGACGGTGAATATGAAAAGGCTTCCAGTCTCTTTAAAAAGCTCTATGAAAAGGATAAAACTAAAAACGTATACTTTGCTCAGTATATTAAAACACTCATTGAGTTAGAAGACTTTGATAATGCTGAAAGCGAAATAGAACGTGAGCTCAAAAGTAGACCTCGTGATGTTACACTCTATGTAAGTCTAGGAAACCTACAAGAACGTATGATGGCACCTGATAAGGCCGAAAAAAGCTTTAGGAAGGCAATTGCACAAGTAGAGCCTAAACAAAATAGTGTTGTTAATTTAGGGAATACATTTGCACGTGTAGCAAAATATGACCTTGCACTTGAAACCTATCATAAAGGGGCAGCCATAATGAACAATGATGTCATCTTTGCCTACTATCTCGCTGATCTCTATCGACGAAAAGGGGATATACCCAATATGATTAAGTACTACCTTAACTATACTTCTGATAACGTTGGGAAAATTCGTACGTTGAAAAAGACTTTTCAAACAAATCTAAAGACTGCTTCTGATTTACAAGAATTAAAAACACAGTTGTACGAACGTATTAACTTGTATCCTGATAACAGATCATATCCTGAACTCTTACAATGGGTTTTTATTCATCAGAAAGACTATGCTAAAGCATTTAGACAGGCAAGGTCAATAGATAAAAAGTACGACGAAAAAGGAAATCGTATTATGGATCTAGGAACCATAGCCTATAATGCAGGCAATTATCCAGTCGCTATAAAAGCATTTAATTATGTAATAGATGAAAAGGGTCGCACTGGCAGTTATTACATCGAAGCAAAAAAGGCATTGATGGACAGTAAGATTGCATTAATTAAATCTGAACCCGAGTATAAAAACACAGACTTTGATTCTTTACGTGTAGAATATAAAACATTTATTGATGAGGTGGGAATAAACAATACCACAGCGCCAATCATAAAAGACTATTGCGATTTTTTAGCTCTAGATGTAAACGATCTGGATACTGCTGTGAAAACACTGGAGTCCATGGTCGAAATACGATCCATCCGAAAGAATGAACGTGCGAATGCTAAAATTTCTTTGGCTGATTACTATTTGATAAAAGGAGAAATATGGGAAGCTACCCTGTTATACTCACAGGTTGATAAAGATTTTAGAGAGGAGTATATAGGTGAAGTGGCGCGTTATAAGAATGCCCTATTGTTCTATTACTCTGGTAACTTTGGATGGGCACAAGAAATCTTTGACATACTTAAATCTTCCACCTCAAAACTTATCTCAAACGATGCAATCGACAAGTCTGTGTTTATAACAACCAATATGGGCTTAGATTCTACAGATATGGCCCTGCGATTATTTTCTAAAGCTGATTTACTTGCTGTGCAAGCAAAATATGATGAGGCCTTTGAAAAACTTGATTCTGTTACTTTATTATTCCCAGAACACGAACTAGAAGACGATATACTGCACAGGGAAGCTCTCATGTATACAGCACAACAACGATATGATGATGCCATTAGCAAATATAATCTCATCATTGAAAAGTTTCCAGAAGATATTACCTGCGACAATGCCATTTTTGAATTGGCTAGTCTATATGAGCATGTCTTAATGGATCCAGTAAGTGCGCTACCTCTATATGAAAAGTTGTTCATAGACTATTCAAATAGTACGTTTGCAGTAGAGGCAAGAAAGCGCTATCGTCTCCTGCGTGGTGATAAAGTACAATAGAAATAAATATTGCCCTTGTTAAAAACGTACACAATCGGAAGTTATGATGGAATACCAGTCAAACTCCATTGGAGTTTATCTCTACTCTTCCTTTTTCTCTTTTACTTCGGTCGTGAAATAATTCATTTAGACAATACTGGACTGAGTTGGTTTCTTGTTCTGGTTCTTACCTTGTTTCTCAGCGTTATCTTTCATGAATACGGACATGCCTTGGTAGCCAAAAAATTTGGAATTAAAACTAAGGATATTATTCTCTCTCCCGTTGGCGGAATTGCACGCTTAGAACATATTCCCAAAAGGCCTCGACATGAAATAATTGTCGCACTTGCAGGACCACTCGTGAATCTATGTATTGCTTTTCTTCTTCTTATTATTCTAGTTTGTATTAACTATCCTTTTAGCATTCCTTCTGACTCTTATCCTAATGACTTTTTTGAATTCTTACGGGTCGTTTTCTGGCTCAATCTCATACTATTTGCATTTAACCTTATTCCAGCTTTCCCTATGGATGGAGGTAGAGTTTTAAGAGCCCTCTTGAGAACTCGTATGGGAACAGAACAAGCAACAAAATATGCTTCATTCATTGGTTCCGTTATAGCCATAGCCATACTTGCTTTCGCAATCAGTCTGCATTATAATTTTATCTAACAGAGCAAGCATCCCATCACCTTATAAAGAACTTTTAGGTTAAGCATGAAACAAAAAAACTAGCTACAATAAAAAAAGACCTAACATGCAGAAGCATATTAGGTCTTGTAATTTATTTTATGGGAATACTAAATCCCTAATTTTTGTCTTAAAAGTGGCATCAGGTCGTCTGCTTCCGTCGCATGTAATATTCCTCCTGCGCTACTATCAAAAATCATTGTATAACCATTCTCTTTTCCAAGAGCATCTAATACATTTTTTATTTTTTCAAGAACAGGTCTATACAGCTCGTCTCTCTTTGTCAGTAACTTTTGCTGAATTTCTAATTCTTCCTTTTTGATATTTTGCTCCTCAAGTTGAATCTCTCCTTCTTGCTGTTGCATCTGTACCTTTGAAAGCGTTCCCTTATTTGCCTCAGCAACATACGCATTATACTTCGCCTCAAGACTCTTTATCTTTCCTTCAAGACCTTTTACTAGTGTTGCTTGATATGTTTGTAATTCCGTGTCAGCAGACTTGATGTCAGGTGATTCTAAAAGAACCTGCTGAGAGTTTACATAACCAAATTTTTGCGCCTGTACGTTTATCATAAATGCTACGACAAAAATAAATGTAAATATTTTTTTCATGATTTTAATTCTTGTTATTGAAACATAAAGTTTCTTCTCAATAATTTCTTCTCTTTCGTTATTAACGTTTGTTTAACCCAGATTAATCTGGTTCGAATCCTAAGACAATACTAAACTTAGCCCGGCTATTCCCTTCTGAAACAGCTTTGTCAAGACCCCAACCATAATCAAATCCTAACAATCCGAACATAGGTAAGAATACACGCATTCCCATACCTGCTGAACGTCTTAACTCAAATGGGTTAAAGTCATCAAACTTTGCCCAAGAATTTCCTCCTTGTAGAAATCCATGCACATAAATAGTAGAGTTTGGATTCGTTGAAATCGGATATCTTAATTCCATGGTAAACTTATCAAAAATCGTAGCTCCACCATTGCTGTTTATGTTTTGTTCTAGATCTGTAGTTTCATATCCTCTCAATGCAATAATATCTCTACCGGTAATACCTACATTTTGATTTGACAGACCATCTCCTCCTAATTCAAATCGCTCAAAAGGTGCAATTCCTATATCATTATTATACGCTCCTAGGTAACCAATCTTGGCGTTTGCCATGACTACAAACTTATTGAAAATGTTGTAATACCATTCTGCATCAAACCTCCATTTATGATATTCTAACCATTCAAAATTTCTTGCATTTTGCTCTGCATTAATTAGCGTTGCAATCCTTGCTTCCGTTAAAATTCCAGCTGGACCAATAGTACGAATTTCGTTTTCCACTACTTCGTCCTGCTCCGCTTGTGTCAAAGGAGACACATCTCGCCAAAGTGAATATGGTGGAGTAAATTGTACTGTCAGTGATATCCTTGATCCACGTTGAGGGAAGGTAGGACTGGCAACGGAACTTCTGGTAAACACCTGTCTAATAGAAAAATTCTTAAAGCTTCCTCTTGTAACCGGTTGTCCATCTACAAAGAAGTCACCTCTAGTATAATCGTTCAACCTAATATTTTCAATATTTAGAGTTGTATTACTAGAGAAGAAATCATCAGGCCATTGCAGTTGAGTTCCTAAGCCTACAAAGCCCCTGTTAATGGATAAACTACCTGCTCCTAATAACTCATAATCCAAATCTGTCTTCACTCCACCAACCGTAAAAGAGGTTGGTCGTTTTCCTCCTAGCCAAGGTTCTGTAAATGAAAAGTTATAGGACCTAAAAAATCTACTGTTACTCTGAGCACGCAAAGACAGTTTTTGTCCATCTCCCTGTGGAAGAGGTGCCCACGTTGAGCGGTTCTTAATATTTGCAGCAGAGAAATTATTAAAGGTAACACCTAGGGTTCCTATTAAACCAGAGTTTCCTCCATAACCCGCAGATAACTCTAACTGATCTGAGGGTCTTTCTTCTACCTCATATATAATATCTACTGTCCCATTTTGTGGATTTACCGGTGTATCCATTATCAATGACTCCGGATTAAAATATCCTAAGTTGATAATTTCTCTTTGAGATCTTATTATCTCAGCTCGGCTAAACTTGTGTCCCGGCTTAGTTCTTACTGCTCTACGCACTACATGTTCATGCGTTCTGTCATTTCCTTTAATGATCACATCATTAATGGTGGCCTGCGCTCCTTCATAAATGCGCATTTCAACATCGATAGAATCATTTACAACCGCTACCTCGGTAGGGTCCACTCGGAAAAATAAATATCCATCATCTAAATAAAGAGAAGAGATATCTCTACCATCAAAAGAAAAACGGAGTCTTTGCTCCAATAATTCCGGATTATAAATATCGCCAGGACTTATTCCTAATATTAAATCCAATTGTTCGGAAGTGAATTTCGTATTTCCTTTCCAATTTATATTTCTAAAATAGTACTGCTCTCCCTCATCTACGGTAATGTCAATCCGAACATCTCCATCAAACTCTCTCCAAATACTATCTTTTACAATTCTAGCATCTCTATAACCATGCTTATTGTAGAATGCAATTACCGATTTCTTATCTTCTTCATAATCTTCTTCCACATATTTAGTACGTTTAAAAAGGGTTCCTTTTTGTTTTGTGTTCCCCATCGCTTTTCTCAAGGTCCCATCATCAAATTTTCTATTTTTTAGAAAATTAATAAACTGGACTTTGACACGTTCTTTCTCATCTATGTGAAATACGAGACGAACACTATTTTCTTTTAATTCATTATCTGCTAACTCTTCTATTCTTACGTCGACATCTAACTTCCCTTTTTCTATATAGTGTTCTTTGATTTTTCGAATACTTAAATCTTTAACATCATCAGTTACTATCCCTCCCTTAGTTAATATTCTTGTAAGTATATCATTGAGTTTTTCGTGATGCGATTTTTTTACACCCTTATAAGAATACCTAGTCAGGGCTGGTCTTTCCTTGAGAAAGATTTCTAAAAATATGATTTGGTCTTCTAGTTTATCCTGACGTATTTCTACAGTTTCAAATAAACGCAATTTGAGCAAGGCGCGCATTGCTTTTGGAATCTGATCTCCAGGTACAGTAATTTGATCTCCAATCTTAAACCCAGCTAGAGAAATGATTGCATTCCTATCTCTATTTTCCGCTCCTGTTACCTTGATACCTCCAATCTCATATGTACTTTTTGTATTAAAGTCATAAAGTGGAATTGTGTCTAATAAAGCACTTTCTCCTAACAAAGAAATACTAAATAGGGACACTAATAAAAGTGAGAAAATATTTGATAGCACCATCGAAGGGGAATACTTGTGCATAATGTTGTTGTTTTTGTCTTAAACGCCTTAGAAAAACGTTAAGGAAGCGCAAACGTACGCTTATAAATATTTGTAACACAGCTTTTTAACGAAAATTTAAGACTATTTGCGGACTTGTTCGCCTGTCTTACCAAATCGCCTCTCTCTTTGCTGAAAATCGAGAATTGCTTGATACAAATGCTCTTTTGAGAAATCTGGCCAAAAGACGTCTGTAAAATACAGTTCAGCATAGGCAATTTGCCATAAAAGGTAGTTACTTATGCGTTTTTCGCCACTTGTGCGAATCAATAGCTCTGGATCTGGTATGCCCCGAGTTGTGAGGTGATTGTCTACTAAATCTCCTGTAATTTCTTGCTCTGAGATGATTCCTTCTTTTACATCCTTTGCAATGGTTTTTATCGCTTGTACAATTTCCCATCTACTACTGTAGTTGAGGGCTAAAACAAGATCCATTCTGCTATTGTTCTTAGTTGCCTCTATGCCAGAAAGCAGTGCCTTATAGCTGCGCTCAGGAAGATTGGAAATATCTCCAATTGTTTTTAAGCGAATGTTGTTTTCATTCAGAGTACGCATTTCCTTCCCAATTGTTTCTACAAGTAAGGCCATAAGTGCATTTACTTCCAGACTAGGTCTACCCCAGTTTTCTGTAGAAAAAGCATACAGTGTAAGATGTTCCACTCCCAGTTCTGCACAACCTTCAGAAATCTCACGTACAGAGCGTACTCCGTTTTTATGTCCAAAGACACGCGGCTTCCCGTGTTGTTTTGCCCACCTACCATTACCATCCATGATTACAGCGATGTGCTTGGGGAGTTTTTTAAGATCAATTTTTGATTTAAGTTCTGACATAATTCTTTACACAAATACGAATACTAAAATACAAAACTAATTTGCCTTACACATACATTCTATTTAAGCGCATTCTTAGTTCTTGCGAAAGCACTAGAATGCATGTAGATGTTTGTCTAGTTTCTACACTTTGAAAAGCAGTTTTTCGATTTATACCCGCTTTTTGTCTACCAACTCAATACGAATCAGGCACTTATCCTTATCCAAATAGGTTAGTTAGGTATAAGAATGTATTTTTAATTATAAATCGAATCTATGAAAATTACTATACGCAGTTGTATGTTTTTTGGAGTACTGACTCTATTGTTATCGTCTTGCCAATTAGATCCTTGTGCAAACAAAGAGAAATTTTTAACTACGTTTGATCAGTTTGTTGAAGACATTTCAGAAGTGGAAGAAGATATTACCTTGGAAGAATGGAAAGACTATGATGAAACATTCAAAAAATATCTTGAGGAATGTTATGTAAACCACAAAGAAGATTTGTTGACTTCAGAGAAAAAAACATTTTGGGCAAATTCTATTCGATACTATTATCAGCGACATGGTAAAAGTTTTTTCACTGAACTTGAAGATGAAACGGACCCCTTGGCCAAACTTATGGAGCAAGAACTCGAGGAAGTTTTTAATAATCCAGAAAGTGCAATCATCGCCCTAGTAAAAGAAGAATTCGGAGAAGACATCTCAGAAGGAATTGATAAGGTAGTGGATGAAATAAAAAAGCTAGGAGAAGAATTAAAAGAGATTTTTAATAAGTAGCAAATTTTGTTCTTGCTAATATGCTAAGTTAATTGTTAAGAGCTGGAATTTAGATATATTTGAGCAACAAGAGCTCGTTGCGACAATGTATGATATTGTATTAGCCTTTATTACTGCTTTTTCTCTTACTTACTTGGCCATTCCGTCCATCATAAGTGTTTCTAATAAAAAGCGATTATTTGATGAACCAGGAGAAAGGACTTCACATACTGTAAGTACACCCTCATTAGGGGGTATAGGTATTTTTGCTGGAACTATATTTTCCATCATAATGTGGACTCCCTTTAAGTACTTTGCGGATCTACAATACATTCTGTGTTCATTTATCATAATATTTCTCATAGGGGCCAAAGATGATATCGATCCTTTGAGTCCTGGAAAGAAATTTTTAGGGCAAATTTTTGCTGCTGCTATCATTGTACTCAAGGCTAAAATTTACATTTCTAGTTTCTATGGTGTATTTGGAATTACAACACTTCCTTATTGGTTTGCCGTCTTGTTTAGCATATTCATTATTGTGTTGATTATTAATGCATTTAACCTTATTGATGGGATAAATGGTTTGTCAGGTTGTATTGGTGTACTTATAGCAACAACGTTTGGTTTCTGGTTTTATAAAAACGACTATATAGAATTTGCAATGGTAGCCTTCGCTCTTACTGGTAGTGTTGTAGCATTTCTAAAGTATAATTTTTCGCCCGCAGAAATTTTCATGGGAGACACCGGGTCTCTTCTTTTGGGTTTGGTTGCCTCCATACTTGCAATCCAGTTTATGGAATTAAATAATGCTCCTGAAAAACCTGAGTGGTATTTTAAATCTGCTCCAGCTGCAGCAGTGGGTGTTCTCATACTTCCTCTGTTTGATACTTTAAGTGTATTTACTAGGCGGATTCTAAATGGTCGGTCACCCTTTCATCCTGACAGGACACATATTCATCACCAATTATTAGACCTAGGTCTTAGCCATATGCAGGCAACCTATGTTTTAGTTGCTATTAATATCGCGATTATACTTCCCTTAGTGTATTTAGATCGCTTTGGTTCTATTACACTGCTTATCATCATTTCCATTGTTAGTATTATTCTAGCAAGTCTATTATATCAATTGAGTCGAAGAGCCAAATTAAAAAAACTCCCATAATGCAATCACTCCTCTACATTTTTGTTGGTGGCGGTCTCGGTAGCATATGTAGATATTTAATTGGAAGGCTCTTTACAGAAGAAGCAAATGGTTTTCCTTACAAAACATTCTTAGCTAATTTTCTTAGTTGTATTCTACTTGGCTTTTTGTTAGGCTATGTGGCAAAACACAGTCTAGATACAAAGTATAAGTTATTCCTTCTTACAGGCTTTTGTGGTGGTTTTAGCACCTTCTCGACCTTTTCTGGAGAAGTGTTTTCTCTCATTCAAAACCAGCATGTTTTACTTGCCTTTACGTATATAATTACCAGTGTTGTACTTTGTACAATAGTTTTGTTTGGCTCTTATTTAATAGGACAACAAGTATAGCATAGCTCTCAAAAATCCTATTTTTGTCACACAATGGCAAGAAAGAAAAAATTGATTTCAGGCTTAAAAATTACGGGTATAGCGGATAGAGGAAAGGCCGTAGGTAGAAGCGAAGAAGGACAGGTCGTTTTTGTAGACTCTGCCGTGCCTGGGGATGAAGTGACTGCTCTTATCTTACGAAAGAAGAAGTCATTCCTACAGGGTAAAACCATGTCTGTAGAAAAGAAATCCATCCATCGTAGTATCCCTTTCTGTAATCACTTCAATTCCTGTGGTGGGTGTAAATGGCAAAACCTAGACTATTCCATTCAACTACAGGAGAAAGAGGCAGTAGTAAAAAGTAGTATTAAAAAAATAGCTAAGGAGGATCCTGCTAAGGTGTTACCCATTATGGGGGCCGGGCAGACTAGATACTACAGAAATAAAATGGAGTATTCGTTTTCCAGTATGCGCTGGTTAACCGAAACCGAAATTAAAACTGGTGAAGAGATTAAGGCAGGTTCTGCTCTTGGCTTTCATGCACCAGGTTCATTTGCAAAGGTTGTAGAAATTACAGCTTGTCATTTACAAGATGATTACGCAAATACAATTCGGAATAGTGTGCGCTCTTATGCACATCAAAATAATTTGTCCTTCTATAACCCCTTAGAACATACTGGTCTGTTAAGAAACATGATCATTAGAAACACAAGTATTGGAGAGTGGATGCTCGTTATGATTTTTGGTGAAGACCAGCCAGAAGACATACAGGCTATGATGCATTTTATGGCTGCCCAGTTCAAAAAAATATCCAGTTTGTACTACGTTGTTAACCTAAAAAAGAACGACACAATTTATGACCAAGACACAATTTTATTCCACGGCAAAGATCATATTGTTGAACAATTAGGAAGCTTAAAATATAAAATAGGACCTAAATCATTTTTCCAAACAAACACTTTTCAAGCGAAAAAGCTCTATGATAAAACTCTTGAGTTTGCAAATCTATCTGGTAGCGAAATAGTATATGACCTCTATACTGGCCTTGGAAGTATTGCGCTCTACGCAGCATCAAAATGCAAAGAAATTGTTGGTATAGAAGAAGTGAAAGAAGCCATTGATGATGCGCATAAGAACTTAGCCTTTAATGAAATCAGCAATGCACAGTTTTATGCTGGAGATGTGAAGGATGTTCTAAATGAAAAATTTCAAGCAAAGCATGGTAAACCAGACCTTGTTATTACCGATCCTCCTAGGGCGGGAATGCATAAACAGGTAGTCCATACACTCTTGGCACTTGCCGCACCCAAAATCGTATATGTAAGTTGTAACCCATCTACCCAGGCTAGAGATATCGAACTTTTATCAGAGAAATATAGTTTAACTAAGGTGCAGCCTGTCGATATGTTTCCATACACACATCATGTGGAAAGTATTGCATTATTAGAATTAAAATAAAGAATGAAAATGGCAAAAGAAGAAGAAGACCTTACGCGCGCAGAAAAGACGCAACTTTTAGAACAGGAGTTGTTTATTTATAATAATATGATGTCTGAGGCTGTCGAAATCTTACTTGCTAACGAGATTTCTAAATATCCAATCTTTGTCGCACATCAACAAGAAATGGAAATTGGTATTCTTTTATCCGATAGAGAAAAGGTAAGTGGTAATTGGACAATTCATTTATCTACATTAGAAGAGTTTTCTTCGAAGCAAATTATTAGTTCAGAAAAAATCAATGACTTTAAAGCCACATACAAAAGCCCTGAAACATATCTCTGTGTTTTTGTGTTGTCCGAACTTGGTGCTCAATTTTACTTTTTTCCAAAAGTGCCTAGGATAAAAAAACCTACGTAGTTATTTTATAATTACAAACTCAGTTCTCCTATTTTGTTGTCTGCCTGATTCTTCTTCATTGTTTGCGATCGGTTGTTCCTCTCCCATACCTATAGTTGACAAGCGTGTATGCGAGACACCTAATTCTATCAATTTATTTTTGACAGCATCTGCCCTTTGCTGAGACAAGCCCTTATTATATTCTGAATTACCCACATTATCTGTATGCCCAACAATTCTGATTTTGATCTCTGTATTTTCATTTAACAGTGTTTGTAATCTTTCTATTTCAGGCTGCGATTCTGCTAGGAGTTCAGCAGAAGCTGTTTTGAAAAATATATTTCTCAACACTATAGGTGTATCATAAATAATGGGGTCTATCTCTTGTGCTGGTTCTGGAATAGGAACTAATTCTATTGTTCTTTCTAGAGGTGCAAAGTAAGCAGCCTCCTCTTCCATGTTTAGGTTCTCTGAATGGAAAAGATATCCTTCCTTTTCTACATACACAGAGTAATTTTCTCCTCTGGTAAGCACCGTTAAAAATCCATCCTTTGCATTCCCACTCTTTTGATATAGCGTTTCACCATTACTTAAGCTAGTTATCGTTAATTCGCTTTCAATTGCTGTCTTTTTAATAGCATCAACAACCTTAAAACGTATATAGGTGCTTGGAATAGGCTTTGCATGATCTGGTAGCGTAAACTTGTAAATATCATAGTTTCGCTTTCCTTTTCTTTTTAGTCCCCAAAAGTTTCTCGTAGGTTCGTCTGATGAGTAGTAAGCCGTGAGACCATCTGTACTGATACTTAAAGCACCATCATCCCCTTTTGTGTTTATAGGATAACCAAGGTTCTCTGGGTCTGACCATTTATCACCACGTTTTCTACTTACAAAAATATCATAGCTTCCCATTCCAGGATGCTTGTCCGATTTAAAATATAGGGTCCGTCCATCAGCATGTATAAAAGGTGACATCTCATTTCCTTCTGTATTTACATTATCAGGAAGCGGAATAGGTACGGACCAACGTCTATTTTCTAGGGTAGAATAATAAATATCTGCAGCACCTGGGCCACCCTTTCGTTTACTACTAAAGTAAAGTGTTTTTCCATCTGCAGAAATGCTCGGTTGCGAATCCCAGGCCTCGCTATTTATACTATTGCCTAGGTTTTTTGCAACTGACCAACCATCCCCTTGCTTAGTGGAAAAATACAAATCACAAGATCCCTTCCCATTCATTCTATCACAGGCTGTAAATATTATGACTTGACCATCTGCCGATAAGCTATGTGCTGCTTCATTTTGGGGAGTATTAAGGTCTTGGAGTGGTATTGCTTCATTATACCCACTCTCACTTAAGGCGGAGAGATAAAAATCTTCTTGTCCTCTCACAATACGTGCAAAAATCAAAACCGTTCCATCTGCGTTTAAAGCCGGTAAATATTCTGCTGCCTCTGTATTAATCGTGGAATCAAGACGGACTCTTTCAAAATCTACTTCGTTTTTTACTAAAGAATCACGTACTTGGTTTAGACGTATCTTTTCTTCGAGTTGAGTTATTTTTTTCTCGTCACTTAACTCCTTTTTATACAATGAATAATACTTCTGTGCCGAGGAATAGTCATCCTTTGATTCATACAGTGCAGCTAGTGTAGAAAGCACCTTGGGTTCATAGCTGTTACTTAGCTTCGCTGCAGAACTAAAATACGCAATCGCCTTTTCTTGCTCTTTTCCCTCTAATTCAATTGTGCCCATACGAATTAAGCCGTGAATTAGGTTTGGGTATTTCTTCAGTGCTTTTAAGTATTCTTTACGCGCTTTTTTGTAGTCTTTCTTTTTGAATGCTTTTTCAGCTTTCTCTAGCGTCTTGTTTGTTGATTTATCTAATTCTGATCTACTTGTATAGTTTTCTTGGCAGAAAACTGTAATTGCAACGAATAGCAATATGGATGTAAATAAAATTTTCATGACTGTTTCTCTTTTTCAATCCCTGGTGCTCATGATAGGGCATAAAAAAAGGGTCAAAGCAGCTAACAATGACCCTATCCTGAAATCCATAGCCTTCTAGGCAATATTTTTTAAAAGTGTCGCTGCTTCCTTGTCGCCAAGCTCTGCAGCATCTTTTATGTCCTTAATATAGCCATTTTTGCCAGCTTTTTGCTTGGCAAGGCCTCTATTTTTTAATTTTTCTGCCTCAGAGATATCATCATACCCTTCATGCAAACTTAACGCTGATTCAAAGGCATTTAGTGCCTCCTCATAGTTTTCTAATTCCATGAGGACGATTCCATACTTAAAAAAGGACCATCTCTTCCAATGCACCATAGTCATCTCTGGTTTAAATGACCTATTTGTAATAAGTTTTAAGTCAAAAGCCGCTTTTTCAAATTCGCCTAATTCCATATGGCAAATCGATTTAAGTCTGCGCGCTTTCCAGTAGATTTCTTGAAGAGCAACAGAATATTTTAACGTAAGGTCAAAATCTTTAATCGCCTCCTTATATTTTTTCTCGTGCAGTTTAATTTTAGCTCTTCCGTAATAGGCGTGCGGGTTAGTGTCATCATGTTTAAGGCTTTTATCGTAGTCCCTTTGGGCATCATGATATTTTTTCATGATATAATTCACCTTTGCCCTTCTTTCGTAGGCCTGAGCGTGCCTATCAAATTTCTCGATAGCTTTCGTTAAGGCCTCGATCGCTTCTACCTCTTTACCCTTCGTTTTTACCAAGGATTTCCCTTTTAAATACTGTTGTACTGCTACCTTGTCGCTCTCTGGCTCCATTTTAGCGTAGTGCATAATTTTCCCCTCATCAATTAGCCAGGTATTTAAGCTGCCAGATACTGCAAATTGGCTACAATAGTCTAGTAATTTTGCAGTGTTTTTATAGGTCTTTTCGTAGACCTGCTTTACCATTCTTGGGATAATAAGTTGGTAGTTATCGGGGAAAAAGATTTCATCCATTTCAAAAAGGATGTCGTTTTTATGATATGCCTCCGCTCTATATTCGAACATTTTTAAAACCTTGTTGTAGGTTTTTTCTGTTGCGAACTCTAATCTGCCTTGTATGATTGTTTTGTACAGCATGTAGTAATAAAAAACTTTATATATATGATGCTGTAATAGAGCTAGTTCAATGATCGGAGGAACAATTCTCTAGGAATTTGGAAATACACCCTTCTTTTTAAAGTAAAACACCTTTATTACAGACAGGGTAAAACTACTCAGAAATGCTTGAATATCAAAGAGTTTTGTACACAACTTATGCCCAGACCTTACATCCTTCTGTACAATTCTTACAAATATCTATCTTATCTCTTCCTTTCGTAATTGCTTTTCGGAAGCCTGTGTATTTACCATTATTCCAGATTTCATGAAATGTTTTTTGTTTTAGATCGCCTAATTTATGGCTTGCATCCTTATCGAAACAACAGGGAACAACTAGGCCATCCCAGGTAATAACACAGGCCTGCCACAATTTCCAACAGCTGTTTTTAAGCTCGTTTTTGATGACATAGGTCCCGTCTATTTGTTTGCGGTATCTAGAATATTTATCGATCGTTGGAATAAGTGGATTGCCTTCTTCGTAGTCGTAAATCTGTGCTGTTTTCAATTTGACTTCATCAATACCTATCTCCTCAGCAAGTTTATAGATTTCTGGAATCTGGTGTTCATTTGGTTTTACAACTAAGAATTGAAAAATTAAATGAGGCGTCGCCGAATTCAATTTCTTTTTCCACTTTACCATGTTCCGCGCACCCTGAAGAACGGAATCTAATTTACCTGCCTTTCTATAATTCTCATATACTTCTTGCGTTGTACCGTCAACAGAAATAATCATCCTATCAAGGCCTGACTCTACAGTCTTACGTGCATTTTCATCATTGAGAAAATGGCCATTTGTCGATGTAATCGTATAGATTTTCTTTTCATGTGCATACTTCACCATATCCAAAAATTTTGGATTGATATAGGGTTCACCTTGAAAATAAAAGATGAGATACATCAAATCTTTATGAATCTCGTCTATAGTTTTTTTAAAAAAGTCTTGCTTTAAATTTCCAGTGTCCCTGGAAAATGAACGCAAGCCACTGGGACATTCTGGACACCTTAGATTACAAGCTGTAGTTGGTTCAAAGGAAACGGTAAAAGGTTTTCCCCATTGTATAGGCTTCTGTAGAAGTTTTGTGAACTGGTAGGAAGAATAAACCTTGGACATATTCCAAAGACGTCTAAGGTTAAGCTTAGAAGCAAAATTTAAACTATCCTTTAGGTATACAGACTTCATTCTTTTTTTAATAGGTTTTACTTTTATTTCTACAAACCATAACGCTCTGAAAAAATCTCTGCATGGTGGTTTAAATGACCTGCAATCATGTATGCTAATGCGCGCACGCTTGCTGGATTTTCACTTGCTGTACCAACACGCAACCATTGTTCGTCCACAAAACCCTTAAACATAATTATAGAGGCACTTCGTGTTATTGAAAAGTCCTGCCAAAAATGTTCTGTATCTAAATGGCTTACTGTATTATTATCTACATATTGGTTTTGGTCAAAACCTGGAATAGCAGTTTTATCATTCCTACTAAATGCTAATGCCCTGTATGCAAAAATGCGTTCTGTCTCTATGATATGCATTAATGCCTGTCGCACAGTCCATTTTCCAGATTCGTAGGCAGAATCTAATTGTTCAGGGCTTAGGTTTTTTATAAAGCCTAAAAAGTCATTCTTTTGCTCAAGCAAGATGTGTAAAATGTCCTTATCCTTGGGAACTTTACTAATGTAAGTCTCGTAGTAAGGGGCATATTCCTCCGCATTCGGTATTCTTATCATAGAGTTTATATTGTCGAATGCAAAGATGGAAATAAATTGAATAATTGACTTGCTAAAGAGCTATTCTTGCTTATTCTCTGCGTAGAAATTATTGGGAATAAAAAAAAGGCTGCAATTTTGAGATCGCAGCCCGATTTTACTAACCAATAAAATGCATTCAACTGTCTTTAAGACGTAGATTTACCAAAAGGTATCGTCCAAAGACAATGATATTTGAATTTAACAGTTTTTTTAACAATCTAGGCAAGAAAATGCTCTTAAAATTTATAAAAGGCCTATTTAGAGGTCCAAAAGTAATAGAAAGTGATATGAAGTATTTGATTGTGGGCCTAGGGAACATGGGGCGCGATTATGAAGGAACCCGTCATAACGTCGGTTTTGAGGTGGTAAATGCACTTGCAAAAGAGTTTGAGACAGATTTTACTCAAGAAAAACTCGGTGATTTAGCCGATTTCAAGACCCGCGGAAAGGCCATTTATCTACTCAAGCCTTCCACTTTTATGAATTTGAGTGGAAAGTCGGTACACCATTGGGTCCAAAAGCTAAAAATCAAGAGAGAAAATCTATTAATCATTGTAGATGATCTTCATTTAGACTTTGGAACAGTAAGACTCAAGCCTAAGGGGAGTCATGCTGGTCACAATGGTTTGAAAGATATAGAGAAGTATGTAGGTAATAATCAATACAACAGATTGCGAGTTGGAATTGGTGATAACTTTCGTCCTGGTGGTCAGTCCGACTTTGTACTAGGTGAATGGAGCAATAAAGAGGCTGCTGAAATTCCTGAAATACTCGGAAAGTCAAAAGAAATGGTAAAGAGTTTTATTGCACATGGACTCAAAAACACCATGAATAATTTTAATAATAAATAGTTGGAAGCGTAGCTCGCGACGGTTCCAATAAAAAAAGGGCAGTCTGAAATTCAAACTGCCCTTTTTTATATAATTTCTTGCACCTACTCTTTTACTTCTGCATCACTATAGACTCCAGTAAATAGAGTTATAAAATCTTTTTCCTTTTTCAACTTGATTCCATTCTTCTTGGCATAGCTTTTTAGCGTATTCGCTTCTCTCTTTTTAAATTTCGATAAAACATCCTTTTCCTTTAGTTTTACTTTTTCTACTTTTTGCTTACCCTGTTTAATGAAGTAAGTAGTTCTCTTATCAAATCTTGGTTTAACCTTTGCCAAACCACTATTACTACCCTCTCTTAGTGTAACCGTCCTTTGTTTAAAGAATGCCATGTCTTCATCTTGGTAGAGCACTTCATATAAAATATCTGGTTTCTCTGGATCCAATCTTCTGAGTACTGCATCCTTTCCATCTGTAGGGATAATTATCTCTTTATAATATATTTTATCAATAAATACTTCTTCCCCGTCTTCTAGTGTAGCTATGATGTCATTGGTATATAGGTCAAATTGTAGCAAGACATCTTTAAGCATATTGCCATCATGCAAAACTAAGGTCCCTTTAACCGCTTCTTTATTTAGAAATGGACTGCCTTTCACTGTGCCATACGAAAGCCGATCACCTCCTCTAGCTTTGAATACAGATTCAGCATGCATGGTTTGAAAGGCGTTGGTAGCTGTCCCTCCTACTAAACCATTAATACCGCCAGCACCTGCTGCTTCTAAGGCTGCACCCCCTGTATTTTGGGCATGTAAGGAGAAAACCAAAAAGAACACAGATGTAAGAGAAAGTAAAATCTTCATAGTATGATTTTTTATAAATGAGGTATTTAAACATAAAAAAGCTCAATCTAAATAATAGACTGAGCTTCTATATTGTTCATTTATCTTTTTAGTTTGCTGCTGAATCACTGTAAATACCTTCAAAAACAGCAACATAATCAGTTTCGTCTTTAAATTTAATGCCCTTCTCTCTCGCGTATTCTTTCATTGCATAAATTTCTCCGTCAACGAATTCAGAAAAAATGTCTTTTTTCTTAAGCTTTACCTTTGCCACCTCACCTTGACCATGTCTTATAAAGTATTTCGTTCTCTTATCAAATCTAGGTTTTACTTTTGCTAAACCATTATTTTGCCCCTCTCTAAGCGTTACATATCTCTGCTTAAAGAAAGCCATATCCTCGTCTTGATAAAGTACTTCATAAAAGTCATTAGGCTTTTCTGGGTTTATTTTCCTGTACACTACATCTTTTTCTTTTGTAGGAATAATTACCTCTCTGAAATATTTTGAGTCAAGAACAATCTCTTCTCCACTTTCAAGAGTTGCAATAACATCATTTGTATATAGGTCAAATTGCAGTAAAATATCTTTTATCATATTCCCATCATTCATAACTAGAGTACCCGCTGTAGCGCTCTTGTTTAAATATGGATTTCCTTTTACATTACTGTAGGAAAGTCTGTCTCCCTGTCTTGCTTTAAATACCGTTTGTGTATGCATGCTATGGAATGCAGAATTAGCAAATGAGCCTGAGGTAGTACCTCCTACTGCTGACTGGACTCCCACACTTATACTACCACCGCCGCCGCCGGTACCACCGCCGCCTGGGTCACACTGTGCATTTAATGAAAAAGCCCAAAAGACTGTAGCCACAAAAGAAAGTATAATTTTCATAGTAATATGTTTTACGTTTATTGATTAATCTCTAGTAAATTAAGAAGAAAATCATAATCCTACCACATTTAGGGCGACAAATATTAGTAAAACTCATTTAGACTAAAACTCTCTTATCCTAAATGAGCTAGTAAATTTTCGTTTAGCTCTTTTTGCGATAGACAGATATGCGTGCCTTGTTGAGATGCACGTTTAGCAAGATATTCTTGTTCTGTTTGGCCAGGTGTCGGGATCAAGATTGCCTTGCGGTTCATTGCATACAGATCCATAATACTGCTATATCCTGATCGACAAATAATCGTTTTACTCTGTGCAATTATCTCTTCTAGTTCTGTGGAAAGTGCGTAGTTAATTATCTCAAGGTTTCCTATGCGCTCTGTTTTCTTATCCTCTTTTACTAAGCCTCTTATTAAAAGTGATTTTTGGTTTTGCTTTGATAACATTCCGACTAAAATTTCTTCCAGTTTTGTTCTTTGTGGTTCTGGGCCAGATAGAATTGCGAGATTATCGTAGTTAAACTGTTCTTTAGGTTTTATGGACTTAAAGCGGGAAAGACATCCTACATACAGCTTCGGAATTCCCAAACTACTTTCTGACATCTTTCCTGAGAGTATAGAACCTTCTAGATCTGGAATCCAGCAGGTATCAAATTTTTCTATGTACGAGCTGTGAATCTTAGATCCTAAGCGTGAAAAAACATGTGAATCCGATAGAAGCTTAAGTTGGTGGGTCATATAAATCGAGGGCACTTCATTTGCTCTAAAGCCTAAGCGATTATCAGAGATGATTAAATCAGGTTTTTCCTCATCTCTTATTCTTTTTGCAAACTCTTTTTCTGCAAGTATAGCTTTTGCAATTTTCGGTGTTTGCAAGAGTACACTGTGTTCAATTTTTTTTTGCTTGTATGTAATGTTATAAGCTGGAAGCTCGTAGCTTTTTAAGCTGGGGTATTCCTTTTCTAAGAATGCTTTGGCATTCCCATCTGAAGCTATAACAACTTCGCTCCCTTGGTTCAGTAGATAGTCAATGATAGGTATACAACGCGTAGCATGACCTAGACCCCAGTTTAATGGAGCTATGATGGTCTTTTGGGGAATCGTTTGAAAGGCTTTTTGAATAGCCACAGTGCGCGCGTTCTTGTGGAGACTAATTTAGTCTTATTTCATCATTATACACATCAATAAACTTGAACTCGTTCAGATGAAAGTCTTCCATTGGGATTAATTTAATCCACTTTTTGTATTTCATGAACCAACTCCATTGCTTACTGAATACTCCTTTAGTAAAGTATGCATGGATATAGGGATGTAATTGTAAGGCAATTTTTGCTTTCGGGTGTGAACTGATAATATAGTCTACACTTCTTTCCATCTCATCTCCTAAAACTATAGAAGGGGTAACCTTTCCTGTGCCTAAACAACTCGAACATTGTTCGAGGTTATTAATCTCTAATTCTGGACGCACTCTTTGTCTGGTAATCTGCATAAGACCAAACTTACTTAGAGGCAATATCGTATGCTGGGCTCTATCGTTTTTCATAAAGTCCTTCATCGCCTTCACCAAGGTTTGTTTGTTGTTGAAGTTTCGCATATCGATAAAGTCGATGATGATAAGCCCACCTATATCTCTAAGTCGTAATTGTCTTGCTATTTCTTCCGCAGATTCCAAGTTTACAGCAAGAGCTGCTTCTTCTTGATTTCTTTTTTGCGCTTTGGGTCCGCTATTCACGTCAATGACATGCATTGCCTCTGTGTGTTCTATAATAAGATAGGCACCACTAGGCATGGTATAGGCCTTCCCAAAAGAAGACTTAATCTGCCGGTTGACTCTATATTTTTCAAAGATCGGGACCTTTGAATTATGATAGTTTACAATTTTTTCCTGTGATGGTGATACACCCTTTATATAGTCGCGTAGGCTATTGTGCAGTTCTTTGTTATCCGTGACAATTCTATTAAAAGAATCATTCATCAGGTCTCTAACTAAACTAGAAGTTTTGTCCAGTTCGCTCAGAAGCTTACCTGGCTTTCCGTTGGATTCTAATTCTTTATGAATTTTTCTCCATTTAGCCATGAGGTTTCTAATCTCCTCATGTAGATCAGCGACTTTTTTTCCTACGGCAGCCGTTCTCACTATGACACCAAAGTTCTTAGGTTTGATGCTTTCAACTAGGTATTTAAGTCGTTTGCGTTCTTCTTGGTCAGTAATCTTTTTAGATACAGCAACCACATTATTAAAGGGGGTCATTACCATATATCTTCCTGGTAGTGTTATCTCACAGGTAAGTCTAGGGCCTTTTGTTGAAATAGGCTCTTTTAAGATCTGAACTAGAACAAGATTTCCACGTTTGAATACATTTTCAATGCGTCCATTTTTTGGATTATCCGGTTCTAAAGGAAAATTTTCAAGAATATGTGTGTTGTACTGCTTATTGCAGGCCATTGCTGTGTACTTACACAGCGACTTAATTTGCGGACCAATGTCCGTATAGTGCAGGAATGCATCCTTTTTTCCAATTCCGATATCTAAGAAAGTTGCATTCAGTCCCGGCCTCAACATTTTGATTGATCCTAGGAATATGTCTCCTACAGAAAAATTTACATCTTTACTTTCAGTATGTAGCTCTACGAGTTTTCTGTTCTCTAATAGGGCAATGTCCACTTCTGCAGGAGTTGATCGGATAATTAACTCCTTGTCCACGTATATATATTATATGCAGATAAGCCTATATAGAAACTATAGCCAGTTAATGATAGATATAACTTTAGAAAGTGATTATCGCTGTACCTTGTTGGTTTCTGGGTGGATAATCTGAATAATAGACACTATAACTTAATTCACTATATAATAGCTTATCAAATTTATTTCTTCTTCTTGTGTCTATTCTTTCTGAGTCTTTTCTTACGCTTGTGCGTAGATATTTTATGTCTTTTTCTTTTTTTACCGCAAGGCATAATCTGTTATTTATATATTTTCTTAAATCTTCTATTCTCTGTTACATAAAGCATAATGCTTTTCAGCTAAGCTTTTGTTCCCCTGTTTATCATAAATTCCTCCTAAAAAACAATTCGCATCTCTATTTCCAGGTTCAAGTTCCAAAATTGAGTTAAATCGAGCAATTGCCCTATCAATTTGGTTCGTTTTTATAGATAAGCGTCCTAATTGGGATAAAACGCTAATATTCTCAGGATGTTCTCTATTTAAGCCCAAAAGTAGTTGAATTCCCTTCATCGGGTTATCTTCTAAGGGTTTTTCTACATAACAAAGTGCCAAATTCACCTGATGATCGAGATTTTCTGGCTCTAAACTGATTGCTTGTTCAAAGGCATTTATGGCCTTGTTAAAGCAAAAATCGCGAATATCTGGCTCAGTTTCTCTTTGCAGGCAAATTGTATAGGTTGTTCCAGCAATGGACCAACTCTTACTATCTCCCCTTCCTTCTGCTATTTGTTGGGCTATTGCTCCTGATATAGCTTCTTCTTCCTTAGTAAACCAAAATGATGCCTCCTTTTCTTTGAGTACATATTTCTCTTCTACTGTCTCCGTCTGCTCTAATTGAATTTTTAAGGCATCTAGATACATCGTTTCATCAGCTACTAGGTTCGTTTTAGCGTCTTTTAGTAGCATATTTAGGCTTATCTTTTCAAAATTTAACTCGCGTGACTTTTCAGCGAGTTTTTGAGAGTTGTCTTTTGTATCGCAGGCAAAATAGAGTAAGAAAAATAGGCCTAAAAAAAAGGCTATACTTATTGATTTGCTTACTCCTGCTTGCATAATTTACTCTACATTACTCTTATCGTCCGGTAATTCCTTTACATTTTCTTTAACCTGCATCAAGAACGCTTTAGCTGGTTTAAAAGAAGGAATAAAATGTTCTGGTATTTCGATAGCTACATTCTTTTTAATGTGTCGACCTACTTTTTTAGCTCTTTTTTTAATAACGAAGGATCCAAATCCTCTTACATAAACATTCTCTCCTCCGGAAAGCGAGCTTTTTACTTCTTTGAAAAACATTTCCAATGTCACAAGAACATCTACCTTAGGTACACCAGTTTTCTCAGATATTGTTGCGACTAAATCAGCTTTCCTCATTGTGTAATTGCTTTATAATTGTGTGTTTTCAATATTGCTATAGTTTTTCGGGACTGCAAATTTCGCATTTTTATTGATTTATAATAATTTTCATCAATTTTTTAATTGTAAATCATTCACTTTCAGCAATATATGTACCTTCCTTGTATAATTTCCCCGATTCTCAAAGCATAGAACTAGTCAAAGTAACGATAAGCACTGTTCCTAAGGGTCTATGAGAATTTTTGTAACTATGACATTCATTAAAAACTATAGTCGATGTTGTACTCCATGACAGGGTTTGGAAGGGCTTTTTCAGCTTATAAAGACAAAAAGATAATTTTTGAGATACGTAGCTTAAATGGTAAAACTACCGACTTGCGCTTGCGCTACCCTTTAAACTACAAGGACAGGGAAATTGAAATCCGTAAGACTGTACTTAAGGCAATGGAACGTGGTAAGATTGACGGTACGCTCACAATTGAGAGTGAATTAGGGGAAGAGAGTTATACCCTGAACAAAACTCTTTTTAAAAAATATTATGGCGAACTAAAGGAGCTTATGGGGGAAACTGACATACAGGGGGGAGACATCTTGCAAAGTATTATGCGGATCCCTAATGTTGTCATGCCTCAAGAGAACATTCCTGATGAAGAAGAATGGGAAGTAGTACAAAAACTAATCCTAGAGGCTGTAGAAAACATCAATGCCTTCAGAGAAAAAGAAGGTCATGCTATGTATAAGGATCTACAAGAAAACATTGAAGGGATTATAAACAACTTAGAAAGTTTGGGTCAGTATGAAGAGCAGCGCATAGAAACTATTAAGACAAAAATGCGTAAGAATCTTTCTCAGTTTTTGACAGATGAAAAGATAGATCAAAATAGATTTGAGCAGGAACTTTTGTTCTATCTAGAACGTCTAGATATTAATGAAGAGAAAATACGATTGAAGCAGCATTGTAAATATTTTTTAGAAGTAATGGATGAAAAGTCTCGATCAAAAGGGAAAAAACTCTCTTTTATTTCTCAAGAAATAGGGCGAGAAATAAATACCTTAGGGGCAAAAGCACAAGAGCACAATATCCAACAACATGTTGTTTCTATGAAAGACAACCTAGAACGGATCAAAGAAATGAACGCAAACATATTATAAATTGCCAAAGAGTAAATTTCAACAAAAACTAATAGTCTTTACAGCACCTTCTGGAGCTGGTAAAACTACTATTGTACGTTACTTACTGAATACATATGATTTCTTAGGTTTTTCTATCTCTGCAACGAATAGGAAAATGCGCGATGGTGAGACAGATGGAAAAGACTACTACTTCCTATCTACGGAAGATTTTAAAGAAAAAATACATGCGCAAGAATTTATTGAGTGGGAGGAGGTATATAAGGACCAATATTATGGTACACTCAAATCAGAAATAGAAAGACTATGGGACTTAGAAAAAACTATTGTTTTTGATATGGAAGTCAATGGTGCCTCAGTTATAAAAGAAAAGTATGGGGATCAGGTGCATGTTGTTTTTGTAAAACCGCCATCCCTAGAAGTTTTAGTAGAACGTCTTAAAAATCGTAAAACAGAATCAGAGGCAAGTCTTAGAAAAAGAATCAAGCGTGTAAAAAGAGAGCTTAGTTTTGAAAACTCTTTTGACTATGTACTTGTTAATGATGTACTAGATACGACACTAAAGGAAGCGGAAATCATAACTGAATCGTTTATATTTGGTAAACTAATTGAATGAATTATAAAAGCATCACAGCAGGCATAAAAGTTTCGGTCAAGCCGCGGTTTGAACGTATTGCCTTTGTGGAAAAAGCTCTTCAATTTGTTTTCTCCTACCAGGTAAATATTGAAAATCATAGCGATAAATCCGTCCAACTTATGAGTAGGCGCTGGATTATTGTAGATGGCTTTGGGTCTAAGCGGATCGTTGAAGGAGATGGCGTTATAGGCAAGCAACCTGTCTTGAGACCTGGCGATACGCATTCGTATAGTTCTTGGTGTCCACTACCAACTTCTGTAGGCAAGATGTTAGGCCATTATAACATGTCCGTCGTACATTCTGATGATGTGATAGAGGTAGAGGTTCCGGAGTTTTTATTCCACACTCCATTTAAATTGAACTAAGTTCTAAGTTCTAGACGCTAGACGCTAGATTATTAGTCTTCGGGAAAAATAAAAAAAGACCCGATAAAACTATCGAGTCTTTTGTGGTACCTCCAGGAATCGAACCAGGGACACATGGATTTTCAGTCCATTGCTCTACCAACTGAGCTAAGGTACCTCCTTAAGTGACGCAAATTTATATCTTTTTTTCTATCGCCCAATCCTTTTTGAAAAAACTTACAAAGTATAATTTGACCAATTGGCTAGTTTATTCCGTACATATCATATTTTTATATACATAAATGCTTCATAAAGAGAATTCATATGTCGGTTTTTTAATGAGTCCGCTGGGTATCCTAAAGCTTAGCGCCTCAGAGGACGGGCTGACCTCTGTTAGGGTCGTTGATCATATAGCTGAAGCAAAAGAGAATGAGCACATTCGTTTTCATAAACGACAACTTAAGGACTACTTCAGTAAACGGACTGCATTGCAAGCCAAGCATTTGGACCTGTCTGCTCATTCTGAATTTGATCGTAGGGTTTGGGGTGCCTTGATAGATATTCCCTTGGGTACTACAAAGTCATATAAAGAGCTTTCTCTTGCGATCGAAAACCCTAAGGCTGTTCGGGCTGTTGGAACGGCAAATGGTCGTAATCCGATTCTTATTATCATCCCTTGCCATAGAGTGATTGGAAGTAATGGGAAGCTAACTGGATTTTCTGCTGGCATCGAGAAAAAAAGAGCACTGCTTCTTCATGAGCGGATTTTGCCGCAAGAATTGTTTTAGGGTAGGGTGGCACGGTTTCCCGGTTTCATGGTTTCATGGTATCACGGTTTCGTGGTTGTTCGCCTTTGGTGAAGGGTATCAGGGCTTGCGTGAGTGGTGGTAGCAGGCCGATAGGCGTCCGAAGGACCAAGCTGCGGACGACACGACCCTAATTCTGGGTGCGTACGCAGACGGAATTAGGGGCACGCCCAAATAATGAGAATAAGAAATCAATGTGTTATTATTGAAATCGGAGTTGGTGTACGAGGATTATATTCCCTGCGCTTAAGAGTAGCTGAAACGTGCGACTAGGAAAGTCCTTGCATGTTCTTGTTATAAATCCAGATGAGCATGATGATAAAAAGTATAAGCATAAAGAAAAACTTCCCTAAGCATCCACCCTTTCTACCCCAGTTCGTATTTGTTCCTCCTTCCATTTGATGTAATTATACCGCAAAGAAAAGATTTAAAACAGAAATAACTTGCCATTTAGTAGCAAAAATCACCCAAGTGGCTTACATTTTTCTTTTAGCCAAGCATCTTCTTTTTCGTTGAGTTGTGGGCTAAGCCTCTTATACACCTCTTGATGGTAGCGATTTAACCATGATTTTTCGTGGTGATTCATTTTTGTTTCATCTATCATCTTCGTTTCTATAGGAAACAGGGTCAGCGTCTCATGTTCGTAAAAGCCTTCCTTAGCGTGCTTCTTAGTCAGTATTAAATTTTCTATGCGAATTCCAAATGCATTGTCTTTATAGAAACCTGGTTCGTTGGAGGTAATCATTCCTTCTCTTAAAACCGTGTTTGATCTTGGTGAATTCCCTGCTGTAAAACCTTGGGGGTCTTCGTGTACATTTAGGAAGAAGCCTACACCATGGCCTGTACCGTGTAGATAATTAAGCCCTTCTTCCCAAAGTGCTTTTCTAGCGAGAATATCTAGTTGTCCGCCTATGGTTCCAATGGGATATACTGCATCATCTAAGGCTATATGTCCTTTTAAAACCGCCGTATATGCCGTCTTTACTTCTTGTTGCGGCTCATCAAAACAAAAGGTTCTGGTGATATCTGTTGTACCATCAAAATACTGGCCTCCACTATCTACGAGTAAGACACCTTCATTTTGGATTTCTTTACTTTTCTCAAGCTCTGGTCTGTAATGGATAACTGCACCATTTGATTTATATCCAACGATGGCTCCAAAGCTTTCTCCAAAGTAGCCTTCTTGTTGTGATCTGAAATGCGCTAATTTCTCTGATAGGTCAAACTCTGTTATACGCTCTTTGCCTACATGTTCCTCTAACCACATAAAGGTACGTAAGAGGGCAAGGCCATCCTTTTCCATTGCCTTCCTGAAATTAGCAATCTCTGTCTCATTTTTTATGGCCTTGAATTGTGTCGTAAAGCTTCTAGCCGCTTTTTTCTTTGAGGAAATATTATCAAAGAGAACTTGGTTTAGTTTATTTGGGTCAAAGCCTATTGTCTTCTGTGAATCTTGGTCGGTCAGGTATTGCTCTATTGCATTGTAGGGTTTTATTACAACGCCATAACTCTCTAATGTAGTTCTAAGGTCTGCTGTCAACTTTACTGCATCTATAAATAAGATGGCTTGTTCTTTTTCTACTACTGTATAGGCAATTGCCACTGGGTTATATGTTACATCGTTACATCTTATATTATAAAGCCATGCAATATCATCTAGGGTGCTTACAATAAAACTATCCATTCCTTCTGTCTCCATCTTCTTTCTAAGTTGTGCTAATTTATCTGCACAGCTTTGGCCACAGTATTTTTCATCATGAAGAAAAACGGGATTTGTAGGTACGGCTGGTCTGTCTTCCCAGATTGCATCTATCAGGTCTTGATTATATTTAAGCGTAATGTTTGGTAATATCTCTCTGCATTTTTTTACATCGTTTACTGAAAGTGTTTTACCATCAAAACCTAGGACATCGCCTTCTTTTAAGTTCTCTTTTAGCCAGGTGTAGTGCTGAGGTACAAATTGATTATAGACCTTGTGTAAATCAAAACCACTATCTTCTAGCTCATCGATTGCTTGTAAAAAATAGCGACTATCTGTAAACACGCCAGCGTGGTCCAAGCTGACTAGAGCCAGTCCCGCAGAGCCCGTAAAACCCGAAATCCATTCTCTAGATTTCCACCTATCGGCGACATATTCACTCTTATGCGGGTCACTACTTGGAATAAGGTAGGCACTGATTCCTTCCTCTCGCATTTTATTTCTTAACTTTTCTAGCCTGATTTTTGTGGTCAATTTGCTCTTTTTTATGTTATTTATTGGAAATCAATCATTTTTATATGATAAAAACTTGTAATATGTCTTTCTTATGGTATATATTTGCGACGAAGGATTCATTTTTTCGAATCCTTTTTGTTTGTTTTATGTTAGACAAACAATGATAAGGTAAAATACGAAAATACGAAGAGATGTTAAAGCAGAGTTTAAATCAGAAGATGTTGCAAAAGTTGTCTCCTCAGCAAATCCAGCTGATGAAATTACTTCAGATACCTACTGCAACATTAGATAACAGGATCAAGGAAGAGCTAGAGGCGAATCCTGCCCTTGATGAGGGTGAGGAAGAACAAGATGTTTTTGATATTGAGAAAAGAACGGAAGCAGAGGAAGAAAACGGACCAGAGGCGGAAAGCTTTGAGCTAGATGACTATCTGAATGAATATATAGATGAAGACCCTATAAGTTATAAGCTGATGGCAGATAACTTTAGCTCGACAGAAGAAGACAAAACGATTCCAATTTCTGTACAACAAAGTTTTCATGAGTATTTAGACAACCAACTAAACATGTTGGGATTAGAGGAAGAAAAGGAAATACTTATAGGTAAACAAATCATAGGAAGTATAGATCATGATGGGTATTTAAGAAGAATACCTAAGGCAATTATAGATGATCTTATGTTTACCCAAAACATGGATGCTTCTGAAGATGAAATACAGTCTGTGCTTAAAATGGTTCAGAACTTTGATCCACCTGGGGTGGGTGCGAGCGATTTACAAGAGTGTCTTATTATCCAGATAGCGCGCAAGATGGAAATAGAAGATGATACGGATAAGAAGGTTAAGAGGTTGGCGTATAAAATATTAAAGAATCATTTTAATGAGTTTACAAAAAAGCACTACGAGAAATTAAAGAAACATATGTTTGTTTCTGAGTCTGAGCTTAAAGATGCTATTGGGGAAATATTAAAACTCAATCCAAAACCAGCAAGTGGTTTTAAGTCGAGCTCCCGTGGTGCTGTCCAATATATTGTTCCTGATTTTTTCATCTCCAATAGAGATGGTGAATTAGAAATTACACTCAATAGTAAAAATGCTCCTGATCTGCGCGTCAATGAAAACTATAGAGAGATGCTTATTTCTTATAAGCATTCTGGTCAGGGCAAAAAGAAAACGAAACAAGAAAAAGAGGCGGTCATGTTTATTAAACAAAAAATAGACTCCGCTAAATGGTTTATTGATGCAATTAAGCAACGTCAAGAAACCTTATACAAAACAATGTATTCTATCATGCAATACCAGTATGAATATTTTGTTTCTGGAGACGAAC
The DNA here is from genome assembly GCA_938045585.1 of uncultured Saprospiraceae bacterium. Taxonomy (GTDB): domain Bacteria; phylum Bacteroidota; class Bacteroidia; order Chitinophagales; family Saprospiraceae; genus CALCMJ01. Next base: position 148,823 of record CALIAU010000007.1, read on the forward strand.
GTAGACTCAAGCCAATGATTCTAAAAGACATTGCTGAAATTACTGCCCTTGATATTTCTACTGTTTCAAGAGTGGCAAATAGTAAGTTTGTTCAAACGGAGTTTGGAACAAAACGCCTTAAGGATTTCTTCTCGGAGTCTTTACAAACGAAAGACGGTACGGAGGTTTCTACTCTGGAGGTAAAAAATATTTTGTCTGATATAATTGCTGCAGAAAGTAAGCGTAAGCCCTTATCGGATGAAAAGTTGAAAGACTACCTACAAAAGAAAGGATACAATATTGCTCGAAGAACAGTTGCTAAATATAGGGAGCAGTTGAATATTCCTGTGGCTAGGTTGCGGAAGGAGTTGTAGGAAGTAAGACGTTAGATATTAGACGTTAGACGCTAGATTAGACGGAGAAAATATTCGTTTACATATAGAGAAGCTCTAGGTTTAAACCGTTAACCCAGCGAAACGGAAACCGCGACACAATGAAACCTGTGTTGCATTTTGTCAATCAAGCTCTTCATAGTCAGTATATTCTTCTTCAACTTCTTGGTCTGTTTCAGACGTTCCAATTTTCTTCGCAGGAAAAACCATTTTGTAAAAGATAAAGCCCAGTGCTGCTATAAAAGCGTATTTAAATAACATAGGATAAATATAAGGATTGCAAAATAATCTAGCGTCTCGAATCTAATATCTAGTGTCTCGAAATTAAATGGAATCTGTAGACTGCATCTTCTCCGCATTCTCAGCAACCTGCAAAGCCTCAATGATTCCTCCAATGTCTCCTTCAATTACCTTGTCAAGATTATAGAGTGTAAGTCCAATGCGGTGATCTGTTAATCTGTTTTGCGGAAAGTTGTACGTTCTAATTTTATCTGAACGATCTCCCGTTCCAACAAGCGATTTTCTACGTTCTTTTTGTTCTGCGTATTGTTTTTCTTTTTGTACTTCGCGCACTTTTACATACAGACGTTGCATGGCGATGTCTCTATTTTTGTGCTGGGATCTACTATCTGTACTTTCTGCAGAAATTCCTGTAGGAAGGTGGGTAAAACGAACGCCTGATTCTGTTTTATTGACATGCTGTCCACCTGCGCCACTTGCTCTAAAGGTATCCGTACGCAATTCATCCTTACGAATGTTTATGTCTTCCACATCAAAAATGGGAATTGCTGCAACGGTGGCTGCAGAGGTATGCACTCTACCCTGTGACTCTGTCTTTGGCACACGCTGGACTCTGTGCGCTCCCGATTCAAATTTTAATTTACCATAGACATCGTTGCCATACACCTCCAATACAATCTTATTATATCCACCTACAGAGCCTTCGTTAATGTCTACTGCTTCTGTTTTCCAGTTTTGTGATTCAAAATACTTCGTATACATTCTGTATAGATCTCCTGCAAAAATACTTGCCTCGTCTCCCCCTGCTCCTGAACGAATTTCAAAGATGACATCCTTACTATCAATAGGGTCCTTTGGAATGATTAATATTTTCACTTTTGCTTCCAGTTCTTCCAATGCGGGTTCTAGTGTTTCTAGTTCGGCTTTTGCCATCGCCTTCATTTCAGGATCCTCGTCTTTTTGCATTTCCTTTGCATCTGCAATATTTCCTATGATCGTTTTGTACTCATGATACGCTTCGACGACAGGTTGTAAGCCTTTATATTCCTTATTAATCTTGGTAAAGTTTTTCATATCAGAAATAATACTGGGGTCTGCCAGCCTTTCTTCTAATTGAATAAACTTATTATATATAGCTTCTAATTTATCTAACATATCTATTTACTTGCTGCAAAAATAATAGTTATAGCTGGTTATGGGCTATTTCGAAGTAAGAATGTTGGAATGTAAGCTTTAGTGGGTGCGTAAGGCCCTTTTCTATGTCTTTATTATCTTCACTCTATGCTGAATGATAAAATTAAATTTAGTAAAACCAGTCCTGAATTTTCACGTATAGTTACTGGTGTATGGAAATGGGGAACTTGGGGAGCTAAATTAGATATAGGAGATATTACGAAATTAATCGAAAGCTCGGTTCACTGTGGTGTCAGTAGCTTTGACCATGCTGATATATATGGTGACTATCTCGAAGAAGAGCGATTTGGTAGGGCACTCAAACAAAGCTCCGTTTCAAGGGATAAGATTGAAATTATAAGCAAGTGTGGTATTAAATTACTTACTCCCAATAGGCCTAGTCATAGCATGCACTCCTATAATACGACAAAGAAGCATATCCTACTCTCTGTTGATAATTCACTAAGGTCTTTAGGCATAGATTATTTGGATCTGCTCTTAATTCACAGGCCTAGTCCTTTGATGTCCCCAGAAATTATAGCGGAAGCCTTTGATACATTAAAACAGGCGGGTAAGGTGCGTTCCTTTGGCGTTTCTAACTTTACTCCAGAGCAATTTGAAACACAGCTGCATTTTACTGATCTCGTCACAAATCAAGTTGAAGTATCCTTAGCCAAATTGGGTGCGTTTAGAGATGGTACTATTTTACAAAGCCAAAAACATGGCTTACGCCCAATGGCCTGGTCTCCTCTTGGTGGTGGAAGTTTGATGCGTGCGGCGCAAACAGAGCAGGAACAGAGAATTGCTACGGTAGCTGAGGAGCTTTGTGCAAAATATGAATGCGAAAAATCCCAACTCTATATTGCTTTTTTATTAAATCACCCTGCAGGGATAGTGCCCATACTAGGTACCTCCAAAGCTCTTCGTATTGTATCCGCAACTAGGGCTGCAGAAATCATTCTGGAAAATGATGATTGGTTTCGCCTCTGGGTAGCTTCTACTGGCGAAGATTTGCCCTAGTCTGTTTTGCTATAGCAAGAATAATAGAGAGATATTCTTTCTTTAATGCCTATTTCATATGTATTTAAGGCATAATATGGCCTACAATTGCCTTTCTAGCTGAATTCATCAAATTCGACATTGATTTGGCATAGGTTTTGGATTAGAAGGAGTGAACTGAAATCGTTATGAGTAGAAAGTTAACCCAAATCGCGTGTAGCTTAGGTGCTATACTTTGTTTCATATTTACTAGTTCATTTTCTGTGGAAACAGATTTTGACGCTATGCAATATATAAACACATATAAAGATATCGCCATTGCAGAGATGCACAGAACAGGAATTCCAGCAAGTATTAAGCTTGCGCAAGGAATGCATGAGTCTCAGTATGGCAAGAGCAGATTAGCCACTAACGCAAACAATCACTTTGGTATAAAGTGTAAAAAGTATTGGACGGGAGGAAAGTTTTATCATAAAGATGACGACTATAAAAATGGAGAGTTAATAAATTCTTGCTTTCGGTCATATTCAAATGAAATTGATTCTTACATTGACCATAGTAATTTCTTAGTGCACAGTGAACGCTATGCTTCACTTTTTACACATGACAAAACGGACTACGAAAAGTGGGCCTATGGTTTAAAGGAGTGCGGATATGCGACAGATCTTCGCTATACCAAAAAACTAATACATAAGATTGAAAAGTACAATTTAAGTCAATTTGATTGGAGCCCTAGTCCCTTTGGTTCTCTCGCTCCGGCAAGGTATTGATTTAATCAAAAATATTTATCCATAGCTTTATAGGCAGTGGCAATAATGATTGCTCTGCCTGTTTTTTTAAGATATGGTAAGAAAAATACATATATTGCAATATAAACCGACCTGGGCTGTCCATTGTTTTGAAGGCAATAAACCAATCTGAGGAATATGATGGAATCTTATTCTGAACCTAATTCTTCAAGACACGATGGCTTAGGTCCTTTTTTATTTACTGAGGACCAGACAGAGTTTTCTCTTTTCTTCTCTTTAACGGATTCGCGTGTATCTCGTTGTGCACCTTTTTATTCCTAACAAGATCTACTGCCAAATTAATAGCAGAACGCATAGAACCTGGGTCTGCACTATTTCTCCCTGCTAAATCATATGCTGTTCCGTGATCAGGACTCGTCCGCACTACTGGTAGACCAGCTGTATAGTTAACTCCAGAGCCAAAGGATAGGGCTTTGAAAGGAACCAAGCCTTGGTCATGATACATAGCAAGAATTCCATCTACTTTTTTGAAATTGGAAGAGCCAAAAAAGCCATCTGCGGGATAGGGTCCCATGGCAAGAATTCCATTCTTTTTTGCTTCTATGATAACCGGCCTGATAAGTTTTTCTTCTTCGTCTCCAATAGCACCGTCATCCCCTGCGTGTGGGTTTAGACCCAGCACTGCCATTGTCGGTTTTTCAATTCCAAAATCTTGTCGTAAGGTTCTATTTAAAAGCTTAAGCTTTGTTTTTATTCGATCTAGTGTGATTTTTTCTTTTAAAGAAAACAAGGGTTCGTGGTTAGTAACCAGTGCGACGCGTAGGGTGTCAGACACCATCATCATCAAGGAATTTTTTGTATCAAATTTTTCAGTTAAAAATTCAGTATGCCCTGGATGTTGAAAGCCGGCAAGTTGCATCGCCTTCTTGTGAATAGGTGCTGTCACAATAGCATCGATTAAACCATTTTTTGCGTCTTCTGCTACACGGTCCAAAGCAATATGTGCAAATTTCCCGCCCTGCTCTGTAATAGCTCCTAATTCGATATTTACCTCTTCATTCCAACAGTTAAGTACATTGGGTTTGTTTCTATATGCATTGTTAGCATCGCTTATTGTAGAAAATCCAAAGTCTACATTTTTTACAATGTTTTTATGATACGCCATCACTTTGGAAGATCCATAAATGATAGGAATAATGTGTTGGGTAATTGGGTTTCCTGCTAGCGCTTTTATAATCACCTCGGGTCCAATTCCGTTCATGTCCCCTATTGTAATGCCTATTTTAACCTTATCCATGATAATTCCTATACTTTTGCACGAAGATACGCTATCCCAAGGTGTTTTTTACTTTCTTAGCGATAATCATATATATACATTGAAAGCAAAAAAGAAATATGGTCAACATTTCCTAAAAGACGATAGGATAACCGAGGAAATTGCGACACAGATTGCCGAAGCAAACATCAACAGTCTACCCCTATTAGAAATTGGTCCAGGCAAGGGAGCACTTACGATGCGGCTAATTGGTAAAAAACAGAAGGTAAACTGTGTTGAACTTGACCAGGATATGGTGGATCACCTAGAAAAGCAAAACCTAAACATTCAAATCATTCAGTCAGATGTCTTAGATATAAACCCCCATGAAATCTTAGAGGGTAAGCCTTTTTTTCTTTGCGGCAATTATCCTTATAACATCTCCTCACAAATCTTATTTTGGATGCTTAGTGCTAGGGATATTATTCCACTTATGGTGGGCATGTATCAGTATGAAGTAGCAGAAAGAATTCTTTCAAAACCAGGGAGTAGAAAATATGGTATCTTAAGCGTGCTCTGTCAAGCATATTATGATTGCAGTTTTCTATTAGAGGTGCCGCCAGAATCATTTAATCCAGAACCTAGGGTAAATTCAGCTGTGATTAAATTGACACGCAATTCGACCAAAACTTTAGACTGTGATGAAAAGCAATTTAAACGTATTGTAAAAATGAGTTTTGGTCAGAGACGTAAAAAATTAAGTAATTCTTTAAAATCTTTATCCGAGGATAGAACTATTTTTGAAGATTCGATATTTAGTAAAAGACCTGAGCACTTATCCGTTCAGGATTTTGTAACAATAACACAGATCTTAAATCAAAACTAAGATGACATTAGAAGAAAAAATTAACACAGACTTAAAGGCGGCGATGAAGTCAAAGGACAAGGTTGCTTTACGTGGAATTCGCGCGATCAAATCTGCAATCTTGCTCGCTAATACAGATGGCAGTGGTAAGGAACTCGATGAAGCAACAGGAATAAAGATTGTACAGAAATTAATTAAACAGAGGCAAGACTCTCTTGATATTTACGAGAAGCAAGGACGAGAGGATTTAGCTGTTGTGGAACGTGAGGAAATAGAGATATTACAAGGGTATTTGCCTGAGCAAATGGACACAGAAGAGCTAGAAGCTGTTCTCAAAGAAATTATCACCCAAACTGGAGCAAGCTCTATGAAAGATATGGGCAAGGTTATGGGTATGGCTTCTGCGAAACTAGCTGGTAAGGCAGATGGCAAAACGATTTCCACTACTGTCAAAAAATTACTTTCAGGGGCCTAAAAACCTTTACTTTATGGCTGTTTTTTATCATATATTAAAAAAGCCTTAACAGCTAAGATGGAATGGATATGTCATTCCTTTTGTTATACCTTTATACTATGAGGAAATTTATTTTGAAATTGAGTGTATTTTTTGTCCTTGGGTGTCTCACATTTTCTGTGCAGGCACAGGACAGTTGGCATATTCTAGCTCAGGTGGAAATGGATAAAAGTTTTGATCCTGAATTTGGCATTGAAACAATGATTCCTAAGATAAGTGCTTCCACGAACGCCATGAATGGCCAACAGGTGGTCTTAAAGGGATACATTATTCCTCTCACAGGCAAGGTAGAGCAGAGTCATTTTATGTTTTCAAAATTTCCTCAAAATATGTGCTTCTTTTGCGGAAAGGCGGGACCAGAATCTGCAATTCAGGTCTTTATGAAAGATGGTAAAAAACTAGCTTTCACATCAGAAAAAATAGTTTTGGAAGGAAAACTAATTATTCATAATGACAACTCCAGTGGCCTTTTATACACTATGGAGGATGGAGAAATAATAAATTAATATGACTGTCTTACGCTACATACACGTTGCTCTTTTTTGTCTTTCTGTTGTTGCAGTATCTGCACAAGAGGCAAAAGAGCCGAGTCTATGGAAAACCTTGTCAAAGATTACGTACAAGAAAGAGTATGACGAATTAATGGGTTTTAAAATCGACAAACCTGTTTTTAGTGATGCTATTAAGGACCTTTCTGAAAAAGAAGTTACTGTAAAGGGATATATAATTCCCGTTGAAGGGTATAAGTCTCACAACGAATTTATCTTATCTGCCTTCCCTTATAATATGTGTTTTTTCTGTGGCGGTGCTGGGCCAGAGACAGTAATGGAGGTAGAAGCCATTGAGGGTGTTGAGTACACGGCAGAACCTGTTATTCTTAAGGGAAAACTTATTTTGAACGCTGAAGACATAAACAGACTCATGTTTTTATTAAAGGATGCGGTGATCGTGGAAAAGTAATTCTCGCATTACGTACTTCTTCTTAGATTTCTAGACCCTCTTAGCCTGCCTCTTATCAAATACTTTGTCTATTTTCGCGGCATAAATTTCTACCATCAAACCAGACAACAATCATAACGATTCCGAAAAGGTTCTTGACTCCATCAAGATGTCCAGGATTGTGGCGCCTGTACTAATAGGATTATTAGTCGTGGCCTATATGATGTGGAAGCAATTGGATGTGGATCAGTTTAAAGAAATTCCATGGACTACGCTTACAATTTTTTGGATTGGGATGTCTATTTTTTTATATGTGCTTAGACATATGTTCTATGCATGGCGTCTTAAAATATTAACTGGAGATGCATTTACTTGGTCAAAGTGTGTTGAGCTAATTTTTATTTGGGAATTTTCGTCTGCGGTTTCTCCCAGCAGTATAGGTGGTTCTGCTGTTGCCTTATTTTTGCTGGCACAGGAAAAAATAGGTGCTGCAAAAACAGTCTCTGTTATTTTATACACCATGGTATTGGATACGCTCTTCTTTTTGATATCTATACCTATACTAGTCTTCACGATAGGACCTCACGTTATCAGGCCAGATCTGCTGGCTTTTGATCTATCCGAAAAATTTACCTTCTCACTTCTTATAATTTATATTTTTATTTTTTCCTACGGCACCTTATTTTTTTATGGCTTGTTTTTTAGCCCAAATAAAATTCGTGATTTGCTCGTTTGGTTTTCTAAACGAAAGTTTCTTGTTCGTTGGAAAGACAATCTAACTCAGATTGGTGATGATGTTGTTAAGACTGCTAAAGAAGTAAGCGAGGAAAACCTGATGTTCCATATAAAAAGTTTTGTTGCTACCATTGGTGCTTGGATTACACGTTTTCTAGCAATCAATTGTTTGATTATCGCATTAATTCCGGATACACCCTTAGATAGTTTTACTCAGTATTTATTGTACGGCCGTGCTGAGATAATGCATTCTATTACACAATTTAGTCCTACACCTGGTGGAGCCGGTGTGATGGAATATTTATTTGGTGGTTTTTTTACAGATTATATCCCTAAAGGAATTGCCTTTCTTGTTGCGCTTCTATGGAGAATAATCACCTATTATCCTTACTTGATTATTGGTGTAATTATAATACCAAATTGGATCAGAAAGGTGATGAATAGACGAAGAATAGAAAAACTAGAAATGTCCTAGTACCCACAGCAGCAATAAATAAATCCTTACTTTTAGTTTCTAATAAACCTCTATGAAATATTTAAAATGGCTTTTGGGTCTTATACTTGTCCTTATTGTTATTGCATTTTTGTTTTTACAAATAACAAATGAAGAAGAACCTGTTGGGTCAACGGGTTCAGAGGCTGATAACTTGGCTATGGAAATGCAAAAAGCATTAAACAAAGATGCCTTTGACAAACTCAACTTTCTTCAATGGACGTTCTTCAGGGGACAACATCATTATCGTTGGGATAAGAAAAACAACATAGCAGAAATTTTATGGGATGACAATAAAGTTATTATGCAACTTGATTCACATCAGGGAGTCGCATTTCAAAACCAAGCTCCAGTCTTAGATACGATTCAACGTAACGCTCTTATCAATACTGCATGGAAATATTGGTGTAATGATTCCTTTTGGTTAATCGCTCCGTTTAAGGCTTTTGACCCTGGAACAAGCAGGAGCCTGGTCGAAGAAAACGGAAAAACAAAACTCAAGGTTACTTACACATCTGGTGGAGTAACTCCGGGCGATGTTTACTTATGGGAATTAGATGAAAGCAAAAAACCAATGGCTTGGAAAATGTGGACAAGCATTATTCCCAAAAAAGGATTTGAAACAACCTGGGAGAGATATATTAGCCTTCCAGGTGGTGCTTTGATTTCTACTCTACACAGCAATGCTCTAATAGACATGGAAATGAAAAACATAAAAGGTGCACATAGTTTAGCTGAACTGGGCTGGTTAGAAAATACATTTAAATACAAATAGATGCGCATAGTTTCATACAATGTAAACGGCCTACGCGCCGCCATTAAAAAGGGTCTTATAGATTGGCTTAAGGAAGGCAAGATAGATGTGTTTTGTGTCCAAGAAACCAAGTCGCATCTAGATCAAATTCCTGTGGAACTCTTTGAAGACTTGGGGTATCATATCTACTGGGAACAGGCTGTTAAAAAAGGATATAGTGGCGTTGCTACCTTTTCTAAGATGAAGGCAAGCAAGGTTGTAAATGGTATTGGTATTGAAAAATATGATGTAGAGGGTCGTGTACTTAGAACGGACTTTAAAGATCTTAGTATAGTAAACATATATTTTCCTTCTGGCTCTAGTGGTGAGGAACGTCACAAATTTAAAGTGCAGTTCTTGGACGACCTGTATCCCGAAATGATTGCCTTAAAAAAGAAAAAGAAAAAACTTGTTGTTCTTGGTGACTATAATGTGGTCCATGGAGATCTAGACATCCATAACCCAACGAGAAAAGATAAGCCTTCTGGGTTTCGACCGGAAGAACGGGCTTGGATGTCTCATTGGTTTGACACAGGCTTTCATGATGCCTTTCGATTAAAGCATCCTAAGAAACAAGAATTTAGTTGGTGGAGTTATCGTACTGGAGCAAGACCTAGAAATAAAGGATGGAGAATAGATTATATCTCTGTGTCAGATGCTCTTGTTGACCAAGTGAAGAAGTCTGGTCACTTTCAAGATGCTGTTCATTCAGACCACTGTCCTGTGTGGGTAGACCTTAAGTAATATTAATTGAGAAGTTTATCTAATATCCTTTGCAAATACACCTTGTCTTTCTCTTGTTGTTCTGCTAGAGAGATCGCTCTTTTGATTGTAGATATTGCCGCAGAATTGTCTCCCTTCAAAGCTAGAATATTAGCGTGCTGTTCTAAATAGTTAATATCCTTGCCCTGCAAGTCTATTGCTTTTTTAATCCACTTTTCACTGTGCTCTACGTTTTCACCATTCGGTTCGTTTTCTATGAGCGCCTGAGATAATCTGAACATTTCATTGTGTTCAGAGGAATTATTCTCGTTTAAATATCTGATGGCGAATTCTATATACTTCGTTTTATCCTCTTCTTCAAATAGGCGCGTAAGGAAATATTTTTGGGCATTCTTGATATTATTATGCGGATCTATATAGGCAAAGAGTTCGGTTGCTTTCTCCAAGGTAGGCCGTGGATAGCCGGTATAAAGTGTATTGTATACCAGCAATTCAATTGTATTTACCACCCTATCTTCTCCAACAAAGTGGTTAAACAGTTCTCTGTTCTCGATGAGGTAATTAAATTCTTTAGAACGGGTGGTATAAACAAAATCATGTATAAACTTCACGTTTTCTTCGGTGCTCCAATCGGATTGCGTAGCAAGATATTTGTCTGCTGCCTCTCTGTGTGTTCCATCCATAAGTTGCATACGGAAGTATGCTTCTTTTAGAAGAATCTCAGGTGGTAGTTCTACATCTCCGTCTAAGACAAATAATATTTTTTCTTCTGTTGCTTCCTCTACTGGTTTTATTAATGGCTTATCTAAAACAGGTGGTGCAGGTTTTATTTGAGCTTCTTTGTTTTCATTGGAGTGTGTGACAACAGGCTCTGTTTTGGTAACGTCGTTGCTCTTAGTCGGCGGTGGCGTTGATGCAATAGGTGCGCTGGTATAGGGTTCGGTAACGGCTTTTGCTATATTTAAAAGTTCATTGGCACCCACGATTCCATTATCCATTTTAATTCGCACGTTTCCATGTTTATCTAGGATTAGGAGTGTAGGTAAAAACACCACCTCATATTTTAAATCAATTTCCTTACCAATGGGGGTGTCCATGTCATACTTGACATTAATAAAATTATCGTTGAAGTAATTAGCAACTTTGGCGTCGCTAAAAACTCTAGATTGTTTTTTACATGGTTTACACCATCTAGCATAGGTATCAATGAATATGTTTTTATCCTGTTCCTGTGCAATCTTTATAAGATTAGTCAGTTCTGAGTTAGAGTAAAAACTGATACTGCTTTGTGCATGTGCAAAGTGCACTAAGAAAAAAAGCAGGCCTATAATGATTCCTTGGACTCGCATTCAGTATTATCGGGATTGTTTGATTCTTCTTAGAATGCTTTCATATGGCCCTGTTTCCTCTCCTTTCTTTTCCATCTCTTTCATATCCTTTTCAATGTGTTCTATAGCCTTATCCTTTTTACCGTTTTGAAGAAGTATCTTAGTATAGAGTGCAGTATTTTCCACGGTCTTTTCAAGCTTTAATAAATTCTTGGCAACGTCTTCCGCTAGTGCGATATGTTCTTGCTCACCCTGGAAACTTGACATCATGTGTTTAATTGCCCACTTGGATGCTTGGATGTCTTTTTTGCAAATTTTCTTACTGTACTCTTTCATTGCATCTAGATAATTGTCAAAATTTCCAGACTCTCTGCAATAGCTCGCATTGCTTTTATATTTAAATGCATTCGCCTTATCCTTATCTACGTTTTTCTTTACTTTTTCTATTGCTTCATCTACCAACTCATAATAGTCATACTCGATAGCTTTGTAGACAGTATTCATCCCTGCTTCGAGTACCTTGTCTTCATACACTTCCTTTCCCTTCATTTCGATTATTTGTTCTTTTCTTTCTTCTAGCTGGTCGAATATCCCTGAATCAATCTCATTTGCTGCAGCAAATAAAAATCTTGTTTTTTGTTCCTCTGTTATATCCGGCTTGGATCGCAGATAATCATTTGCAATTTTTAGACTTTCCTTTCTTGACTTATTTAGCTCTGTTACATAGTTAAGCATAAAGTCAAAATCTCTTAATCCACTTTCATAATCTTCCACGTACTCCTCAGATCGATCAAACTTCCCTACTGCTTTTTCTGCTTCCTTTATAAGGTCCTCAACTTTTCTAAAACCTTTAATTTTATGGACCACTTTACCATCTCCCTTTATAAAAAACATCGTTGGATAGGCACTCACCGGATATTTAGAACCAAAGCTTCTTCCATCCTTTTTTTCCATATCTAGCTTAATGCTGATAAAATTAGCATTGAAATATTCACCTACTTTTTCATTAGGAAAGACATGTTTAGATAGTTTTTTACATGGTCCACACCAGGTAGTGTAGGAATCTACGAACATAATTTTTCCTTCGTTTTTCGCCTTTGATAGTGCTGTTTGCCAGTCACTTTCTTCAAACTTAATTCCTTGGGCTAATACTGTTGCAGTACTAATGCAGAGGACGAATAAGAGCTGTAATGTTTTCATAATTTGAAATACTAATTTGGAAACGGTATATACTATAAAGGAATTGCCCTCAAAATTAGTTCTAAATACGCTTCTAAAGCGTTTCTTAAGGTTTTTTTAACGTAGAAAGTCCCCAAAATTGGGTGTTTTTGTGAAGAACTAAGATGTTTACGATCTTGTAGAGAGAATTTTTGAAAATTTACGGATGTTATCTAAAAGAGAATTGTTTTTGGCCAATGTGGGACAAACGAGCACTATGCCTCTGTCCTTGGAGATTGAACGCGCTGAAGGCATGTACATTTACAGCACTGAAGGAAAGCAATATTTAGATTTAAATTCTGGAATTTCTGTTAGTTCATTGGGACATCGTCACCCAAAAGTAGTGGCTGCTATTCAGGCTCAATTAGACAGGTATATGCATACTATGGTCTATGGTGAACATGTGCAGACACCTCAGGTTGCATTTGCCCATTTACTTCTTTCCCAGCTAGACCCTTCACTACAAAGTGTATACTTTGTAATGACAGGAACAGAAACAGTCGAACTTGCCATAAAGTTAGCGCGGCGTTATACTGGCCGTACAAAAATTTTTTCTTGTCGGAATGCTTACCACGGGAGTACTATCGGTGCAGAAAGTCTCCGCAGTGATACAGAGTTTACTATGCATTTTCAACCTAGCCTTGCAGGTATCGATCATATTGAATTCAATTCCTTTGCTGACTTAGAAAAGATTGATAAACATACAGCTGCTGTTATCATGGAACCCGTACAAGCGGAAGCAGGAGTGCAGCCTCCGGATTCTGATTACTTACCTGCGGTTAGAAAAAAGTGCTTAGAAGAGGGCGTCTTGTTTGTTCTTGACGAAATTCAAACGGGCTTTGGAAGAACAGGCGCTTTATTTGCACATAAAAAATATGAGGTAGTACCAGATATTTTACTTATTGGAAAATCGATGGGAGGTGGGATGCCTATAGGCGCCTGTGTGAGTTCCAAAGAGATCTTAGGCTCAATTATAAAGAACCCTGCACTTGGACACATAACAACCTTTGGTGGCCACCCTATAAGTGCTAGTGCTGCCTTAGCTAACTTAGAAGTACTCTTAGAAGAAGATATTGTAGAACAAGTATTGCATAAAGAACAATTGATTCGCCAACTGCTACAACACGAAATACTTGCTGAATTAAGAAGCTCTGGCCTTATGATGGCGGTCGAATTAACTAAGAAAAAATATTTGAAACATGTGGTGCAACATACTATAGAGCAGGGTGCTCTTATCGATTATTTTTTATTCAACAGGAAGAGTTTTAGACTTGCCCCTCCACTGATTATCTCTGAGGATCAAATTCAAAAAGGCTGTGATATTTTATTGCGCTCTATGGATTATGCGCTTAAGAAGTACCAACGCTAAGTAAGCATAAATTGAATGTACTTAATCTTCAATTGTTTTTCCAAATGCATTTTTTCATAGTAGGTTTTGAACTCCAATTCAGGAATATATAAGGGACCACTGTAAATGTCTGCGTTCTTGTAATTGACTATTACCCTCTCCTCTTCAAATACTTCTAGGCTGTATTCATACAACATGGTGTTGTCTGTTTTTAAATGGCAGACTGCATGCTCTTTTAATACGTTTTTATAACTATCTAAAAAATACTTGGAGGTAAGGCGCCTATTTGCTTTGGATTTTTTAAGAAAGGGATCTGGAAAGGTTATCCAAATTTCAGAAACTTCACCTAGGCCAAAGAACAAAGCAAGTTGTTCTATGCGTGTGCGGACAAAAGCCACGTTTTCCAATTTCTTTTCTTTTGCAATTATGGCTCCCTTCCAAATTCTAGCCCCTTTCACATCTACTCCAATAAAATTCTTATCTGGGTATTTTTCTGCCAATGCAAGACTATATTCTCCCCTACCACAGGCAAGCTCTAAAACAAGGGGCTTATCATTGCCAAAATGCTCTTTTACCCAATTTCCCTTCAATTCTATTGTTTCACCATGGGCTCCCACAAGAGCAGGTTTCTCAAAATTAAAATTTTGAAAGACGTTGTTAAAGCTGTTTAATTGCTCGAATTTCTGAAGTTTGTTTCGTTTTGCCATTATTATTCTGCAAAAATAATCATATCAGGAAGCATTCAAAGAATTAGATTCGTTTATGAAACGCAAGATATTTCCCTATTTTCGCCACGCAAAAGAAATACATTTGAAAAAACTAATCATTATTCTGCTCGTTTTCAGTGCTTTTAACCTAGGCGCTCAGTCACAAAAGATAGGTGTACGTGCTGGATTAAACCAGTCTTGGTTTAGCGGCCCATTGGAAACGAACGAGTCGATGACTCGTAATGGTGGTTTTCACTTTGGTCTCAACTATTCCTATTATTTCAATGATTTCTTTGGATTGCGTTTTGAACTATTGTATAACCAAAGAGGTACAACTCATAAATACGATGGAGAAACCTACTATATTTTAAGAAGAGGTAATGAGCGTCTCGTAGATTATGGAGATACAGATTACATATTGGCTATTTCCAATGGGTACCTTTCTTTGCCAGTCTCAGCATCTCTTTATGTATTACCAAAACTTGAGATTTTTGGTGGTCTAGGCTTAGACTTTCTTTTAAGTCCTACAGGGCGTGGAAGAAATACCTATACGAGTACAGATTTTCCAGATGGTATTCGTTTTACTCAATCCATGGATTATAATTTCTTTAGCGATGAAGCAGGGGCAGCCAATCTTTTTAATAACTCAACCATTGCATTGTTAGTAGAGGGAGAAGCTCTTCCAATTCCTCGTGTTATAGGTGCGTATTACTTTTTCGAAGACAAGGATGGAAATAGATTTAAACCTGTAGACTTGAGCTTACATGCAGGTGTAAACTACTTTCTAAATACTGGATTCTTTGTTGGTGCTACTTTAAATTATGGGCTTAGTGATATCACTAGAAATCAAATGGATGTCTCCATTGGAGAATTAAATCCGGATGGGTCTTTTATCTTACGAGAAGATAGCGATCATCAACTTTCTTTACAGGTCTCCCTCGGCTTTAGATTCTAGTACAAAAAAAAGAGCATCTACAATGTTATCATAGATGCTCAAGGGTGTTAGACTAAGCTTTATTAATAAACTATTTCTTCTTCTAGTAAGATAGGTCCAGCATTTAAAAATTCTTCATCTTCGCTGTCTATAAGCTGATTTATGTTTGTTCTAAACAAGGACACAAGATCTTGTTCTTTCTGGTCATACGTCTCCTTGTTTTTCCAGGTAGATCGAGGGTCCAAAATTTTCTTAGGAACTCCTTCAATTGCAATCGGCACTGCTAATCTAAATGCTCCATAATTCAGAAAAGCCGTATCTGCTAATTTGTTTTCTAAAATAGCAGAAATCATAGCTCTTGTATATTTAAGAGGAATCCTACTACCCTGACCGTAAGCACCGCCTGTCCAACCTGTGTTAATTAACCAAACGTTGACGTTATGCTTTTCTATTTTGTTTCCTAACATACTTGCATACACCTGAGGCTTTAGAGGTAAAAAAGGAGCACCAAAACAAGATGAGAAGGTTGCTATTGGTTCGTTTATTCCTTCTTCGGTTCCGGCAACCTTTGATGTATATCCAGAAATAAAGTGATACATCGCCTGCTCCTTGTTTAACTTAGAAATAGGAGGCAGTATACCAAAGGCATCACAGGTTAGAAAAAATATATTACTTGGAATTCCTCCCTTTGAGTCCGTCTTTAAATTCTCGATATGCTCAAGCGGATAAGAAACTCTTGTGTTTTTTGTAATACTACAATCTTCAAAATCTGGACTGATTCCATCCGATTGCATTATAATATTTTCTAAGAGTGCTCCTTGTTTGATTGCACTATAAATTTGTGGTTCTTTTGATGGGCTGAGAGAAATACATTTTGCATAACAGCCTCCTTCAAAATTAAAAATACCATTATCACTCCAGCCGTGTTCGTCGTCTCCTATCAGTTTTCTATTATCATCTGCAGAAAGGGTCGTTTTTCCTGTTCCTGAAAGTCCAAAGAACAAAGCCGTATCTCCTTCTTTCCCAATATTGGCAGAGCAGTGCATTGGTAAAACCCTGTCTTGAATAGGAAGATTAAAGTTGAGTACGGAAAATATAGATTTCTTTATCTCCCCTGTATACCCTGTTCCTCCAATAATAACACGCTTCTTTCCAAAATGTATAATGGCAAAGTTTTCTTGCCGTGTTCCATCTTGTTTTGGATCCGCTAAAAAACTTGGCGCACATAAGATCGTCCAAGATTCTGGGTCTTCTGTGTCCGGTGGCGTCTGAATAAACATATTGTGGAAAAACAAAGCACTATACGGGTTTTCTGCAAATAACTTTACATGCACCTTATACGCATCATCCGATCCTGCATACGCATTCATTTCATACAACTCCTGTGTATTCATGTGTGCTATAAGCTTTGCTTCTAAGCTGTTATAGTTTTGCTCAGAAAATGGCTGATTTACCTCTCCCCAGTCTACCAAGACTCTTGTGTTCTTTTCTTTAACAATATATCTGTCCAAAGGAGATCTACCTGTAAACTTACCAGTACAAATGTTAATTGCACCTGTTGTGGTTCTAATTCCAATCTTCTTGTCTAAGATGTGCTGTTCGAGCGTGGCGGGGTCTAAATTCTTGTATTGTAGTTTTCGAAATGATACGTTGTTTGAAATAGCTGATTTTGCTCTCAAAATTTTATCCATTTAGCGATTAATGTAATAGAATATCAATTCAACCTTACAAAGCTAGGAAAGTCAAATCTATTTTATGCTTGATAATTAGAAAGGAGCCCGTATTTATTGGTGTTTAATTAGTGTAAGCGAGACATAAAGTGCATATCAAATGACAAAATATACCTATATCGAAAGTCTTAAGGAAATGTTAAAATCTGTTCTCTTGATTTATAGAGTTCCTCGCACCGAAAGAATAAAATTTCTTCCTGCAGCACTAACACCCGAAGAAAAAGTTCTGTAATGTACATCCAGTACATTTTCAATAGCTAAAGAGAGAAAATACCTATCAGAAAATTTGTAGGAGCCATACAGGTTCCAGGTTTGCCAAGCTAAAGATCCTTCTGGTGTAGCAAGCTCAGGATTGTCCACAGAACCCCCAAATTCTTCCAAGGGTTTTGGACCATTATATCGGTAGGCTAGCTTCGTTTTTATTCTATCTTTTTCGTAGGCAAGTTCTGCTTTGCCATATAAGGGAGGTATGTGTCCGAGGGGTGTTTGCAGATCTTCAGCGTCAAAGGATTCCCCTTTTACCAGGGTTCCGTTGGCATTAAAAAGAAGATCTTGAGACAACTCTACGCTTCCATTCAAAGAAAGACCGTATACGCGTGCACGTTCTGCATTAACATTTGCTACTACCTGTAATATATCTCCATTGTTGTTATAGCTTGTGCTTCCATCTATAAGCATAAAATCTTCACGCACTATTGCATCTCTGAGAGCTGTGTAAAAACTATTTGCGCGTACACTAAACCGTTCTTCTTGATAAGAAATAGCAAATTCCGCGTTCCAGGATTTTTCTGGTTTAAGTTCTGGATTTGGTACAGATATTTCATCTGCATTTACTCGGGTCTTGGCTAGGTCATCAATATTTGGAGCCCTGAAGGCTGAGCCTGCATTTACATATAGATTTAATTTTCCAATATTATGCGTTAGACTGGTCAAAAAGTTTAGGCTGTTGTTTGCGTTTTCTATGCCATCATAAAAATATTCAGGCCATTCAAATATTCCATCTCTGATATAACGCAAACTGCTAATTGAATAAGAATATCGTAGTCCTAACTGCCAATCTGTTTCTGGTCTTATCGCATAGCCCGTTTTTAAATACACACCGGACAATAACATGCTATTATCTCCACTCGGGTATCGTGTAAATTGATTAGGCCCTGCAGTGGAAGTCAGGTCATTATATTGTAATTCTGCTCCTCCTCTGAGATTTAATTTACTTGTTAGGTTTTTTGAAATATCTAAAGAACTACTCCAGACATGTAAATCCTCAAGATTTGATTCTAGTACGGGCGAATTAAAGTCCCTGCTAAATCTATCCTCATCAATTTTCTGATAGGCATTAATGAGATAGAGTTCATCAAAGAGTCCCTCTTCTCGTGTAATCTTTGTACTTAAAGAAGCAAGAAAACGGTCTTGGGGTCCATAATACCACTCTGCAAATCGTAATCCACTTCCTTCTCGTTCTATCAATTGATCGTATCTGGGTACATCGCTACTCGTTGAATATTGCAGGTTAATATTAAAGTCAAGATTCTCCTTAGGTACAAATCGTAGTTTGCTAAAAAAATCTTGTTGGCTATAACCGGTTCCTATTTGCAGGTTCTCATCTTCGTTTATACGCAAAACGTCCATACCGTTTTCTACGGCAACATAGTCAGGTCTGGTTCCAAACTCAGGATATCTATCGTCCCTCCTATTCCCTGTTCGTAGGTCCCCATAATTACTACTAGTATACCCAAATATTCCTGAGTAATTTGTATTCCCTACTTCCAGATTTGCGTGCAATGTTCTTTCTGAGTTTGCCGAGGACGTTCTTGCACTAAAAGAGGGTTTAAATGACAAACCATCTGTAAGTTTTCCGGTTTTAGATCTAAAGTGCAATACGCCTCCTATCGCATCACTGCCATAAATTATTGATCCGGGGCCAAAGAGTACTTCCGCCTGTTCCAGGACCATCTCGTCTATTGTAATTGCATTTTGCAAATGTCCACTTCTATAGATTGCATTATTTAGTCGGACACCATCTAATACTAAAAGAATCTTGTTTGCCTCAAAGCCTCTAATCACTGGACTGCCTCCGCCCATCTGACTTTTCTGAATGTACACAGATCCTGTTTTTTCTAAAAGGTCTGCGGGTGTTTGTGCTTCTAGTTCTGCTATCTCTGCTGCCGTTAAAATTTCTGCCTGTAATAGCACGCCCGATTTAACTTTCTCATTTCTCCCTATTATTATTACCTCATCTAAATCAGTATTGTTAGGTGATAAGCTTACGCGCCACCCATTCGCCTCAATTTCCTTGTAGTTTGTTTCAAGTGTTTCATAGGATAGATATGTAAAACTAATTTTGTCTTCTCCTGTCACTCTGTTGTTAAGGTCTATCTCGCCATGAATATCCGTTGCGTCAATGGCTTTATCGTTTACTAATACCTGCACGCCTATGAGTGGTGTGTTTTCGGTATCTGTAACACGAATTGTTTGTTGTCCTATCGCAAGTTTACAAATAAGAATGAGTACGAGGAGGCTAGTCGCTTTGCGGCAGCTTAATGGTAAAGGTAGTCCCTTCTCCTTCCACAGATTTTTTAACGAATATTTTGCCTTTATGGTAATTTTCAATTATTCTCTTTGCTAATGATAAACCCAATCCCCAGCCTCTTTGTTTCGTAGAGTACCCTGGTTTAAAAACAGTTTTTTGTTTGTTTGCTGGTATTCCCTTACCTGTGTCCGAAAGATCGATGCAAACATAATTATCTTCTTGATATATTGTCGCAGATATTTTACCTTTTCCATCCATTGCGTCAAGAGAATTACGTATTAGGTTTTCCACGACCCAATCAAAGAGGTGTTGGTTCATTAAAACATGATGAGCCTGGTCTTTTTTAGGAAAATCAAATTCTACTTTTTTAGGTGATCGACGCATCATATATTGCTGGCAAGCCTCTAGTTTTTCGAACACATTTGTTCTTTCTAGTTTAGGCGCTGAACCTATTTTAGAAAATCTATCTGCAACTAGATCCAGTCTATTAACATCATTCGACAATTCATTTAAGATTTCTTGTTCTTCTTCTTTACCCTCTAGGCGTTCGCGTAAAATTTCTATCCAGGCAATGATAGCTGAAATGGGTGTTCCTAATTGATGTGCTGTTTCTTTTGCCATTCCCGCCCATACTCTATTTTGTTCTGACCGTCTGGTAACATTAAAGCCTATATAGCCCAGGGCAATAAAAGAAGCGAGGAGCAAAAGTTGGACCAGAGGAAAATACTTAATGTATTCATACAGCTTTGAGTTCTTAAAATAAAACTTACTTGAATATCCCTGAGAACCTTTCTGAGGGACAAAGCCTCCTTCCAAAAGTTTTTCAATTTCCTTTTGTAAAAATTCTTGGTCGTCTATAAATTGTTCTTCTCCAAAATTAAATCCTTCCAGTTGTCCGTTTTCTCCTTCTATAATTATGGGAATATTATCAAAGCTTTCCAATATACTAAGAGGCAGGTCTATTTCTTCTTGGAGCTTTTCAATATCATTGACCTCCTTAAGAGCTTTAGAATAGAGTTGGACATAGTTTTTTTCTAGTTCTGCTAGTTTACGCGCGAGATAGTTAGCATACACCATGGTTATCACTGCAAACACGACACCCATGATTGCCAGGTATATTTTCCACCTTGATTTTCGCCTATAAATGTCCATTTAAGAGTAAATGTGTTTCTCTCAGGTAAAATTAGCATTAATAAATAGCACCTCTAAGTTTATCTAACTGTTTTCTATCCTATCTTCGTATACACAATGCTTGAAGTAAAAAGGAATATAAGGGACCTAAGCCTAACAGAACTGGAGGAAACCTTTACCGCTATGGACGAACCCAAGTTTAGGGCTAAGCAAATCTATCAATGGTTATGGCACAAGGGCTGTAATTCATTTGATGAAATGACAAACTTATCTAAAGCGCTCCGTGCGAAATTAGAAGAGCAATTTGAATTTAGAAGAATCGAAAAAGATGTAGAGCAAAAGAGTGTGGATGGCACAATAAAGTTTCGCTTTAAATTACATGACGGGTCTTTAATAGAATCTGTACTCATTCCAGTAGATAAGGATAAGCGTTATACCGTTTGTGTTTCTTCACAGGTTGGTTGTAGTCTTGCTTGTAGTTTTTGTGCCACTGGTAAAATGAAACGTATGCGCAATCTGAGTGCGGCAGAAATTTACGACCAGGTGTATTTAGTCAATCAGCGATGCTTAGAAGAGTATGATAATCCACTGACAAATATTGTCTATATGGGTATGGGTGAACCCCTCCTGACCTATAAAAACGTCATGCAAAGTATCCGTCTTATTAGTTCTCCTGATGGTATGGGTATGTCTTCGCGTAGAATTACTATTAGTACGGCTGGCATTTCTAAGATGATAAAAAAATTAGCGGATGATGATAGCAAGGTAAATCTCGCCCTGTCCTTACATGCTGCAGATGATGAAAAGCGGGATAAGATCATGGCGATAAATGAACAAAATAATCTTGCCTCCTTAGTTGAGGCTTTACAATACTATTACCAAAAGACAAAGAACCGAATTAGTTTTGAATACATTGCCTTCAAAAACTTTAACCTAACAAATCAAGATGCCGATAATCTCATTGATCTGTGCAAACATTTTCCTGTCCGTATAAATATCATTGAATATAATCCTATTGATGGTGTAGATTTTGAACGTGCTGCACAAAACACCGTGGATAATTTCGCCGCGCGCATCCGAAGGGCAGGTATTATGATTACGATTAGACGTAGTCGGGGTAGAGATATAGATGCTGCCTGCGGTCAACTAGCAAATAAGGGTTAGGGCATATCCTAGATTCTGCATCATATATACTTATAATTACTTCTTTTTCTAAGTAGAGAAAATATACCTTCCTTTCCCAATTTTTTGTTCCTTCGTGCGTTCAATATTTACTTACGAAAAACAACAACGCAGATTTGTCGACTCATAGTGTAGTATCCCTTCTAAGAAAAAAGAATAATGAAATTATTCTGAGCCTCTGCGTCCTCAGTTTTATTGGTTTGTTTTTTTCTCGTTTTCTTCTTAGTGTAAGTATGATTTCATTTTTTGTCTTTGCACTTCTTCAAGAAGACTTAGCAGCAAGATGCAAGGCCTTTTTAAAAACACCCGCTTTTGTATTGTTGACAGCTTTGTTTTTTCTAAGTCTATTTTCTTACCTAAATACAGAAAACACAGATTACTTTTTAAACCGAATCCGTCTTAAACTTCCCTTCCTCATTTTACCCTTCGCCTTTTTTTCACTAAAGGGGTTTTCAAAAGATCTGTTTTTTAAAGTCTTATATTTTTTCTTTGTTCTTGTGGGACTTATCTGTATTGTCCTGCTTGGAATATACCTTCTTGATGTAGAGCATTACAATAAGATATATGGTGCAGGTCGTATTATTCCTACACCCATCCAGCATATTCGTTTTAGTTTGTTAATCTGTGTCGCCATCTGTTCTGCTTTATATATACTATTTCATAATTATCGAATTAAATATGCTTGGGAAAAACAGCTCTTAGTAGGAGGTAGTGTTTTCCTATTTGTCTTCTTACATATCCTAGCAGTACGCAGTGGTCTTTTTGCTATTTATGCTGTATTAATATATACTGCTGTATACTATGTTTTTAGTAAGAAAGATCTGACCAAGGGTCTACTCTTATTGTTTGGACTACCAGCTATTGCACTTGCTGCCATCATGTTTGTACCCACAATAAAAAGTAAAATTGGATATACCAGATATAGCTTAGAAAAATTGACAAAGATGGAAGACATTCGAGATTTATCGGATTCTAGACGTATAGGTTCTATTTATGCAGGCTTAGACTTGGGAAAGAAAAACCCGCTCTTTGGCGTGGGTTTGGGGGATATAAAAGATGATACAAACAGCTACCTAAGCCAACATTATCCAGGTATTAAAGACCTAGACCTACTGCCGCATAATCAGTTTGTCTTTTATTTCGCAGTCAGTGGATTTCTAGGTTTGATCGCCTTTATCATTTGTGCCTTTGTTCCCGGTTTCTATTTCTCTGCATATAAAGATTATTTCTTTATGGCAATCACAATTATCTTCTTCAGCTCCTTTTTAGTAGAACACACGATTGAAACACAATTAGGGACGGCAAGCTATTTACTTTTTCTTCTACTCAGTCTTACGTACCTTAGAACCAAATCTTTAAAAGATGCATAGCTTATCCGTCGTTGTAATGACCTACAACGAAGGCAAACATATCCGTCAATGTCTTGAATCTGTATCCTCTATTTCTGATGATACCCTTGTTGTGGATTCTTTCTCAACAGATGATACGACTACTATTGCAAAAGAGATGGGTGCACGCATTCTAGAAAAAGAATTTGAAGGCTATATTAAACAACGTGCATACTGTGTAGCGCAGGCTAAACACGAGTTCGTATTAGCCTTGGATGCAGATGAGTGGTTGTCTGATGCTTTGATAGAAGAAATTAAAGCTATCAAGTCCAGTTCTAGTCATGATTGTTATTCTCTAAATCGTCTAAGTCGGATAGGTAGTTCTTGGATAAAACATGGTACCTGGCATCCACAATATATTCTCCGTCTTTTTCATAAAGGAAAGGCTGTTTGTGCTGGGAGAATACCGCACGATAAGATCCTTCCTGTAGAGGGTGCACGACTAAAAAATCTAAATGGAAAACTATTTCATCAAGTGAATGAGGACTTAGCAGATAGGGTCGTTACTATAAATAGGCACAGCTCTATGGCTGCACAAACCCTTTTAGAAGAAGGTGTTTCTCCCAATCTTTTTAGAATGATATTCAAGCCCCTTTATAGGTTTATAAATGAATACATTTTTCATTTAGGTTTGTTAGATGGTAGAGCAGGATTCTTTGTTGCGATAACAGCTGCCTACTATGTTTTCTTACGGGAGAATAAACTCTACGAACTAAAGAAATAGGCCTTGCTTCCATTTCAAGATTATATAGCAGATCCTGAAAACCTACTACCCTATAATGGTATTGCTCACTATCACGGAAAACTTTTTCCCCATGAGGAATCTATACATTTATGCCAGACACTCTTTGAAAGTATTCCTTGGGAAAATGATGTGGTCCACATGTTTGGTAAACGCATAGTCACAAAAAGAAAGGTCGCTTGGTATGGGGACGAAGCTTATGCATATAAATATTCCAACAGCACGAAACACGCACTCTCTTGGACCAAAGAGCTCTTGCTTATTAAACAACAGATCGAAACCGTCAGTAAGGAAACATATAATTCATGCCTGCTTAATCTCTATCATGAAGGTGAGGAAGGCATGGGCTGGCACAGCGACGACGAAAAAGAACTAAAACCCAATGGAGCTATTGCTTCTATTAGCCTAGGCGCTGAGCGTAAATTTTCCTTTAAGCATCGAGAAACGAAAGAGACAAAATCTGTTTTATTAGAACATGGCAGTTTGCTCGTTATGAAAGGAGAAATACAAACGCATTGGTTACATGCATTGCCTAAGACTAAGAAGGTGAAGGAAGGGAGGATTAATTTGACGTTTAGGACGATTCTGAAATGACGAACTGATGAACGGACAAACAGACAAACGGATTAGGGCGGAGCAAAAAGCCTTTTAAAAATTTTCAGTTTTAGGTGGCTTTCTACCTAAGATCTAAGGTTTTGAGTTGGGGAATCACGATGCCACGAAACCAGACCGAAGGGTGGAAACCAGTTTGCGTACGCAAGTAGTCATGTTATGAAACCGTTCGCCAATGGCGAATCCTCGCGTGAGTGGCCTGCCTGCGTGCGCACGCAGGCAGGTGGTAGCAGGCCGAAGGCGTCCGAAGGACCTAGCTGCGGACGACACGACCTGCCTGTGCAACAGGTAGGGCACGCCCAAATCTATATCAAAACAATAAAGAGACTGGGGAATAAAAAAAGAGACAGCTGAAAAATCAACTATCTCTTATGCGCCTCCTCAAGGACTTGAACCTTGGACCTACGGATTAACAGTCCGCCGCTCTAACCAGCTGAGCTAAGGAGGCATGTAAAGCGGTTGCAAATTTATAATTTCCCACGTGTTATTTCAAGGTTTTTATTAGAATATTCTGTTTAGGAGAACATTTGTTCATTAGATGGCGGGTTCTGTTAGACTCAATATCTAAATGTATAGTATTATTAAAATGTGTTGTAAGCTGGTTTTGAATGGAATATACTGCTTAAATAGACAAGCCCACTCAAAAATCTAAGTGGGCTTGGAGGGCACTAAGCTGCGCTAGACCCTAGTGTTTATGGCTGGCAAATACGAGCTCTTAATAATCTCTTGCTTCTAGAACACAAAGAATGGTCGCCATTCCAATCGCCTTAATAGCAGGTTCTACTGTTCCATCGCTATGTGTATATCTAATTTTATGGATGGTCCAGGTAAATTTATCTTGAGAGATGCCTACCGCAGAAATCTTTTCTAATAGTGCGTCTTGTTCCGCAATCCACGCCTGTTTTTCTTCCTCTGTATCCACATCTGGTCTAGCGTTTGCGTCATCGTACAAAACTGTGTGTACGACAGGTATGTGAAAGCTCTGATTAAAACTTCTTTCTTCTTCTGTCATCTCTTCTCTTTCTAATGCCTCTTTCCAATTTACCTCCTTAGTAGGATAGGTTTTTTTAAGCTCCTGCGCAATGCTTCCCAAGGAAGGTTGATAGCCACGTTTAAAAATATAGGGCCAATAATTAGCACGCAACATCATAGGAGAAGAAGTGTGGTTTGTTGAACTAAATACTACATAATCTGGGCTTATAAATAGTTCCGGTCTTACACCCTGGTCGTTTGTGAAAATTTTATTTAGACTCTGGACCACCATGGGGTTTTTGCCAATACCACAACCATAGAAATTAAGCTGTGTGCAACTATCCATCGATTGGGAAAACACGTCTGGATAAGACTTTAATAAAACCGATTGCACAAGTCGTTTGGGTGTTGCTCTGTGGCCTCCCTGCGTAATATCCATAGATAGGCCTGTCCAGACATTCCCGTGCAAGACAACATTTACGGTTCCCCAAGAAATCTTATCACGATTTGCCGTGTCGTTTAAATGGGTGATAATATCTCCAAGGCTTCTGCATGTTTTTACAATCTTATCCGTCTTATCTCTTTCGTTCCAAGTAAAATACTCTTCGGCCTGCGTAAAATAATTATTGCCTGGCTTGTCCTCCCCAACAATAAAGGTAATGGATGGTCTGGGTTGCGGTTCTGCATTACAGCTATCCAACCTAGGTTTCATGCTCAAAATAAAGACCAAAATTACGATGGCAAGTACGACTGAAAAAAGCTTTTTCATAACTATACGTTTAAGTTTATCTCTAGACAAATGAAGTATGCTTCTGTTTTCTTCACAGTAAGAATCTGTCCTTTTAGGATGCGCTCTAGGCTTTCGTTGAGTTCCTTGTTCTTAGATTCTACCCTTGTAATTTCTCCGTACTTGTTTATATCAATTCGCAGGTTCAATGCATCAAAACTGTTTGAAAGAATACCTCTTGCTGATAAGATATCAGAAACTTCTTTCTGTATATGTTCTCTATCTGCAGATGTCAATATCATTGAACAGTCCAGGGTCTCTTTTTTCTTTGGTGTTGCACGCACAACTTCCTCTCCAAGATCTATTTCGAAGCCTATTGCTGTATTAGGAACACCTACTGGCATAGGTAGGGGCTGTTTTACCTTCTTCCCTGTTTTCTTAGTGACTACTTCGTCGTCTACTGCAACAAATGAGGTGTACTCTGTCATCAGATTATATTTTAAGCCTAGGTCTGTTATTTCCTGAATGCGTTCCTTGGTTTTAGAGACATAGTTTAATGTGTTCAGTCCGCGTATCTTTTCTCTTGCCCAGAGGTACTTAAGGGAAGATTTATGTCTGTTGTCTCTATCAGAAATCTGAATCGTCTGTGAAAAATCTTCTGTACCCGTAAAACCATTTACTACTAACTGCCCCTTTGCGTCTCCTTTATACTTGCCAAAAACATAGAGTGGTTTTTCTGCAAAAAGGTCTGGTATACTTTTCGGTATAACATCATACGCATCTATTCCCCTAAGCTGAATGTCTATTCCTGTGAGAATAGGATACTCGATATATTTTCTAAATCGTTCTGCTGTGTCGTCCGCAAATTTCTTATCCGTTATGATAAACGATTCACCTCTTCCCACATGCGCAAGGCCTTCTATAAGATGTCTGTTAACAGAACTCCCGATGCCAAAAGAAAACACATTTGCCTCGTTTAAATTATTGCCAATCAAATTAAAGGCCTCCTCTTCCACGTGTACATAGCCATCCGTAACGATGACAAAGGATCTCGAAATATCTCTACCACAGTTAGGAATATTTAAAGCTGTTTCCAAAGCGGGTAATAACATAGTGCCTCCACCGCCTCGCTGGTTGTCTAATAGATCTATTGCCTTCTTAAGATTTTGTGGCGTCGCTTCTAAGGATTCTTCTGATAAAACATGAGATGAAGAAGCAAAGAGCAGAATATTAAACATATCTGTTGGTCGCAGGTTGCTAATAAGATTCGTTAATAATTTTTTCGATACGTTTAATGGAAATCCACGCATAGATCCAGAAACGTCTACTATAAACATATACTCACGTCCTGGTATATTTTCTCGGTCTAGGCGTCTAGGAGGTTCTATTACAGAAAGAAAAAAGTTTTCTTCTTCACCTTTAAATGTAATTGTCCCTGATTCTATTTTCTCTCCAGACAATTCGTATTCTAAGATAAAATCTCTGTCTCCTTCAAACTTTGTCTTTTCGTTTTGTAAATAAACTGTCGAATAATTGTCCGTGTTTTTGTTTACTACAATACGGTGTGATTTACTTACCACTTTCTGAATGGGAACCGCAGAAATAAGATTTATATACATGCTGAATTTTCCTGGATAAGCAGATCCCTTGCTGAGGTAGGGGGTATTTAAAAATCCGTCTGTCTTTTTCTTAGGAATGCTTCCGTCTACAAACCTTGGGCCTACGACTGTTGGGTAGACAAAGCCATACTTCTTGTCTCTTGGGTTTATGAATTCCGTATAATCAAGTACAACTTTCACCTCCTCTCCGGGGAGAATGTTGGCTACATTCATTCTAAACACATTGGGTCGATCTTGTTCTAGAAGACTGGTGCGTTTTCCTTCTTCCTTTGCTTGCTCAAATATCTTCCTTGCCTTGTCGCGTTCGTTTATTTGAGCGACGAGCTTTTTGTCTCCATAATATACTGTCATGCCATAGACTGCTGCTTTGGTAGACATAGGAAATACATATTCTGCATGAATTACCTCTTTGCCATCATTTGCATAAGTCTGTTCGATCGTCACAGAAGCAATGGGTCCTGCAATATTAACCTGTACGTCCGTTGTTTTGAGAGGAAAGTCTTCTGACTCTGTACCTTCTGAAAGCACTGTAAAATAAGGTGATTCTGTCTTGTCCTCCGTGCTGTTTTGTGCCGTGGCAAGATTTCCGATAAAAAATAAGCTGATAAGAAATACAATCTTTTTCATGTTCTATTGTTTTAATTGCAATCTAGGGGCTTTGGTCATGCAGATTCTCTCCCTTAGAGAATTCGTAATTGTATTTCTATTATCTGTTGTTTAAGCTTTATATCTTCCACTATGAAAATTCATAATTTCTCAAGAGTCCTAGGTTTTCCGTTTGCAATATGCTTTGCGATTATCCTGTATCTATCGATTCAAAATCATGATTATGATCTCTCTTACTGGATGATTCCCCCTTTTGTAATGGTTGCTATTATCTTTATTATGGCACCTCAAATTGATTTTTGGTGGAACAAACGTAACCCTCCTGGTGTCGAGCAGCCAGTGCGGGATTGGTTACTAACCCATTCTCCCTTTTATCAAAAGCTAGACTCTGCTGGTAAGAAAAAGTTTGAGGACCGACTCAGTATCTATTTATTGGGTAAAGAGTTTATTACGATGGCAAAACAAAAACAGGATGGTATGCCTGAGGATATAAAGGCGGTTATAGCACACAATGCCATTGTAATTACTTTTTATCACGAAGATTTTATGATGGGTGATTTTGATCGTATTGTTGTCTATCAGCATCCGTTTCCTACTCCACATAATCAGTTTTTACATACAGTAGAAACAGAGCGTGAGGATGGTGTTATGTTGTTTGCTCTTGACTATCTATTACATGGCACAATTAATACCAAGCAATATTATAATATTGGGATGCATGGTCATGTAGAGGCCTTTATGAAAAATAACCCTACTCTTCCCTGGGATAATCTAACAGAAACTACCTGGGAACATCTACTTGCAATCTGTGGTTTTACACGCGAGCAGATTGTCTCCGTGATTGGTTTTAAAAACCAAGATATTATACCTGTTATTCTTACCTGCTACTTTACCTATCCGGATAGATTTAGAAAAGTGTCTCCGCATGATGCTGGACGCTTAGATGGGATATTTAAATCGTTCTCTGCAGTGAGTTTTGCTTAGAGCCATTTTCGTATTAATACCGGTATTATAAAGAGATCTGCTACCAGTGCGCTTAATAGTGTAATGGAGATAAGGAGGCCTAGTATATTACTTGGAGGGTGTATAGAGAAAAGCATGATTAAAAAGCCAAAAAATAAAAGAATGCTTGTAAAAATAATAGCCTTTCCTGTTTCTGTAAAACTAAGCTCCAGACTCTTTTCTTTATCAAAACCCTTGTTTCTACATATCTTATACTTGCTTAAAAAGTGAATGGTGTCATCCACAGCAATTCCAAATATTATTGAGAATACGATCGTCGTTCCGGCCTCTAATTCTATCCCTGTCCATCCTAAGATGGCCGCTGCAAAAATGAGCGGTATGACATTGGGAACAAAGGAAATAAGTAGCATTTTAAAATTCTTGAACAGCAGTCCCATTAAAATACTCACTATCAATAAGGCAAAGCCAAGACCCAATAATAAGTTATCTCTTATATAGTCTGAATTCTTATCTAAGAGAAGACCCGTTCCTGTTCTACGCACATCGACCACCGTCTTATCTATGTTTTTGTCTAGCCAATTATCCAGTCTTGCGCCGTAGCGTTGAATGCTGTCCGCCCCCAGATCATTAATACGTGCAGATATTCTTGTCTTCGAGTTATCCTTACTAAATAGAATTGCCTGTCCAGGAATATTGCGTGTTAAGGCTTTAAACTTATCGTGCTGTTCTTTCGTTTCAGGTAGCGCATATGATTTGTCGAAACTAAGTATTTGGCTTAGAGTTTTAAACATTGTTGTAGGTGCAATGATTGCCTTCGCATTCCCATCCGATTTTAATTTACTTTCGATTTTTTGCACTTCTTGCATGACTTCAAAATCATCCGCTTTATAATCACCCTGTGTTTGAATAGCAAACTCATAGGGTCTAAAGCCTCCATAATTTTGTTCGAAGAACTTAAAGTCTGCGGTAATTTTTTGACGTTTTGGAAGGTTGCTTTCTATTCTATAGTTTGTAGTAATCTGGAGTATCCCAACAACACAAAAGATTAAAAATAAAAAAGTTGCAACAGAAATGCGCATTGGATATTTCTTCGTTAATTCATACCAGCCCAGTGTCAGCCTATCCCAAAAACCACTTGATTTACTTTCTTTTATAAGTTCGTCTTTTTCAAAAAACGATAACACTGCGGTTGTAAAAAAGATTACCGTAATGTAGGCTACCATTACTCCAAGTGCCGAGTTTATTCCAAAGTCACGAATAGGAATAACTGAAGAGGTAACTAGAGATAAGAAACCTGCGGCGGTTGTAAGTGAGGTAAGCAGGGTTGCCTTTCCTGTTTCTTGTATGGTTATCTTGACGGCTTCTCTCTTATTCTTGCCCCGCTTTAGTTCGTCTATATATTTTGTAAAAATATGCACAACATCACTTGTTCCAACAATAAGCATGAGAACTGGATAAAAGGCAGACATGACATTTAATTCTCTACCGAAAACGCTCAAAAGTCCAAGAAACAACAATAGGCCTATTCCAATTGATATCATAGCAAGCAGGATTCCCTTGAGTCGTCTGAAGAGTAAAAAGAAAACAAGACTTACAAGAGTTATAGAAACAATGGAGGAAAGGATGATTTCCGTTTTTTGCATTTCGCTCAGTTCCATCTGAAAGTAAGCCCTTCCTAAATAGTGTACCTCTTCAAAATCATGCGACTCTACCGTGGAATAAATATCCTGCATGAGGATTTTAGAATCCTCAAGGTTAATCGTGTCTTTTATTTTTGCATTGATGACAAGACTCTTCCCGTCTTCTCCAATGAGGTTATACAGAAAGCGTTCATCAGATAAGATGGATTCTTTTTGTTTGTGTAGACTTGCTTGGTCTTTAAGATTGAGTAGGGATGTATTGCCTGCCAGGAGTGGGTTAAAATTTGGATACTCAATCTGTGGTAAAGAAAGTGTTGAAATTACAAATGGATGTTGTTCTAGCTCTTGCGCAAGTGTTTTTATTTTTTCTAGAAACTCTAGCTCAAAAACATCCGGCGTATTTTCTATTCCAATGAGTAAAAAATTATCGTCTGTTTCAAACTCACTAATAAATTCATTGAAAAATTCTAGGTCCTCATCACCCTGCGGGAAAAACTGTTCGAAACCAAAGGTGAATTTGAGATTTAGCAGAGATAGGCCTGCTAATATGCAGAGCAAAAATGTAACTCCTATTGTGGTCTTTCTATGCGTGTATAGCGCGTCTAACATCTTCAGCTAATTAACAAGATAGTTTAGTAAAAGTTGTGTTCTACAGTCTCATCTTTTACTTTTATGTTGTGGGCTTAAAGCACTTTAAACATACGGGATTAGTTGCAGGTTGTGATGAGGCAGGGCGGGGCTGTCTGGCAGGACCTGTTTTTGCTGCAAGTGTTGTACTTTCCAAAAGCTTTTATCATCCAGACTTGGATGATTCGAAGAAACTTAGCGCAGAAAAAAGACAGGAATTGCGCTCCTATATTGAAGAGCACGCTGCTTATTGGGCCGTCGCTAAGGTAAATCCAAAAGAAATTGACAAAATCAATATTTTAAATGCTTCTTTTAAGGCAATGCATAAGTCTCTTCGAAAATTACCCATAGTTCCTGACCATATACTGGTGGATGGCAATCGTTTCAATCCCTACAAATCCATTCAACATAGCTGTATTATTAAGGGAGATGGCAAATATTTAAGTATTGCTGCCGCTTCTATCTTAGCAAAAGAATACAGGGATGACTATATGAAAAAACAGGCCAAAAAATTTCCTATGTATCTGTGGGAAAGCAATAAGGGCTATCCCACGCAAGCACACAGATCTGCGATTATGCAGCATGGAATTACCGAATATCATCGGAAAAGTTTTCAATTATATCCTAATAATGGGCAAATTCCCCTATTTGGTCGCTAATTAGAGTCTTTTTCATTACAAATTGAGGCCCTTTTAACCATTAAAATGATCCCATTTAATTGACCTTTAGGAATTTTGGTCATAACTTGAACTTTAATTCAGCCTTGACATTTATTATACTACTGAGTAGTACTTAAAAAAAGCATAATACCGATTATTTAGATGGCGAATAACTATGATCTGTTAATACAGAAACTCGATACTTTCACTAGGAAGTATTACTTGAACAAACTTGTGCGAGGTCTTTTGTTTTCCGCCGCACTCGTCTTTGGACTATTCTTACTATTCACCGTTCTTGAAGATCAATTCTACTTTGGTCAAAATGTTCGCAAAGTCTTTTTCTTTGGTTTCTTGTTATCATCCATTGTTGGTATTGGCTATTGGGTTATCAATCCTCTAATCCGATACTTCAAAATAGGAAAGGTAATCTCACACGAACAGGCTGCAGAAATTATCGGCGAGCATTTCACTGATGTAAAAGACAAACTAATTAATGTCTTGCAACTTAAATCACAAAGTGCAAATGCTAGTAACTCAGCATTGATCGAAGCGAGTATAAATCAAAAAACAGAAAAAATAAAATTGGTTCCTTTTAAGGCTGCCATAGATTTATCTAAAAACAAGAAGTATCTAAAATATGCGATGCCTCCTTTCCTAATCTTTCTAGCTATTCTTTTAGGGGCACCAAGTATGATTAAAGACAGTACGTACAGAATCATAAATAACAACAAAGACTTTGAGCGAGAGGCACCATTTTCATTTGAACTCGGTCAAGATGAATTAAAGGTTATTCAGTTTGAAGATTATGTGCTGAATGTAAGTACAGCAGGTAGTCTAATTCCTGAGGATGTTTTTATTGAGCTTGATAACTTTCAATACCGTTTAAATAAAATAGATAATAATACCTTTCAGTACATATTTAAAAACGTACAAAAGGATACAGAGTTTAAATTGTTTTCTGGTTTTGTAAAATCTATTCCTTCAACACTTAAGGTCTTAAAAAAACCAAACCTAGTTAATTTTGATATTGCATTAGATTATCCGGGGTATACGGGCATTCCTGATGAGGTCTTAGAGAATGTAGGTGACCTTTCTGTTCCGCAGGGTACAAAACTAGTTTGGAATTTCGATGCAGAAAATACAGATGATCTTCAATTGCATTTCTCTGGAGCTAAAGAGAAGGTTGACGCAAAGCGTAAAGGAACGAACGTCTTTGATTATAACAAGCGCATAATGCGTAATCTTTCTTATAAGGTCTTTATTTCTAATAACGAAATTCCGAACCCAGATTCTATAGCATATAACATAAATGTAAATCCAGATAAGCGTCCTGAAATAAATGTAGAGTTGTTTGAAGACAGCACGCAAATGGATATGAAATATTTCGCAGGTTCTGCATCTGATGATTATGGTATCTCATCTCTTAACTTCAACTATACGCGCACAGATGCATCAGGAAAATCTATGGGTCTGCAGACTATTCCAATGTCTGTGACAAAAGCGCGTGAGGTAAATTATGATCATGCCTTTGATATTGGTGCTTTAAATTTAGAGCCAGGTGAGAAGCTGAGCTACTACTTTGAAGTCTTTGACAATGATGCTGTAAACGGTATTAAGTCTGCAAAGACCTCTATTATGACCTTAGAAAAGCCAACCGTTGAAGAGTTTGAAGAAAAAGAGGATGCGAATGAAGAAGAGATTAAGGACAATATAGAGGAAGTAATGAAAGAGGCTAAAGAGATTCGCGAAGAACTTAAAGAAATGCGAGAGAAACTTTTGCAGAAACCTGAATTGGATTGGCAAGACAAAAACGATCTTGAAAAACTACTTGAGCGTCAAAAAGAGTTAGAAGAGAAAATTCAAGATGCAGAAAATAAGTTTAACGAAAACTTAGAAAACCAAGAAGAGTTCACCGAGCAAAAAGAAGAGATTTTAAAGAAGCAGGAGAAGTTGCAAGAAATGTTTCAAGAGGTTCTTGACCCAGAGACGCAGGAACTCATGCGTAAGATTGAAGAGATGTTAGAAGAATTGAACAAAGAAGAGATGATGGAAATGATGGAAGATGTAGAGATGGATGATGAAACAATGGAAAAGGAGTTAGATAGACTACTTGAGTTGTTTAAACAACTAGAGCTTGAAAAAGAATTAGAAGAACAGATAGAAAAACTAGAAGAGCTTGCAGAAGACCAAGAAGAATTAGCAAAAGAAACGGAAGAACAAAGCAAGCCAGAAAGTGAGTTAGAAAAAGAGCAGGAGAAAATAAACGAAGAGTTTGAGGAAATCAAAGAAGAAATTGAAGAATTAGAAAAAAAGAATGAAGAGTTAGAGTTTCCTAAAGAATTAGGAGAGGATAATGAGGAGAAGATGGAAGAGATCCAAGAGGAGTTGGATGATAGTAAGGAACAGTTAGAGAAAAAAGATAGCAAGGGTGCTTCCGATTCTCAGAAAAAGGCTGCAGGAAAGATGAAAGAAATGGCAGGGAATTTGCAATCTTCTATGGAGGGTGGCGAGATGGAACAGATGGAAGAAGATATGCAGGCACTCCGACAGCTTTTGGATAATTTAATTGCCTTGTCATTTGATCAAGAAGAGCTCATTGATGATATCAGAATTACAGATATCACGGCTCCACGTTATATTAAACTCACAGAAACTCAATTCAAGTTAAGAGATGACTTCACTCTAATAGAGGATTCATTACAGGCTTTAAGTAAACGTGTGGACCAACTTGAATCCTATGTAACTGAAAAGGTGGGAGAAATTAACTTTAGCTTTAAAAAGAGTGTGGAAGAACTTACAAAGATTGACACACTTGTACGAAGAGACATTACACGTTACGAGGAGCGTTTAAAAGATGATGCAGAAGTGCATCAAAGATCAACAATGAAAAATGTCAATGATTTGGCGCTCATGTTAGACGATGCCATGCAGCAAATGCAAGAACAGATGTCTTCCATGATGCCAGGATCTCAGATGTGTAATAAGCCTGGAGGAAGTGGGAAAGGAAAAGGAGGAAAAGAACCTTCTGATAAAATCTCAGAGGGGCAACAGGGGCTCAAAGAGCAGCTTGGTAAAATGAAGGAGCAAATGAAGGCTGGTGGCAAGGGCGGAATGGCTAAACAGTTTGCAGAAGCTGCTGCTAAACAAGCACAAATGCGAAAGGCTCTAGAAAAAATGCAACAGGAGAAGGGAGAGCAAGGACAGGGGTCTAAAGAGTTGCAAGAAATTATTGATGCAATGGATAAGTCTGAGGAGGACTTAGTAAATAAGCGATTGGACGCAGAGTTAATGAACAGACAGCAAGAAATTGTTACTCGTTTGTTAGAAGCAGAACAAGCGCAACGACAAAGAGAAAAAGATAATAAGAGAAAGGCTGAACGTGGAGAAGAAAAGAAACGAGAATTACCGCCTGCTCTAAAAGAATATTTAAAGAAGAAAGAAGCTGAAGTGGAAATGTATAAAAACGTCTCCCCTTCTCTCAAACAATATTATAGAAACTTAGTGAACGACTACTATAAAGCACTTAAATCAGATTAATTGGGATTAATATGACGATACAAAAAACATCTAAGTTAAAAATTTGCTCTAGTCCTTCTGAGATAACTCAGGTAGAAAGCTATGTAAAAACTATCGCTAAAAAGTTTAATATATCTCCTGACGTCTATCCAAATATTCTCATCAGTCTTACGGAGGCTGTGAATAACGCTATAATTCACGGTAACAATAAAGACAAAAATAAATTTGTAAAAATAAGCCTTGAAGAAAACTGTGACCTTTTAGTCTTTGAAATTTCGGACGAAGGAAATGGTTTTAATCCTGAAGAAATCGCTGACCCTACTGCAGAAGAAAATATAGATTGTTGCGGTGGACGTGGTGTGCATATCATGAAAGAACTTTCTGATGAAATTGATTTTCTTGATAATGGCCGTCGAGTGAAAATAGGTTTCAAGCATCGTTGCGTTGGCTAAGGAGAATATCTCATTTACTTCCCACCTTATTGATTTTTCTTTAGAACAAGAAGAAAGGTATACACAGGTTGTAAAACAGGTCTTTGCAGACTATGGTAAAAGCTATTCCAATATTCAATATATTTTCTGTAGTGACGCGTATCTATTGGAATTAAATAAGACGCACCTAAATCACGATTACTACACAGACATCCTTACCTTTCCATACGGAACAGAGTTAATAGAATCAGACATCTTTATAAGCATAGATCGCGTTAAAGAAAATGCAAAAACATTTAAGGTAAGTTTTGAAAACGAACTTGCTCGCGTTATTCTTCATGGAGTCTTACATCTAGTGGGTCTTGATGATCATAGCAAAGCAGATACTGCTAAAATGCGTAATCAAGAAAATCACTATATTGATATGATTCTAAACCAGAAGTCGTGAAACTAGCATTTCTAGAAAACATTAATTTTTCATCTGTCTTAAAGCGCTTCCCTCTTCCTATTTTATTTTCAACGATCATTGGCGTTTTGTCCATAATGCTAGTTGAAGATCTCATAGAAAAAGATTCAGAAGCTTTTCGCATTACTGTCAAGCTGTTACATGTACTTCTCTTATTGTTTGTTTCGTCTGCTCTTTTATCTATTCTTCGATTAAGTAACTCTTTGGTCAAAAACAACTTTTGGTTTCTTGCTGGAGGTCTTTTCGTGGCAGTTCTTATTTACTACTTCTTACTCCCTAAATATCCCTTACAAAAACATGCCATACAAACTGTTGGATTAGTCGTCATGCTCCACTTATTTATTACAGTACTCCCCTATTGGAAAAATGAAGATCTGAAGCAATACTGGGCATATAATAAGATCTTACTATTACGGTTTATAGAAGCCAGCCTGTATACCGTTTTTATTTTTCTTTCTCTTAGTGTTGCCTTAGTCGCACTTGATAAACTGTTTGGAATTTCATTTCGTCCTCTAGAAATCTATGGTGACCTTTGGGTGATACTGCTTTCATTTTTTCATCCTCTTTATTTCTTCTCAAGATTTCCAAAAGACTTAGTTTTTGATAATCATGAGCTAGAGAATTCTCTTCCCTTCCGTGTATTTACTAGAAGGATTCTTATTCCCATCGTATTCTTATATGGTCTTATTCTATTGGCCTACGTGCTAAAAATAATTACATTGTGGTCATGGCCTAGAGGCTGGGTTTCAAACATGGTCCTATGGTTTTCTGTATTTGGCACACTTGCCTATTTGCTGAACTATATCCAGCTTGAAGAGAAAGAAAACCGTTTTGTTAGAGCGTTTAAAAAATACTATTTCCACTTCCAAGCTTTGATGAGTATTGTCTTAATGCTTGCCGTGTACGAACGCATTAAAACATATGGTGTAACGGAAGCTAGGTATATCGTCGCTTCCGTTGGTCTATGGCTTTTTCTAATTTCCAGCTACTTTGTTGTTTCAAAACGAGATAATATAAAATGGATTCCAGCCAGTCTCGCCTTATTCATTTTTATAGGCACCGTTGGACCTTTGAATATGCACAATGCTACAATTCGTTCACAATTCTCTCGCTTTATGGTCGAATTAAGTGAGGCCGGTATGCTTAAAGATGGCGTTTTACAAAAGGCTGGAGAACTTACGAGTAATCTCCAAATTAAACTTGCCCAACGCATGCGTGTTTTAGGAGAACGAAACGCCTTAAGTAAACTCAAGACTTTAACACCTAATGATTTAGAATTACCCTTAGATACTATGCAATCTGATAGGGTTGTTTCTCCCCTTCACTATAATAATTATAATCATTCTGGTTCCGAGGTGCGTGCTTATGCGCTTGCATTAAATATTCCCTATAACGATAAATTCAATTCGCGTACGCGCTTAGATAATTTTAGTCTATACTCTCCTAAAATGTTTTCTACGTCTGTTGGTGGCTATGACAGGATCGTACAATTGAGGTCATATAAAAACAATTACAATGAACAAAAGGAAACAATATCTCTGCTTGATGATGGAACAGCTTTGATGTATATTGATATTGATAGTTCTCAACACCAAGTCTCTTTAGATAATTTTCTTCATAAATATGATGATCAATTAATCGGTAATGCGGAAACAGATTCCCTAGTATTTGAGACTGATACTGAAAAGCATCACTTTAAGTTTATTCTTCAAAATATTGCAGGCTCCATAAAAGATGGTCAGTATACATTCAATGCAATAGACGGTATCGTACTGATAAAACAGCTAGAAAAATAATTCTACGCAAGTTTTCTCTCTTTTCTTTGAAATCCGAATAATTCTATCTTCTTAAATTTCTATTTGGTTTAGAAATAATATTCCTTTGCATTTCCTTTTTAACATAAACATCTTCAATGAAGGTCTTGAAATTTGGTGGTTCTTCAGTAAAGAACAAAGAGAATATACTTAAGGTCTATGATATCCTGTCTTCCTCCTATCAAGGAAAGGGAGATTACACCCTTGTCGTATCCGCTTTTGGTGGTATTACTGATTTGCTTATTGAGATGAGTAGCTTGGCAGCAAAAGGCGATGTAGCTTATTTAGATATATTTAAAACATTTAGTGACCGTCATCATGCCACTGCAAAAGAATTACTTTCTGAGTCGAGCTATAAAGAATTAAGCACCGATTTAGACAGCAACCATACTACTTTAAAAAATTTATTGCACGGTATCTTTTTAGTTAGGGAAAGCTCTCCTCGTACTATGGATTATGTTTTAAGTTTTGGAGAACGTAATTCGGCTTTTATAATCGCAAAGGCATTTAATGAACGTGGTCTGCGTTCAGAATTTTTGGATGCGCGTACAATCATTACTACAGATAAAACTTTTGGAAATGCGATTGTCAATTTTAAAGTAACTGAGGAAAAAACTAAACGCTACTATAAAAATAACCAGGGTGTTTTGCACATCGTAACAGGCTTTATTGCGGCAGACATTGGTGGCCTTACCACCACCCTAGGAAGAGGTGGATCGGATTACACGGCAAGTATTCTTTCTGCTAGTCTACAAGCAGAGGCCTTAGAAATTTGGACGGATGTCGATGGTGTCCTTACCTGCGATCCTAGAAAAGTTAAAAAGGCATTTACTATTCCCTCTTTGAGTTATGCAGAAGCGATGGAGCTGTCTCATTTTGGTGCTAAGGTAATTTACCCGCCAACCATTCAACCTGCCCTCTTAAAAGATATACCTATTTATATAAGGAACACCTTTAACCCAGAATTTAAAGGAACGCTTATTAATAAGGAAACAGAAGCTTCCTTAGCTAAAGAGATTACAGGACTTTCTTCATTATCAAATATTGCCCTCCTACGCTTACAAGGATCTGGACTTGTAGGGATTCCTGGCATCTCTGCTCGGTTATTTAACTCTTTAGCAAAACAAAAAATTAATGTTATTCTTATCACGCAGGGCTCTTCTGAACATTCTATAAGCTTCGCTGTAAAAGAAGAAGATGCGACTAGAGCTAAAGAGGCTATCGAGGAGGAATTTGACAAAGAGGTTTTAAAAAAATATATAGAACCTATACAGGTGGAAACCCAACTTTCAATTATTGCTGTTGTAGGAGAACAAATGCGAAATATACCAGGTGTTGCGGGTAAGCTTTTTACAGCACTTGGTAAAAATGGTGTCAATGTTATAGCAATTGCACAAGGCTCCTCAGAGTTAAATATTTCATTTGTTGTTCAGA
The DNA here is from genome assembly GCA_938045585.1 of uncultured Saprospiraceae bacterium. Classification (GTDB taxonomy): domain Bacteria; phylum Bacteroidota; class Bacteroidia; order Chitinophagales; family Saprospiraceae; genus CALCMJ01. Next base: position 188,996 of record CALIAU010000007.1, read on the forward strand.
CACATGATTCTGTAAAGGCCCTTAACCTTATTCATGATTCCTTTTTCTTATCGGGTTCTAGAACTATCAATCTCTTTATGATCGGCGTTGGTTTGATTGGTGGTACCCTACTAGAGCAGATAAAGACAAATGCAAGCAGACTGCTCGAAGACCAACAAATAGATTTGCAGGCAGTGGGTCTTTCTAACTCTAAGAAAATGCTCTTTGAAGAAAATGGGATTGCTCTTGATGCTTGGAAAGAAAATCTATTAAACTCTGAAACAGATACCTCTCCTACCCGCTTTGTTGACAAGATGATAGAACTCAACTTAGCTAACTCCATTTTTATAGATAGCACAGCTAATGCAGAAATACCAAAAGAGTATAAAAGAATTTTGAATTCTAATATTTCTATTGTAACTCCAAATAAGGTTGCTACATCAAGTTCACATTCTGATTATCAAAACCTAAAAGAAATAGCGCGCAAAAAGAATATTGACTTTTTATACGAAACCAATGTAGGCGCTGGACTACCTATAATTTCCACTATCAAAAACCTAATGTCTAGTGGTGATAAGATTATAAAACTAGAGGCTGTACTCTCAGGAACTATCTCTTATATTTTTAACAGTTTTAATTCTTCAACGGCCTTTAGTAGTGTTGTTAAAGACGCTCAAAACAAAGGGCTTACCGAACCCGATCCTAGAGATGACCTAAGTGGATCAGACGTGAAGCGGAAAATAACAATTCTTGCGAGAGAAGCTGGTGTTGCTTTAGAAATGGATGATGTAACACTAGACAATATTCTACCACAAGACTGTATAGACGCTTCAAGTGTGGATGAATTTTATACTAGATTAGAAAAGAACGACAGCCTTTTCAAGGATATGGCACTTGCAGCAGAAAAGGAAAACAAAAAACTAAGATATATTGCTAGCTTAGAAAATAATAAGGCGTCTGTTCGCTTAGTATCTGTAGGTTCAGATAACCCGTTCTTTAACTTAGAGGGTAGTGATAACATGATTGCTCTTAGTACCAACAGATATAATACACGTCCTTTGGTTGTAAAAGGACCGGGTGCTGGCGCAGATGTTACCGCTGCTGGTGTATTTGCAGAGCTTTTGAGTATCGCATCTAAACAGAATAAATAGAATGAACGGAGTTAAAGTATTTGCCCCCGCCTCTGTTGCTAATCTTGCTGTCGGTTATGACATCTTGGGACTTGCCTTAGACAAGCCGGGTGATGAGGTTATTGTTAGAAGGGGGAAAACTGATGGGTTGGTTATATCAAAAATCACTAAAGGAAAAACCCTCTCTAAAGAGCTAACTAAAAACACTGCAGGTCTTGCTGCTCTTCGTGTTCTTCAGCACTTAGGAGAAGAGAACATGCCTATCGAAATGGAATTGCATAAAAAGATGCGACTAGGAACCGGTTTGGGTTCGAGTGCGGCAAGTGCTGTTGCAGGTGCTATGGGGATAAATGAATATCTAGGTAGACCCTTAGAAAAGTCTGACTTATTGAAATTTGCTGTAGAGGGCGAACAAGTTGCAGATGGTAGTTGGCATGCTGACAATGTGGCGCCTAGTTTGTTTGGTGGTATTATTTTAATTCGTGATAATAAAACACTCGATTGGAAGCGGATTTATGTGCCCGAACATTTAAGTATTGTCCTTATACATCCGCACATACAAATTCTTACCAGTGCTTCTAGAGCTATTCTTAAGGACACCGTGCAACTCGATACAATGATAGCGCAGACAGGAAACCTGGCATCTTTAGTGGCGGCTTTTTATACTTCCGATTTTAATATGATACGACGATCCTTAACGGATCATGTAATTGAGCCTCAACGTAAACAACTTATTCCACACTTTGATGAAATTAAACAGATTGCTTTGGGTCAAGATGCTTTAGGCTTTAGTATAAGTGGTGCAGGACCATCTATGTTTGCTCTATGCGAAAATTCATTTATTGCAGAGAACACAATGCATGCAGTTCAAAAATTCTATTCAGATAATAAGATTGAAGTTGATATTTTTATCTCGGGAATTAACAAGACGGGTGCGTATAAATTTTAATGATATGCAGTTATATAGTACAAACAATTCAAATAATGTAGTTGATCTGCGTACAGCTGTTTTGAAATCACTGCCTGAGGATAAGGGTTTATTTATGCCCAAAAAAATTCGTGGTTTGGATCCACGCTTTATAAAAAACATTGGAGCCTATAGTTTCGAAGAAATTGCATTTCATGTTTCTGCTAATCTTATAGGAGAATATATTCCTGCAGCAGAGCTATACTCTATTGTTTCAAAAGCAATTAACTTTCCAGCGCCCGTCAAGCGCATCACAGGAAATATTTCAACCCTTGAATTGTTTCACGGACCCTCCTTAGCCTTCAAAGATTTTGGTGCACGCTTTATGGCAGAACTTATGTCTTACTTTACACGTAAGGGAGAAGAAAAAATTACAATTTTAGTAGCAACGAGTGGAGATACGGGGGGAGCGGTTGCGGCAGGTTTCTATGATACACCTGGAATAGAAGTAATTATTTTATATCCATCTGGAAGGGTGAGTGCTTTACAAGAAAAACAACTCACTACCCTTGGGAAAAACATTTCAGCTGTTGAAGTCGCCGGTAGTTTCGATGATTGTCAAGCTTTAGTTAAGTCGGCTTTTTTAGATCCCGAGTTAAATAAAAAATATAATCTCAGTTCGGCCAACTCCATAAATATTGCGCGGCTTATTCCTCAATCCTTCTATTACTTTGAAGCATATAAACAGTTAGAAGACAAAACAAGTGTTTCCTTTTGTGTGCCTAGTGGTAACTTCGGGAATCTAACTGCTGGCTTATTTGTTAAAAAAATGGGTCTGCCAATAAAACACTTAATCGCGGCTACAAATAAAAACGATGTTGTTCCTAGGTACTTAGAATCAGGACACTACACCCCTGTCGAATCTTATACTACCATCTCCAATGCAATGGACGTAGGTGCACCCTCAAACTTTTCTAGAATTCTCGAGTTGTACCAAAAAGACTGGAAAGCAATTACTAAGGATATTATTGGGTATTCCTTTTCAGACGAACAAACGCGTGCGTGTATGCTACGTGTCCATAGAGATCATAACTATATCTGCGATCCACATGGTGCTGTTGGGTTTTTAGCCTCAGAAGAATATCTTAAAAAATACCCCAATGGCCACGTTGTGTTTTTAGAAACAGCCCACCCCGCTAAGTTTTTAGATGTTGTTGAAGCATGTTTGGAAACGAAGCTTACTGTTCCTCCGCGCTTAGCTGCACTTGCAGATAAAACAAAAAAAGCAGACAAGTTATCATCTGCTTTTTCTGAGTTTAAATCTTTTCTTTTATCTAGATAAATAGAACTATTGCTTAGAGAATTGTAGGGTCTCTCCTTCTATTATAAATAGATAGTTTCCACTTGTAAGTGAACTAACATCAATCTGCTCATTCCCATTTACCGTACCTTCTCTTAGTACCCTTCCAGTCTGATCAAATATTTGATACGTTGATTTCTTGCCTGTATTTAAAATAATAAAATCGGCTGCTGGGTTTGGATACAAACTAAGACGACTTTTTCTATGTGAGCTAAGTACATTGCTAAATGCATAGTCACCATTAAAGTCGATTTGCTTCAACTTATAATATGAAGTTCCTGCAAGCGGAGCTCTGTCCGCAAAAGAATATTTCTGCTCTGAGAGTGTAGTTCCCGCTCCTGCAACAAATCCCATTCTTTCCCAAGCAGAACCATCTTTTGATCGCAGTATTTCAAATCCTTCATTGTTCACTTCTGATTCTGTAGTCCATTGTAACTCATTACTCAGGTTCATAGCTTTTAACTTAAAATCACCTAGGGTAACAGGGAGAGCAGAATCTACTATGAGCAGTATGCGATCGCTTTCATATACAATAGTCCACATTAAGTTAGGTCCCGGATCAGGAGCATTTAAAATAAAATCTGTTCCACTGCGAGAGCCATATAGAAAAATTGGGTAGGTATCTCCAATAGCATTTCCGCTATAATTTGTAACCACCGTAAGTGTCCCTGCTAGGTCTGCGTTTCCAGAAACATCCACCTGATCATAACCCTCGCCAGCTGTACTTGTAGGGCTATCATCTATTTCTATAATCAATTCTGAACCCGCTGTTTGGGTGTAATCACCTTCAACAGAAAATATACCAGGGGAATTTCCAGGTGATATACTAGAATCTATGATGATATCACCTATAATCACACCACTACCCAAAAAGACACCCTCATTGATCAAATTTAAATTATTGAATATCGTGTCGTTGTTATAAAAAGTGCCTTGGTTTGTAATTGTTCCATCGTTAACAATGTGAGATAATCCATCAAAAGGATAGTCTAGGTATCCGTTATGTGACTCACCTGTAACTGTTAGATCACCAGAATTAGAAAATAAACCAAAATTTTGATAATTCAGGGCTAAGATTGTTCCACTGTTATCAAATGAGGTGTATTCCCATAAAGCAAAGAAATCTGCAGCATTAATCGTTCCTGTATTTGAACCAGAGCCTTCGTTTATCTCCAAAAATACAGCATTCAATGTTCCAGAATTAGTTAGTATACTTTCAGTCCAGCTGTAATAATCGATATCATTCATCACCCCACTATTGTTAATTGTACCGCTATTATCAAACCACACGGTATTCACTGTTCCTTCATTCAAAAATTCACCACTGACTTCTGCAAAACCTTCCTCGATCAAACCAGCTTCGCTATTTGTAAATGTTCCATACAAGAAAAATATGTCTAAAAAAATAATAGTTCCATTATTAATAACGGAACCATACATATCTCCGAAACCACAATTATCTAAAAGACCATTGTTTATCATTTCACCATCTACAAAGTAGCCGAATCCTGTCATTGTCCCCTCATTGGTCAGAACCGCCGATTCGTGTATGGCTAAATACCCATCGCTGAATAGTGTTCCGTTGTTTGTTAGGCTTCCAAAAAGATCCAGGGTACCACAAACACTTAAAGTTGCCTCTTCAGAAATTATTACATCTCCATAAAACTCAAAAAACTCATACACTTGATTGCAGTCAGCATTTATATAAACAATATCGCCTTCCTCGATAATCAAGCCAGGATACACATCCCAGTTATCAGGATTTGTCCACTCGGCATCCACTGCGCCATCAAATGTATAATTAGTTGAAAATAAGCTGCCACTAAGAAAAAGCAGCATCAAAAGATTACATGTTCTTTTCATGATCAGTATTTTAAAGGTTAATATGTATCTAAAGTTTGTCAAATATGTCTTCCATTTGACAACTTCTATACCTATGACACAAAAAACTAGAGGCTACCCTATTCTCTAAACTACTTAATTTAGCCCATACTTATATATGGCACTTGGAGGCCCTAGGTTAGCAAATGAATACGTATTAAATAAAAAATATACATAATCAATTGATAAACAGTGTTTTATGTATTATATAAATGCAAAAAAATAGGCTTGATATATCCATACCAAGCCTATAAAAACCTTTAGCTTTTGTCGTTAAGGCTTAATAACCTTTTCTTTTGCGCGCTTTGCTCTTTGCATGCCATTCTCCCCTCCTCTTCTGCTAGATTTAAACAATTCGAAACGATCTATCTCAGGACGCGGCGGATAATGATTATTGGATCTATCCACATCTGCCGTTTCTAAAAACGGATCTAGAGTCACGGACTGTATTTCTTTTTCCTTCACAAATACCTTGGTTACCTTATCGTTGGTAAGCTTCCATATTTCTGCAGGTATTCTTTCTAGCTCTGTTGAACCATCTGTGTACGTAAATTCTAAAATGATTGGCATAACTAAGCCGCCCTTATTCTCGAAGGTCATCTCATAGTAATTCAGACCACCATCTATCATTTCTTTCTCCTTATCTGAAAGTGATTCATAATACCTCTTGTAATTCTCTCTATCAATAGCATCTGCCTGTAATTTATCATGCTTGCTATAGAAGTCCAGTATACTTGGGTCCTTGTCTGCCAAAACCGTTTTTATTTCTTTTTTATTACGCATTGCTGTAATACCCTCTGACCTTTCGTCCATCTGCGCTTTCTTCAATGCATTTTCTTTATCAGGATTTTGCGTATCCATTTGTTTATGGTCTACACTACTTAAAGAGATGTCCACTGCTTCATTCGTATAGAACCACCCTCTCCAGAACCAATCCAGATCTACACCAGACGCATCCTCCATAGTTCTAAAGAAATCCGCTGGCGATGGATGTTTAAACGCCCAGCGTTTAGAATACTCCGCAAAGGCCATATCGAAGAGCTCTCTCCCCATAATCGTCTCACGCAATATATTGAGAGCTGTTGCCGGCTTTCCATAGGCGTTATTTCCAAACTGCCAGATAGATTCTGAATTCGTCATGATAGGTGATATTTTGTTTCTATCTCCTCCCATGTAGTCTGTAATCTTATGTGCTGGTCCTCTCCTAGATGGATAATTTCTTTCCCAGTGCTGCTCTACTAAAAACTGCACAAAGGTATTTAAACCCTCATCCATCCAGGTCCATTGACGTTCATCTGAATTGATAATCATTGGAAACCAGTTATGCCCCACCTCATGTATAATCACTCCAATATGCCCGTATTTAGTACGTTCTGCATAGGTACCATCATCTGCGCATCGTCCGTAATTAAAACAAATCATAGGATATTCCATTCCCATCGATCCATCGATTGACCAAGCCGTAGGATACGGATAGTCTATTGTATAATGAGAATACCACTTAATCGTGTGTGCTACTGCCTTCGTAGAATACTGCTCCCAGAGACAGTCCCCTTCCTTAACCCACATGGACTGCGCCATTACGGTACTTCCGTCTTTCATCGGTACACCCATAGCATCCCAGACAAATCTTCTAGAACTTGCAAAAGCAAAATCTCTCACATTCTTAGCTGAGTACTTCCAGGTCTTTTTTCCCTTTGCACGCGACTTACTTCTTTCTTCTGCTTCATCAAGTGAAGCAATAATAACAGGTTGAATTTCCTCCTTCTCTGCTTTTTTCAATCGTTTCTTCTGCTCACCAGATAAGACATCATCAGGATTCATCAGAGTACCCGTTGAAGCTACTAGGTGATCTGATGGTACTGTTATCTCTACTTCGTAATCTCCAAAAACAAGAGCAAACTCTCCCCTGCCCAAAAACTGCTTGTTTTGCCAGCCATTGATATCATCATACACGCACATTCTAGGAAACCACTGCGCTATACAGTATACATTGTTTCCATCATCAAAGGGCTCATACCCAGATCTACCTCCTATTTCTCGTGTATTATTGATATTATACCACCACTTAATCTTAAAGGTAAACTGACCTCCTGAGGCTAATGACTGCGGCATATTTACACGCATCATTGTTTTATTGATTACGTATTTAAGATCGCCACCCTTGGCATCTTTCACATAATCTATCTTAAAACCTCCATCAAAGTCGGCCGTCATTCTCGATAATTGTCTAGTTGAGGCTCTTTCTCCCAGACTACCTGTTCTAATCTTATGCGTATCGGAATCCTTTGCCCGCATATTCTGGTCTAACTGTACCCATAGATAATCAAGCACATCTGGTGAATTATTCGTGTAAGTAATTGTTTCTTCTCCGTAAATCCGCGTATTATCATCATCTAGTTCTACCTTGATCTTATAATCCGCTTGTTGTTGCCAGTATTCATGTCCTGGAGCACCCGCCGCCGTTCTATATGTATTTGGGTCTGGAAGGTCTTGGCTTAGTTGTCTAAACTTGTTTTGGTTAGTACTTTCTTGCGTAAATCCTATTATACAATACAATAGACATGCGCCTAAGAAAATCGATTTCTTCATAATATTTAATTGCTTTGCAGTAAATATACGTATTGCCTCTTGATTTTAATGTTTCACGTGGAACATACCTCGTATAAAGTCGTCTGGGTAGGAGCGTGTTCCACGTGGAACATTGATCTTATCTTAGTAGGAGAGGGCGTGACCCTAGTCCTTCGCTTTGCTCAGGATATTATGGAACATAATATCTTATGATCCATAATAGGTCGATCCCTTACAGACTCCCTGCTCGGTCGGTACTCCGTACTCTGCTTTACAGCAGATCCTCCAGGCATCTCACGCGGGGCTAGTCGTTAACGGAATAAAAGCTCAATCAAGAAGGAAAAGGAAAAAGGAAAAGGAAGTAAGGGCTCTTCGCTCAAACTACACCTTCGCAAGAAACTGCTGAAGTATCTCATTAAATTCTTGTGGTCGTTCCATCATTGGTGCATGACCACATTTATCTATAAAGTGTAATTCTGATCCCGAAATGAGTTCATTGAATTTCTCCGCTACGAAAGGGGGAGTGATAATATCTTGCTTTCCCCACACAAGTAGAGTAGGGCACTCTATTCCTTGTAATTTGTTTTCTAAGTTTTCTCGTATTGCTGACTTAGCTGTACTTAATAATCGTAAGGCCTTAGACCGATCATTCACACTTGCAAATACCTCATCGACCATTTCCTTGGTAGCAATAGCAGGATCGTAAAAAGTTGATTGAGCACGTTGTTTTATAAACTCATAGTTATTTCTTTTTACAAAACCACTGCCAAAGGCATGCTCAAATAAACCCGAACTTCCCGTAAGTGTCATAGAAGAAACCTTCTCCTTATTTTCCAAAGTATATATCTGTGCGATGTGTCCACCCAAAGAATTTCCTAGTATATGGAATTTGGATAATCCCTTAAACTCTACAAACGAAGAAACATACTCTGTTAAGCCACGTACCGTTACCTTTCTTAATGGCATTTCGAATATCGGCAAAATAGGTAAAACTAAATTATAACTATCTGAAAATGAGTTAATTAAGTCCTCAAAGTTGCTCAAATTTCCAAACAATCCATGTAAGAGTAAAAGAGGAAACTTTTCAGGATCCGTTTCTATATATCGATGTGATTCTTCTTCAATTAACATGCTGCGAAAATACGTATTTAAGTCAATTCTGTTTTCTTAGAATTTATAAACAACAGATATAAGACAATTGAAAGTAAAAGTAAAGCAAAGGCCTGATGAAGAACTCCTAATAACAAAGGGATAGTTCCAACAGAATTAATAACTGTCAAAATACCTAACGCAACTTGCGAAAACAACAAGACGAGAAAAATGAGCATGGGTGTTTTGAAAACATGATGTTCTTTTCTACTTCGTATAAAAAGAAAAATACCAAAGCAGAAAAGTATATACGCTAATCCTCTGTGAATAAAATGCATCAAGGCCGGAACAAAAGAATTCTTATCGTAATTATTAAAGCTATCATAAGACCAATTAGAAGCATCAAATATTTCTGACGGAATATAACTACCCATCATATCTGGCCAGGTAGGAAAAACCAAACCAGCTTTCATACCCGACATAACTCCACCAAAGAATAACTGGATTACTAAAAGTGTAAAGAATATCTTGACCATCCGTTTAAAGCCTGAACTAATTCTACACTGCATTGTCCTTTTGGGCCAAAATGAAACGAAGCTAGTCCAGAGTAAGAAACCATAGGTTAAAAAGGCAACTGATAAATGAATAGCTAATTTGTAGGCATTCACCCAGGGCCGTTCTATCAGACCACTTGCTACCATTATCCATCCCATACTTGCAGCCAGTATAGCCGAGACTATAACAAAAGCTAATAACCGTATGATCCTTCCATCTATGCGCTTTTTCCACAAAAAGAATAGAAAGGGAAACAAAAACGCAAAGCCCATTCCTCTTGCCCACAAACGATGAAAGTATTCCCAGAAATAAATAAATTTGAATTCAGACATGGACATGCCATCATTGATTTTTTTATACTGGGGCGTTTCCTTGTATAAATCAAATTCAGCATTCCAATCTGCTGCATTCATTGGGGGTAGGGTACCGGTCACTATTTCCCATTTAGTAATTGATAAACCGGATCCACTGATGCGTGTGATTCCTCCAATAACAACTTGAAAGAAAACGAGAACACATCCCAGAATCAACCAAGCTCTAACCCATTTATCGTAACTTTCTAACATCGGCTCAAAACTACGAATGATTTCATTTTTTTAATTCTTTATGTTTCCACGTTCTCTATTAATAATTAATTACTTTATTTATATAAAAGAAGTAATCATTTATAATAAGGGCTGTGAATTCGTGTAAAAGATATTACGAGTAATCTCTTTTTTATAATTCAAAACATTTTACCCATACTTATTAATAGTAGCTGATATTCTAAATTGTTGAATTACATACAACTAACATTTAGAATGTGAATTGTGTTTTATAAGATTGTTATTAATTAAATACTGATTTTAATAATTTCATGGTGAGGCCAATTGGGGATATTATATGAGTAAAGTACATATATTAAAAATTTCATTATGTCACTGTTAGTAGATGTGTATAACTCATCCACTTATTAAACTAGATTAACAAGTTATGCGCACAGTAATTCAAAGAGTTTCACAAGCTTCAGTAAGTATTAATAATACCATTGAAGGACAAATAGGAAAAGGTATGCTTATTCTTCTCGGGATAGAAGCAGAGGATACGGATGCAGATATAGATTGGTTAGTAAATAAGATTAACAAGCTTCGCATCTTTTCAGATGAAAATGATAAAATGAACTTATCTGTAGAAGATGTAAAAGGGGACTTCTTAGTTATTTCTCAATTTACACTCTATGCAAGTACTAAGAAAGGGAATAGACCCTCCTATCTTAGATCAGCCAAACCTGATATAGCTATTCCTATGTATGAAAAGTTTTTATTACGACTTAAGGAAGTTTCTGGTAGAAGGGTGGAAAAGGGAATATTTGGAGCAGATATGAAAGTCTCATTACTGAATGATGGTCCAGTAACAATACAAATTGATACGAGAAATAAAGAATAAACAATGGAGTTAAAGCAGGCGCAAAAACAAGTAAATGATTGGATCAAAGAATATGGTGTTCGGTATTTTTCGGAACTAACGAACTTAGCCGTTCTCATGGAGGAAACAGGAGAATTAGCACGTCTGTTTGCGAGAAAATACGGAGAACAAAGTTTTAAAAAAGAAACAGATCTTAAAGAGGTTGATCTAAGGATAAAGGAAGAACTTGCAGATATATTCTTCGTTCTTTTATGTCTATCTAATCAGACAGGCACAGATTTAGAAGAGGAGTTAAGCAAATCTCTTATTAAGAAGACCCAGAGAGATGCGAATCGACACAATACAAATCCAAAATTAAATAGCTAGTTGGAAAGATCGGAGATAGTAAAAGGCTTATTAAAAAAGAAATCAGCAATACTTGGTTTAAGCATTATTTTATTGGCCTGTCTGTTCGCCATTTTCGCTAACCTGATTATACCTGACAAAACAAAAGATGCAAATGAACAAATACCTATTCTTGCTTTAAAGGATCCGGGGTATTCTGTTGATGTTTTAAAGATTAGACGCAATGTAGATTTTCCAAAGAAATCTATATTATCCAAGATTTTCCAAGGAAAAAATTCTGAATATGAATATCTCCCTTACCAAGATATAACGATAAATATTGATGAACTCATCATTGAAGATTTAGAAGGCAAAAAACGTTTTCTCAAACCCTGGGACGTTGTAATGCCCATAAGTGCTGTATTTGATAATTCTAGTGTTGCCCTAGATATTACTTTAGCAAACGGGGATAAAAAGCAATTTAATAAAGACAAGATTATAGCGCAGCTTAAGAGTGAAAACCTAATAAGAAAACGTTTTATTTTTGGAACGGATAGATATGGTAGGGATATTTTTAGTCGCATTATATTGGGCTTACGCGTTTCATTATTTGTTGGTTTACTCGCTGTAATTATCTCCTTAGTAATTGGCTTACTCTTAGGACTACTATCAGGATATAAAGGAGGTTGGATTGATGACGTGGTTATGTGGATAATCAATACAGTATGGTCTATTCCAACAGTTTTACTCGTATTTGCAATTGTAATAGCCTTAGGAAGGAGTATAAATGTAATATATCTTGCAGTTGGTCTAACGCTTTGGGTAGAGGTAGCCAGGTTAGTGAGAGGACAGGTACTGGAAATCAGAAACAAAGATTTTGTCAAGGCTGCAAGCACCCTGGGATACAGTACAAATAGAATTTTATACACACATATTTTAAGAAATCTAGTAGGACCACTCACAGTAGTTTCTGCTGCTAATTTTGCAATAGCAATTTTGATAGAGGCAGGCTTGAGTTATCTAGGTTTTGGTGTACAACCTCCCACGCCATCTTTAGGTAATATGCTTAACGAAAATTATGGTTATGTACTAGGCGGCAAAGTCTTTCTAGCTGTAATTCCTGCAATTGTAATTATGTTCTTAGTTTTAGCGTTTAATTTAGCGGGAAACAGTCTTAGGGATGTTTTAGATATAAAGAATAAACATTGAGTAGAGAACTTGCACTATTAGAAAAGTTAGAGAAAGAACTTAATCTTAAGGAGTTACAGATTAAGAGTCTTCTTACTATTACGCAAGCTATTAATGATAATGTTTCACATATGGGTTTGTATAATATGTACAGATCTTTCTTGAGTTGGGAGATGGGTATTACAAGTATGGCACTTTTTATTAAACAAGAGGATGAGTGGAACTGCGTGAGTGAAATAAAATACGATCCCCAAAAGGCAAAAGACTTAGTTCCTTTTATTCTAGAGTACAATAGACTGCATACAATTAAAAAGGGTGAACAAAAGGAATTGGATGGTTTTGATATCATAATTCCTGTATACCATAAAAAGAACCCAATTGCGTATTCGCTCATCGGTGGAATTAAAGACAGAGAAGATCTTTATAACAAGATTCAATTTATTACGACGATTACAAATATCATTGCGGTTGCAATTGAGAATAAGCGTTTGTTTAAAAGACAACTTCATCAGGAACGATTAAATAGAGAGATGGAGTTAGCAGAAGAGGTACAAAAGAAACTCATACCAGAGGTGTTACCCTGTGGTAAAAAATATACGCTGGATAGCATCTATAAACCACACTCTAATATTGGAGGAGATTATCTAGACTATATTCAATTCAGTGATAGCCGCTTTGCAGTTTGTATTGCAGACATATCTGGTAAAGGAGTTGCCGCTGCATTGTTAATGGCAAATTTCCAAGCGATGTTACAAAGTCTAATTTACCAATATAGAGACTTAGAAACCTTCGTCTTTGCACTGAATCAAGCAGTGTTTAGAATAACAAAAGGAGATAAATTTATTACCTTTTTTATAGCAGAGATAGATACGAGTAAAATGACTTTGAAATATATTAATGCAGGTCATTATCCACCTGTTTTAAGAAATGGTAAGGAACAAATACGCCTTGATAAGGGTTGTACAGTTATAGGTGCATTTGAAAAACTTCCTGAAATCACGGAAGCACAGGTGGATTTAAAGGAGAACGCCTTGATTATGTCATTTACGGATGGCTTAGCGGATCTAAAAAATAAGCAGGGAGAGTATTTTGATGATGAAAAAATTGAGGAATTTGTAGCAAAAAACTACAGGAAAGGTGCCAAGGGCTTTAATGAAGAACTAATTAAAAAGATAGACAAATTTAGAGGACCGATGGGCTTTGTTGACGATATAGCAGTATTAACATGTAAACTACGTAAGTGTGAGGAAGAAAAATAGAATAATTGCAGCCATGTTATCCATTTTTGGAGGGACAATAGGATTACACCGATTTTACCTTGGTGATGTAGGCGGAGGTATTTTTTATGTAGTGCTTATGTTCATGATGTCTAGATTTTTACCCATAACAACCATGCTTGGAATATTTGAAGGCATCCGATTGTTAATGATGTCTGATGATGCCTTTGATAAAAAATATAATGGTGCGGCCGGGTCGAGACAACAAAGAAGATCTCAGAGACAGCAGGGTAGACAACAACAAAGAAAGTCTCAGAGACAGGGAAGACAGACAAATCGCCAGTATGAAGAAAGACGTCCACAACAAGCAAGACCTCAGAACAAAAGAAAGGCAAATCCATTTAAAACAAGTGGAATAAAAAAATACAAAAACTTTGAATTAGAGGGCGCAGAGAAGGATTTACTCGAAGCAGTAAAAATTAATAGTCGGGATGCAGAAACACATTATACGCTCGCTGCTATTTATTCTTTAAATGAAAAGAAAGACAAAGCATATCATCACTTATCACAAGCAGTTGAATTAGGTATGCAAAATCTAGAACGGGTAAACACAGAAGATGCTTTTGCATATTTACGAATCCAAGAAGATTTTGATGCATATAGAAAAGGTGGCTTTAGACACAGTAAAGCGCAGCAGGCTAAAGATGTTCCAGAAGGAGACCTTTTAGAAGACGATGTCTTATTATCCCAACTCAATAAACTTGCTGAATTAAGAAAACGGGGCCTCTTATCGGAATCAGAATTTACTTTGGAACGCAAAAAATTATTACGAAAGTAAGACTATAACAACAAATTTAAAACGTGATAGCACAGAATCTCATATCAAATACTTTCGCACCTCTTAAAACCTCAGATACTGGAGAAGAGGCGCTAACAATGATGCATGTCTATCATTTAAAACACCTACCCATCGTAAATAATACACAATTACTCGGTACCATATCTGAGGATAACATTATGCAGCACACACTGGAAGAGGCAATAGGAAGTTATTCTCTTAGTCTCTCACATGCCTATGTAAAAGATACAGACCATGTGTTTGAAATAATGGCAAAATTAGCGGATAACAGTTTAACCATAATCCCTGTAATAGATAAGGATGAAAACTATATGGGATTGATATCTATGGAAGACTTAATACACTTTTATGCGAATAGTTTTTCATTCAAAGAACCCGGCAGCATCGTTGTTTTAGAAATAGAAAAAAATCAATACAGCCTCTCCGAAATAAGCAATATAGTAGAAAGTGAAAGTGCTGTAATTCTTAGTAGTTTCTTGACACAAGAAGAAAATACAAACCTGGTATGCGTTACGATCAAGGTAAACCTACAAGAAATCAGTGCAATACTTAAATCACTAGAGCGCTATGATTATCGTATTAAAGCATCTTTTACTGAATCAGAATATTTTGATGACCTAAAGGATAGATATGACTCTTTGATGACCTATCTCAATGTATAAGACAAAAAAAACAATATTAGTTATACTTCTTTTAAACCTGCTTAGTTGTTTACAAGTCCTCGCTCAGGATGAAGTAATCATCTCGTCTATTCGCTTTAATGGAAATGATAAAACAAAAGAAGTTGTCTTAGTCCGTGAGATGGAATTTAAAATAGGGGACACCGTATCCCAAGTTGCATTACCAGAACTTCTATCCATTAGTGAAAATAGACTATTAAGCACAGGTCTCTTTAACTCTGCAAAAGCAAATATCAATAATTGGGATGCCGCCACAAATAAGGTAGAGGTGGTTGTTGAACTTGAAGAGAATTGGTATCTCTACCCAACATATATTTTTGAACTAGCAGATAGAAACTTTAATGTTTGGTGGCAGGAACAGAACAGAAGCTTAGACAGGGTAAACTATGGGGTGAAATTATCACACTTTAATTTAACAGGCTATAGAGATAGATTAAAG
This sequence comes from uncultured Saprospiraceae bacterium, assembly GCA_938045585.1. GTDB lineage: Bacteria > Bacteroidota > Bacteroidia > Chitinophagales > Saprospiraceae > CALCMJ01. The sequence goes on from CALIAU010000007.1 coordinate 204,579, forward strand.
GCTAAATTCCAACTCGGTTACACGAGAAAGTACGAATTAGATTATCTGTTTCCCTATTTAAACGAAGCGCGAACTATCGGATTTGGTTACCAAATTTTTTATGCTGACAATAAGGAAATTGCCTATGTAACCATAGGAAACAAAACATTGTTTGAACAAGCTGAGGACGAACGCGTTTTATTGAGGCGCTTTAGGACTGGAGGTCGTATTACCTATAGACCAGGGAATAATGTATTCTCAGAATTTCGTTTTGAGTTTCACAGGAACGCTGTAGACGACTTTGTCTTGGAAGAATTGAATCCTAACTATTTTTTAAATGATCGGAATCAAATACGATTCTTTTTTTTAGAGCTGGATGTGCAATACGATAAACGTATCTATACTCTCTATCCACAGGATGGATATAGACTCTTCGGAAATGTAAAAAAAGAAGGACTCGGGATTTTTAATGAATATAATAACCTAAGCCTAACTGGAGGGTTTGAGGTATATGAAAAATTGAACTCTAAATTTATAATAGGAAACAAAACAAAGGCAAAGACAAATTTAACACGTGACGTAGTTTCGTTTGCTAATAATACGGGACTAGGCTGGGACGCAGACCTAGTAAGTGGTTTTGAATTATTCGTAATGGACGGAACAGACTATGTTCTATTACTAAATAATTTAAAATTTCAGTTTCTTAATAAAGACACCAAGACCAGCAAGTATCTTCCAAAACAATTTGAAAAGGTAAATATTAAGATGGCCCTGCGTGCAAATTTTGATTTTGCATATGTAAATGAAAGGACCTATATAGAGACCAATACTATTAACAATAGATGGTTTTTTGGATATGGTGGCGCATTGGATATTATCTTATTTAATAATTTTCTATATAGCTTTGAATATAGTATTAACGACTTAGGAGAGCATGGGTATTTTCTTCACAGCTCTAGTTCGTTTTAGAAAAGAAAAAATGCAAGTATTTATATTTGGGAAACAGCTTAAAAAGCAAGATGTGCACTTTGTTACAAAAACAATAGATGCATTAGAAGAGAACGGTATTCACTATAAAATGTATAAGCCAATTTATGAGCAATATAAAGATCATGTAAATAGATCATGTGAAACCTTTACCACTTATGACGATTTTAAAGCAGATAAGCCGGACGCCTGTATAACCTTGGGAGGGGATGGGACAATCTTAGCTGTTATGACCCTAATAAGAGATGTCGAAACTCCAATTCTTGGTATTAACCTAGGACGACTTGGTTTTCTTGCTTCTATAGAGAAAACAAAAATAAAGGAAACAATTATAGACTTAAAGGAAGGGAAGTTTAAAGTAGAACAAAGAAGTATGATTTCTATCACACAACCAGCAGATTTGTTTCCAGAAGTTTCATTCGCCCTAAATGATTTTACCATTAACAAAAGAGACACGTCCTCAATGGTGACGATCCACAGTTATATTGATGGTCAGTTCTTAAATTCCTATTGGGCTGACGGAATTATAGTTACAACACCAACGGGCTCTACTGGTTATTCTCTCTCATGTGGTGGCCCAATAATTTTCCCAGGATCTGGAAATTTTGGTGTAGTGCCGGTTGCTCCACACAATTTGAATGTGCGACCCATTGTAATACCTGATAATTCGGAATTAAGTTTTAAAATTGAAGGAAGGGCAGAGAGTTTCTTATGTACGTTAGATTCCAGACATAAAACTATTCAAGCAAATCAGGAGATTAAGATTAAAAGATGCAACTTTAACACAAATTTACTAGTTAGTGAGGTAGACAGCTATATGAATACAATCAGAAACAAACTATATTGGGGCTACGATAAGAGAAATTGATGGAAAAGGAAATTATAAAGGCATATCGAACATATGATAACTTCTTTGCAATTGAGCAGGGGGGATACCAGGAAAAGATTCGTTTTTATAGAAGAAACAAACAAGATATTTCCTTTCTACCCTTCGAAAAGAGAGTCATAATTGACTATTACTATCTAGTTTCCTTTTTTGAAGTAGGAGATTATTCAACATTTTTAAAGGAAGTAGATTCTCTTATTGAGACTGTAATTTCAAACAATGTGTTCAGCATAGAATCAGAAGATCCTTACAAAGAACTTTTGTTTAAAAAGGCAGCAAGTCTGTATAATAACACAGAATATGCAGAGGCCATTACTATCTTAAAACAGCTATGCAGAATGTATCCTGAAGAAAGGAAAATGACACACCTACTACACCACACGTTTAAACGTAAATACAGCGCAGAAAAAATCAACTTTAAAGCCTGCTGTGTATTGCTCTATTTTACAGCTGGAATTGTAATTGCCCTGAAGATATTTTTAGTCGAAAGTTTTTACCCAGAATATGCAAAGGCAATGGACACACTCTGGTTAAGTATTTTTACAATTGCCAGTTTACTTATCATCGGAAATGAAATTTTCATATACTGGAAGGCTAAGACCGCTCAAGATTAAACTGTAAGCTTAACAATCTTTTACATCAGTTTTAACAGACATTAAGAAATGATTAGCTTAGCTTAGTTATATCAACTAATCAAACCAATATACTATGAAAAACTTTACACTGTTGTTTTTTGTAATACTGTTTTCAGCTTGTTCCCCGCGTATGCACTATTTAGGTGACGTTTTCGCTCCCACACTAGACGTAGATGTGTTTTATGACGAGATGGATATCAAAAGAGATTTTCGGGTTATGGGACAACTATCTTCTGACAATCAAAACAACCCTACAATTAATTTAGATAAGATCAAGGAGGAAATGATTAAGACAGCTGGTCAAAAAGGTGCGGATGGAATTGTATTCTTATTCCACGAATCATATGATAACAACAATACAGTCCAATCTAAGCTTATTAAATACAGATAGTTTATAGCTTAATTACCTTGCGCGTATTTGAGTAACCCTGACTATCTGTGATCTGGATGTAGTAGATACCCTCTGGGTAATTTTCTAAATCATAGTTGTGAATGCTATTACCCTTATTAAGTGTGCCAGCATGTAAGACCCTAACAAGTCCTCCGTGCTCATTTAAGAGATGGACTCTAAGTGCTTTAGTTGAATCAAGATTTAAAATGACCTTTAGTTGACCAGGCACAGGATTAGGGAAACAGCTAATTTCTAAACCAGGAATATTTTCTGTGCTTGATGACACATCCTCATTTGTTATGCCGGGACTACCGTTCTGATGAATAGCAGCCCAATTCTCAGGAACAAGATTGTCTAAGTCGGGTCTTATTAATTCAAGAGTATAACCCTGTCCGTTTGCTAATTCTGTCCAAGGTTCTATTGAACTGTAGGACACACTATCTATCAAATCATTAAACGAGTTAAACAAGCGCAGTTCGTCTTGTTCACTTGATAAGCCAAACCCTAAACCACCCTTTGCATTCTCTACTCCTGGATGAAGAGCTTTAAAATCTGCTAAATCCCTACTTATTACAAAAAAGCCCTTTCCTTCTAACAACATACCATCTGCAAACACATAACTATGCGTATCATCACTATCTTTCAGAACCCAAGAAGAAAGGTCTACATAGTTATCAGACCTATTGTGAATCTCTACCCAGTCTTTTGTATCAAAGTCTTCAGCTGCATTGTAGTTAATCTCATTAATAATAACACCCGGACCATTGGGAATGGCCACTTCAAAAACGGGTCTTAGTGTTGTATTACTGTTTACATCTAAGAGAAGTTTAGATTCTGTGGAATTTAGATCCTCCTCCCAGTGGGAAAATACATAACCGGGATGTGCAATCGCAATTAACTCAATAGGCACAGATTCAAAGTAATCTCCAGACCAAGTTGATTCATCAATTTTTAAACGATTATTTATATATACATAGCCCTGATTACTGTCCTCTATTTCTAAGGTGAGTGTATGATAATCGGGTAAATTAAATTCACTTAAAATATGCCCTTTTACACGATCAGGTCTGTTGATGGCAAACAAGCGCATATCCCCAAGCTCACTTTCCCATTCCCCAAGACTGCCGTTCCACCTCGTATAATGCCGTTCAATTTCTGAGGCTATCATTGCCTGTGTATTAGTAATATGCTGGTCGACCCTTTGAGGTAAAAAACGAGAATTTAGTTCGTCAGCGAATCGATTTATAAACCTATTTCTAAATCCAATATTTTCAACTGATTTACGAAACAAGAGGGTGGACCAGGGAGGATTTGGCCATACAGGACCATTCTCTTCCAAAGCAAAACCAAGAGTATTGTTGAAATAACTAAAGGGAGTCCATATACCAAAACCAAAATCGATATCATATAAAATCCAGCGCCACTTAGTTTCTGGCGTTCTCCAAAACTTAATATTATTTCCTGGCCAATCTGTATTATCAAAATATATTTGAGTGACCTGGTAGATGATGAAATTTTCAATATCTATTTCATTTTCTAGAACAGCAAAATTGGCATCATTCGCGAGGTTATTATTTTCCAAAAAAGTAATGAGTTCAAGATATTCTGTGCTATCACCCATAACAGGAGATCCTGCAAATTCTAAAAGATCAATTTGAGATGGATCCACCCCATACTTACTTGCTAAAAAATGCTCATTTATTTTTTCTCTAAGATTATACATACCCCAGTACTCACCATTGAGGTAGGTAGCAACTGGTTTAAAAGCAGAGAACTCAAGACCACTACCCGACATTAAACTTGTAAGAGTAATATCCCGCATATTAGATTCTAAGAAATCATTGCCAGAATTTCGTAAAACAAGAGCCTGGAATATATCGTAATCGAGTTCAGGAAATAGTTTGTATTTAATTTCAGAAGTACCGTATCCACCACGTGCAAAAATGGACAAAGAACGTTGGTCATTTGCACGTGACCACCCACCAAATATTTTTGTTCCTGCGTTCAGTTCAAACGCAAGTGAATCAGCCTCGTATAAACTAAAATGTAATGGTCTCTCCCAGTCTTGCCAAAAGTTTGCACCAAAATATGGGAACTGATTTACGTAATCAGAACCAAAAGCATAGATGCCAACATCTTCATCGAAAAAATTATTTGGCTCTGTCACCAAAGCTACAACGGGAAGAGCGTGCTCTACATCTACTAAATAGCTTCTCGAACTAGCTTTGGAAGGAAGGAAGTTTTCTTTAAAAAGACAGGCACGAATGACTGTATTTGTATTTATAGGAATAGCTCCTGTATATTCTAAGGAGCTACTTGTTGGAATAGATGCATCTGTAGTATAGCGAATTGTTTCTCCATTCTCATTTCCTTCTAGTTCTAAAACAAGCGGCCCTACATTACCACCAGAATTAGAAAAACGAATTGTGTTTTCTAGAATTCCAGAAAAACTAACATCTGAGTTTTGAGCACCAGGTGTTGTTTCTTCAAAATACACAATCTCTGAACCAAACCTTCCAATGGAAATATCAGCACAAACTGATTCTATAAAAAGACTATCTAGGAGTTCTTCATTAAGATCAAAGAGGTATACTGATTCTCCCTCAGAAAGTTTAAAGTCTGTATGATAGGAAACATCTTTCCTGTTTTTAGATGAGGCCCATACCAAGACATAATTGGAAGGAGAAAGGATAATGTCAGGAAGTTGCCAGGCATTGTCAAACGAATTGGCATCGTTTATTCTATAATCGCTCAAAGAAATAGGATCATCACTAGCATTAAATATCTCTAACCAATCACTGTAATCTCCATCCTCATCCGTAATTGAACGATTTGACGCAAGCACCTCATTGATTAGCAGATCCTGTGCTTCGACGCTAAAACAAATAAGAATTAGCAATAGACAAAGGATATTTCTGTAATTAAAAATGTGCATGTTACTAAATTACTTAAAATATATAAGGAATACAGAAAGACTAGAAACTATAGAATTTATCAGATCATAACACCGGGTTTAAAAATGCAGCAGCTATTAATACAATTGGCTTTGTTTTTGTACGAATTATACTTGTCTATAGTACACAAAACCTTAGCAATGAAATATAGTGTTTATGTTGTTGAATTGGACAAGAAGGTCTGGACAGACAGGAAGAAATTTCGCGATGCAAATCCGCAGTTTAGGGGAGTAAAAGAATGTCTGTATGTAGGCATGACCAGTCACAGCCCAAGGGAACGCTTTCTAAAACACAAACAAGGCTATAGATCAAAAAAGGGATATAAAATTTCTTCATCCTATGTAGAGAAGTATGGCAAGTTTTTACGACCAAGTTTATATAATGAATATAAACCACACTCAAAAAAGGAGGCTATGCAAATGGAACAAGAACTAGCGCAAGAACTCAAGAAAAAAGGCTACGCCGTTTGGTGGAACTAAAGCATTATTGTAAAAAAGGATTAAACTGTTTTTCCTTAGCAATAGTTGTTTCAGGACCATGACCACAATAAACAATTGTGTTGTCTGGCAAAACAAACAATTTCTCCTTGATACTTTTAATTAGAGTTGCATGATCCCCACCTGGCAGGTCTGTTCGTCCGATACTGTTGTCAAATAGAACATCCCCACCAATTAACACACGATCTGTATATAATGAAATACTCGCCGGAGAATGTCCAGGAGTAAATAAAACCTCTAAACTTGTGTTTCCAAAACTTAGGATATCTCCATCCTCATAAAATTTAGTCATAGGGGGAGAGGGGGTATAGGCTATACCATACATTTGACCCACCTGCGCTCCAGCTTCTAATACAGGAATTTCTCCCCTATGTGAAGCCAAGGGAACAGAATAAGTCTTTGCAACAAAGGCATTCCCTAAAATATGATCGATATGGCAATGCGTATTGAACAAAAGGACTACTTTAAGCTCCTTTGATGTAATAAAATCTGCTAAGATTTTTTCTTCGTTCAGGTCACCACAACCCGGGTCAATGATGACACATTCTTTTGTTTCGTCGTATAAAACATATGTGTTTTCCTGAAAAGGATTGAAAGTGAACTTTTGAATCTTCATTATATCTTAAATTAGCTACTAGCAAAGAACGAATTTTTCCTTTATCTTACTGTATTTCTTGCAAAAAGTGATAAAACAAATTAAAAATTTAGTCCTATATATAGCCGTAGCAATGTCTTTGTCCTTACAATTGGAGGCACAAAGCATAAATACAAACTTTGGTAAAAACAGAGTCCAGTACCACGATGATTTTAATCAATGGTATGAATATGAGACAGAAAACTTTAATGTATACTGGTATGGCAAAGGCAGAAATGTTGCACATACAGTCATACAATTAGCAGAGCTGGACCACGATAGAATACAACAGGTTCTTGAGCATCGGATTAATGATAAGATTGAGGTCATTGTCTATTTGGACGAAACAGATCTGAAACAAAGTAACATCGGCTATGAAGAAACTTTTCTCAACAGTACGGGGAAAACAAAAATAGTGGGGAATAAGATGTTTGTCTATTTTGATGGCAACCACCAAAACCTCAGAAGACAAATTAAAGAGGGAATTGCATCTGTTTACATCAATTCAATTCTGATAGGTTCTAACTTACAAGAGATCGTTCAGAATGCGATCTTACTTGATCTTCCAGATTGGTTTAGAGAGGGCTTGATTTCATATATAGGTAGTCAATGGGATTACGAATTAGATGATGAGTTACGCGATGTGTTTTATCAAGATGACAAATATCATGATTTTAAAGAGTGCGCTAAACGCTTTCCCAAAATTGCAGGACACTCCTTGTTTTATTATCTAGATGAGCACTATGGCAAATCTGCCATTGCAAACATCCTTTATTTAACAAGAATCAATAGAAATCTAGAAAGTAGTTTTCTGTATGTACTAAACCAAGACTTTGAATTTGTAATTGAAGACTGGAGTGCACACTATGTTGCGCATTATGAAAAAGAAACTGGCTTTGAAAAACTACAAGAGCACAAACAAATAGCTATTGATAAAAAGGGAAGTGTACCACTTTCAGAAATTTTATTGAGCCCTGATCAATCGATGCTTTTGTATTGCACAAATGAAATTGGAAAGAGTAAAGTGTATTTGCGAGATCTGAAGACAGGGGAGGAAAAGAAGATTTTTCAAGATGGCTACAAGAATAATTTCCAAGCTACAGATTACAACTATCCTGTTCTTTGCTGGCACCCAGATAGCCGATTTGTTTCAATTGTATACGAGAAGAAAGATCAGATGTTTGTTCGTAAATGGAACATTAGAACGGAAGAGTATATTGAACAGGTTCTCCCAGAAAATTTTCAACGTGTCTACAGTTTGAATGCTTATGACAATCTTAGATATCTGATGTCAGCAAACGTCGATGGATTTTCTGACCTAATTATGTACAACACTAAAGGTAGAAAGTTGACAAAAATAACAGACGACTATTATGATGATTTATCTGCGCGTTTTATCTCAGACGATCAGAGAAAGGGAGTCTTATTTTCAAGTAATCGCCAAAGCGAAGAATTAAAGAGATTGGAGTTAGACACCATTCTACCAATAGACAACTTTGATGTGTATTTTTTAAATATGGAATCCGAACCATACACATTAAAACGATTAACTATTACAGAGAAACTAAGTGAAAGACAGCCGCAATATATATATCCAGACAAATTTAGCTTTTTGAGTAACAAGAGCGGTATGCTCAACCAATACATAGGTAGTTTCTCTGATCAAGCCTATTACTCTTGCGTGTCTAATTATAACAGAAACATTATTGATTATACCCAAGAAGGAGATCAGTATTATTTTATGACGTATTACAACGGAGCCTATGAATTGTATCAGGCACCGGAAAACTGGAAAAAAGAAAAGAAGGCGGAAAGGTCTTTGTTTTATAAAGAACGATTAAGCAATGAAGTACAAATACCCTTTTTGCCAGCAGAAGAAGAAAGTACAGAAGCTCCTTTTTCTTGGAACTTTCAAAGCGAATTTACAGATCCAGACAATATAGCAGAGATTAAAGAAAACATACGTTCAACACTAACACCTAACAAAGAGCTAATACCAGAAATTAAAGAGGTCAGCTCTACCTACGTACTAGACTTCGTTTCAGCTAGGGCAAAGGCGACACGGACAAAATTTAAGATGGATAACGTCACCATGAAACTTGACAATAATGTCTTGTTTGAAGGTTTAGAAAGCTATGTGGGAGACGGTAGAGACCTGCAGTTTACTCCTATGGGTTTGTTGATTAAAACAAGAACAAAAGATCTATTTGAAGATTACATTTTTGAAGGAGGCCTACGTGTACCTACGGCCTTTAACGGCACAGAGTTTTTCTTAACGGTGGACAACAATAAAAAACTTATTGATAAGCGCTATGCCCTATATAGAAAGTCCGAAACCTTTGAAGCCACGAATAATATATTGGATGGATCTAGGCTTAGAAACAGAATACTCTTAGGGCAATATAGATTAAAGTATCCATTTAATATTTACAGAAGTATTCGTGCGACCACCACTGTACGACAGGATAGACAGTTTCTTCTTTCTACAGACTTGAATACATTAAACGCTCCAGAGTTTAATGAAAAACGTATCGGTATAAAACTAGAATACGTCTACGATAATACTATTGACAAAGGAATAAACTTCAAGGAGGGAACGCGATATAAAATATTTACGGAGGCAATAAATAGGTTTGACCTGCGGGTAGCAGATGGATTTAGTTTTGATGCATCCCTAGGCTTTACCACTATCTTTGGATTAGATGCACGCCATTATATAAATTTAAATGACATGGCAGTTATAGCATTACGAGTAGCAGGGGGAACCTCTTTTGGTTCAGAGCGGATATTATATCACATTGGTGGAACTGAAAGCGATATTCTAAATGCCTATAATTCGTCTATTCCTATTCCACAAAAATCATTTGCGTACCAAACACCAGTTGCTAATTTAAGAGGCTTTGACACAAATATCAGAAACGGAACAAGTTATACCCTAGGAAATGCAGAATTTAGATTATCACTAGGAAAACTAATTGGCTTAGGTAATAGCAGATGGTCCATTCTAAAAAATTTACAGGCCATTGGATTTTATGATGTTGGTATGGCGTGGCACGGTAGCAGCCCTTATAGCGATGAAAACCCGCTCAATATTGTTACCCTAGAAACACCACCCATTGTTGAGTTAACTATTCAATATTTTAGAGATCCTGTAGTCATGTCTTATGGTACAGGACTTAGAACAACCTTTTTTGGATATTTCGTACGAGTTGATTATGGCTGGGGAATAGAAACAAGAGAGATACAAAAAGGGCGGCTTCATTTAGGACTAGGTAAAGATTTCTAGGCACAGGCTCTAATATTCTGTTTATATTTGTCTTATGGACCTATACAAGGACATTACAGAAGCAAAAAACTCAGGCGGGAAAAAATTCGCAGTACTCTTAGATCCAGACAAGGTAAGACTAGGGAAATTAGATCGTGTTTTAGATCTAGCTATAGATGCTAATGTTGATTATTTTTTCATAGGAGGTAGCCTTATTGTGAATGACATGTTGGATGACTTATTAAAGTCAATAAAACAAAAATGCAAGATTCCTATGATTTTATTTCCAGGGAATTCATTCCAACTAAGCTGGAAGGCTGACGCCTTACTTTTCCTTTCTCTAATATCTGGTAGAAATGCAGAGCTACTCATAGGTAACCATGTAATTGCCGCACCCTATTTAAAAGTAAGTCCTCTTGAAATTATGTCAACAGGTTATATGTTAGTGGATGGGGGTATTGACACAACGGTTACGTACATGAGCAACACCCGCCCGATTCCTAATAACAAAGAAGACATAGCAGTGTGCACAGCAGTCGCTGGAGAACTCTTAGGTATGAAACTCATTTATATGGATGCAGGTAGTGGTGCAAAAAATCCAGTGCCAGAAAAAATGATCCAATCTGTAAGTGATGTGATTTCTGTCCCACTCATAGTCGGTGGGGGAATTTCTACTCCAGAAAAAGCAGCGGCAAATTGTAGAGCAGGGGCAGATGTTATAGTAGTGGGTAACGCTATTGAGAAAGACCCAGAACTTATTATGGACATGTCTGCAGCCATTCATTCAGTGACTACTAAAGTTTCTTAATGCCAAAGGGCCGCGTATTTAGATCCACAGGAAGTTGGTACGAAGTTCTAACAGAAGAAAACACCTTTCTTCCATGCCGGACTGTCGGTAAGATGCGACTAAATAAAACAAAGGCAACCAACCCAATCGCAGTAGGAGATTATGTCACCTATGAGAAAACGGACAAGGAAGAATCTGGAATTATTTCAGAAGTTCTAGATAGAGAGAACTATGTCATTAGACAGTCCCCAAGAAAAAAACACCTACTACACATTATTGCGAGTAACATAGACCAGGCAATACTCATTGTTACTATGCGCAACCCAGGATTAAAGCAAGGGTTTATTGATAGGTATTTACTGATGACAGAGCCCTTTAATATTCCTGTCTACATAGTTTTTAACAAGGGTGACTTATATACAGATGATGACTTAGAGTACTATCAATATCTTAAGGAGATATACGAAAAGATAGGCTATACTGTTTTTATAAGTTCGGCCTTAGAAAAGAAAGGTATTACACAAATTAAAAACATTCTAAAAGATAAAACGACGCTCTTGGGTGGACAAAGTGGCGTAGGAAAGTCAAGTCTCTTAAATGTAATTGAACCCGGTCTTGACCAACGCACAGGTACGCTATCAGAATACACAGGAAAAGGACAACACACAACAACCTTTGCAGAAATGTTTCCATTGCCAGAAGGTGGAAACATTATTGACACACCTGGATTAAAAACACTATCCTATAATTATTTAGAAGCAGAAGATGTTGCACATAACTTCAAAGAGTTTTTTAAAGCCTCTAAAGCATGTAAGTTTTCTAACTGCATGCATAGAAACGAACCCAAGTGCGCAGTCAAAGCAGGAATAGAGTCTGGAGAAATAAGCGAATTACGCTATCAAAACTATTCGGTTATCCTTGAAGAAATAGAGGAACAAAATTACTGGGAGAGACATTAATAAAGGATACGGTATTGAAAAATAATCTTAGTTTTATTTTAATAAGTTATTTATATGAAGACAAGCAAAACAATAGAAGTACAGTGGGGAGAAATTGATGCATCTATGCATGTAAACAATGTCATGTACCTAAAATGGGTAGAAAGTGCTCGTGTAGATTTTCTCATCAAGATGAACAACGGTATGTTAGTAAACGAAGAGCATATTGGAGCTGTAGTTGCTTGGTTAGATTGTAAATACATTAGACCTGTTCGCTTTCCTGACACAGTACGACTTGAAACAACCAAGACAGAGGTACTTACAGAAAAAATCGTATTGGAAACAAAAATCTACAGCAATAAGCATGATAGATTAGTTGCAATATCAAGACAAGAAATAGTTTCCTATGATTTCCTTAGAAAGTGTAAGGTGCCGCTTCCGTCAAACTGGACCTAGGCTATCTATTTTTTAGACAGTAAGAGCCCAATACCCAGTAGACTCAAGACAATGACTTTAGTGTATTTAGTATAAGACCAAAAACGATCAGAGCGCAAAAAACCCGTCATACGCGAAGCACTTAGTGCAATAAGAGCAAAGACAATAAATCCAAGCACCATAAAAATTGCGCCTAAAATTATCATCTGAAGTATAATGTGCATACCCCCCGGACTAATAAACTGAGGAAGAAATGCGATGAAAAAAAGAGAGACCTTTGGGTTTAATACATTCATCAAAAAGCCCTGCTTAAATAAGGACCAAAAATTAAACGTGTCTATGTCAGAGCTAAAATCTATATTTTCTTTTTTTTCATTAAAAGACATAAAAGCAAGATAGAAGAGATAGAGAGCGCCAAGATATTTTATAATAGTAAACGCGTAGGCTGAGTTTTGAATAAATAGAGATAGACCAGTCGCAGCAGCTAGGGTGTGTATCAGTATGCCAGAATTCATGCCGAATGCAAGAGCAACCCCATATTTAGCCCCCTTTGAAACACTTTCGGTTAATACCAAAATGTTATCTGGTCCAGGCATAAGAGCCAACAACAAGGATGCACTCATAAAAGATAACAACAAGCTTATGTCCATATTAAATATTCTTATAAACCGTAAAAGCCTCATAGCAAAGCTAGTTTTAAAATATATAGAAATTCTTTAGAAAGAGAGACAAATTGACATGCTTTTACTCAAGCATTCTGCCAAATAATCTATTAATATCCCGTATTTTGGCTTGGCTAAGAAATTGCTGCTATTTTACTAAATCGAAATTACAAAAATGACATACGATAACTTTACTATTAAGGCACAAGAGGCGATTTTAAAATCGCAGCAAATTGCAGGAAGCTATGACCAACAGCAGGTGGACACAGTGCACTTGATAAGAGGGATAATGGAAACGGACGACAAACTATCTGATTTCATTCTTCAAAAAATGGGAATAAACTTAGTTGCGCTTCGGCAAAAGCTTGAAGAGACTATAAAAAGTTTTCCAAGGGTGGAAGGAGTAGAGAAGCAATATCTTACCAACGACGCTAACCAAGCCTTAAGCAGAGCAAAAAAGAAACTAAAGGATTTCAAAGATGAGTATATTTCACTTGAACTAATCTTATTAGGGATACTCACAGGAAAAGATAAGGCAGCACAAATATTAAAGGACTTAGGTGCTACGGAAGATGCGGCCATCGCAGCGATCAATGAATTGCGCAAAGGAAGGAAGGTGACAGACCAGCATTCAGATGATCAATACAATTCCCTCCAAAAATTTGCAATCAACCTAAACGAAAGAGCAGAAAGTGGAAAGCTGGACCCTATAGTAGGAAGAGATGAGGAGATAAGAAGAATACTACACATTCTATCAAGAAGGAAGAAAAACAACCCACTCCTAATTGGAGAAGCAGGTGTTGGTAAGACAGCCATTATAGAGGGTATAGCTTGGAGGATTGTAAAGCAAGATGTTCCAGAACAACTCCAAAGTAAAAAAATATTTGTTTTAGACCTAGCAGCACTTATCGCAGGTGCAAAATATAAGGGAGAGTTTGAAGAAAGATTGAAGGCAGTTATTAAAGAGGTACAAAAATCAGACGGAGAGGTAATTCTTTTTGTAGATGAAATTCATACCCTCATTGGTGCAGGAGGTGGCAATGGCGCGATGGACGCTGCGAACATTCTTAAACCCGCATTAGCCAGAGGAGAACTAAGAACGATTGGTGCTACTACCTTAGATGAATACCAAAAATACTTTGAATCAGACAAGGCCTTAGTAAGACGATTTCAGCCCATCTTTATAGATGAACCTAGTGTAGAAGATACTGTATCTATCTTAAGAGGAGTACAAGAGCGTTATGAGGTATACCACAAGATGGATATTTTGGACGAGGCATTAGTAGCTGCGGCAGAGTTGTCGCATAGATATATCACAGAGAGAAAGCTACCAGACAAGGCTATTGACCTAATTGATGAGGCTGCTGCAAAATTAAGACTTGAGTTAGATTCTGTTCCAGAAGAAATAGACGAACTAGATAGAAAGGTCCGACAACTAGAGGTTGAAAGAGAATTTATAAAGCGAGAGAATGACGAACGAAAGCTAAAGCAGATAGGAGAGACGATTGCAAATACAAAGCAAAAATTAGACTCTTTAACGGCAGCGTGGAAAAGTGAAAAAGAAATTGTTGATAAGATTCAGAATATAAAACGTGAAATAGAAGAATTAGAACATGAGGCAGAAATGGCCGAACGTGATAGTGAATTTGAGCGTGTTGCAAAAATACGATATGGTGACATTAAGGCGAAAGAGGAAGAACTGAAAAAGGAAGAAGAGGCTCTAGATAAATTACCAGACGATCAGAGATTTACAAACGAAGAAGTGACAGGAAACGATATTGCAGAAGTAGTTGCCAAGTGGACAGGAATTCCAGTTACGAAAATGCTCAAAAAAGAAAAAGAACGACTTCTTAACCTAGAGGACGAAATAGGTCAGCGCTTGATTGGTCAACGCGAGGCAGTAGTAGCAGTAGCAGATGCAGTGCGAAGATCACGTGCTGGACTAGGAGATCCAAAAAAACCAATCGGTTCATTTATCTTTTTGGGACCAACAGGGGTGGGTAAAACAGAACTAGCAAAAACCTTAGCTGAAGTTTTGTTTGATGATGAAAAAGCAATTACGCGAATCGACATGAGTGAGTTTCAAGAGAAGCATTCCGTGAGTAGATTAGTAGGAGCACCTCCGGGATATGTTGGATACGATGAGGGAGGACAGTTAACAGAGGCAGTACGCAGAAGACCCTACTCAATTGTACTATTAGATGAAATAGAAAAAGCACACCCAGATACATTCAATATTCTGTTGCAGGTGTTAGATGATGGACGATTAACAGATAACAAAGGCAGGGAAGCTAACTTTAAGAACACGATTATTATCATGACCTCAAACATGGGGGCAGAAACAATCTTAGAAAACTTTGAAGACTTAGATGCAGTTGGTGAAGAACACAGAGCGGATATCTTAGAAACAACCAAGCATGAAGTCTTTGACTTGTTGAAAGAAAACTTAAGACCAGAATTCTTAAACAGGATTGATGAGAAAATCATGTTTCTTCCTTTAACAAAGGCAGAGATTAAAAAAATTGCAGCCATCTTATTACGCAAGGCAAAGAAGAACCTAAAGCGTCAAGATATTACCTTGGAAATATCAGAATCAGGAATGGATTTACTTGCAGACCTAGGATATGAACCACAGTTTGGTGCAAGACCTTTAAAACGAGTAATTCAAAGAGAACTTATCAACAGGCTATCAAAAGAAGTCTTATCGGGTAAGTTTAGTCCAGGCGATACAATTTATGTTGGAACGGACAACAAGGGTTTCACTTTTTCAAAAGAGGATAAGCAGTCAACAGAAAAACCAACTGTAGCTAAGAAAGAAGGAAAAGCGAAAAAAGAGAAGAAGGAAAAGCAATTAGATGAATTGAAGAAGGCAACTAAGGACTTAGAAGAAGAGGTTAAAAAGCAAAAAGATAAGGGAGATAAGAAGCCTGAAAAGGAATAAAAAAGAGGCTCCACGTAAAAGCCTCCTTTATTTTCATGCCATTCTATAACGATAGCTGACTCTAATGTATCTAATTATTGCTGTAGAATACCATCAAAACCACAACTAAAATCACAACAATTTGTTATTTTGTTGTAAACTCTAGTAATTGTGGAATATTCTGAGATCAGAGAACACTTGTTAGAAGACTTATTATATCTCCAAAGAAATAAGTATTCTTATCAATCTCTATGTGATTATGTCAATCGCAATCAAGACGAATTTGTCCTTTTTAAAGATTTTTTTTCAAGATTTAGGTCCAAGCAGGACTATTATAAAGGGAAAAGTAAGGCCCAGAAATTGGCAACGATTTCTACCCACATCAGCGAGTTTAGAAAAAACAAACAAAAGCTGAGTGGAAAACTAGAGAGCAGTTTGATACTATTAATAGAGGAGGCAAATAAGGAAGAATTTAGAGCATACTCAAAAGTAAACACAGGCCTTGATTATGATGAAAAAGAACTCGTTCCCTTGTTTGGTATTAATAATCCGGCAGCTAAAGTAATTCAAAACAACCTAAGACATAAGAAACAATATAACTGGGTCTTAAGCACAAAGAACCATGGCAGTGATTTTAGAATTTTAGACATACGGCTTACCAATATGTTTAGTGAGTTTGCAACAATACAAACAAATGAATATTGGAAACTCTATTGGATTGACAAGGAAACTAAAACACTGCAGTTTGTATATGATGCCATTAACGAACAAACCTATCTGGTATCTAAAAACAAAGATGGAAGCTGGGAGGTTAAAGATAATATCTATACAGCAAACGAAAATAAACGCCGTCCTAGATACATTGATGATGCAACCCTATCAGGATTAATAAAGAATGGTGAAAAAGCAAATTACGAAACTTTGCTACAGCTTCTAGATAGTAATGAACTAGGACTAGCTCTTGCATTTTTCAAAAGACTTTCAAAACACAAGCTAAGTAAGGAAGAAAAGAAAAGGCTAGACTTAATTAATACGAGCTACTTACAAAACCTTAGAGCACTGAACACGAATAATAAACCGACAAATTCTTTTTTAGATAAAAATGCAGAATTAAAAAAAGACATTAATACGCTTTGGAAAGAGACACTAAGAAAAGCATAGATTCTAAAACTATGTATCTTTACTCCATGAAACAAATTCTATTCTTCAGTTTACTAATTCTTGTCTTTATAAGTTGTAAAGAAGAGCAGGCACTTATGCCTAAGCCTCGCATGTATCCTAAAATAGAATTTCCCGTTAAGAGTTATACTGACTTTGTTAATTCAGATTGTAATTTTAGTTTTCAGGTACCAGAATATGCGACCATAGAAAAGGAAACATCATTCTTTGATGAAAAACCCATTCACCCCTGTTGGTTTGATATTGACATCCCTCAATTAAATGGTAAAATTCATTGTAGTTATTTTCCCATTAACAACACAAACGAATTTGAAGGTATGGTAGAAGATGCCTACGAATTTATAAGTAAGCACAATCAAAAAGCTAACTACCGCGACGAGGTTGTCATTCAAAAACCAAATGATGTGAGCGGAATTATTTTTGAGATGTCAGGAGAGGTAGCTACGCCCGTTCAATTTTTTCTTACAGACAGCACAGATCATTACCTAAGAGGATCTGTATATTTTTACAGCCAGGTAGATCCAGATTCTATGGCTGTAGTGTATGACTTTGTAAAAGAAGATGTTGCAAAGCTTATTGAAACCTTTGAGTGGAATGATTAGTTTCTAGTGACACTCTACTTGATAAGCTCCGTATCTGGGTAGGAATTTACCCAGGCAAACCAAAAAATCTCATGAGCTGGCAATCTTTCCAAAGTAAGACCAGAAGAACTGTGAATTCCTTCTTCATCTACCGTCCAAGTATTTTTCTGATCGTCCTTTAGTTCCATGTTTTTGAATGAACTAAAGTTATAGTCTTTAGTTGCATATGCCCTAGACGCACCTGACCTGTCTGTTAGGATGGTGACTGGTGTTCCTGCTAAAACATCCTTGTGCACAGGATTGGATTTTAAAAATTTATGGGAAAATACTTTTGGTTGATCTCTATACCCTTCTACTCGAATTACAAAGACCTCATGTTTATTATCCAGTTGTTTATCCATTAAAGGAACCGGAAACATTAAACGATCTGTAGCATAGTATTCCTTATAAGCATTGCCTTCATCATAATTTCTATCATGCCCAGTATCAAGAGACAGTACCTCTGTGTCTGGATGCATTTTTTTCCAAGCACCCCAGGTTGTAGTTACAACAGGATGTGTTTCTAACTGAATACCCTTTCCAGCAAGGGGACCTAGTACGGGTTCGCCCTCAATAGTATTCCACAGAGACTGTGTTGCTTTGTCATACATGAGTTTGTTTGAACGATAGAGAAAACCACTTGTACCTAAATCATGTCTCACTCCATCATGTGTCATATCGTAGGCGATAACAGTACCACAAAGGGTGCAATAGACACCTGCGATATCGATATCATCAAAGCTATCTACAAAAAACTCATGCCAGGCCAGAATCCGTTTTGGGTAGGCACGGACAACGCCATTAATTGCAAAACCAAAGACTACATTATTGTCTTCTAAATAGTCGGCATCATTGGCTGCAATCATTTTTGGAAAACGCAGAGGAGGAATCCCATCTTGTAAAACCCCACCCCAAAGAATCTCATCCAGACGAATTTTTGCAGTCTCCTGTCTACCTTCAAAGTAGGCCTTAAACTTTGGGTCTATAAACTGATATATTTCTGCTTTATAATCTCCATAGAAAGAAGGATAGTTAGGATCACGATTCCAAATTTCTTCTAGGCTGGTGTAGAAGCTACCGTTAAAACCCTTAGCAATATTTTTGTTGATTATCTTTTGTAGACTTTCAGTAAGTGAATTTATACTACTCATACGCACAATCTCGAGCAGGGGTGGAATATAGGCATCATCCCAATTCGCTTCTAGATGCTTTAGCGCTTCTGACTTTTGTTCTTCGTTGCCATATATAAATTGCTTAAAGAAGGCAAGATTTAACTGCTTAGAGTTTTGGACATCAAGAGGGATGATGGGTGTCTCCATAAACTCAATTCCATAATCCCATGGAAGCAGAGCAGCGATGCGTTGATTAGCCCAGTATCCATATTCCTTTACGGAGTTTTCATTCAGGATATGCCCATACTTATCAAGAGCAAGAAAGGGAGTAAGTTTATAGAGTTGGGATTGTAGATGTTCTTTTTTGGTCTTCCCCAAAGACTGTGGACTTCCAACAGACTGTGGACTATTTGCATATTGATTTGTAAACGTAGCAGTTCCTGTATTTGCAGTAGTTTTGGGTAGTGTCTTAAAATTCTTATTTGTTACATCAAGAAATTCATCAAACCATAGGTGATAGGTTTCTGTGTGTTCGTCATGGGTAAGAATAGAATCTGGGTCAGGAATACCTATCTCGTGGAAGGCAGAATTGTTGTACTCTAAAAAACGTATATCATAATTATTTTCTACCGTGTTTCCCTGAATAAGATGCATTAAAAAATATCGACGACTTTTTTGGAAGACTTTTTCTCTATTCTCTTCAACATCATCTCTGTTTTTATCGGTGCTAATATCAGTAAACTTTGCATAGCCATTATACTGACTCGACCCATCTTTACTCACTAAGAGTTCTTTCAATAGAAAATCAATATTGTATCCAAGGGGCGGGTTAGATATTTGTATTAGGTCAACAGCTGTGACATGTAGGGCGTCCTCAATTTCAGTAAAACGTAGGACCTCTGGATTTAAAATCTTTGCCTTTTTTGCAGCCTTGTCAGTTCCTAAGAACGCCTTAGTAAACTTCTTTAGATTTTCTTTCCATCGCTTATCGCGCTGAGCAACAATCGTTATTTCATCAAGAGAAAGACCATTGGGTTTAAGGGTGACTATAGTGGGCTCATCTAGAGATTGGTATTCTGTGTAAGAAATAAAATGATTTTCATAACTGATATGACTTATAACCAATCGTTCTTTTAGTTCAAGAGGAATGTCTAAGACGAGTTGGCCTTCGTCACCACTTATTGTTCCATAACTACTATTCAGAACAAATACATGGGCGCCCACTACCGGCTCTAAATTAAGTGCATCTTTTAAAACAAGTCGTAGGGTTTTTGTTTGTCCAGAAAGAACTACAAGATTAAAAACGAGTATGATTATGGACAGTATCGTCTTTTGCATAGGATAAATATAGAGCAAAAAAGAATTGGAAATCGTTGTCTTTAAGACAAACACTTTTTAAAGTTAAGACTCCGAGTGAGTTGCCTGGAAGGCAGCTTTGCTGGTCCTAGAGGGACCGAGGCGCATGCCGAGTCTGGAAGGGAACGACCTATAATGCAGCATACCCTTGTGTGCTGCATTATATCCTGAGACTGCCTGTGTGCGTAAGCACACTGGCAAAGCGAAGGACCTGGGGCACTCCCAAAACTAAAATAACTTAGTAGCTTTTATACGGCAACATTATGTTCACGTAGCGCATCATTGAGTGATGTTTTTTTGTCTGTGCTTTCTTTGCGTTTACCTATAATCAGAGCACAGGCTACATTGTACTTGCCAGCCGGAAATTCTTTTTCATAGGTGCCAGGAATAACAACGGAACGTTCTGGAACCTCTCCTTTAAATGTAATGGGCGATTCTCCACTGACGTCGATAATGTGGGTAGACTTTGTCAAAACAACATTAGCACCTAAGACGGCTTCCTTTCTTACACGGACCCCTTCCACAATGATAGAACGAGAACCTATAAAACAGTTGTCCTCTATGATAGTAGGAGTTGCCTGCAGAGGTTCCAAGACACCACCGATACCAACGCCTCCAGATAAATGTACATTTCTACCTATCTGTCCGCAGGAACCCACCGTTGCCCAGGTATCGACCATGGTACCAGAACCAACCCACGCTCCAATGTTTACATAACTGGGCATCATAATAACGCCCTTTTCTAAGAAGGCTCCATAGCGCGCAATTGCGTGCGGAACAACTCGGACGCCCTGTGCAGCATAGTCTTTTTTCAAGGCCATTTTATCATGAAACTCAAAGGGCCCCACTTCCATAGTGTGCATCTTCTGTATGGGAAAATATAAGACAACAGCTTTTTTAACCCACTGATTTACCTTCCAACTATCACCGTCTGGTTCTGCAACACGAATTTTTCCCTTGTCTAACATTTCTATTACCGAACGTATCGCTGCTTGATGTTCGTCCGACTTTAGCAACTCTCTATCATTCCAACAGGCTTCAATTTTTTCTTCTAACATGATTTATTTTTTCTAGTAAATAATATTGTAGGCAAATAACTGTCCTAAAAATCCGACCAAATAACCCATATATAATTGATCACTATTGTGGGCTCTTAAATACATTCTACAGGCCCCTATAAGTCCAGCTATAAAAATTACAACAGCAAGGATAACAATTGTTGAAATACTAAAAAAAGAACCGCCTAGATTAAATTGTGCATAGCCATAACCATATTGATGCAAGAAAACAAAGGCCATAATAAGACCACCTGCTCCTACGGTGTGCAAACTAATTTTAGTAAAACTGTTGATAAAAAAAGAGACAAAGAGTGAAATGGTACTACCTAGAACGAAGACCTGATAGAGGGTGGGCAGGTAGCTATTGGACCGAATATTGACATATAGCCATAGGTAAAAAATGCCTGTTGCAATCAATGGACCTACTCTTTCCATTTTGTCATGCATCTCCAGACTGGTCAAAAGCCCTAGAAATCGCATCATAAGTATAGAAACCAAAGGCAGAACCACCGTAATCATGAAAACACTAAAGATTAGAATATTCCTTGATTTGGGGTCTTGAACGCTAAATAAATAGGGGTTAATAAGTAGGGTGGCTAATAGTAGGTAAATTAACACGAATAGTGGGTGAAACAATAGAGATATGGCCTTACTTAAATATTTTAGCATGCATTACTATCTTTGTTGCGCAAAAGTACTCTTTCATCTTAAGAAAACATAAACAAAACGAAACGTAACATTAACAGTATCACATCGTTATCACAGTAAGAATGATACCATATGTATAGACTAATGAACATAGCACTTATAAGCCTACTCCTCACTACGGTGAGTTATGGACAGGTGCGCGTGGAAACCACGACGAAAGTAGAGACAGATACTACAAAAATGGATACGACTATCGTGGAGATGGAAAAGGATAGCTTTATGATAGAAAAGAGCGATACCATCGAAATAGACTCTATTGCTTTTGACACCATCAAATATCAAGATGAAGCGGAAGATCTGGGTCTTTTTGAAACGACTGTAAAAGGGCGTGTCATGACAGCCATGATTACTCCAGAAGGAGACACGCTTATTATGGAAACCTTGGACGATATTTCTATTACTTCCCTTAGAAGCTTTAAGTCAGATGCGGATTATAGAAAGTATATGAAATTTAAACGCTATGCTGCAAAAGTGTATCCGTACGCGAGAGAAGCGATTAAGATTTTTAGAGAAATGGAATACGCTACCCAAACGATGGAGAAGAAGGAGAAAAAGAAATACATTAAACAATTAGAGGAAGACCTGAAGGTAGAATTCGAAGAGCCATTAAAAAAACTTACAAAACTACAGGGAAAGATACTTATCAAAATGATTGAACGCGAACTAGACAGAAGCATGTACGATCTTTTGAAAGAACTGAAGGGAAGATTTAGAGCCTATACTTGGCATAGTTTTTCTAAACTGTACAGCTATGATTTAAAGGAAGGCTATCAGTATGGAAAGTATGAAATTCTAGATGCAGTACTACAAGACTTTAATATCTCTTATAGAATAGAACAAGAAGAAAATAATCAGTAAGAATACAGGTGCAAGCACAACACACAGCAATACCTTCTGAAGAAGAA
Source organism: uncultured Saprospiraceae bacterium (assembly GCA_938045585.1). Classification (GTDB taxonomy): domain Bacteria; phylum Bacteroidota; class Bacteroidia; order Chitinophagales; family Saprospiraceae; genus CALCMJ01. The sequence goes on from CALIAU010000007.1 coordinate 227,487, forward strand.
CAACAAATAAGTTGGAAGAGCCCTAGCAACTTAGCTATTATAAAATACTGGGGAAAGTACGGAACACAGTTTCCTAGAAATCCATCTATTAGTTTTACCCTCAGCAATGCGCATACGACAAGTACAATTAGGTATGCAAAAAAACCTACCCCTTCGAAAGAAGTACATTTAGAATTTAAATTTGAAGGGAAAGAGAACGCACTATTCAAAACAAAACTTTTAAAGTTTTTAGAAAGTATAAAATCGCACTTTCCGTTTTTAACGGAATATAATCTGCTCATTGAAAGCGAAAACTCGTTTCCGCATTCATCAGGAATTGCGAGTTCAGCTTCTAGTATGTCAGCTATTGCACTCTGTCTTTGTAGCATGGAGAAATCAATAGTAGGCACACTACAAGAGGAAACAGAATTTTTAAAGAAAGCCTCTTATATCGCTCGACTAGGCAGTGGTTCTGCAAGCCGCTCGGTTTATCCCTCCCTTGCTTTTTGGGGAGAATCAGAACGCATGGCAGGCTCTAGTAATGAGTTTGCTATTCCTTACACAGAGAAAGTGGATCCTGTCTTCTTAAGCTTTCATGACGATATTTTGATCGTTAGCAAAAAGGAAAAATCAGTGTCTTCCACGGCCGGCCATAAACTTATGGAAGGAAACGTATTTGCAGATGCTCGATACCAGCAGGCAAACGATCGGATGGACAGTTTACTCGAATCGATGCGTACTGGCGATCTAGAAACATTTGGGAAGATATGTGAAGACGAGGCGCTTACTCTGCACGCCCTAATGATGTGTAGTGATCCTTCTTATGTACTTATAGAACCACAGACACTCAGTTTGATAAAAGAGATACGGAACTATAGAGCGGAGACAGGCCATCCAGTATATTTTAGTTTGGATGCAGGACCTAATATTCATCTCCTATATCCGGATCACATTGCGAGTGAAATAGAAAGTTGGAAAAATAATGTTTTACAGGGTTTTTGCCTTGACATCCTGACAGACCATGTCGGCAAGGGCCCGCAAAAGCTAAGCGCATGAAATATCTAATCCTCATAATTGCATTTCTACCTGTTTGTAGTATAGCACAGGATATTACTACTAAAACAGACAAGGACTTTAGTAATATGATTGACTCTTACCTGAGTTATACGGTGCCTCTTATCTCTGTAGAAGACTTAAGTGAAATAAAGGATAATGTTATTCTCTTGGATGCGAGAGAGCCAGAAGAGTATAAGGTATCCCATATTCCTGGTGCACAAAATATAGGCTACGATAATCCAGATAAAGCACTCATACAGAGTTTAGATAAAAGTAAAACCGTTGTTGTCTATTGTTCGATAGGTTATAGAAGTGAAAAAATTGGAGAGGTTTTACAAGAGGAAGGGTTTAAAAATGTATTAAACCTATATGGGTCAATTTTTGAATGGGTGAACCAAGGGCTTTCCATTGAAGACATGCATGACATGGAGACGAAATCTATCCATACCTATGATAAGAAATGGGGGAAATGGATGATGAACAAAAACTACAAGAAAGTAAACTAGTACTGAAACAGAGCAAAGCTCAGTTCATTTACTCCCTCTAGATATCCGGTTCTTGAATACTGCTCAAGATGGAGAGTATGTTTACCAGCTTCTATAAAGTTGAAACTATCTTTTAGGACTACTCGATAGGAACAATCGCCTGAGCCGCAGCTGCCAAACCATCTTCCAAACTTATCTGACAATTGAACAGAAACTGTATCCGTTGCAGACTTGCCATTAGGAAAATCAGTTTTTATACGCGTATAAATATTTTGGAAATCGTAATCATCCGCATGATTCAAGGCCATTTCTAAGCGGTACTTAGTGGCCGTGTCGTCCACCTCAATAGGAAAATCAAATACCTGATCATATTTCCAAACCCCCTCAGGAAGTTCCATCGTCTTTTCTAAAATGGGGGATTCCCCACAGGCAAGTAGAAAAACTAAACCAAGGAATAGGATAGTTTTTTTCATCTATTCAAAGTAATCTTTCATGCGCTCGAAAAAGCCTTTTTCAGACTTGCCCGGATTGGGTTTAAAGTTTTCCATACTGCGTAGCTTCTCTAGGAGCTTTGTTTCTTCCGAAGTTAATTTTTTAGGCGTCCAGATATTTACATTAATGAGTTGATCTCCCTTCCCATAACTTTGGACAGAGGGTAGACCCTTTCCGCGCAGTCTAAAAATCTTTCCGGCCTGCGTACCAGCAGGGATTTTAATTTTGACCTTACCGTTGAGCGTAGGTACTTCCACGGAAGTTCCTAAGGCAGCATCCGCAAAATTTAGAAAGAGATCATGAATGATATTCTTTCCTTCACGGGCAAAGTGGTCGTGTGGTTTTTCTTCTATGTTTATAAGTAGATCCCCTGAAGGACCACTGTTTTTTCCTGCGTTCCCTTTTCCTCGCATGGACAACTGCATTCCTTCTTCCACGCCAGCAGGTATTTCTATTTCAATTTTTTCATCTGCATAGTTACGTCCCTCTCCTTTACAATCATTGCACTTTGCCGTAATTTGTTGGCCCGCACCAGAGCAGGTAGGGCAGACAGCTGTCGTCTGCATGTGGCCCATAAATGTTTCCTTCACTCTACGCACATAACCGGAACCACCACAGGTACCACAGTTTGTAACCGAATTAGAATCCTTAGCACCACTCCCATCACAGGTTTTACATGGCGCCTGTTTTTTGACCTTAATTTTCTTGGTTACTCCGTTTTCTATTTCTTCCAGAGTAAGGGCAACCTTAATTCTTAAATTACTTCCCTTCTGTACGCGACGACCTCCACGGCCTCGTCCACCACCGCCACCAAAGAAGGATTCAAAGGGACTACCGGAATCACCGAAGATATCTCCAAACTGAGAAAAGATATCTTCCATCGTCATTCCACTTCCTGAGAAGCCACCGCCCTGACCCATACCCGCATGGCCAAATCTATCATAGCGTGCTTTTTTGTCTGGATCACTCAAGACTTCATAGGCTTCCGCAGCTTCTTTAAATTTTTCCTCCGCCTCTTTATTGTCAGGATTTTTATCTGGGTGAAACTTCATAGCTATCTTACGATAGGCTTTTTTAATTTCCTTTTCTTCAGCAGACTTACTGACCCCGAGCACTTCGTAATAATCTCTTTTCGCCATCTTATTTTCCTACGACAACTTTTGCGTGCCGTATAATTTTATCGTTTAGGTAATATCCTTTTTCTACCGTATCAATTATTTTTCCTTTCATCTCATCCGAGGCAGCAGGAATTTCACTTATAGCGGCATGCAGCTCTGGGTCAAAATCTTGTCCATTTGTTTCCATTACAGTCACACCCTGGGACTTCATAACAGAATTGAGTTTTTCATAGACTAAGATGACACCCTCACTAAATGGCTCTGCACTATTTTCATCCTCCGCACTTTGCTTAGCACGATCAAAATCATCTAGAACAGGTAAGATTTTTTTCAAGGTTTCCTGACCTGCATTTTTCATAAGCTCGAGACGCTCTTTAAGCGTACGCTTCTTGTAGTTTTCAAACTCTGCATAGAGACGTAAAAACTTATCCTTTTGTTCAGCAAGCTGTACCTCTAGTTCAGCAATCTGTTCTTTAGAACTCGGCTTTTTAGACTTCTTTTTTTTAGGAGTTTTCTCTTCTCCTTCTGTCGTTTTTTTAGACGTCATTTTTTCCTTTAGTTTTTCTAACATATCATATCTCTTCAATAGTCGCGCCATACGGCTTTTTGCGCCAAGTTGTCAGGTTTTTAAGCGCTGTGCAAGGTAAGCATCTATTTCTGTAAATGACATATTCCGTCCTATCAATGTACCATCCGGTGCCACAAGGAACTTTGTCGGTAAATCTGTCACCCCATAACTAAGGGCTAGGGGGGAGGAGAGGACGAGTTTACTCGTTTTAATGATGTGATATGGCCAGCGTAAGCCATCTTTTTCGATTGCGGCATGGACCCGTTTAACATTTTTCTCAATGGCAACATTTACGATCTCAAAACCCTTGGCCTCTTGAAAAACGGTATTCTCATACTTATCATATAAGGCAACTAATTTGGGGTTTTCCTGCCTACAGGGAGGGCACCAAGAACCCCAGAAATCAATTAGTACATAATTCCCTTCCAATTGACTGAGGGAAAAAGGAGTATTATTAGGAAGAGTTCCTGTTATTTCAGAGACTTTTTTGCCATCACTTACTTTGGTTTTTACATAGAGAGTGTAGCCCAGATACCCGATGATAGCTGTAAAGAAGAGAAGCTTGATAATTTTATTCACAACGATATATTTAGTGGTTTAACGTACAATAATAGAGTCTAGTTCTTATGTAATTGGCATTAATGAGAACAAGACATAAATTTCTGCTCTTTATATCAGATTATAAGGTAAACATTACTTTAAATCATATGTATTATTTACCTTAATATTTAAGAACTAACCGACTATGATTTTAAAGAGAACTGCACTTCTATTCCTGTGCTCATGCCTTAGCCTAGCCCTTTTTTCACAAGAAATTTGTAATAACGGTATAGATGATGATGACGATGGTCTTGTCGATTTAAATGACGACGACTGTGTCTGTGAATCGTTTATGCCTAGCTCACTCATTCCTAATCCTTCTTTTGAAGAGATGAGTTGCTGCCCTATGAATGAGGCGCAGCTATTCTGTGCGGATGACTGGATTCAAGCATCTTCTGCAACAACAGATTATGTACACACCTGTGGTCCCTACTTAGGACTCGAATTTATTGACGCAGTAGCGCCCCTTCCGTTTCCAGATGGAGAGGGAGCCATAGGTTTTAGAGATGGCAAACCAGGATCCTTAAACTTTAAGGAATACACAGGAGCCTGTTTAATGCAGCCATTACAAGCAGGAGAAAGCTATATGTTAGATTTCTTTATTGGATTTCGTGATAATGTGGAAGGAAGTATGAATTTAGAGATGGCCGTTTTTGCCTCTATGGATTGTGGAAACATTCCCTTTGGAGGAGGAAATCCTGACTTCGGCTGTCCTACAAACGGTGGAGACTTTGTCTTGTTAGGAGAAATGGAATATTCAGGAAGCAACGAATGGGTAAATGCCACCTTTGAATTTACACCAGATCAGGATTATAATGTAATTGTCCTTGGACCAGCCTGTGCAATTAATGAAAACGCAGAACTCGATCCATACTTTTATTTTGACAACATTATACTTGCGCAAGCAAGTGAATTTGGTCTACCTATTGTGGAGATTACGGGTGCACCGTGTGGAGATCAGCTTACACTTCAAAGTTCAGAAGATATCCAAGGCGATTTCCAATGGTATAAAGACGGTGTTGCCATCATAGGCGAGACAAACTCGAGTTTAACAATTATGGATCCGTCAAACCCGCAGGACCCTCAGGATGGCGTATACCAAGTTGTTGTAACAACGGATACTGGATGCTTCCTAGGAGATGAGTATGTTTTAAATTTTGTAGTAACTGAGACAACACAAGAGGCAGAAATTTGCGTAGGGGATACGATCATAATTGGAAATGAAATAATAACAGAGGCGGCAGAATACAGCATTGTTTTAGAGTCTGTAATTACGCAATGTGATAGTATAATTCTCTTACTTGTAACAGAGGGCGATATGCCGGAAGAAAATATTTCCGCAAGTATTTGTGCTGGCGATGTATTTGAACTCAATGGCCAAGAATACGATACTGCAGGAAACTTTATCCAGACAATAGAAAGAGATAATGCATGTGATAGTTTAATAAACCTGGAGCTCACGGTTACGGCAACGGATACGATTTTTGATGGACTTAGTTTTTGTGCTGGTTCTTCAGTAATAATTGATGGTACTGAATATGATGAGGCCGGCACAGTTGTTTTGGATTTGACAGACGTAGCAGGATGTGATTCTACGGTTCTTATTGAGCTCACCGAACTACCAGCTGAGACGACTGATGAGATGGCAAGTTTCTGTGAAGGCTCATCCATTATTATTGGTGATGTAGAATACACAGAGGCAGGTAACTTTACGCAAACATTTACTAACCAAGCAGGTTGTGATAGTATTCTCAATATTGTTTTAACAACGCTTTCTACCGATAGTACAGAAGTTGAAACAACAGTATGTCCAGGCGAATCTGTCTTAATTAACGGAGAAGAGTTTACAGACCCAGGTGTATATACCCAAGGTTTTACGAATCAAGCTGGCTGTGATAGTACGCTTACAATTCTTATAGAAAGAGAGAACGGATGTGTGGATTGTGATCTTACGGAGGAAGGTAACTTTAAAACTAAGGTTGAGATTACTAAGCTACAAGCAGGGGGATTTCTTTTGGAATTAAACGACTTACAAAGTATTGAAATTACAAAGGACGAATTAGAAGACTTTGTATATACTTTTGCGCAAGAAGAAGAAAACAAGGAGACGAACGGAGCACTTAGAGCCTTGCACAAAAAGGCTGCCCTAACAAAGGATTTTCTCAGTAAGCACAAGAAACCCTATGTAGCCTCCAATAGGGCAATCCAAGAAACCAAGAATACGATGCAAACGGTGCAAGCAATGCAGACAGGTAGAACTATGAGTTATTGGATTAGCATTTAGTGTATCACGGTATCACGGTATCACGGTATCAAGGTATCAAGGTTTTGCGGTTTCGATGACAATTTCATTTGGTACATATAGGGTTGACCTCTTAGACATGTTAGTACACAAACCGAGACACCGTAATCGTGTAACGATTACTTATACAAGCCAGACCTTAGAATGCCCAACTTATTAAAGAAGTGTAAAAAAGAAACACCCAAGACACCCATGCCATATTTAGCACTGCGTCTAAAGTTAATAGAAGATGCTTCCTCAAAATATTTTGTTGGACAAGTAACTTCTCCTATATCATAACCCTTATAAATTATCTGTGACAGCATCTGATTGTCAAATATAAAATCGTCAGAGTTTTCATTAAAATTGATTCCTTGCAACACCTCTTTGGAGAAGGCTCTATATCCTGTATGGTATTCTGAGAGCTTATAATTTATGAGTATGTTTTGTGTAAGGGTAAGAAAACGGTTAGCAATATATTTATAAATAGGCATTCCTCCTTTCAAGGCACCTTTTCCTAAAATACGAGAACCGAGTACAACGGGGTATAAATCCTCACCTATAATATTTACCATAGATGGAATCAACTTTGGTGTGTACTGGTAATCTGGATGGAGCATAATTACGATGTCTGCATTCAGTGCAAGCGCTTTATTGTAGAGCGACTTTTGATTGCCTCCATAGCCCTTATTTTTCTCATGGGCAATGATGTGATCAATACCTAATTCTTTTGCTAATCCCACCGTGTTATCCTTACTAGCATCATCACATAGAATTACTTCGTCTACAAGATCCTTAGGTACCTCAGCGTAGGTTTTTTCCAAAGTCTTCTCTGCATTATATGCAGGGAGGACGGCCACTATTTTTTTACCCTTGTACACGAATAATTATTCTTTATGATTTACTAAAAGAACAAAGGCGCCTCGTATTACGTGCCGCCTTTGTTTTTTAATTAAAGAACTCCTTACGGATTTGTCCTTTTATATTTTTTCCAAAGCGCTTTAAAATGCTTAGCCATAGCCTTCGCAGTTTTAGTCTCATACTTTATTACAAGATTGTTATCCTCGTGTGCAGGAGCAGCACAAGCAACACAGTCTTTTGAAGTACCATTGTAGATTGCAGTTTCTGTGATAAATGGATTAAACTCACATGCGGGAAGAATTAAAAAATTGTTGCGAATTTCTTCTGCAGTCAATTTATATTTTTTCTGGTAAAGAGCAATGTTCTTAATGACCTTAGCTGTGCCCGGGACGATATATCTGTATTTCGTTTTTTCCCCTAGGTTAACACTTACAAGTTCACCAAAGTCTTTGTTTTCAACATCAAAATGTAGTTCAGGACTGATTACCCAAACCTGTTTTGCTTTGTCCTCTAACTTAATTAGTTGTTTGATAGTCATGCGCATATATTTTCGTTGCCTTTAAATTAAACAAAAAACCCTGAATCCATTCTAGGGAAACAGGGTTTTGTGGTGGGCGATGAGAGACTCGAACTCCCGACCCCCTGGGTGTAAACCAGGTGCTCTGAACCAACTGAGCTAATCGCCCCAATTATTAGGGAATGCAAATATAGTGTTTGCATACATTATACCAAATATTGCATTTGTTTTTGTTATGTACCAGTTTCTTGTAATATGTTGACAACCAAAGGAGCTTAAAAGTAGTGCATAGCCCTATTTTACTTGACTTTCTAAGCCTTTTTTGGCATGTGCATTCAGAATGGCAATGATGGAAAGAGAAAGGAAAAATAAGGGTCCTACCTTATCAGCCTCTAATAAATCATTAATGAGCAAGACTGCGACAGTTACAATTATACTAATTGTAGCTGCCATAACGAGCTGTTTTTGCCATGCCACGTGTAGTAAATGGTAGCTGCGTTCACCTATTATGATTGGTACGAAGCAAAGAAATAACATAAGAATAAAACCCACGACACCCTGTTCCACAAAGACCATCAGGAAATTGTTATGAATTCCTGACTTTTCCGGATTATCACTTACATAGGTTTTGAAGCTACTCACCGTATGGTTTTTATAAAATGGATAAAAACAACCCGGACCAAAGCCAACAAATGGTCGTTCTGACACCATGGTAAATCCTGCCACCCATCTGTGCACACGTTCCATAGTAGATATATCTTCCATTTTATACGTCGCTTCTATTAGGTTGTCAAATTTATAATGTGCCACCGTAGTTTCAAAGTTAGGAGCATAGTCCAAATATTTATTCTCATGCACTAGAAATAAAACCAAACTAGTCATGCATAAAGACGCAATAAGTATTGCGTACAATGTAAGTCTAAACCGAATTACAAAAACAGATAGAGCAGCGATCACAATAGATAATTGTGCGGCACGTGTATAGCTTAAATATATAGCAACAATTAAAAATAATATAGACAGAGAATAGAATATTTTATGCTTACTACTACTGCGCAAAAAAACAAGGTAGGGTAGAAACACAACAAGCATGCTTGCATAATTGACATGATTTCTAAAAATAGGGCGCACAGCTTCGTTGATGTCTTTAAAAGAAAAACCCGTCATAAAATGGCGTAGCATAACGTAGCTAATTGCGATACACATACCTAACCACAAAAACTTGAATACATTTCTAAATGAGTGTTTCTTCTGTACGTCGAAAGTGAAATAACTCAGGAAATAAAATGGAATAAGATACCAGGTTTTTGCTAAGGCATATTTAAATGAAACAACATGATCTGAAGAAAATATGGAAATAAAATAAATCCATACCAGATGAGAGAGCACCAAAACACTGATAGGGTGAGTCACTATTTGTTTTGGCACATCTAATTTCTTTTGAATAAGTAATAAGAAAAAGATTCCGCACAACACCAACATCAGGGGTTCAGAAGGAAGGTCTGTACCAAAGCCTCCCGCCAAATAGACTTCCACAGAAAAGGGTAGAAGGAAAAAGAAACCTAGATAAACCCAACGATAGGCAGAAATAGTGACGTACAAAAAAACAATAGCAAAGGGAACCAGCGCGAGTATATATTGCTCAGTCAACATGGCGCCTATAAAACTGACAAGTGTCAAAGAAACAAAGATGAGAAAAATCGAATTCTCAGACAGTGTAGTTAATCGCGAAAGACTTCTCTCCATCCTGTGTTTTTGAATTGGTGAGAAAGTAAGATCCAGAGCATACTAAGAATGCCTGTCAGCATAGTTATCCCTATCACATAGAGCGAGCGCTTAGGCCTAGATTTGAGATTAGGTTTCTCTGCCTCTTGTACTAAATGAATGGCAGCAAAAGGCGCATTATATGTAAGAGTAAGTTGCTTATATCTTTCTTTATCAATTGCGAGTTGGTCCGCAAACTTTCGTTGCTCTAACTCTAAAGAAAGAACAGTAGAGTATCCTTCGTTAAATAGGCTAACATTTTCTTCAAGGCTTCTAAATTGATTTTCTAAACCGCGCAGTACAACCTGTAGTTTACGAATAGAATCCTGTGGACCATTCATATCCTTATACGCTTTTAGCTGAGCAGAGGTATTTGTAATCTTAGACTGTGTTAGTGTGATGTTTTCTCCATAAACTTCACCCTGAGAAAGAACACTATATATTTTATACTTCGCTCGGACACGTGCTAAAGAATCCGACAATATTTTAATATCCTTTTCTTTTTTACCCAAAGTCTCATCGTAGGCTTGCACCATCTTATATTGACTTCCCTTTATCAGTCCCTGAGCAATGGCATTAATCTTTTCTCTTGCTGCATTTGCCATGTCAGCAGAAAGTGTGGGATCTTTGTCTTCCACAGAAAGTTCAATAGCGTCAAAACGAGACTTCTCTGTTACATAGAGCTTTCGTAATTTTTTACGCAAATTACTAGGACCTCGTTTAGAGGTAGAATCTATATCATAGTGCGTATAGAGATCATACTTATTTATAAGGAAAGAAGCCACCTCATCACTGTTGGCAATGGTGAGAAGTCTATCAAGATCAAAATCGTTTCCATAATAGTTTCTATTGTCTTCTACACCACCAACTGGAACGGGCTTAGCTAAATCTGTACTTGCTGGATAAAATATGGTTGTTGCCTTATAATAGTTATCAAGAAAAAGGCTGACTACAGCAGTGAGTATAGCTGCAGCTAAGCAACTATATATAATACGCTTCCTATTTCTATAAATTACAGAAAGGAGGTCAATCAGATTTTCGTTTTCACTCATGAATCAAGTTCTATACTGTCCTTCGCAATGTCTAAACGCAATAAACCTACCAAAAATGATAAAATAAGAGATATAATTCCTGAAACCACGAGCTTTAAGAGCCAATGTACTGTCAATGAGTGCATTATCAAATAACTAAATACTACAGTAGTGACCAGGACGAAGAGTATTTTTAGGATTGTATGTCTAGATATTTTGATATCTGTTAAACTGAAGGCGAGGTCAATTTGACCAAAAATAATTAAAACCTGCGTTGTTAAAGTTGCGTAGGCAGCCCCAAGAGCCTTATACTCTGGAATCAGAACTAAGTTAAGCAACCAATTTACGAGAATACCTAAAAGAAATAGATAATTCATCTTTCTGAGTTTACCCGTAGAGGTAACTAGGGTTCCAAAAATATAGGATAGGGCAACACAAAAGAAAGCTAGTATCAGAATCCGTAAAACTTTTCCATAGTAGAGGCTTGCATCCTCAAAAAGGAAGAGCATAATATCATCCGCATAAAATAGGACTAAGGAAACGAGCGGAATTACAAGAGCCATTAAAATTTTTAAAGCCTGATCTGAAAGCTCACTTAATGCTTCTTTGTTCTTCACAAGAGAAGAAAACATGGGTAAGAGTAGGGTGGCAAATAAAAAGCCTATCATATTTGCAGCATCATACATTTTAAAGCCTGCCGCATAGACACCAGCCTCATATCCTCTGTCATCTAAAAGGCGCTCTAGCATAACCCCATCCATGCGTGTGTAAAGAGTCATCAGTAAAAAGACTAAGGCGTAGGGAGAAGCTTTATATAGCAGTGCTTTGCTTTGACTCCAAGAGATATCAAAGACGACTGGAATGCGTTTGCTAAACAGGATAATTCCCGCAACGAAGCAGCTGATTACAATGGAAAGAATTTGTGCTTGGATGAAATGTGTAATGGTCAGCTGATCTCTGAACGGAGAGAACCAAATAATGTATCCAAGACCAATCACTAATAAGATCTTATCGAGAGCGGATAAATACACATCATAGGTGTACATACCCAAAGAAGAAATATTACTTCTCAAAAAGAGTAAAAATGAAATAAGTACCTGTAAACAAATAATTAGGTAGATGTAATTATAATATGCTTTTGGATAATCAAATAGAAAAACAAATAGAAGCACTACCAGAAAAAATGCAACAGCAAGAATGGTTTTTACAAAAAGAATTTGTGGAAACTGCTTGGAGAATTTTTCTCTGTCTGCGGATATACTTTGTGTGTTTAGGTTCTGAAGTCCAGGGTCCAAAAGAATTTGAAAGAGGTAACAAAAATTAAAAAGTGCAAAGTATATACCATAGCTCTCTGGACCCACAATATTTTGTATTTGCACATCTATTCCAAAAACATACAAGGGTTTTGCAATAAGATTTAATGCAAGAATTAAAAAAATATTGGATAAGAAGAGTTTTTTCATATGGTCGCTAATCGCGCTGTATCTAACGTGAAATAAGGGAATTTATTAGATATAAAAAATTAAATATTTTAAAATCCAAAAAAACATATTACGTTTTTCTTTAATATGTAATGTATTGTCCTATATTTGGTTCTAGTTTTAGAAACTGTCCCATCCCAAAGACTTTTTTTCCTAAAACCCGATTTACTATGTGCACTAAGTTGATTAATGCAGTAGTTGTTTTGACGTTGGTCATACCCAGCCTTTTTGCCAATAGCGCAAGTTATAACAACTCCAATGCAAACACTAATTTTCTAGAAAACACACTTATCTGTCCCACCCTTGCAGTTCCGTTTGATAACGACCCTGGCGATTGTGGCGCAGTTGTAGTCGTTCCTAACCCTAGCTCTTCTGACCCAGTAAACTGCCCATTAGATTCTGTATTCAATGATTTCATTGGAGCAGTTGCCATGGATGCAAATGGCTTGTACCCTGTAGGTACAACCACTGTAGAGTTTATTGGATTTTTTGCTAACGGAACTATGGATACCTGTACAGTAGACGTTATAGTTGTAGACAGCGAACCACCCCTTGCGGTATGCAATGATGTGACTGTTTACTTAGACGAAACAGGTGGAGCTACCATTGATATTAATGAAGTAGCTGCCGGGAGTTCTGATAATTGTGGAGACGTCACTCTGTCTCTAAATATTGACGATGCATTTTGCAATGACAAAAACATCCCCAAAACAATTACATTAACGGTTACTGACCTAGCTGGAAACACCACCAGTTGTATGGCGGAATGTACTGCCTTAGATACACTCGCACCGATGCTGGATTGTAAGACAGAATTAACAGCACAATGTGCAGTGTCTGAACAAGCCCCATATGCAGATTTGTTAGCCTTTATTGCAGATGGAAATTGTGTTAGCGATAATTGCTTCATAGACACATCTAGTTTTATGTTTGTTTCTGACGTTAGTTCGGGTACCACTTGTCCTGACACAATATTTAGAACCTATAGCATATCGGACGAATGTGGTAACTTAGACAGCTGTGTCCAACTTATAATAGTAGACGATACAGAAGCACCAGACCTAGTAGTGCCAGCTAACCTGAGTTTAGATTGTACAGAAGATGAAACAGATTTGGCCTTAACCGGAATGGCAACAGCGACAGATAACTGTAGCATGCCACTGCCTACATTTACCGATAATTTTATTGCAGGAGGTGTATGTCCACAAATGGGAACGCTGCTTCGTACTTGGACTGTAGAAGATGATTGTGGAAACGTAAGTAGTGCAATACAGGAAATAATGATAATGGACAATACAGGGCCAGTGTTTGATCCCCTGCCTGCAATTACTCCAGATATAATTGCTTGTAATGATCCTTTACCAGTGCACCCAGAAGCAACAGCAATGGATGATTGTAGTTCTATCACTCTGATCACAATGGATACCATTCCATTTACTGAAGACATATGTGCTGGCTACACTATTACCTATACATGGACAGCAACAGACGAATGTAATAATGAAACAGTGGAGACTGCTGACATTACAGTATTAGCAGATACAACGCCACCAAGTATTACAGGAACTCCTCCTGTTTACACGGATATAAACTGTAATAACCCCTTCCCACCCTTTGGTGATCTGACCACAATGGATGATTGTGCAAGCGTTACGATTGATACAACAATGAGTTTTGTCGAAAATGTGTGTACAGGATATGAGGTAAGCTATAGTTGGACACCTACAGACGCTTGTGGGAATGTGGGGGCAGCTGTAACTACAACGTTTATGGTTCTGCCAGATACAGCACCACCTGTGGCTGTATGTGCGGATCAAACGTTTCCAACAGACATGGGAGTTTGTGAAGCAATGGTAAGTATCACTCCACCGACGGTAACAGATGATTGTTCGACATGGACTTTAAGTAATGATGTTACAGATGCTACAAATACAGCAGTATTTCCAGTAGGAACAACAGCTGTTACTTGGACGATTATAGATGCTTGTGGAAACCAAGGAAGCTGTGTGCAGATGATTACTGTGGAGGACCAAGAAACTCCCGAAATAGTGTGTAATGATGATTTGATTGTCAACCTAAACAACATAGGATTTGGTCAGGTTTATGATGCCCATATCATACTAGGTGCTACAGATAATTGTCACTTAGGAGATATTGTTTTAAGAAAAATGACAGACCTCTGTGGAGATCCCACGAACACAGATATGGTAGGCAATTCACTCACGTTTTGTTGTGAAGAAGTGAAAAATACCCCTATGATTATAGCGAGTGTTTCTGATACATCTGGAAACGTTACAGAATGTATGGTAGAGGTACAGGTAGAAGATAAATTACCACCTAGCATTGGACAGCTTTTGCCAGATATTACCATTTCGTGTGAATTTGAGTATGACCTTGCTGACCTAAGTGTATTTGGAACCTATGTATCGGATGCAGCATTCGTATCGGATATAGTTATAAACGATATTTTCTATACAGCCCCTGATTTTATTGCAGGCCAAGATGGTGTTGTGGCAGAAAACTGTCCAGAAAGTTTGAACATAACAGAAACGGCGACAGAAGATATTTACTGCGGCCAGGGTGAAATCACACGGACCTTTACTTTTACAGATTGTTCAGGGAATGTAGGAGGCGCAAGCCAGACTATATTTATTGAAGATGGTGATCCATTTAGTCTGTCTGATATAACATGGCCAGATGACTTTGATTTCAGCTCTTGTGTAGGAGTAAACTTGGACCCATCGATTACAGGCGCACCGACCTTTGTGACGGACAATTGTAATCTTGTAATGTTTAGTTATGAAGACGATGTCTTTGATAGTCCGAATTCAGGGTGTCCAAATATTGAAAGACAATGGACAGTAATTGATTGGTGTACCTATGTTCCTAATTCAGGAAATACAGATGGAATATATTTCCACACACAGAATATTAATATTTTGAATAGTGTTGCACCTACATTCACTACAAGCATAATCGACACTCTGGTTTGTTCAAATGAAATAGACTGTCTAGGAGATTTTATGTTTAGCGTTGCAGCTGTAGATGATTGTACAGACACAGAAGACTTACAATTCTCTTTTAGCTTAGATTTGAATGGAGATGGTACGATTGAACTTACAAACTATTCGGATAGTTTCGTGTATAATGATGTGGACCCAGGAAACCATATATTGACTTGGTATGTAGAAGATAGATGTGGAAACATTGCCACGGAAGAAGTAAGCATTGAAGTACGCGATTGTCAAGCTCCGACACCTGTTTGCTTAAATGGTCTTTCTGCAGCTCTGGTACCAGGAGTAGGAACGGTTGAAATTTGGGCGACAGATTTTGAGGCAAGTAGTTATGATAACTGTACCGCTTTTGCAGATCTTATTTGGTCCTTTTCTGCTGACGTAACAAATAATGTAGTCACATTTACCTGTGATGATGTAGGCATACAGATTGTGCAGATGTGGTTGACAGATGCGGCAGGTAACCAAGCGTTCTGCGAGACTTTTGTTGATGTACAAGATAATTCAGATGAATGTCCTAGTCAAAGGGAGGAAGTTTCTCTAGCAGGACAAATACAAACAGAGGATGATGGACCTATTATGGGCGCGGAAGTAGTTTTGGATCTAGGAGAGGATCAGATGGTCTTAATGACAAATGATCAAGGGAGTTATATGTTTGAAGATTTAGATGCTGAAAACGATTATATGATTGCTCCAGAAATGGCTGGTGATATTCTTGACGGAGTCTCTACTCTTGATCTTGTTAAAATCCAAAGACATGTGCTTGGAATAGAAGACTTGGACTCACCATATAAAATCATTGCTGGTGATGTGAATAATTCTGGAAGTGTTACAGGAATAGATATCGTAGAGTTGAGGAAATTGATTCTTGGGATATATACTGAATTCCCATCGAATGACATATGGAATTTTGTTTCTGCCGGTCAAGTATTTCCTGACCCCACAGACCCTTTCCCATATGATCAACAAATCGAGTACTACGACGTGGATGACGATGCGATGGAAGGAGACTTTATTGCAGTAAAAACAGGAGACGTTACAGGTGATAACGCATATAATCTTTTGCAATCAGAAGCAGAATTCCGTAGCTCTGTAGAGCTTGTAATTAAAGAGCAGACTGCTGCCAATGGAGTATTTAGATATGCTGTAAGCACTGATGTTTACATGGATATTTATGGTTTACAAATGGAATGGAATGTAGGTTCATCTCCAGTTACAATTGAATCAGGACTATTAGATATAAGTACAGATAATTTTGTTCAAGATAGGGCAGGTGTACAATTATCTTGGAATAGTGTAGATGCAATATCCATGGATGGTGGGATCTTATTCTATTTGACCTCAGAACAAGAACTTGAAAACATTACGTTGAATACAAATAGATTGCGCGCAGAGTTGTACGATGACAATCTAGAAAGTTATTCTGTACGAAGTGGCTATGAGACTAAGCAGGAAACGGAATTAAAAAACGTGCCGAATCCATTTAGTGACCAAACGACTATATACTATTCTGTCAACACAGATCAGACCGTAGAATTTGTTTTCTATAGCTTAGACGGAAAAATAGTAAAGCGTGTTAGGATAGAATCATTGCGTGGTGAGAACACATTTCATCTATCTAAGGACGAACTAGGAGTGCAGGCTGGTACGATTTTTTACACACTGAAAACTGCAAACACAAAAATTACAGGAAAGATGTTATTAGTGAAATAAACAATAGATCTATTGTTAGAAATACAAAGGGAAGACTTACAGGCAGTCTTCCCTTTTTTTATTAACATTTGGAAATTTGCCCACTTAAACACCAAAAACTGTCTTTTACCATCGACTGGGCCAGCTTTTTCTTGATATAGAGTTAAAAAATTGTGACTTCAAAAAATTATTGCGTCTTTTATATCGGAAGTTGTTCTATAATGATTGAGTCTCCCACCTGGGAGGCTTTTTTTTTGCCCCTACATGATGTTTTGATTGAGACTACTTTACTATAGTTCCTTGAATAAGAGAGACTTATATGGGTTTTTAGGGAAGAGCTTTCGTAAACGATTACGAAGAGTTTCTACAACAAATTAGTACTGTCCAACGTCGCAGAAGCTTACAGAGTGGGTGGATTTACTGCGATCGATAATTTGGTTACAAGCTTTTTCTTTGGATTTGGCAAAAAAAGAGCCAGTACGGAAAGGTACCAGCTCTTAAAACATTTGGGTGTTAAATATCTTATTCTACATCTACAACTTCTGCTTCCTTCACTTCCTCATCAGTTAACTGTGGATGATAAATGTCCATTATTTTCTTTTCTATTTCTAGCGCAACTTCTGGATTGTCTTTAAGAAACTGTTTAGCACTTTCTCTTCCTTGTGCAATTTTAGTGTCATTATAGCTGTACCATGAACCGCTTTTGCCAATCACATTTGCCTCAACACCTAGATCAACAATTTCTCCTGTTTTTGAAACACCTTCGCCAAACATAATATCAAACATAGCAAGTCTAAACGGAGGCGCAAGTTTGTTTTTTACAACCTTCACCTTAGTAGGATTACCCATTACGTTTCCTTCTTTATCTTTAATAGCAGAACCTGATCTACGAATGTCTAAACGCATGGATGCATAAAACTTAAGAGCGTTTCCACCAGTAGTTGTTTCTGGATTACCAAACATAACTCCTATCTTTTCGCGTAGCTGATTAATAAATATGCAACAACAACCCGTTCTGCCTATTGTTCCTGTAAGCTTTCTTAATGCCTGAGACATAAGACGGGCCTGCAGTCCCATTTTTGAATCTCCCATTTCGCCCTCAATCTCACTTCTTGGTACAAGAGCTGCAACCGAATCAATTACAATAATATCAATAGCACCAGAACGAATTAAATGTTCTGTGATTTCTAAGGCCTGTTCTCCGTTATCCGGTTGCGAGATAAGCAAGTTTTCTGTATCTACACCAAGTGCTTCTGCATAGGTTCTATCAAAGGCATGTTCTGCATCTATAAATGCAGCAATACCACCTTTCTTTTGACATTCAGCAATTGCATGGATGGCTAAGGTTGTTTTACCAGAAGATTCTGGTCCGTATATTTCAACAACCCTTCCCCTAGGGAATCCCCCAGTACCAAGGGCAATATCTAGCCCAAGACTTCCTGTAGAAATTGAGTCTACATTCACGACCTTTTTGTCTCCCAGTTTCATCACTGAGCCTTTACCGTAAGTTTTTTCGAGCTTATCAACTGCTAAGCCTAGGGCTTTCAATTTTGCTTCTTTCTCTGACGCCATAATAATTTTGTTGTGGTTAAAAATTAAAGTTTGTACTTATTAATGTTTCCTTTTTACAAAGGTAAACATAGAATACAGCGTGCAGTGGTAATGCACGATAACAAATTATATTACAAGGTATGATAATATGTACTATTCTAATCGTCTTTTATGCACTAATTTAAAAAAATGTCGAAATTGCCGACCAATAGATGTCAGAAACTATAAAATGCCGTATTTGTTATTGTTCTGTGGTCTTAATATTGACTTGAATAGACATTTTGAATACAAACGCCTTTAACAGCAGGTCTTCATACACCTAAAGAACGGTAATACTGCCTCCAATATATTGCTCTCCGCGATTAGGGTCTATATATCGTACTTGATACATATACACGCCTGGGTTTACATTGACGTTATTGAATTTCCCATCCCATCCTTCTTGGGAATTTGGATCTAGGTCTTCCTCATACATACGATTTCCCCAACGATCAAAAATAGATAGAGTATAACTCTCTGTGACGATGGAAGCAAAACCTATTAAAAACATATCATTGAGTCCATCGTCATTTGGACTAAAGACGTTAGGTACAAAAACATTTACCTCTGGAATAGTAACATTAATCGTTATGGGAATTTGTTCTGTACAACCACTGTCGTCATAGAGAGTAAGAAAGTAAGAGCTACTTGATTGAGGAGAGAAAAAAGGAAATAAACATGTCGTACAAGAAATTCCTTGATTATCAGGCGTCCACAGAACACTATCTACACTAGCGGGATAATTTGCAACAAATTGAACACTGTCCAAGATTTCGATTTGATAGAGCTCCGTGTAGTCTACTAAAATGTCGCTCGCATCATCTTCAATAATTATCGTGTTTTCCAGAATGCAGTTTTCTGTATTTGTCAGAACAAGGGTATAGCTTCCTGCAGCTAAATCGCTCAGCTCATAAGGAGCATTAAGCAGATTGCCATTTACACTTAGGGTGAAATCTTGTGTGAGTGCGTTGATGTTAGAAACACGTATCGAACCATTACTTATATCTGCGCAGGTACTATTTACACTTACTACATCAAAAGACATTTCCTGAGGGGCTACCAAGTTTATGTCTAAAAATAACTCACATTGTTCTGCATCAAGTACAAGCACCTCATAGTCGCCTGCACCAAGATTCGTAACAGATTCTCCATTACCTAGATTTTGATTCCAACTATACGTATAATTACCAGCTCCTCCACTTACATCCACTTCCAAACCTGCATCATTTACACCAAAACAACTTAAAGGATTTGTTACAATGATATTACCAGTTAGTGGTGCATTTAGATCTTGAATAGTATAATTATCACTGGCTAGTTCGGCTCCGGTGCTGTCTAGGTAACGTAGAATATAATTCCCAGAGAAGAGACTAGATTCACAAAATTGGTTTCCGAGGGTGCTTATTTCAATTGTGCCCATTTCACCATTGTCTGTGTTTTCCCAAGCGACAACTAGAGGGATAGATCCTGAGTTTATTATAACACAGATACTGCCGTTTGCATCACCAGCGCACACATTATCAATTATTTCAACAGTTCCTAAATCAAAACAATCATCTACTGTCAGTGTCGTTGTAACAATACTATCGCAACCATTAACAGAGACAAATGTATCCATATATTGGCCACTATCGAATTGCCACGCCCCTTCTAAAAAGATACTATCTCCTGCACAAATATTTTCTTGATCCATGCCCGTTATTTCAGTAACAAAGGTGAGAGCAATCAGCACCGTACTATCACAAGCATTCAAGTCTTGATTTTCAAACGTCTCTATTCCAGAGGGATTATCTATGTCATAGATTGTACCGTTGACTTCAATGAACCCATCATTACATAGTTCTTGATTTAGATTGAATACAGTTTCTGGGAAAACGGAAATTGTAGTATTTGTAGTACTGTCACAGCCTGAAGAAGATACTTCAGATTCTGTAATAAAGGTATTTTCAAAATACCAGATACCGCCAACCTGTGTGCTATCACCTGGGCAAAATTCTCTAGTAAGATTAATTATAATTTCATCTGAAAAATCAAGTGCAATGTTTACTATACTATCACAGCCATTCACAGAGGCATTATCAAAAGTTTCCATTCCGGATGGATTGTCTGCATCATATACGGTTCCATTTACAATTACCATCCCGCCTGTGCACAGGGTAGGATTGAGTAGAAATTCCGAAGGAGCATAAAACATTAAGGAGACATCTACTATAGAGTCACACTGTTGAACAGAGATTAGATTATCTATATAGTTACCTTCATCTTTTACCCACACTCCATCAATCATGATACTATCTCCAGCACATATAAACACATCATCACTCTCGTTAAAAGATTCTACAAAACTCAGATTCACTTCAATGATACTATCACAGCCACTTGCAGACGCATCGTTAATAATAAGAGTGTCGGAAGGGTTATCTTCATCAAACAGGATACCTCCTATGTTGATACTTTCTCCTGTACATAAAGTGTTATCTACGATAAGCTTGCCGGCGTCAAGGATATTTAAATTTACGTCTATGATACTGTCACATCCTTGTACAGAACTCAACATAACAAGACCAGAGGGCATAGCTGCATTAAAGACCATTGTTCCTATCTCTAAGCTATCATCAGAACATAGATCATCTGTAATCGATACATTGTAACTGCTATATGTGTTTACAAAAACAGTGTCCATATTTACTACTTGATTTGTGCATTGGGCGTTGCTTATCGAATTTGGAATAAGCATCCAAGGAATAGGATTAGGTGTCATAAAGATGGTATCATTAGAAACCTCTGCCTGATCACCATTACAAATCCATACTGAAGTAGTGCCTGCGTTTTCACCGGAAACGGTATATATAAAACTGCTAACATTAGGAGCTTCAAATGCAGTTAAATCAAAATCAAGAGGTCCTTGACCAACGAGATCAATATCTAGTTCAAAGCATTCTTCAGGACAAAGTTCTACATCTCCCTGCAGCATTATAGTAGGTGCTTCCACAATAATTAATTCTATGCTTGATGTTTCCAAAGGACAAATTATATTATCCCCAATTTCATAATTGACGGTATAAGTTCCTGTGCCGCTAATTGCACTATCAAAGAGATTAGCATTTAAAGCGCCTGTGTTAAGAGGGTCTATAAACAAACCTCCTGCATCTTCGTTTTGTAAAACTAGAAAGAGATCAATGACGTCTCCTTCGCAAAAAACATTTCCCACTGTATTGTCTCCAGCACTTACGGAGGAGACGACATCTACGGTTATGACAGCCGAGGAAACCCCACAATTTGCAGAGCCAAGGGTATAGGTAAACATCACACTTTGTCCAGCAAAACCTGCTGTATTAAATGTAGAGCCTGTCAACGCAGAGGTGTTATCATCATCAGAAAACGTTCCTCCCAAATCAGCAAATACACTAAGGGCATCAAATAAATTGTACTCAGCACCCTCACAGATAGAAACAGTATTAGCGTCTCCTGCATTCGCTGCAGCATCTACAATAACAGTAAGACTAGATATGGCATTACTGCATGGGGTGTTTGCAATAACTTCATAATTAAAGACATAGGTACCATTCCCAATACTAGAGAAATCTACAGCACTTGGATCACTTAGGTCAACACCACTTCCATTTACGTCTGTCCAGAATCCACTTTGATCACTCGTAGAAACGGCGTTATAAAAATTAACGGGCGGGTCATCCGAACAAATTGTAAGACTATTTGAACTGCCCGCATCTGCTCCTTGCACGACTTCAATTTCGATTATCTCAATGTCATCTGCACAGGGAGCCGACCCAAAAACAGTATATGAAAACTGATATATGCTAGGAACAACTCCTGCAAAACTTACATTAAATGGATCTACATTCATATCCACACCTGCACCATCTAGATCGATCCATTGACCACCAAAATCGTGCACCCCAAGATTTGCATCGACATTAAAAGTCGTACCATCATTGCACACAATTAAATTAGTTGCATCTCCAGCATTCGGTGCAGTCTCCATAACTATTTGAACTGTCTCTGTGCTCTCACATCCATTTATGTCTGTCGCGACAACTGTATAAGTTCCAGCACCTACAGTTATCATTGCACCCGAATCCCCATTATCCCAATCATAATCTATAAACCCGGAAGATGCTGTAATGTTTGTTTGATCAGAGCCGCAGACAATAGTCATATCTGGAAAAAGACTAACGGTATTTATTGGATACTGATCTATTTGTATGCTTGCTGAGGCAGTACAATTATTTATATCCGTTACTTGGACGGAATAATTTCCAGGACCTACAAGTATACTTGTAGAGTTTTGATTTGTACTCCATAGAATAGCAGACTCTGTTGTTACTGCGGTAAGGGAAATAGATTCACCTGCACAGATTGTATTATCAGGATCTGAATCTGAAATAGAAACGATTGGCATACTTTCCGTGATGACTATATCATCTGTGTCCGTACATCCATTTGCATCCGTCACCATAACCTCATAGGTAGTACCACCTGGTGAACCACTTGCATTTATAGTTTGTGAATTTTCATTGTTTGGAGACCAATCATAGAACACATAATCACTACCTGCATCCAATAAACTTGTAGTAGCAGCACAGATAGTTTGGTCTGCACCTAGATCAACAGGAATCTCAATCATATCATCTCCTACAGTAACAATTACGCAGACTTCAAAATCTAAAACGAGACTACCAGAGCTTATGGCCGATTGTCCTACCGAACAACCTGGATCTGACATCGCAGGAATTAAATCCACAGAGAAGACATCACCAAAGTCAAATTCATCAGGTGGACAGGTATAGGTGATTGTTTGATCAGTAGGAACTGCATTTATTTCATCAATCAAATTGGAAGTGGGGCAGCTTGCGGGCATAAAAGAACCACAGCCGGTATATACATTTGTAAAATATGCACCAACTGGGCAATCACCGGGCAGTCCAGATTCATCAATGTTTATGATATCAAAGATGACATCAATCTGTTCTATCTTCTTACACTGTCCAAAGGTATTGGCGGGTAGGTTGAAATTAAACATATAGCCTTCACTATGAGATGTAGTGGAGCCATTATTCCAATTTTTTCTATCAAGACCAATGGTTGCTTCAGCTTCTGTTTGGCAGCCAAGATCTACGACCTGTGCCTGCAACACAGCACTAAATAAAACTAAACTAATAGTGTAAAAGAACAGGCTCTTTAATATATGCATAACTCTTAATGTAAATAAAACACAAAGACCGTAAATATTGGAGTCGTGCAAAATACAAGTTTTATACAAATTAATGAACGATAAGTAAAATTTCAATTATTTATGTTAGATTTAAACTTGTAAAAGACGTAGTTTTAGTATATAAATAATTGATATATAAACAATTATACATATGTTAAAACACATTATGTGTTTATTTTGGGTGTTTCTGTTCAATTTATGACGAAATTATTGAATTAAACGCCTGTTTTCTATTTTAATTAAAACCAATCTCATGAATAGATTCTCTACGAGAAACTACTTACTTGGCGACGTATGTTTACCTAAAAACATAGTACAATCAAGTTTAAGTATCTGCTTATTATTTTTATTCACACTTACATTTCATTCAGTTAATGCACAGTCGGTATCTCCTTATTGTGGAACATCTGTGTTTCACTTTGATGGAAATCCAGCCTCAGAAGTGATTTTAACGGTGGAAAACACGGGCCCCACAACCATGACAGTAAAAATAGAGGGACCAAATGCTGCTGATCCAGTAGATGATTTACTCATAAATGGAACAGGAGCAACAGTTACCTATGCGATAGGTGTGAACTGTGTTACAGGAACAATTGATTTTGGAGCATCTCCTCCACCGGCGAATGTCACGATTAACATTTTATGGAGCTTTCAATCCTTCCCAGGATTTTGGCAACTTTCTCAGGGGGATATTATGATTCCATTTGATGCATCTTGTGCCGGTGTGACAGCCTGTCTTCAGGAAGACTTTGTTCTTACTGTAGATGGCCAAGCAGGACCCTTAGAAATATGCCAGGGTGTTGACATCGAATTATGTTTTGAAAGTGCTGTTGCGCCTTTATTTAGTGAGGTAGCTTTGGAGGTCTCTGAAGATGGAGGGGCAACGTTTACAAATATTTCTACAACTACAGTTCCCTTAACCCTAGATGGGTCGCAAAACTGGATAGGATTCATGAATGTATTTGAATTACCTGCCAATGGAGGTGGTTTTGTATTTAATAGTGGATGGGGAGTGCCAGATCTAGTTGCTTTGTTTACAGGTGATGATGTTTGTTTACAACCAAACCAGATTGCAGACCCGGATCCATTCTGGTACACACCAAGTGGAGGACCAGGTGCAATGGGTAATAAGATTATGGAGGCAAACCTATACGTGGAAGATCAAACAGGTATGTATGTAGGGCAGACGATTACCTTCTCTGTAGAAGTTACTGAAAGTGATTTTTCATGTGGACAGGCAAGTAGTTTATATATAAGAGAATTTAATCCAGGCTTTGCAGGTATTGCAGCAGAGGCATTTGTACCAATTACTACACCAGGAATCTATACCGTATCCTTGCCAATTTCAGCAGTCGGTGGACCAGTACAATATGGTTTCCAAACGGTTGGACCAAATGTCTGGTCAACAGATGCACCAGCCTGTGGTTCAGTAAAAGCATCACCTGTTCCAGCACCTATTTGTGAAATAATCACAGTGCCTGCAGACGCATGTGACAATCTTGTTGATTATACATTTAGAGCGGTAGTTAGTCCTTTTAATAGCGACCCTACTTGTGTAGCGGAAACGGAAGATGGGATATCAGAAAATTTAATTGCGACCCTATCTTGTCCAGTAGAAGATTGGGTAGCAACAATAAATGGAGATGAAACAGCAGCAGCTCTTTGTTTGGGTGACACCTTAGAACTTTGTTTAACAGGAGATAACCTTCCATTAAATGGAAATATAAATTGGTCTGTATCTACGGATGGAGTAAACTTTACACCGTACACTACAGTACCTATTGCAATGACCTTAGATCCTGCCGCGGCTTATCTAGGCTTTATGAATGTATTTGAATTACCAGCTAATGGAGGTGGGTTTGTATTTAACAGTCCATGGGCAGTTGGGGATTTAGTAACATCATTTACGGGTGATACACTTTGCTTCCAACCAAATCAAATTGCAGATCCTGATCCATTCTGGTATACACCAAGTGGAGGACCTGGTGCCATGGGTAACAAAAACATGGAAGCTCTTTTTTATGAAGAAGACCAGACGGGAATGTTTGCGGGAGAGACAATAAGCTTTGGTCTTGAAGTGACCACGTATGATTTTTCTTGTGGTCAGGCAAGTAGTTTATATATAAGAGAATTTAACCCAGGCTTTGCAGGTATTGTTTCAGAAATATTTGTTCCAATAACAGGACCTGGTGTTGTTACAGCAAGCCTACCTATTGGCTTAGGAGGTGGACCGGTACAATTTGGAATCCAAACGCTAGGACCGAATGTCTGGGCAACAGATGCTCCAGCATGTGGGTCTTTAAAAGCAATTCCACTTACAAACGAAATTTGTACAAACTTTATAGTACCTGAAACAGGTGCTTCAGAAATTTATACCTTCATCGCAGAGGTAGAACCATTCAATCCATTAGGATGTACTTCTGGAGACCCAGAAGATTTGGATGGAATTACAGACCCAATATTTGCAGTTGTAAATACTGGAATTTTAATGGCATGTAATGATGGAATCAATTTAAGTGTAAATGCTGATTGTGGATTCAACCCATCTGCAAGTCAGTTTTTAGAAGGAGAGCCATCTATGTATGGAGACCTGCCTGCAGGTCCATTTATTGATGCGTTTTTCGATGTTGAGATTACACATAATGGAATCGTAGTTGACCCAAGTGATCTTAGTGATTACTTGAATCAAGATTTGATTTATACAGTAACAGATGTGTGTTCAGGAGCATCATGTTGGGGAACGATAAAAGTAGAAGATAAACTTCCACCATCCATCGATTGTCCATGTCCAGAAGGTGCATGGATAACAGATCCAGCATGTCAGCGAACCTGTCTTAACATGACTCAACTTACAGCAGGAACAGTTGGACGTCCATTTGTTGAAGATAATTGTGGTGGGGCAACTGCCGTTTTTGGCGGAGCTACAGTAGTAGAAGTAGGCTGTGGTGAGTATGTAGTAGAGCAGACTTGGACAGTAGGAATAGAAGACCAATATGGAAACGTACAGAATGTTGCGAACACGGCTTGTACAAACCAATACTTTGTAACAGCAGTGGACTTAAGCTTAGTAACTATTCCTGGACCAGCGGAGTTTGAGTGTACAGATTTAGGCGATCCTGATCTTACACACCCAGACAACACAGGTT
Source organism: uncultured Saprospiraceae bacterium (assembly GCA_938045585.1). Classification (GTDB taxonomy): domain Bacteria; phylum Bacteroidota; class Bacteroidia; order Chitinophagales; family Saprospiraceae; genus CALCMJ01. The sequence goes on from CALIAU010000007.1 coordinate 254,395, forward strand.
ACCCAAGATTAGGAGGAGATAACTTAGGAACAGCGGATAACAACGATAATCCTTACTGTAACATATTTGCAACGTATACAGATCTTGATTTACCAGCCTGTGGCTTAGATTGTTCAGGACCTACAAAGATCCTAAGAACATGGACTCTACTAGACTGGTGTACAGGAGATATAGCAGAGTTTGTACAGATAATTAAGGTTATCGATACAGAG
>CALIAU010000008.1 GCA_938045585.1 uncultured Saprospiraceae bacterium
TTCTGCTCCCACTTCAATCATCTCATTTGTGCTTAAGACAAAGTCGGATACACCATCAAAGGATGCTGTGTTATCCATACCTGAATTTGTTTCCATACCGCCTCCTACATAACTCGCAGTTGAACTCACTACTGTCGCTCCTGCTCCATATTTCAACGTATCTGTCAATGTATAAAAAGCTTTTGCATCTCCCGTACTCGTTACTGTGATGGTATTCTCTATGCTAAATTCATTCGGATTGCCTGTTGGCGTAGCACTACTTGATATGGTCTTTGCTATTTCCACTGCTGGCATTGGTAATGGTTCGCATACATCTACCACTTCTTCTGGAACGCCACCACTTACTGCAGCACAGTTCAATAAACCTGTGCCTGCTTCGCCTGCCTCCAGACTACAGTCTGCGCTTGTCGTTGTTACACTTAATGGATCTACTGTAAAGACTGTAGTCACCGTCCATTCTTCTTCCGCTCCCACTTCTATCATTTCATCAGTGCTCAAGACAAAGTCAGATACTCCATCAAAGGATGCTGTGTTATCCATTCCCGAATTCGTCTCCATTCCGCCTCCTATATAACTCGCAGTTGAACTCACTACTGTCGCTCCTGCTCCATACTTCAACGTATCTGTCAGAGTATAAAAGGCTTTTGCAGTTCCTGTATTCGTTACTGTGATTGTATTCTCTATGCTAAACTCATTCGGATTACCCGTTGGTGTTGCACTACTTGATATGGTCTTTGCTATTTCTACTGCTGGTACTGGGATAGGTTCACATGCATCTGCTACTACTTCTGGAACGCCGCCACTTACTGCTGCACAGTTCAATAAACCTGTGCCTGCTTCGCCCGCATCCAAACTACAGTCTGCACTTGTCGTTGTAACACTTAATGGATCCACCGTAAAGACAGTGGTCACAGTCCATTCTTCTTCCGCTCCCACTTCTATCATTTCATCTGTACTCAAAACAAAATCAGATACGCCATCAAAGGATGCTGTGTTATCCATACCCGAATTCGTCTCCATTCCACCGCCTATGTAACTCGCAGTTGAACTCACTACTGTCGCTCCAGCTCCATACTTCAACGTATCTGTCAGAGTATAAAAGGCTTTTGCGGTTCCAGTATTCGTTACTGTGATTGTATTTTCTATGCTAAACTCATTCGGATTACCCGTTGGTGTAGCACTACTTGATATGGTCTTTGCTATTTCTACTGCTGGTACTGGAATAGGTTCACATGCATCTGCTACTACTTCTGGAACGCCGCCACTTACTGCTGCACAGTTTAATAAACCTGTGCCTGCTTCGCCAGCATCGAGACTACAGTCTGCGCTTGTCGTTGTTACACTTAATGGAGCCACTGTAAAGACTACTGATACTGACCACACTTCTGCCGCTCCAGCTGCGATCGATTCATTTGTAGATAAATTATAATTAGATACGCCATCATAGCTTGCCGTCAGATCAGTTCCACTATTTGTTTCCGTACCTCCTCCAATATATGCTGCACTTACTGAACCTATAGTTGCTCCTACACCATACTTTAAAGTATCTGACACATCATAATTTGCCGGACCAGTCCCAGCATTTGTAACTGTTATATTATAGGTTAAATTAAATTCATTTAGATTTCCTGTTGGACTCGCACTTGAGACAATTGCTTTTTCAATGGAAACGTCCGCGAATAATAATTCAACTTCGCATGCACTCATGCATCCATTTGCATCCTCTACTTCAACGGTATAGACACCAGCTGGCAAAGCAGTTAAGCTAATGGATTCTCCATCAAGAGTTGCGTTTCCTGAAGAAATAATGGCAGAACCACTATCCAATATATTATATGAGTAAGGGGCTGTGCCATCCGTAAAGACAACATCAAATGCAGCATCTGTATTTGATGGTGACGAGGCAGGTATTTCATTTAAAATCTCGCAAGAAGGTAATGCGTTTACAAGCACATCAAAACAACAAGCTGTTTGACATCCATCTTCAGTTGTTATAGTAACACAGTATTCACCTGCATCAGCAAGTGTTGCTGATGGAATGCTGTAGGTTGAGCTTGCAACAGATCCGCCAGCAGGGTCTTCCCAACTATAGGTATAAGTAAAAGCAGGATCAGTTTCTACTTCGACTAGAAGCTCTTCACCAACACAAATTTCTTCTGTTCCAGACATAAGGCAATCGGCAATAGACAGATCAACCATCTGTTCTTCTGCCACATAAGCAAACCACCAAGTATTCAGTGTATTAAAATTTCCATATCCAGGAGCGGTTCCACCTCCACATGCAACAAAGTTATCCCAGGTTCTGCATCCTGCTGTTTGGCAATCACAACCTGCTGTACCATCAAGAGGTTGTCCTGTACCAGAAACTGAGTTTATATTAGTATCATCATAGTAGAGTTTTGTGTCTGAAGGACAACCAGCCGGTCGAACTGTTTCTACACAAAATCCTTCTGACAAATACTCCACATCATAGGCAGCATAATGCTGCACTCCCTGTGTAAACTGGAACACTGCTGTCACACTTTCTCCAGCCATAAACACACTTCCGTCCCCCTTTATACCATCCCAGAGGATACATTTATCGCCTGCTACATCATAGTTTTCTAAGAAAAGTACATCGATCCCATCATCAAACATTCCGTTTGTATTAAAATCTAGGTAGGTTTCAACTGTACCAGCCTGTGTTAGATTAAAGTTTATACAATATCCTCCTGGTGCGCAGCTTAATCCAATTACTAATATGTCACCACATTCACCATCTGGAAAACAGATAGGATCCGGTGCACTTAAAAATATTTTATGCTCAGCTGAATTTGCAGTTGCATTTTGATTTTCTATCGACTTTCTTTGATCAGCAAGCACACCACTTGTGCCTGGACCATCTGTATCAAAAGCAACATTAAATGTCAATCCTCTAAGTCCTGAACCTGCAAAATCAATCTGTGAAACAAAACCATCAGACGTATAACTAAATAATGTTCCGTTGAATGGTCTTTGAAAAAAGTTACAGAACTCGCCAGCAGGTAAACCATCTGGAGGCGTTCTGAATGACCAATTCTGAGAATATACTCGTCCAGTTTCAAGAGCTCCAGTTGCAGGATTGCCTACTGTAAAATCCCATAAAGGAATATACGAGGTACCTTGAAATTCAATCCAATATTCACCCGGAGTAGGCGGGCAATAAGTGTATATAAGTTCTCCACCACTTGTTTCTGTAACTTCATAACCACCTGCTACCCCTAAATCTGTAGGACCAGCAGCTTCGTTCCATGAAGAAACATTTTGGTTTGCACTATTTATAGCAAACGGTCCATGCACAGGTGTTCCTGCTGCATTTACCAGTCTAAAATTATAAGCATCATTAAAGTTTGTTGTTACTGATGAAGACGATCCAGAAGAAAGTCCCAAGTAAATACATTCTCCAGCTTTAACTGTAATGGAGATGCCACTTGTTGTATTTGCTGAACCATAGGCAGCAAAGTTTCCGAAATTATTATCATCGATATTCAGCCAGACAACATCTGAACTTGCTGGAGCAGCGTTGGTAACGCCATCTGCATGAAGAAGATTATAATTAGAGAAAGTTAAAGTGATAAGTAATAAGGTCCATATACACGTACGTAGGGTACGCTTTGGTGTTTCATTCTCAAAGTTCATTATAAAGGTATTATCAATTCTTTGTACCAGTTTTTAATCCAGATTAGCAGTTGCTTATTGGTACTTCAAGCAGCTGACATCATTAAGACCCAAAAATTTTATTAAGCCACTAATAGAAATGTAGTTTATTATACATTTATATATATTACATATATTATCAACTGATTATATAGATTTTACATATTATATATTTAACACATATGGTTAAAAAAAATTATAATTTAACTTTTAGTAGAATTTGACTCATTTGTTCAAAATCGACGACTCACCCTAGATATACGACTGATTATAAATACTTTATATATATATAATTGTATAGATATATATTTTATCAATGTCGGTTTACTTACAAATTAAAAAACGTCTAAATCAATAGACAGTTAACTCAAATAGTGCTCAGTAAGTTTCGTACTTTACACCTGAAAGAAGTTATGATGATGTTTGCATTCAGGTCACAGAACCTTCTTAAAACCAATGACTTATGGAAATAGACATGCAATATCAGGTAAAACCATTTCAAGAATTTATATCAGAATTCAAGACTACCCTTTCTGAATTGTTTAAAGAAAGAAATGCCAATCCAGAAGAAATTATTACCCGTAGCTACTCGCCTGAAATGCTTTCCAAAATTATGGCGCATAAACCTTTGTCTGTCGCTATCCCTCAGGAGTATGGTGGACGAGGACTGCACGTAAAAGAATGCCTAGCCTTATTAGAAGCAGCATCTTATGAGTCGATTTCGCTCACTCTTATCTTTGGGATTAATTTTGCATTATACCTAGAGCCATTGGCTAAGTATGGCCATCATGTAAATAAGGAGCCAATCTATAAGCGTTTTTTAGAAGAAGGTAAGATGGGAGGATTAATGATTTCAGAGCCTTTGTATGGAAGTGATGCTCTGAGTATGCAAACATCGCATGAAAAGGAAGGAAGTAACTATAAAATCCAAGGGACAAAACATTGGCAGGGACTTACTGGCATGGCGGATTTTTGGCTTGTTGCATCGAGAGGAAAAACATCGAAAGGAGATTTAGGGAGAGACATTAGTCTGTTCCATGTAGATGTCCAACAAAAAGATCAAAATATAACTGTGGAAGAGTACTATAATAATTATGGACTCTATCCTATTCCTTACGGAAAAAATAAAATTGATGTACGCGCTCCTGAAGAAAACTTATTAGTACCAGAAACTACAGGTATTAAGATGCTGATGGATACTTTGCATAGAAGTAGAATGCAATTCCCTGGCATGGCAATGGGCTTCTTAAAAAGAGCAACTGAGGAGGCAAGTAAATACTGTAATGAACGTCTGGTAAGAGGAAATTCCCTTTTGCAATTTGATAAGGTAAATCATCAGATTGCCGAATTACAAAACGCTTGTACAATCTGTGCAGCCATGTGCTATCGGAGTGCGCTTACGAGTGGCTACAAAGAAGATCTTGCTTTATTTGGTGTAGAAGCAAATACCATAAAAGCTTCTGTTACAGATCTAATGCAACAGACCGCACAAACACTAACACAGCTGCAAGGAGGAAATGGTTATAAAATTGAAAATCTAGGAGCTCGTGCTATCATGGATTCAAGACCATTTCAAATATTTGAAGGACCAAATGAAATGCTGTTTTCTCAAATTTCTGAAGGGTTTACCAAAACAATGACCCGTCAGAAAAACACAAATTTATTCGATTACCTTTCTGAACATGAACTATGTGCACAATCTGCCAGTCTTTTTAAAGAGGAATTAAATTTCCATGCAGATAGAACAATTCCTCAAAGAAAACATGTTGTCTTAGGTCGGATTATTGCAAAAGTGATAATTGCCAACTATGTTATGGAATTAGGTAATCAAGGCTATGCGAACGGACTCATCAGTAACTGTATTGCGGGCTTGAAATCAGATGTCAAAACTCTAGTAAGTACTTTCAATGCTTCAGAACAAATTATGCCTGTAGAGCATCCTTCAAAGGATGCGTCGTGGTTTGACTTAGTCTAAAGAAAGACGCTAGATTTTTTTACCATTCACAAACACTTCATCAATCTGGGGTGCTCCAAATGAGTATGGAATAAATCCATAGGAATGCATCGGTTTTGTCATGATCAAGTTGGCGCGCTTCCCTCGTGTAATTGACCCCACTTCCCTTTCCAAGCCCATTGCATAGGCACCATTCAAGGTTGCAGCATTAATTGCCTCCTCAGGTGTCATCTTCATTTTAATACAGGACTCAGAAACAATAAAATTCATATTCCCCGAGGGAGAAGAACCTGGATTGTAATCTGTTGCCAAGGCGAGTGGCAAACCGGCTGATATAATTTTCCTAGCAGGCGTATAAGGGATATTTATGAAGTGTGAACATCCCGGCAATGCTACTGGCATAGTTGTGCTGCCCTTTAATGCTTTGATATCTTTTGGAGTCATTACTTCTAAATGATCTACCGAAAGTGCATTATACTTAACTCCCAATGCTACCCCTCCAATTGCATTAAATTGATTAACATGAATCTTTGCACGCAATCCATATCTTTTGCCTGCTTTCAAAATTTTCTCTGTGTCTTTGAGGTTAAAATATCCTTTTTCACAAAATACATCCACATAATCTGCCAAGCCCTGTTTTGCGATAAGCGGCATTAGTTTTTTTATGAGAAGCTGTAAATATCCTTCTTTGTTCTTTTTAAACTGCAGAGGTAAGGCATGTGCTCCTAGAAAACTAGCTTTAATTGGGATCGTATAATTTTTTTTCAATTTTTTTATTACACGCAGCATTTTTATTTCGGCTTCAACTGTAAGACCATATCCAGATTTTATTTCAATGGCACCTGTACCTAAGCGCATTACTTCTTCTAAACGTTCTTTGCTTTCGCTATAAATTTGTTGTTCAGTAGCAGCTTGAAGTTTTTTAGCAGAATTAAGAATACCACCACCCTTCTTTGCAATTTCTTGGTAGCTTAATCCCTTAATGCGGTCTACAAATTCACCTTCTCTATTTCCTACATAAACTATATGCGTATGTGAATCACACCAACTGGGAAGAATCATTTTATCACTCGCATCGATGACTTCTACCTTATTAAAATTTGGTAGATTATCCATACTGCCAAAGTCAGCAATTCTACCATTTTCGATGAGAAGATAGGCATTTTTAATAGTAGGTAGTATCGCCATATCTGCTCCTATGACCCTGCGCACTCCTTCAGTTCGTACCTGAAGCAATTCCTTTATATTTTCAAATAATAATTTCATAATTTAAATTCATAGGATTAATTATGCGACCAATCCTCCTCTTGATCAGAGCTAGGGGACAAACCAATATTATTTTCTTCTAAATGAATTCCTAAACCCACCACCATACGGTTTACATAATTGAAATAGCAACTCACTTGGTTTAATTCCAGAATTTCACCATCACTAAATCCTACTTCCCTTAAGGCAACGATATCTTCTTCTGTAATCTCTGCATGATTAGAGGTCAACTTGACTGCATAGTTAATACCTAGCGCTAAATTCTCAGGAAAGATTGTATCAAAATCTTGTGCTTCAATGGCTGCGATAATTGCATTATAATGCTCTTCTGATTCTACATTTTTTTTAATACCTACACTGTGGTGTACAGCACAATATTCACAATCATTTATTAAACTAATGTAAGTCCCTATCGTTTCCAAATACCACTTTGGCAGTGTATTAGAACCATGATGCAATACCGCTTTATATAATGCCATATGTCCTTCTAAGGTATGCGGACGTAAACTATGTCCAGCAAGCACATTATCGATATGATTGTTTGGTCCACTCACCTTGCCATAGAGGCGTTTTAATTTTCCAGTCGCCTCTTGGTATTTGAAAGTTTTTATGTAGGTCAAGATGTATACTTTTGGGTAACGTTCAATAATAAAAACAAATTAAAGGTTTTAGTCGGAGATAAGAAAGGAAGCATGAAATTGCTTTTAAAATTACTATTTTTAAAAATGGCGACCAGTGGTATGAAAACTTCCAGCAATGCATTAATTATGTCCTACCTTTCTTTGCGCATAGTTGTAGGTATTCTAGGAATCATACTACCCATAGTGCTTTTCATTGGAACTCGACTAATCTTCAACTGTAGCCATGTCCAAGAATCCATTAGTGCGTATTATCACACTGGCATGCGTGATGCGTTTGTAGGTATTATTTCTGCCATAGCTGTTTTTCTTTTTACATACAAAGGGTATGACCGTACAGATGATATCGCTGGAAATTGTGCTAGTGTTTTTGCAGTTGGGGTAGGATTTTTCCCATCCTCTTATTTTGGCTTAAAAACAACTTGTATTCAGCATCATATTGATAATGGAATTTTTGATGTGCTCCATTTGATTTCAGCAGCCCTGCTCTTTTTAATCTTGGCCTATTTCAGTTTCTTTTTATTTACGAAGACAAAAGGAGATCCTACGGAGCAAAAGTTAAAACGTAATCTAATTTATCGAGTCTGTGGTATTTTAATATTAGTATGCATTTTAGCTATTGCACTATATGTACTATACCTAAGAGGTAGGTTTCCTTATCTGATGAATTTACGTCCCATATTCTGGTTAGAATCGATTGCTTTATGGGCTTTTGGGTTTTCTTGGTTAACAAAAGGAGAGATGATTTTAAAAGACCTAGAACGATAAAATTAACTCTGAGTTAGTTTATACTCACTTATTTTATTAAAACAGGGTAGAAAAAAGCTTCTATTATAGGTCTATTCATACGTCTTAAAATACAAGAAAATGAGCCTTTTATGGGAGAAGAACTCCAATTAGAACTAAATAGGGAACTAAAATCTAGATTATTGTATTAAAAATATCAGAAATACGACATTACTAAGATTATTGGCTTAGTTTTATAGTATCGGAAGGTTATAGCTTTAGCTTTCTTTTTATTATTTATTATACACATTAAACTTTATTTATGAACATTTTTGTAGCTAAGTTGAACTATGACACTGACAGCTCAACATTACAATCAGCCTTTGAACAGTATGGTCAGGTTGATTCGGTAAAAATTATTATGGACAAATTCACTGGAAAGTCAAAAGGATTTGGATTTGTAGAAATGCCTAACGATGACGAAGGACAGGGAGCAATCGACGGATTGAACGACACGGAGATGGATGGCAGAAACATCGTTGTTAAGAAAGCTGAACCAAGAGAGAGAAGAGATAACCGCGGAGGCGGTGGTGGAGGATACCGCGGAGGCGGTGGTGGCGGAAACCGCGGAGGCGGTGGAGGTTATGACAGAAATCGCGGCGGAGGCGGCGGTTATGACAAAAGATATTAAGATCTAATCAAAATATTTACCGACTGGGTTCCTAATTATTTAGGAACCCATTTTTTATTCTTCAATTTGGTGGCGTTACATTCTACTATCAATATCTTTACTCCATGTCTGATGACTCTATAAGTATAAACAAATATGTAAGTTCTACTGGCTTGTGTTCTCGTCGAGAAGCAGATAGATGGATTGAAGAGGGACGCGTTCAAATCAATGGAAAAGATGCAAAAAAAGGAAATAGGGTCCTCCCCCATGATCAGGTTATAGTGGATGGTCAAATTATTTCAAAGAAACCAAAGTTAGTGTACCTAGCTTTTAACAAACCAAAGGGAATTACTTGTACGACTGACCAGAATGACCCAAGCAACATTATTGATTTCATCGATTATCAAAAAAGAATTTTTCCTGTAGGTCGACTAGATAAGGATTCTACTGGGCTTATTTTGATGACCAATGATGGAAATATTGTCAATCAAATTTTACGGGCTGAAAATGAAAATGAGAAGGAATATATCGTCAGGGTGCACAGAGCGATCGATGGAGAATTTATTCAAAAAATGTCCAATGGAATATACATACTAGGTAAAAAGACTAAAAAATGTAAAGTGGAGCGCTTGTCCAAACATGATTTTAAAATCACCTTGACACAGGGCTTAAACAGACAAATTCGTAGAATGTGTAATGCCTTAGATTACAAAGTGACCTGGTTAAGCCGCGTGCGGGTTATGAATATAACAATTGATAATTTAGCAGCTGGTAAGTGGCGCTATCTAAGCAAAACGGAGATTAAAGAATTAGAAAATAAAATTACAAGACGATAGAACCTTCTATACAAATAGAAACAGTTGCTGGTTTTGAACATTTACTTTTATCTAAAGAGCGATACTGGAATTTAGATACATTCAAAATCAATCCGCTGCGTCGTGTGTTTTTGAACACCTTGGATTTATTGAAACAACCCAATAGAATATTTCAAAATGCGGAGCAACGGTTTCAGTCTGACTGCCAAGAAGAGCTGCATAGAAGAACCTATGGAAGACCGTGGAGTCTAGGGAATCATTTCTTTGCGTTTATGCAAGAATTAGGTTTGGAAAAACATCATCGGGTTTTAGATTTTGGATGTGGTTCAGGGAGATTAGGAATTCATTTGATTCACTACTTGGACGCAGAATGCTACTTTGGAATAGAATCGCACACAAATAGTTTGCGCGCCTTTGCAGGCTATGAAATTCCAAAGCTGTCTTTAGAAAAAAAACATCCTCGACTATTATTAGATAGAAATTTTAGTTTTGATCATTTCCAGACACAATTTGACTTTATAATTGAAACGAGTGTCACTCAACACATTTATGATGCTACTGCAATAGAAAAAGCATATAGAAATATAGGAAAGGTCTTGGCTCAGGACGGTACATATATAGTAAGTCCGCGATTACGATGGAGTACTGAAAAAATGCAGACCCTTGGTTTGCAAAAACAGCAAGATTTAGAATCTGTGTTTTTAGAGTTTGAAGATACTAGGTATACTGCAGAGACTTATTGGTCGATGTATCGGAAATACTAGTAGGCATTGTTAAATCATATGCATATAGACTGGAATAAACTTGGCTTCGCATTCAATAAACAAAAGCAGTTAAACCGAATTGAATTTACATAAATAATATTCTTATCATTTTATTATAGGATGACTTTCACATAATTGAAATTCACTGTTTAAAAATTTATTAAAATTTATATTTTTATGGCTTTAGGTATCAATAATTTTAATCTGTTTACATATAGTGAATTTAGCAAGGTCCAGACAACAAGAGCTGTATAGCCGTCAAATCTCAATTTTTAGCTCTATATTTAGATAAAAGACGCTTTATAATCATTACTTTAACGACCAAGAAACACCCTTTTTGCATGAGAAACACACTTATCACTGTGGTATGCCTATTGGTATATCTTGGATTAAATGCTCAGACCTGCATACCTGCAGGCACTTCATTGATATTATCTTCACAACAAGAAATTGACGATTTTAGCACGGACTATAATGGATGCACCCATTTAGAAGGTAATCTGTTTATTCAAGATATGGCCGGTGACATAACTAACTTAGATGGTCTATCAGGAATTACAACTGTAGACGGATACATATATATACGACAGAATCATGTCCTCACTGACATTACAGGTTTAAGCAATTTGACTACAATAGGTGATTTTATATTTCTGTACTTTAACGAATTGATGACTAATCTAGATGGTCTGTCTGGACTCTCTTCGATTCCAGGTTTTCTATACCTAAGCAAGATGGATGGCTTGGTCGATTTGACAGGATTAAATAATGTAGCTAGTATCGGTGAATTTGTCTATATAAACGACAACGCATCTCTCGCATCCTTATCTGCTCTTTCAAATCTAAGCTCGATTGGGGGATTCCTGATTGCAAGAAACAATGATGTACTCACTGACTTTACAGGCTTAGAAGGATTAACATCCATTCCTGGTCTTTTAAATGTTGCTAATAATGCTTCATTAACAAGTTTCAAAGGACTAGATAATATTACCTCCATAGACAGCTTTGCATACATCTTAAATAATAATGCGTTGACGTCTTTTACTGGTTTGGAAAACCTTACAACGATTAAAGATTACCTCTATATAAATGACAATGTAAATGTTGAAGATTTTAATGCCTTTGCAAATCTAAATACTATCGGAGAAAATCTATACATAGGAAATGCACCCAAAATTACATCTATGGCAGGATTTGAAAACCTAGCCTCTATTAATGGTAGCCTTTCTATTTTTAATTGCGACGATCTAGAATCTATTGAAGCACTCAATGGTATAGACCCTGCAACAGTAAATGATTTATACATTGAGCAAAATAATTCTCTGAAAATCTGTGAGTCTGATTTAGTATGCACATACTTATCAAGTGATTCTCCATCTTCTTTTACAGGAAATCACCCTGCTTGCGGTACTGCTCTTACAGTAGAGAATAGATGTAGTGGCATCTACCCACTTACCGAGCCAGATAATGACCAATGTATCTCTTTGCCATCTGTAGAGATTTCTAATGCTGTTGGCAATACCAACGAAGATGTACACATATTTGATCTAGACTGCAATCTTTTATGCACAATAAATGCCAATGGAAATGATTTGGGCAATGTGTTTTTTGAAGTATTCCTTTCTTCAACCACTAGATATGTGGCGCAGAGTTACATAAATAGAGACATTGCAATTACCCCACAGCATCAACCAAGCTCAGACGTAGAGGTTACTCTGTATTATACCGCTGCTGAATATGCAGCCTTGCAAATGGCTGATCCTAGTATCAATTCTCCATTTGATATTGTTACCAGAAAGTCTCCTGATTTCTGTTCAGCGGGCATTGATATTTCATACCCCTATCTACAACAAAAGTTAAGTGGATTTTACGGCAACAATGGAGACATTTACATCACTGTAGATGTTTCTTCCTTTAGTACCTTTTACCAACATGGGAATGATGTACTGATTTTACCAGTTGAGCTTACAGAATTTACCGGCAAACAAAACAACACGCACATTGATCTTTTTTGGTCAACTCTTACAGAAACCGATAACGACTTTTTTGAAATTGAACATTCTAGTAATGCCGCAAGAGATTTTTACCCAATCGGTACAGTAAAAGGAGCTAATACAACACTAGAAAAACAAGAATACACATTTACACATACTAAGCCCCAAGAAGGAAATAATTATTATAGACTAAAACAAGTGGACTTGAATGGAGAATACATTAACTCTCCAGTTATTGTAGTTGAACACAAAATGATCCGTCTAGGGATGTATCCCAACCCTGCAGCAGACCAAATTGTATTCGGAGCAGATCAGCAAAGTCATATTGAAATTGCTATTTATAATAGTGTAGCAAAAAAAGTAATGGATATTAGCAGCACTACAAACGCGAACATCGACATTTCTGAGCTACCTAAGGGTATTTACCACATTGTAGTTATAAACGGACTAGAACAGTTAGAATACCGCTTAATAAAAATGTAAAGAGAACTGACGCCATTCATTAGAAAACATAAAAATATCGAGTTTCTATTAGATTATTAAGAATTATATTTGGCTTAATTCCCCCAGCAAAGTATATAATTTTGATTTCATCCATAACACCTATTTAATAGCTGATTTTTTTGGTATTTGTGAAATTTTATGTATATCTTAGAAAGGAACTAAACTTCTTTTCTATGGAATATGTAATACCTACAATTGGACTTTTGTTAGTAGCAGCTGTTATAACTTGGTTGTTACACGCGCTTGATGTCATACCTGATTAGAATATTAGGGTGAAAATCAACTTGAATTTATTACACAAAGAAAAGGGGACGTAACGGTAATCGCGTCCCCTTTTTTAATTCCTATTTCTCTGATTTTGTTGCTGGTTTTGGAATGACCTCTCTGATTTTTCAGATAAAAAGGAATATTTCTATAACGATTCGAAATTACAAATTATTAGCCTCATTCAGATATATCCTTGTTAATAATTATTAACATATTCTAAAATCACAGCTAGGACAAACTGTATGCCTCGAATTTGTTTCTAAATATTACTTTTATAGCCTCTTACAACAAAACCATACAATCAATATGTCAGATAAGAAAGTAATCTTTGCAATGGAGGGTGTATCCAAAACGTTTCCTCCCAAAAAGCAGGTATTAAAGAATATATGGCTCTCCTTTTACTACGGTGCCAAGATCGGCGTACTCGGACTAAACGGTTCCGGTAAATCTAGTCTACTCAAAATTATTGCTGGCCTAGACAGTAACTATGAGGGCAAGGTCACTTTCGATAAAGAATATAAGATCGGATATCTTGCGCAGGAACCAGAATTAGACGAGAATAAAACTGTCAAAGAAATTGTACAAGAGGGTGTCCAGCACATCGTAGATGTTGCAAAAGCCTATGAGGATATCTCTAACAAGTTAGCCGAGCCAATGGACAACGACGCTATGATGAAACTCATAGAGGAACAGGGCGAACTTCTTGAAAAAATGGATCATTTAGACGCTTGGAATCTGGACCATACCTTAGAACTCGCTATGGATTCACTTCGCTGTCCTCCAGATGATGCAAAAGTATCTGTCTTATCAGGTGGTGAAAGACGACGTGTAGCTCTTTGCCGATTACTTTTAAGCAAACCAGATATACTTTTATTAGATGAGCCTACTAACCACCTAGATGCAGAAAGCGTACATTGGTTAGAACAGTTCCTAAAATCCTTTCCTGGAACAGTAATAGCAGTAACGCACGATAGATATTTCTTAGATAACGTAGCTGGATGGATTCTTGAACTAGATCGCGGTGAAGGAATTCCTTGGGAGGGTAACTACAGCTCTTGGCTGGAACAAAAATCTGACCGACTAGCAAATGAAGAGAAAGCTGAAACCAAACGTCAGAAAGCCTTAAAAAAGGAACTGGAATGGTCTCGCATGAACCCTAAAGCAAAACAGTCAAAGGGTAAGGCTAGATTAAAAGCCTACGAATCTCTTAGTAGTCAGGAAGTCAAAGAAAAAGAAGCAAGATTAGAACTATTCATTCCCCCAGGACCAAGACTGGGAGATAAGGTAATCGACCTTGAAAAAATTACAAAATCATATGACAAACGCATACTGATTGAAAATCTGAGTCTCTCTATTCCTAAAAATGCCATTGTTGGTATTATTGGACCAAATGGTGTTGGTAAGTCTACCTTGTTCCGAATGATTATGGGTGAAGAAACACCAGATTCTGGAAATATTGATGTAGGTCCTACTGTTGAACTAGCATACGTGGACCAATCCCACAAAGATTTAATACCTGAAAAAACGGTGTATGAGGTTATTAGCCAGGGTAATGACTTTATAGAAATTGGAGGTAAAGAAATAAATGCTCGGGCATATCTAAGCAAGTTTAATTTCGCTGGCGCAGACCAACAGAAAAAAGTAGGCGTGCTCTCTGGAGGAGAAAGGAATAGATTACATCTTGCTATCACACTTAAGGAAGGTGGTAATGTAATCCTACTCGATGAGCCTACCAATGATATTGATGTAAATACCTTACAAGCCTTAGAAGACGCTATTGAAAATTTTGCAGGCTGCGTACTTATGATTTCGCACGACAGATGGTTTATTGACAAACTCGCTACACATATCCTTTCTTATGAAGATGAAGGAGAAGTATTATTCTTTGAAGGAAACTTTCAAGCATATGAAGAGAAGAAAAAAGAACGCCTAGGAGATGTAACTCCTAAGAGGCCACGCTTTAAGACTTTACTTTAAGGCGGTTTCCTGGTTTCAAGAACGTATCGAACCAGGGCATAGCCAGAAAACCGGGAAACCATGAAACCCTAATCATGCAGTGATTCCTAATGCGTCGCCTCCCCCGCCCCCGAAGGAATCCTGATATTATCCACTAGCTTCTGTATACTTTCAGGAGGCGCTGAAGTAAACTTAGATACAGTGATTGCAACAATAAAATTTACTAGCATTGCAATAGAGCCAAATCCTTCTGGCGAGATACCAAACCACCAATCAGAACTTAAAGCTGCTACTACTCCCTTCCCCCCGTCGAACAAACCAAACTTAAATTTCAACATATAAAAGAGCATCAAAAGAATACCAGAGATCATTCCAGCAATAGCTCCTTCCTTGTTCATGCGTTTGTAAAAAATCCCTAAGACTATCGCTGGAAAAAATGAGGCTGCTGCTAAGCCAAATGCCAGAGCTACAACAGCTGCTACGAATCCTGGAGGGTTTATACCAAAATAGCCTGCAATACAAACACCAACAAAGGCTGACACCCGCGCAGCAATCAGTTCGCCCTTATCAGTAATACTAGGGTTTATAATTTTCTTTATGATATCATGGGATACAGAAGAGGAAATCACTAGCAAAAGTCCCGCTGCCGTAGACAAGGCAGCAGCTAAACCTCCAGCTGCTACCAGCGCAATGACCCAATTAGGCAAATTGGCAATTTCAGGATTTGCAAGTACCATGATATCTCTATTGACATCCAGTTCATTCTTCTCCTTGTTAGCAACATACTGAATTAATCCATCTCCATTCTTGTCATCAAATCGAATCAAGCCTGTCGTTTCCCATTTAGTAAACCATTCCGGCATATCCGAATATTTCTTCTCACTTACCGTTTCTATTAAATTGGTTCTTGCAAATAGCGCTATGGCTGGTGCAGTTGTATATAATACTGCAATAAACAGTAAAGCCCATCCCGCAGATTTGCGCGCATCACTTACTTTTTTCACAGTAAAGAATCGTACTATCACATGCGGCAATCCAGCCGTCCCCAACATCAAAGCAGCAGTTATAAAAAACACATCTACCTTAGATTTACTACCAGACGTATAAGCATTGAATCCTAACTCGCGATGCAATCCGTCCAGCTTATCCAATAGATATATGCCGTCTGCTCCCGTACTTCCAAAACCAATCTGTGGTATTGGATTTCCTGTCATTTGTATAGATATAAAGATAGCAGGAACCATAAATGCAAAAATCAAAACACAGTACTGAGCTACCTGCGTATAAGTAATCCCCTTCATCCCTCCTAATACCGCATAAAACAAAACGATAACCATTCCTATAAGGACACCCGTTGTAATATCTACTTCTAAAAACCGGGAAAACACAATGCCAACTCCCTGCATCTGACCAGCGACATAGGTAAAAGAAATGAGCAAAGCACAAAACACCGCAACTACCCGTGCATTATTAGAATAGTATCGGTCTCCTATAAAATCTGGAACCGTAAATTTTCCGAACTTCCTAAGATAGGGTGCTAACAGTAAGGCCAACAAAACATAACCACCTGTCCAACCCATCAAGTATACTGAACCATCATAGCCACCAAATGAAATTATTCCAGCCATTGAAATAAAAGAGGCAGCGGACATCCAATCAGCAGCTGTCGCTAAACCATTTGCAATAGGATGTACACCCTTGCCTGCCACATAAAATTCTCCTGTAGAACTCGCCCTCGACCAAATCGCAATTCCTATGTAAACGGAAAATGTTAAGCCAACTAATATCCATGTCCACGTTTGAATATCCATACGTTAATCTTCTACCTTATATTTTTTATCAAGCGCATTCATTAACCTAACATATACAAAAATTAGAATCACGAATACATATATGGACCCCTGCTGGGCAAACCAAAAGCCTAATTTAAATCCCCCAAACGCAATTGTATTTAATTGATCTACAAGCAATATCCCAAATACAAAAGAAACTAGAAACCAAATCGACAAAAGGATCGCCAGGTACTTTAAATTCTCTTTCCAGTATTTTTTCTGGTTTAAATCATGCATGTGGCTGCGATTTTATTCTGTTCAAATTGATCCCTGTATCATTTACAAAACCATTACTCTAATTACATGGCATACAACTCAAAAGCAAATCCTTAGTTAATTATACTTTGCCTGCTATCAAGGCATCTACAACATCTGGATTCAATAATGTACTGATATCTCCTAAGCTATCTGTCTCGTCAGAAGCAATCTTTCGTAGTATCCTACGCATAATTTTCCCTGACCTCGTCTTAGGAAGCCCTCCTGCTATCTGAATTTTATCTGGCTTAGCAATAGGTCCTATTTCTCTGACCACCACGGTGCGCAGACTTTTTACAAACTCATCTCTGTCTACTGTTCCATCCGTAATCACATAGGCATAAATCC
This sequence comes from uncultured Saprospiraceae bacterium, assembly GCA_938045585.1. Taxonomy (GTDB): domain Bacteria; phylum Bacteroidota; class Bacteroidia; order Chitinophagales; family Saprospiraceae; genus CALCMJ01. The sequence continues at coordinate 17,665 of CALIAU010000008.1, forward strand.
CCTGTCCCTTTATATCATGTGGATATCCTACAACCGCGGACTCAATAACATTGGGGTGCTCGTTGATTGCATTTTCTAACTCTGCCGTTCCCATTCTATGACCAGATACATTTAATACATCATCTACTCTACCTATGACACGAATTCTTCCCTCCTCATCTCTTCTAGCACCGTCTCCCGTAAAGTAGACACCTTCAAAAGTGGAGAAATACGTTTTTTTACAACGTGCATGATCACCCCAGGTTGTACGCAACATAGAAGGCCATGGAAACTTTATACACAACAAGCCTTCTACCCCATTCTGTTCCAACACATTACCCTCTGCGTCTCTAAGTTCTAATTGCACGCCAGGCATTGGATAAGATGCATAGGTAGGTTTGGTATCTGTAATGCCTGGCAAAGGTGTAATCATTATACCACCTGTTTCTGTTTGCCACCACGTATCTATGATAGGGCAATTCCCTTTACCTATGTGTTTATCATACCAGTGCCAAGCTTCTGCGTTTATCGGTTCACCCACAGACCCTAGCATTTTCAAACTGCTCAAGTCATATTTAGCTGGCCACTCTTCTCCTTTCGCCATAAGAGCACGTATCGCTGTGGGTGCAGTGTAAAACTGATTTACCCTATGTTTCTCACATATTTCCCAAAAACGTCCTGCGTCTGGAAAGGTAGGTACACCCTCAAACATGACAGTAGTAGCTCCTGCTAGCAAGGGACCATACACAATATAACTATGGCCAGTTATCCACCCAATGTCTGCCGTACACCAATAGACATCGTCTCCCTTATATTGAAAAGCATTTTTAAAACTAAAGCAGGTATACACCATGTAGCCACCACAGGTATGCACAACTCCTTTAGGTTTGCCTGTAGAGCCAGATGTATATAAGATAAATAATACATCTTCCGCATCCATGAGCTCAGCTGCACATTCTGTCGATTGTTCTTCTACTATCGCATGCCACCAGACATCAGTATCGTCGCTCCAATTTATATCTTCATCTGAATTCTTGAGAACTACTACCTTTTCAATGCTATTACATGATTTATCCATCGCCTCATCCACAATGGCTTTGACTGGAATTTTTTTGTTCCCTCTATTATTGTAATCAGAGCAAATAATCATTTTTGCTTGTGCATCATCCACTCTATCTGCTAAGGCCTGCGCAGAAAAACCTGCAAAGACAACAGAATGTATAGCACCGATTCTCGCACAGGCTAGCACACCGATAGCAAGTGCAGGAACCATTGGCATATAAAAAACAACCCTATCCCCCTTTACAATACCTTGCTCTTTTAAAGCATTCGCCGTTTTACATACCTCATCAAGTAATTGCTTATAGGTATACTTCACGACTTCCTCACTTGGATCATTAGGCTCCCAAAGTATTGCCACCTTGTCCCCCCTTTTTTCTATATGCCTATCTAAACAGTTCTCTGTAATATTTAACTTTCCACCTTTAAACCAACTAATTGAAGGTGTATCAAATTCCCATTCAAGAACAGTATCCCACTTAGAATGCCATGTAAAGCTCTCAGCCTGTGATTCCCAAAAACGTATAGGGTTTTGAATACTTTCTGCAAGTGTCTCGTTGTAATCTTTTAGGGAGGAAATTTGATATGTCATAATCCAATTTAGAGCTAAAATAAATATTTTATATAATCCTACAGACTGTTGTCTTAATTAATGTGATATGCTAATTCAGAATTAATGTCAGACAATGATTCTAGATGAGGACCAGCTTCCTAACTTATCCGACAAACAGTAAGAGCCGCTTACATGGAAGTATGTAAGCTAAGCCCATAGAGGCTGACACAAAGGCGACCTACTCTACAAATTTTGATTGCACCTAAATGACACCCTGTTTTATAAGACGGTCAATTGTTTCTTTCTGAACATCTATAAATCGTTTCTTATCTTTCTCTCCTTGTGCAAAAAGATTGGATGGATAGTGCATGTGCTCTGCATAAGACTGTGCGTATAAGCCAAAACGTTGGCGGGCAATATAATTTTTCATAGACACTTGCGTGCGATAATGGCGCAGTGCATCTATATGAATGTAGGCATTAGCAACAATACTTTCTCCTGTATCCGCTTTCGCCAATAAGTGCCCCTCATAATGTACGATCTGCGATGCACCATCTGTACTATTTTCTAGAACACCTATATTTTTAATTCCTGCTGAATTTGCAGAAACCACATAGGCCATATTTTCGATGGCTCTTGCCTGCTTCGCTATATTTTTTTTACTTGGGATTGGACTAGCTATTTCTGAGGAAGAATGCAGAAATACTTCTGCACCACGCATCATCAGACAGCGTGCAACTTCTGGATAAAGTATTTCTTCTGAAGCAATACAAGCAAGACGCCCCAAACTTGTGTCGGCAACAGGAAACAAATACTCGTAACCGTAGATTTTTATGTAATCTTCATAGACATCAAAGGGCGTGGGCGAATACATAGAATTAAGTCTACGATAGTTTAGTATCATCTCTCCATTATCATCAATGATGAAACTACTCTGAAAAAAAAGTTCTGGAAAATTGGGGTCTTTCTCATAGTAATTACCCGAAAAAAAAACACCAATTTGTTTACATAACTCTCCTATCTTTTGAAAAATTATATCATCCTTTTCTAAACAAGCTTTTTCTCTCCATTCTTGAATATTTTCTCTGGCAGGAAAACTTGTCATAAAATATTCTGGCACCACGATCAGCTTGACACCGCTGCCTAAAAATTTCTTCGATGCGAACATTTGTTGACCAAGCCTTTGTATTTGTGTTCCTATCTGCGCAAGAACTTCATCCCTACTCTTAAGAGGATTTACTCCTTCACAACTTAGTTGCATCGCCAACGCTATATACGGTTCCACCTTAGCCATTATCTATCCATTTATTTTTTGCACATTCTCCGTGCACTTTTGTAAGTATCTTAAAAATTCAGCCTTTTCTTTATTTTTTAGTCCTTTAAGCATCGCAGCATTCGAACTTAGACGCTCTGATTGCATACTAGCAATTAACTTTTCTCCTTTTGGCGTTAACATTAATCGTTTCTTTCTTCTATCTTGATCATCTTCAAACTGCTTCAATAGCTTCTTCTCCATAAGTACCGTAAGTAGATTAGTAATATTCGCTCTTGTGACACCTAGTGAATCAGCTAGCTCAGATGCCATCATCGGTTTATCGTGTTTTTCACGAATAAAATAAGGTAAATTGGGATCCTTTGCTAAATGAATTAATATGACCCATTGCTGATTCGTAAGTCCTCTTTCGCTTACAAATTCTATATTTTTCTTAATAAGTAATACGGCAGTTTCGTAAATGCTTAGAAGAATAGATGTATCTAAGTTTTTCTCAATCATAGTGGTACGCATTAATTTGATAACTCAACTTTTAATTCCTTAACAGGAGTATTCTTTGTACTCTTTTTTTCAATAATTTGCCAAGTTACACCAGCATTATCACTAAACACAAAAGAACGCTCATCAAATTCATTCTCAATTACAGAAGTAGCTGAAAATCCGTGGGATAAGACATTTTGATGCACCATTTCAATTTTTGGTGTAAAAAAACTATGCATTGTTATTCCTAACTCCCCCAAACGTTGGTGCTGTGAGCGATCTAATTTATCGCCGATAGGAATAAAAAACTTAAGCTTTCCGCAAATATTGTTAGGAGATACAAATCCTTGATACCAATGACTATAACCATCCTCCATCATGAATACGGATTTGGGACCTTTCAACCAATCACCCGCTACTACTGGTTCTTTTTCTGCTTTCAAACCAAGAGCAGTACTTAAATAGGACATCTCTTCCATAGATTCTGCATGTATAATAAAGTCATGGTGAGTAAATTCACTTGTACCTAATTTTGTTTCAGGGTCTATAGTCCCATAGCCTTCTATGTGATATCCATAGCGTTGAAAAAAGACATGGTTGAAAAATTCGCCATAAACAGCATTTTCTCTTACAAGTACCGGTCTATTAAAAAAATCTTTTTCCCCTGTATTTAGACCAAATAAATCATCAGAAATGGGATAGGTTGGCAACCAGCTCTTCTTGTTTTCGCGTGCTGTATTAAAAATATCATAGAGCCTAAAAATATCCTCCGTTTTCATAACAGCCATCCGTTGACCAATGGTTTCTGGAGGCACATAACCAATGCCTCGTCCGAGTGGCTGCTCCCATACTAGCAATCGTATCAGGCCATGACTGTCTATATTTCCATTTTGCATACGGATCGATCGTAAGGCACTTTGGACTCCATATAATTTAAAAGCAGTTTCTTTGGAAATACGCTTGTCTTCTACAATGCTAAAACCAAAGTCGGAAAAATACCGAATGCCATAGTCTGCATCCGCCACCGCTGTGACAACCTCGTATACACCACTAATCCCAGTATCAGGAAGGCTCTGCTGAGCTAAAAGAAGGCTCTGCTGAGCTAAAAGTCCAGGATTGCCTCCCAGAAAAAATATCCATATAAAAAGTGTTACAATCTGTTTCATACCTTTACTATTAATTTACCAAAATTATCTCCATTAAATAGCATCTGTAGTCCTTTCGGAAAATTATCCAATCCTTCAATAATATGCTCCATCGTCTTCAGTTTAGTTGCTTCCATCCATGCTGACATTTCAGCAACTGCTTCTGGATATCTATCTATATAATCAAATACAATTATGCCATTTATATAACCACGTGCTGTTACAATTTTCATATAGTTTTTAGGACCATAGAATTCTGTTTTGTTGTATTGTGATAAAGCTCCACAGATTACTACACGTGCTCCCTTTGCTAGATTAGTCAGTAAAAGGTCAAGTAAGGGACCCCCTACATTATCATAAACCACATGAATACCCTCTGGGCAGGTTTCTTTTATGCGTACTGATACATCTTCTTTTTTATAATTTATTGCATGATCAAATCCACATTCATTTATCAGATAATTGCATTTTTCATCTGTACCTGCTGTTCCTACCACTTTACATCCCTTTATACGTGCAATTTGGCCCACAGTAGAACCTACAATACCAGCCGCACCAGCAATAAAAACAGTCTCTTTTGCCACTGGTTTCCCTTTTTCTAAAAGCCCAAAGTAAGCTGTCATTCCAGGCATGCCTAAGATACCCAAATAATAAGACAGCGGCGCAGATAATTCTCCCAAGGCAGTCAAACCCTTTCCATCTGATACGACATGGCTTTGTGCTCCTGACAAACCCGTCACATAGGCTCCCTCATTCCAATCTGGATGCTTTGAAGCTATTACCTGCCCCGCAGCAAACGCTCTCATTACAGCTCCTATTTCTACCCCCTTTATATAGCTTGTACCTGCATTCATCCAGCCACGCATTGCAGGATCTAACGATATATACTTATTCTCTATTAGAACTTGACCCTCTACTAATTCCGGTACTGCCACAGTTGTAATATCAAAATCTTCTGCCTGAGCCATACCCACTGGGCGTCGCTTAAGAACTACTTGTTTATTTTCCATTGTTCACATTACTTTAGTTTAAAGCTAATTAAAAATTATTAGTTAATTGTTTTAATAGTTAACCATATTAACTATTTTACAAGATATAACGTAGCTGTGATGATGAAATCCTACTCAATACTTCTTGGTGACAGGAAAATGCATTTTAAAGAAATGGGCTCCGGTCCTCCCATTCTTCTCCTGCATGCTTCACCTCTCAGCAGTAATTTTTTAATACCATTCATCCAAGCTCTTGCCCCTCATTTTACAGTAATTGCCCCTGATACTCCAGGGTACGGAAATTCTGAATTACTAAGCAAAACGCCCAGTTCCTTAGATGATTATATAGATAATTTTAATCTATTTTTAATGGAGTTGGGAATCAAAAGCTGTTCCGTTTACGGTACCGCTACAGGTGCGCAGTTAGGCATTCGCTACGCACTTATGTGTCCTGAAAAAATTGATCATCTGTATCTTGACAATATTGCCCATTTTACCCCTGCTGAGCGAGAAGAGATTCTACATAATTATTTCCCTGATTTTTCACCCAAAGCTGACGGAAGTCACCTTGATTCTATATGGCAGGTTATATTATCTATGTTTGAGTATTTCCCCTGGTGCTTTCCACGTGATGAGAATAAGATCCATACAGCTAAACCTCCTTTGGCTGCCTATCACTCTATAATGATAGAATACCTGCGAGCAGGAAAACATTACGATATCGCGTATAGACTAGCTTTCAAACATGAAGACATCAACAATCTCAAAGCAGTCAAAACAGCAACTAGCTTTTTTCATTGGGAAGGAAGTATTTTAGGTCCCTATATGCAACGCATTCGCGAAGCTACTCTGCCAGAAAATATACATATTATTCCCATTCCAAGAGATACTAAAGATCGCTACGGTATCATGGCTAAGTATATGCAATCCCATGCTAATGCAGTCTCATCTACCCTGAACATCCATACCGCTAAACTACAGGAAGATGTCCAACAGAATTTGGTAGAATCTATTCCCAACCACAGTTTTCCCGAAGCACAATTAGATGGTAACTATTGGCGAAACGCTTGGAACGCCCTACCAGATTTTGGAAATCTAGAAGACAAGACTGCGGCTCTCATTTCTTGGGCAAAAAAATAAAACACGATCAAAAATAAACAGTACATAATCCAAAGTTTTTCTGATCGCATCGAAGATGCCACAACGGTTATCGAAACAGAGTTACCCAAACTAGGAGCTCAGCAGGTTCGCGTAAAAAATATCTACGTGGGTATTAATGCCATCTATGATAGAGAATTGTATAAAGGCAAGGTACCCTATATTAACCTTAGCTTCCCGCATACCTTTGGTGTAGAAGCAACCGGAGTAATTGAAGAGATAGGGAATCAGGTCACAAATTTTAAAAAAGGAGACACAGTAGGTACCATAAAAGTAGGCACCGCCTACCAAGAATATCAGAATGTAGATGCAGCTCATCTTATTCCTTTTCCCGAGGCTACACCTGAGTATTTAACCCTGGGAACTACAGGAGTCTCCGCATATCTTGCTATTGAAAAACTTGCTGAGATACAAAATGGAGAAACTGTTGTTATATCAGCTGCAGCGGGAGGACTAGGACATATTCTTGTCCAATTATGTAAGAAAAAAGGAGCAAAGATAGTTGCTATTTGTGGTACAGATAAGAAGTGCGCGATGCTAGAGTCTTTAGGCTGCTGTGATCATATAATTCAACATAGAAGACAGGATGTTGACGCCGTTTTAAGCAAGGAATACGGAGGGAAGATTGATGTAGCAATAGATTCTGTAGGACGACATATGTTTGACAGCTTTTTAAAAAACATAGCACCTAAAGGAAGACTCATTGTAGTTGGCCTAGCAAGCGAACTCTCTGACTCGGACTTTGAGTCCAGGCAAGCACCACGCGTCTACCAATCTATTTATTGGAAAGGGGCATCCGTACGCTGTTTCATGAACCATTTATATAAGCAAGAGCATACTAAAGCAAGAGAGCATCTCTTTACTTTATATCAAAAAAAATTACTTCAAATCAAGATTGACTCCACTGTTTTTAAAGGAATTGAAGCTATTAAAACAGCTTCACAATATCTTTTAGCTGGTAAGAGTTGTGGAAAACTAATAGTCGAATTATAAAAACTTAGACACAAGAATGAATCATTAGATTAACTACTGGTTTCTTATATTACACATAAACTAAAACACAATTATGGAAAAAGGTATGGGCGAATTTAAGTACGGATGGCCAGTCGTGGGATCTTCTGCAATCGGTATAGGACTAGGCATGTCTCCCCTTCCTTTTTATACAATTGGAGTCTTCGTCGCTCCCTTCATGGAAGAGTTTGGTTGGGGTGTTCAGGATGTCATGTTAGCCCTCAGTTTCTTCTCCTTCACAGCCCTTTTTACAAGTCCACTTATTGGAGTCATCACGGATAGAATAGGCGTACGAAAAACTGTTCTTATTTCAATTGTAACATTTGGACTTTCTTTTATGGCTTTTTCATTAAATAATGGATCCAAAACTCTATACATCGCCCTCTGGATACTGCTCGCTTTTTTTGGCGCAGGCACTCTACCTATTACATGGACACGAGCAATTAATAGATGGTTTTCTAAGAAGCGTGGCCTTGCCCTAGGTCTTTCACTACTAGGGACAGGCCTTTTCGGTGCCTTCGCTAAATTATATGCCGCCTACTTTATAGAAATGTATGGATGGCGCACAGCCTATATTGCACTTGCACTACTTCCACTACTTATTTCATTACCGCTCGCCTTTTTCTTTTTTAGAGACACAGACGATCCTAAGGTTGCTGATAAGGTAAAACGGATGCATGCAGAATTTGGATCTAAAAATGCTAACTCTATTGCTAACAATGCAGGAGCCACACTTAAAGAAGCATTAAAAGACTATCGATTTTGGCTGCTTGCACTATCTTTTATTCCTATTTCTTTTGCTATCGGCGGTCCCATTCCTAATCTCGAAAAAATCCTGGACACGAAGGGATTTATGCGTGCAGACACAGTACTTCTAGCTAGTATCGTAGGTTATTCTGTTATTGTTGGTCGTTTGCTTGGAGGCTACTTGATAGATAAAATCTGGGCTCCAGGGGTTGCCTTCGTTATGTTTATTATTCCAGTCTTAGCCTGTTTAATATTTCGCCAACCTGAGTTGAGTTACACTATGGCGCTCGTTGCAATTGCCATTATTGGATTTGCTGCAGGTGTAGAATACGACCTCATGGCCTTTCTTGTATCTAAGTATTTTGGCTTAAAGAATTACTCTGCGATTTATGGTATGCTATATGGTTTTTTCGCAATTGGTGCAGGATTTGGACCCTATATTTTCGGAAAATCATATGCAGTTACAGGTAGCTATACAACTATTTTTGGCTATGCAGCAGTAGCCTTTGTAGTCGGTGCTCTGCCATTACTTTTTCTAGGTAAATACCAATATGATTAGGAAACATTTTCTAGGATTGTTTTTGTTTTTTAGGGCATCTTTCCAGGTATTCTCACTTTGTTCACATACCTAGAAACCGCGCTATACAGAACTCCGCGTTCGCTGCGGTCCTTTGGACTAGACGCTGTCTATTCTTCCTATCCCTGATGCAAGTTTTTCCAGCTATTAAGCATTGTGAAAAATAATATAGACAACTTGTAAAAACTCTTACTATTCTCAGTCTGTTTGTCAGTTTAGTTTTAGTATATTAGTTAACTTTATTAACTATTAACTTGCTTAATAATATACTTCACACGTGCATACAATTATAAACATCCGAGAAATTCTTTACAGCGTAGGGAATATGCAAAAGGTTTCTAGTTTCTTTGAAAAGTATGGAGGTTGGAATCGTGTAGGAAAATACACTACTCCCGAGGCAACTCTACAATATTGGGGTCTCCCCTCTTCCGCTGCAGCAGAAGAGATTTTAATACAATCAAATCATGTAGAAAACGGACAAATCCGCTTAATTGCCTTTGATAAGGTGGAACAGAAATGTATACGTTCTTCGCAACAGCCCTGGGATACAGGAGGCATCATGGACATCAACCTGCGCGTGCATGAGGTAGAAGAAAGTTTTGAGCAATTAAAAGAAATGGGATTTCACGGCTTAAGTGACCCCCTGCTGCAAGTGATGGGACCCTTTAAATTGTATGACATTCTCATGCGAGGATATGACGATACAATAATAGCGTTTACGCATCGCTTAGAACCACCTATGGAATTGACTGCACAGATACATTTACCTACACATGTTTACAAAAGCACTATCACAGTCCGAGATTTGGAAGAAGCTAGAGAATTTTATGTAGATAAACTAGGGTATAACATATTGTCAGAATATAAAGTTACAAAAGACAGTCCTCAGGAAAACATGTTTGGACTACCTTTTAATTTGGCAGACAAGGTGACCTGTCATGCGATTATACTTTCTCCCCATGGCGGAAAAGACACTGACTTTCAGATTGTCTACTTTGAAGGTGTAGACGGCAAGGATCATAGTAACAATGCAAAAGTGCCCAACAAAGGATTTCTATTATATCGCGTTGAGCTAAAAAACATATCTGATTATCATACTAAGCTCCAAAAAGAAGAGAAGCTTGCTCCTGGTAATATTACTACATTAGAGATACATCCCTATGGTCAGGTACAGTGCTTTAGTCTAAGCAGTCCCAATAAGGTGATTTGGGAATTTTTTGAAATCATAAATTGATAAGATGATGTATCTATGTCACTTTCTATTTAATTAAAATAAAGAATACAAGAAAATCAAAGTCCATTTAAAAAGAAATAAAAAAACAAATACAAAGATGTTTCCCAAGCTCTCAGGATCATATGACAATTTTCAGCAACATTGGAAAGAAAACACGGAGGAAGCTATGCATAGAGATGCTGTCGAGAATGCACATACCCACATTCATCTGAAAATTGAAGCCATTGAAGGTTTAGAAAATACGTACCTAGCAAAACACTTTTCTGGAAGAAATAATGCACATTTTATCAAAGAACAAACACTACGTTTTATACGTTTGAGCAATAACGAAACACAAATAGAAATTGATGGACATTTCTGTATTCCTATCACAATAACCAAAACTGGATTTAAAACCCTTGATCCGTTTTTAATACTAGATGGTGACACCCTACTTATAAGCGACATGGGTATACATCCAGCGAATACATTCTACAGCCTACAACGTTGTCGATATTTTGATGGATGGATTCAAGTCCCTATTCCAGAGCAAGAAGAGAGCTTTCATGAAATCAGAAATATACAAATACATGATCAAGGCGGATTGGCTGAAATTGTAATTGCAGGCAAGTCTTATACATCGGAATTGACACAGCTTGTATTTGCCCATAAAATACATATCATGAAGCTAGCAATCTATGATATGCCCATGGATCAGGTCGGAATTAACAGCAGGGCAATAAGTTATACTTGGACAAACCCTGAATCAAAACGAATAGGCATTAATCTAAGGACAATCCTATCAGGTTGGACCCTCATGGAAGATGGATATATTAACTCTTCTAAACTTGCCCAAGAAAGTTGACATACAACAAAACAACGAATTCAAATAAAAGATAGATATGAAAACATCAAGAAGAAACTTTTTAGGAACACTGGCAGGTGCAGCCGTACTCACTGGATGTGGAAAATCATCCATCAATAACAATACTTCTTCTTCTATAGAAACTGTAAACGACATGCACACAGACAAAGTCTTTGATGCTATCGTCGTAGGAGCAGGACTTTCTGGCCTAATGGCTGCCATGACCTTAGAAGAAAATGGCTTAGATGTTTTAGTGCTTGAAGGTAGAAATAGACTAGGTGGGCGTGTCTATACACTTATGGACGTACCAGGTAAACCAGAAGCTGCTGGAGAGTATATCGGTGCTAATTATGCACGCATGCGCAACACAATCCAAAAACTCGGATTGAAAATGTATAATCCGGAAACGAATGGAATTGATAGACCATGGATGTATAATATAATGGGCCAGAATATCGATGCTAGCTCTTGGAAGAGTCATGCATTAAATCCATTAGAAGGAGAAGATAGAGAACTACTTCCGCACAGATACCTCTCACGACTATCAAATAGAGACAATCCATTAAAAGACAAATCTCTAAGTGCTTGGCTAACACCAGAGATGCAAAAATATGATATACCACATGATCAATACCTGCGTAGTAAAGGTTTAAACGAAGATACAATTCGACTTATGAATGTCGTGATACATGCAGATGGTATGAGTAATACATCTGCACTGAATGAGTTAAGAAGATACCATGTTATGGATTTTAATTCGAAGCTTAGCTTTGAAGATGGCAAAAGCTGGAAAATGGTAGAAGGTGGTAATTCCTTATTACCACAGGCAATGGCCGAAAGTTTAAACCACGCACCTATTCTAAATAAAACGGTAATCTCCTTTAAGGAAGAAAACGATATAGTTGAAATTCAGTGTGCAGATAATACGCGCTACAGGGCTCGCCAAGTCGTTTGTAGTATACCTATATCAGTTCTGAGGAATATCACTTTTGAACCACAGATACAAGGAATCACTAAAGAGGCAATTGATCAAATAGACTACGGCCTGTCTATTCAAGCGCACTTTTTAGTCAAAGAAGCATTCTGGGAGGAGGATGGATTAGATGAGAATATGTGGACAGATGGTCCTCTTGAACGCTTTGCAATTCGAACAAAGAAAAACCCCGAAGATCAGGATGCAGCGATTGTGTTTATTAATGGGCCAGAATCATTAAAATTTCGCTTGATGACAGATGATCAGGTGTTTGACTATGTAGAACGTGAACTTGCAATTCTTAGACCAGCTTCTAAGGGTAAACTAGAAAGATTGATTATTCAATCGTGTGAGCGCGATATACATGGTGCAGGTGATTGGGTGTTTTGGCAGCCAGGCCAGGTGACAAAATTTGGAAATCATATGCGCAAGCCACATGGTCGTATTCATTTTTGTGGAGAACACACCGCCATAATGGAACGTGGAATGGAGGGTGCATTTGAATCAGGTGAACGCGCAGCAACAGATATAATACTTAATAGTTAAATCATGAGAGATATATTTATAATCGGTCTTATTCATTTGATTTGTGTTGGCAGTCTTATTTCACAAAAACTGGACCCCTATGCGAGAGACCTAGTACAGATTATAGAATTCTATACGGGTGTGTTCGACAATGATTCTCAAATTTGGTTTGAGAATAGACGAGGTTACCCAGGCACAGAGGAAGATAAACACCAACGCTTGCATGCAATTCATACACGTATTCATATACCTTCTATTGGTGACAATGTCTTCTATGTAGAAGAATACATAGATAACGATCCTGAAAATATTATTAGACAACGGATCGTAAATTTTAAATCTGATATAGAAGCGGGAGGTATTGTCATGCAAGTTTATTTTCTTAAAAACCCAAAAGAACTTAGACATGCTTATTTAGATATTGCTAAGTTAGAAGCACTTAGCCTAGATGATATGTTTGGCTTAGATGGTTGCGATGTTATTTTCAAAAGAGAAGGCGATCAATTTTTTGGCCAGATGGGAAGTAAAACATGTCAATTCGGCAAAGAGGATAAGAAACGTTACTCTGTACATAACATCCATCTGTCTGCAAGCAAATACTGGAGAACTGATCAAACATACTTAGTAGCAACAGACCAAATATATTCTGGACACAAAAATAGTGAACCGCACAAAATGCGTAAGGCAAATTTTTACAACTGTGATATCAGCTTTACTGAAAAAGGATACTACGATCCAAGTGGCAATGATAAAAAGTATTCAGATCTGAATGTCCATACACAAGGAGGTTCTGTAACTGTGCATAATCCAATCCAGGATAAAATGTATACACTTCAACTACGGGAGAAAGAATACCCATATTATGCTACTGGTTCAGATTTCTTTATGATGCGCTTTATTGAAAAAGATGCAAAACGATCAGAGGTGATTATTACCGCTGAGCCAGGAGTAGAAAAGATATCTTTTTCACTAGGCTGGTCTTCCGCAGCCTGTTACAAACAATAAAAATAGAAAAGGAATATATTATGAAGAAGCAAGTTTTAGTGCTTATAGGAATTCTAATAATCATCGCCTGCGGTCAAGAACAAGCTAAGAAGAAAGTTCCAGCTCCAAAGAGTGCAAAGGTAGAAACTGCAACTAGTGAAGTTCCAAGACCAAAGAAAAAACAAAAAATAATCAATAAGAAAGGTTCAAAGCTATTTATACTTTGTTCTGCCTGTCATAGTCTTAAAGAAAATGAAGTAAACAAAGTTGGACCAAATTTATATGGCTTTATGGGCAAAAAAGCAGGTATAAAAGATGATTTCAAATATTCAGAAGCACTTCTTTCTTCTGGAATCGTATGGGACGAAGAGTCTTTACGGAAATGGATAGAAAATCCAGCTAAATACATTCCTGGTACCTCCATGGCATTTATTGGCATAAAGGAAAAAGATAGACAGGATGCTCTCATTGCATATTTAATCGATCAAACTCAATAAAAATCTAATAATGGAAATAGGAACTAAAGCCCCAGAATTCAAACTCGTCACTACTGAACTAAAAACAATTACAAACAAAGACTACGTAGGAAAAAATATGGTTTTATTATTCTTCCCTTTGGCCTTTACAAGCGTCTGTACTACAGAAATGTGCACAGCGAATGATGATATGCAGGTGTATAAAGAACTTGATGCTGACATTGTGGGTATCTCCGTAGACTCTCCTTTCGTTTTAAAAAAATTTGGTGAAGAAAACAAGATTGCCTTTACCCTAGCATCCGATTTTGACAGATCTGCTAGTAAGGCCTTTGATACTTTATTTGAGGATAATTTTTTAGGTCTGACGGGATTCTCTAATCGCTCTGCCTATATCATAGATAGAGAAGGAATAATTCGATATGCAGAAACTACAGATGGCCAAAGTCTTCCTGACTTTGATAAAATCAAATCAACTCTGCAAAGCTTGTAATCATCTAAATCAATATACTTTTGATATACTATCAAGCAATTGAATTAATGCATGTCTGGCAACATGTATGTGCTTGCCTGTCTGACTAAATACCAAATTCTACTTGATGTTATAGTGCGATGGTACTATTTGTTGATTTATTAATTTGTATTTAAGTCAGCTAATTGTTTTACACCAATCTACTCATTCTGCATAATCTAATAATCAATACGGTCGCGCTAGATATTTACCCTTGGATTCGCCTAATACCGAGCCATTTTCAAAAACCAGATTTCCTCTTAAAAAGGTTGCCTTCACTTTTCCTGCCAACTCCATTCCCTCAAAGGGTGTATATCCCTGTGCCGACTCAGACTCTGCAGCGCGCACAACGAAACTAGCATTCGGATCATATAAAACCACATCTGCGTCCTTCCCTACAGCAATATCTCCCTTACTCCTGAGACCAAATCGCTGTGCTGGGTTTTGACTGGTCAATTGTGCTATATGTTGCAGACTCATTCCGCGTTTAGTCCCTTCTGTGTGTAATCCTGACAACAAATACTCAGTGCCTCCAAAACCAGACTTTGCCAGAAAGATATTATCTGGGTGAGTATTATCTAATTTGAATTCTGCTGAGCAGCAGGCATGATCGCTTACTACCCAGTCTAATTTCCCTTCTAACAATTTCTCCCAAAGATATTCAACATTTGCTCTATCACGGATCGGAGGATTCACCTTAGCATGTCCCGCCGCAGGAGAATCTACATCGAGCAATAAGTGCCCCACTGTAACTTCCCTTTTAAAATTGATATGAGGAAAACATTCTTGCATCATAAGTGCAGCATCAACTGCTTTTTTTGAGGTAAGATGCAAGAGGTTAATATTTTTACAAGCTGTTTCGTGCGCTAGATAACTAGCAATGAAAATAGCGAGTCCCTCAGAGTGTGGTGGTCTGGATGCACTATAGGCACGCAAGCCAGACAGACTACCATCTCTTTCCACTATTTCTGTATACGCTTTCATTATTTCTGCTGTTTCACAATGCAAACTCAAACTAATCTCATCTTGTAAATCAGGATTATTCTGAATTGCTTTTTGCACACTGCGCATTATAAATTCGAAATGAGCAATATCATAGCTCTCCCCTTCTGGTGTCATCAGGAATTCATTCTGACTTCCCTTAGATGACTTGCCATGCAAGCCGTGACTCCCATAAAACATAAATATTTTAAATGAAGTAACTCCAAATTTCTCTATTAGCATCTCGATCTCATCTCGATGTTCGTAACGGATAGGTGCCAAGTGATAGGTATAATCTACATGAAACTTATCCTTTGAAATTTCCAATACTTCTGGATAGAAATCGGCGTAGGGTCCTGTCTTATTTAAGTAGTAATGCCCTGTTCGCATATAGTTCATAGAGGAAGTAACACCTCCCATAGCTGCAGCTTTACTTTCTGTTATGGCATCTTCAGAAAGGTGTGAGTAAATACCTGTATGCATATGTGCATCCACTAAACCAGGAAAGGCTAACAGCCCTTTAGCATCATACACTTCTTTTGCAAGAGTAGGATCTATATTAGGAGCAAGTTGTACTATCTTTTCATCTTTTATTCCTATGTCCAAATCTCTCGTTCCACTAAAATTGGGACTTACTACTTTAGCATTTTTAATTATTTTATCCATCATTGGAATTCAAAATTTTATCGTGTTTTAATAATTTCTTTTTTATTGAGACTTTCTATATCAACGTTGCTCATTTCTATAGATTTGAGAATATCTTCGGTCGCATTACCTATCTCAGGTGGATCATTTTGCTTCTCTACACGTGTACCTTTGTATTCAAGCGGAAATTTAGGAAGCATTACCATCTCTCCATTTTTCATTTTAATTGGCATAAGACTATTTCCTTCATTTAACTGAGGATCATTATATAGATCTTTTGGCTGAGTTATGGGAGCGAAGGGAATGTTATTTTCACTACAAAGCGAAATGATCTCTTCTTTGCTTTTTTCTGCGATACGAGCGTTTAAGGCTGGTATAAACCATTCTCGTTCATCAATCCTACCATTGTTTGTAGCCAAGCGTGCATCGTGTATCCAATCTTCCCATGCAAATGCTTTGCAGAATCGTTGCCAATGTTTTTCACTTATAATACCTATGAAAAGTCTATCCGCATCTTTCGTTTCAAATATCTTGTAGATGGACCAAGCACTTATCCGTTCTGGCATAGGAGGAATATCATAATCTACCTGAGATTGATATGCCATATGCTGTCCCACCAGAAAGGTACATGTTTCATAGAGGGCAGATTTCACAAAACCACCCAGCCCTGTCTTCTCTCGTTCATACAGTGCTTGCAATACACCGATGTAGCCAAACATTCCCCCAGTTATATCAACTACAGAAGTACCTGCTCGTAAGGGATCACCTGACCTACCAGTCATAAAAGCGAGACCACCCATCATTTGGACAACTTCATCCATCGCATGTCTTTTCTCATAGGGCCCCGTTAAAAATCCTTTTAAAGAACAGTAAATCAATTTAGGATTTATGTCCTTTAATTTTTCATAACTAAAGCCAAGACGATCCATAGTGCCAGGACCAAAATTTTCAATAAGAACATCCGTTGTCTTAATCAGCTTATATATAATTGCTTTGCCCTCTTCTGTCTTCAAATCAATTGCTAGACTCTTCTTATTTCTATTGTAAAACCAGAAATAACCTGTACCGAAGCCTTTAAGATAGCGCGTCGAATTTCCTTTTGGTGGTTCTACAAGGATAACTTCTGCTCCATTATCAGCCATCATCATACCTGCACATGGACCCATCACTGCATGTGTGAACTCTAATACTTTTATGCCTTCTAAGGGTATACTCATACTATTCTGGATTCAATGATTCTAATATTGCTCTAGGTACATCTTCTACCTCGGTTGCTAATGTTTGATTAAATCGATTCAGAAATGCATATAAGCTTAACAAGGAGACTAATTCAATTATTTCTGCATCATTTAAATGTTCTTTTAAGCGAATGATATCTGCATCTGTGACCGCATTAGGTTGCATTCCTGATCGTGCTGCAACATGCAACATCGCTTTTTCTTTTTCACTAAACACATCACTATTCTTATAATCCCATACTGCTTCAATTTTTTCTTTGGGCACTTCAAATTTATCCGCTGAAAATGCTGTATGTGACATACAATAGGTACAGCCTGTAGCCATACTTGTAACCAGCCCCATGAGTCGTTTCATTCCAGGATCTAGAGTTCCAGAATAAAGAATGCTTTGCGTCAAGCCTGCGAAAGCCTGCGCTATCTCTGGAGTATGTGCCATCAGCAAGCCATCATTTAACATAAATCCCATCTTAGATTCTACGCCCTTAAGCAAAGCATACAAAGGATGGTTCTTATCAAGTTCTATGGATGGAATACGTTGCATTATATGTTATAATCTCTGTGTTTCTTAAGGTAATTCACCAATCCTCCCTCTTGTAATATATCTATCATGACCTGAGGCATTTTAACAGCATCGTAGGTTTTATCAAGCAGCTTATCATAGACTTTTCCCTCCAGCACATGGGCTTCAATTCTACTGTTCTCTGAAATTGTATGTGGTCCAATTTCAATAATTGCTAAGCCGATATTAATTGCATTCCTATAAAATATTCGTGCAAAATCTTCTGCTATAACCAATGCTATCCCCGCTTGCTTTAAAGCCAAAGGTGCTTGTTCTCTGGATGAGCCACAGCCAAAATTTTTACCTGCTATTAATATATCTCCCTCTTTCACTTTATCTTTAAAAGAAGGATCTAAATCTTCTAAGACATGATCAGCCAACGTGCTCAAATCTAAGGTTTTAGTATACTTTCCAGGAATAATCCTATCTGTATCTATATTATCTCCATACACATGAATATCTCCTTTACATATCATAGCCTCACATTTACAGGATTAGTTATTTTTCCTTCTAAGGCACTCGCTGCAACAGTTGCAGGAGCAGCTAAGTAAATATTGGAATTTGGATTTCCCATCCTTCCTTTAAAATTTCTATTTGCTGCGGAGATAACTGTTTCATTATTTCCGGGAACACCTTGATGTGTACCTACGCAGGGACCACATCCAGGTGTAATAATGGAAGCACCTGCCTCTATTAAAATTTGCAGAGTCCCTTCGTTCATAGCATCTAGCAAAACACTTTTACTTGCAGGTCCAATTAAGAATCGCACACCCTCCTTAATACGTTTTCCTTTTAAGATTTGAGCAGCACTGCGCAAATCTTCCAACCTACCATTACAGCAGGTTCCAATAAATGCATAGTCAATCGGCAGACCTTCCACTATTGAAATGTTTTGGACATTATCAGGAGAAGAAGGAATAGATATTTGTGCTTCTAAGTCAGCCACGTAAAATTCTAAGACACGCAGATAATTAGCATCTGCATCCGGATAAATCGGATCAAAATCATATTCAAGTTCCAATCCTTTAGGGTTTACAATTCCAGTTTTACCCCCCATTTCTGCAACCATATTTGCAATCGTCATGCGACTGGCTAAGCTCATACCTTCAAAGGCTTCTCCTTCAAATTCAATAGCTTGGTAAGTTGCTCCAGAAATAGTAATCTGCCCTACTAAGAAAAGAATTAGATCCTTCGCGCTTACTCCTGCTTGCAACTTACCATGACAAATAATCTTAATGGTCTCTGGTACCTTCATCCAAATCTTTCCAGTCATTAATGTTGCCGCAAGATCTGTCGAACCAACGCCGCATGCAAAAGCATTTAATGCACCATAGGTGGAAGTATGTGAATCCGCTCCTATAAATATATCCCCGGGTTTCACGTATTGATGTTCAACCATTACCTGATGACAAATACCCTCTCCTATTTCAAACAGACGCATACCTTGTTCCTTTGCAAAGACTCTCAGCATGCTGTGCAGGTTTGCAATACGTTCATTAGGTGGTGGTACTGCATGATCCAAAATCAATGCACACTTGCTAGGGTCAAACACCCTGCTCCCGCCCATTTCTGCGAAGGCTTTTAATGCCAGTGGACCCGTTGTATCAGTAGCCATAACGCCATCTACTGGTGTTACTACTAGATCACCTGCTTGCACCCTCCTTCCCACATGTGCTGAAATAATTTTTTCTGATATTGTCATATAAACTGTATATCCTTATCTAACAAATTATACATTTTGCCTGGCAATGCCTGTCCTAATATTTTTTCCATTTTTTTAGCCGTCTCCACTAATCGCTTAAGATCAATTCCTGTTTCGTAACCCATCTGATGCAACATATGGACGGTATCTTCAGTTGCAATATTTCCTGTAGCACCTTGTATGAAAGGACAACCTCCTAAACCACCAAATGCTGTGTCAAAAATTCGCACACCTGCTTGAAGTGCTGCATAGAAATTAGCTAAGCCTTTCCCTTCTGTATTATGTAAATGTAATA
The DNA here is from genome assembly GCA_938045585.1 of uncultured Saprospiraceae bacterium. Classification (GTDB taxonomy): domain Bacteria; phylum Bacteroidota; class Bacteroidia; order Chitinophagales; family Saprospiraceae; genus CALCMJ01. The sequence continues at coordinate 37,600 of CALIAU010000008.1, forward strand.
CAACAGGAATGCCATCTGCTTTTTCAACTATCTGCTCCATTAAGCTTCCCATCGAAGCTGGGTTAGCCATACCAGTAGAATCTGCAAGTGCAATTTCATCTATTCCTTCTGCTAAATGCGCATCCACCATTTCTAAAACATGATTTTGATGTATGTTACCTTCATATCTACATCCAAATGCACATTGGATTCCACCTCTCACCTTTAATCCATTTCTTTTCGCAAGTGCCACCATATCCGCAAAACGTGTTCTAGCCTCTGAAAGAGACATGCGTGTATTTTTTTGACTATGGGTATCACTGGCAGAAATAGAGCAAGAGATATGTTGTAAATTAGTTTCTATCGCTCGTTCTACCCCTTTGACATTAAGTACAAGACCAGAATATAGTACTCCAGACCTTTGATCCAACTGACGTAGCAATTCTTCTGCATCTGCCATTTGTGGCACTAATCTAGGATGCACAAAGGAGGCAATCTGTATTCTTTGCAAACCTGCATCTAATAAAGATTTTATCAGTTCTATTTTTTGAGATGTAGCTAAAGTAATATCCAGATTTTGAATACCATCGCGCAGTCCTTGTTCTTCTATAATTACCTTTCTATCGTTCATTTAGTCTTTGATCACTTCTAAAAATTCTAACCAAGCTCCATCCGGGGAACGTAAAGCCAAGACGTTACACATACCATAAGGCGCTACTTCCATCTCTTGAATATTTGATTCTGATGTCACATTTTGTTCTTGAAGATGCGCATAAAACTTTTCAATATTAGAAACAGGGAAACGCAACATTAAAATACCTAAATTTGGTGGCACAGCAAATTCTGAAAAATCCCTACCTTCAACCCCTACTAACTCTATCAACTCTACCGAACCAAAATTATTCCCTTGTGGACTTAGAATACATATTTTCCGGTCTATACCTGAATATAAGTTATTAGGCATTCCAAAAATATTATAAGCTTTTTCACTACCCTGTACATTATGGTCCATATAAACCTTAAATCCTAGCACATCCTGATAAAATTGTTTTGATACATCCATACTCTTCACTATCTGGGAAGAATTAAATATATGACTCAACTTCTTCAAATTTGGATATCCCTCTAATGTGGGTTTAATGCGCTGAATTAAAGCAAAAACTACATCTTCGTGCCCTCGCATAAGTATTTCTGCTACTTGGAATGAACCAAATTCATATTCTATAGTATCCGCATATCCAGACCATCCAGCTGCTTGAAATTCTTCCACACAACTCTCAATATCTAAAACACGTACATCCACATCGTAAATACCACCAACATCCCAAGATTGACCTGAAGACCTAATATGCTTTTTTTCAACTCCGTCAAACTGCACTAGACGTAGAAAGCCTGTTCTATCTCCTTCGTTATGAAGAACAACTTCATGTCCAACACAATGATTTGGCAATTTCCATAAATCCAAAGTCGCACGTGGAAGGACTCCTGAATGCAATATTTTCCAAGATCCTAAGCCCGTATACATCTCTACACTCTTTGTTAAGTTTCTCACAGAAAATATGACTTCTTGGAAACCTCGTAGCGCATAGGGCTTGCCTGTATCTTTCTCCTCTGCACCTAGAACAAGGCAATCTGCATAGTTATTTTCACCGACTTTTATCATTATAAAAGTAAAAGTAAAAAATAGTTAACTAAGTTAACTATTTTAGATAACTTTATTGTACGATCAAATACAATAAGCAATTGTGTGAACATCGTTTCTAGTTTAAAACCTATAAAAGAAACAATATGGGACAATCAGATCCGCTTGCTGCAAAATCTGAAGCCGGACTATGCGGACACTTGCATACAGCAACATTATGCACAAATGATTTAGAAAACATTAAGAAATTCTATGTCACTGGAATGGGTATGACTCTTTCTCCTCCCATTGAACTGACGGAAGAACAAGAGGCTATCCAAAGAAAAATATGGGATATTCCAGATGATCTGGAATATACATTTTATCATTTAAGTAGGATTGCAGTTCCCAGCCTTGTCCAAGTTAGACTCTTGGTCTTCAAACAAGAAACGCCTGCAATGCATAACTCCTATAGTTGTTTGGAACTAGGTCCGTTTTCATTAGGCTTCCCCAATCTAAACGAAAAAGCTTTAGATAAAAAGTTATATGATTTGGGCATTGAAAGCATGGCCCCTCTTCAAATTGGAGAAATTAAACGAGCAGATGGCACGAGCTACAATTATTTGGAAACAATATTTAAGGGTCCAGATTTCTTACATTGTGTAGGAATACAAAGAGATAGCGGCATGCCCCAAGTATCGCTCTGTGATCCTGCGACCGAATTAGGGGGTCCAGGTTACTCTGCCCAGGTTATTACAAATTCGGATTTCTTTCTGCGTTTCTTACTTGAGGTATTGGATTTAGAATTAAGACAGGACTGGTACTGGGAAGCGTCTCCAGGATCAGCTTTAGGAATAGCTGAAGGCACCCCTTTTAGATTTGCACTTGTCTACGCCAAGGGAGCAACTCAGAATCATTTTCTATTTCTTGATTTCAAGGAATCTGAAATGATAGACACAGGAGTAGCTCCACGTATACCAAATAGAGGCTTAGGCGCTTGGACAATTGAGTCAAGTAACATTGATGAAATTTACAAGAGAGCAAGCTTGTTTGGAGCACAAATTATAGCAACGCCACAAGACTATTTAAGTCCTATCTATGGCAGGTCCAGAGTTATGACTATGCTCGCTCCCAATAATTTTCTAATCGAAGTATTTCAAAAAGTATAATCAAAATACCACTCCTTGAATTCGAATTAAAAAAAGATGAAAATGTGATGAAGGTAAGAAACCCACGTACTGGAAAATATGATTATGTCTTACACGTAGATACGATAGAGAATATTAATCAAAAAGCAGAGAATGCTCGAGCGCATCAGTTAGATTGGCAAAAAAGTGGTGTAGAGTTTAGAACGCAACAACTTATGCAATTTGCTGAGCAATTAGAAAGTAGAAAAGAAGCAATATTTGAACAACTCAGTATTGATACAGGAAGAAGAAAAATATCACGAATTGAAATAGAAGCTGTAATAGGTCTCATTAAAGGGAGATGTTTTACGGCTCAAAAGCATATGCAGACATCAGAGGAACGCCCTTCTTTTAATTTGCAATCAGTCCGTATTCGACAGCAGTTAATTCCTTACCCCTTAGTAGGTGCTATCAGCCCATGGAACTTTCCATTGTTACTAGCATGCATAGATGCTATTCCAGCTCTCCTTGCTGGTTCTGCCGTCTTACTAAAGCCTAGCGAAGTTACTCCGCGGTTTATTGATATAATTGAACAAGCAATTGAATCTCTTCCAGAACTTAACAAAGTATTCAAATTGATCCGAGGAGCTGCAGAAGCAGGTAAGCAGGTTGTCAATTGTACGGATGTCGTTTGTTTTACAGGAAGTGTTGCTACAGGAAGAGCCATTGCTGTACGCTGTGCCGAACGTTTTATTCCAGCTTTTCTTGAACTAGGAGGTAAGGATCCTGCAATTGTACTTGCAGATGCAGACTTAGAAATAACTACAGATGCCATTTTATTAAGCGGTGCTGGAGCTACCGGTCAGGCCTGCCAATCTCTAGAACGCATATATGTGGCGGAGGAAATTCATGATGATTTTGTAGACTTACTCCTTAAGAAAATAAATCCACTTGAATTCAATAATGACTACGACAAAGGAGGTCAATTAGGTCCTCTCATTTTTGATAAACAGGCAATGAAAATTCAAGAGCAAATACAAGATGCTAAAGATAAAGGAGCCACAGTCCTAAGTGGAGGAAAGATTGAAAACCTGGGAGGCGGACTTTGGATGAAGCCTACTGTGATTGTGGATGTAACTCATGACATGACTATTATGACAGAAGAAACATTTGGACCTGTTATTCCTGTTATGAAATTTACCAGTGAATTGGATGCGATAAAAATGGCAAACGACACAGACTATGGACTTTCAGCCTCTGTTTTTTCTTCTAATAACGACAAAGCTATACAGCTAGCACAAGAAATCGATGCTGGTGGTATAAGCATCAATGATGCGAGTCTTACAAATAAAGTTTTTGATGCAGAAAAAAATGCATTTAAATTATCTGGCCTCTATGGTTCCAGAATGGGTGCTGAAGGCTTCACTCGCTTTTTTAGAAAAAAGGCCTTACTAATTCAGACAGAGAAACCTGGAACCATTCATAGTCAATCTGAATAAGAACATGAGGTCAATCAATGCATTTTTAATTTATTCGATTCTTACGCTCTGCTATTGTGCCATTCCTGTTCTATTTGTAGATCTTGTTATCCAGAACTAAAACAATTAAGCCAAAACCAGGTCAGGCATGCAAATAGAACATAACTTAGATTTTACAAATACGGAACGAAATATAAAAGGGTTTCAAGAAGCCGTGTTCAGTGTTTCGAATCTCCATACCTATGTTGAATTTTTTACTTCTATTTGTGGCTGGAAGCAGGTACATAGAGGACGTTGTGATAACAACATGAAGCAACTTTGGCACTTGGATGATCAAGTGGAAATCGAAGAAGTCTTGATGCAAAATGCCGGCGATAATGAAGGATTTATTCGCCTAGTATCATTCAAGAACGTAGACCAAGTGCAGATCCGATCTGCTGCGCAAACATGGGACTGGGGAGGTATTTTTGATGTCAACATTCGTACAAATGATATGGATGCCTTCTACCGTGCTACCCAAAATGCAGGCTGGAGTGCCTATGCAGACCCTTTGCGCTATACCTTCGGAAAGTATGATGTGTCCGAAGTACTCTTACGAGGACCTGACGGAATTACAATAGCTGCGATGGAGCGTTTTTCTCCTCCACTTGTAGGCTTTCCACATATGAAAAAAACAAGTCGTCTGTTTAATTCTTCTATTGTTACAAACAATATGGCGGAATCCTATGACTTTTATATACATAAATTAGGGTTTCAAATGTTTTTTCAAACGGCTGGAGATGCTAGAAAAGCTGGAAAGAATGTTTTGGGCATACCACCTAATATTAATAAAGATATCACTGTACCTGTAGATATTGTTAGACCTGACATTGATAATTTTGGATCCATAGAATATCTCGAATTAAAAGAGCTAGAAGGAAAAGACTGCTCCAGCCTTGCGAAGCCTCCAAATCTTGGAATATTAATGCTCCGATTTCCAGTACGCGACGCTGAAAAATATGCGAATCAACTTATGGAAAGAGATGTAACTCTAAATTCTGAGCTGCACACTGTTGAGCTCTTACCCTATGGAAAAGTAAAAATATTTTCTATTCGAACTCCAGAGGGAGTTTGGTTAGAATTCATGGAATTGATTAAATAAAAACCTTACATATGTCCCTATTTTATAAAAGAATTACACTAGTCGTTGCAGACATTGAGCGCTCATTGAAAATATACAGAGACATCCTTGGTTTTAGCATCAATAGTCTAGAACCATCTGACGACGATTCTTACTCCTACCCCGTATTCAGAATTCCAAAACACGCAAAAATCACCTTCGCAACTTTGGATAGTCCAGAACAAAATCGGACACTCGGGCTGACAGAAGTAAAAGGCTGTCCCTTACCAAAAAATGCAGGTATACATATGGCGGCATCTGTTATTAAAGTGGCTGATTTAGATAGTTGTATGGAAAAAATTAAATCCCTCGGATTAGAAACTACTGAAAAAGCTACTGATAAGAATGATAATTTTAGTTTTAATGAACAAGCGTTTGTAGATTTTGATGGCCATTTGATAGTACTGTATCAAATTTTCCTAAATGATGAGTGACATTAAAACATCTGAATTGTACTAGCGTGCAAGTAATTGTTCTGGTGTCACCTTTCTTATGTAAAAACTTATAAGCAGAGACAAAAATAGTAAGACAACTACTATCCAAAAACTCATGCTATAATCACCTGTAATATCAGAAACTAGTCCAGTTACCCATGCACCTAATCCAGATCCTATACCTTCAAATGTAGATATCACACCTCCAATCTTCCCAGCAGACTTGACGCCAAAAGTGGTAATCATTATATAATTTAATAAGGTGTATAATCCTCCCCAACCTATCCCAATAGCAATTAAGCTAGGCCACACCATACTTGAGGTGTTTAATGACATGCCTACCGTACCTAACATCATTATAGCTATTTGGATTCTAAACAATTTGTACTCATCAATTCGTTCAGCAATCATTCCGGAAGTTAGTTTCGCAACTAAGATAATACCAAAGAAAATACTGAAGGTATTTGCTGCCTGAGTAGTAGAAAAATCCAATTCTCTTAGATATAAAAATAGGTTTGATATAATCCCCATTATACTATAAAAACAAAAAACACCAGCAAAACAAATCGCCCAAAAAACAGGTAAGCGCAGGGCTTTTTTAAACGTAATTTCAGTTAATCCGGTTTCTGCATCCACCTTTCCTGATTCCGCTTCTTCGTTCTTCTTAAACTTAACAGGCTTAATTAATGTCACAATAATCAAAAGTATCACTATAGGTATTATTGCCTCATATTGAAATGCAGTCCTCCACCCAAAACTTTCTAATAAAGGCCTTCCAATTTGTGGAATTATTATCCCTCCTGCCGAGGTTCCTGCTAAAGCTATTCCAATGGCAGTCCCCCGATTCGTCGTTACACGTTGCGAAACCATAATAACTGTGGCTAATGTCCCAGCACATGAAACTGCTATAGCAAAGACTAGATGAATCGAATACATATGATAAGTAGTCTGTATAAAGGAGTACAGATAATACATCAAAGCGATAAGCGATAAGCCTAAGACCATTAATCGTTTAACGCCATACTTATCTATCATTGCACCTACAAAGGGTACAATAAGCGAGGATGCAACCAGATTGACTAGATCTCTAAATTTGAGCTCAGACTTGGACCACCCAAATTCATTTAGAATTGCTTCATCAAAAATGGTAATTCCTGAAAAGGTCATACCATTGGTAACAATCAATATAATAGTACCAATAATGGCAATGCTAAATACGCTAAAGAAGGATTTCTGTTCGTTCATGCTTCTATTTTTTTGTAGAGTATGGGAGTATCATATGTGGTAAGTTTCACACCATCTTTGTGCACTAATTCCATAACAGATAATCCATCATAGCTAAGCGTCTCAATTAAACGGAAAGTAATCCCATTACCCATATCTGCTGTATGGTCAACTCTGAAACATTGTTCTTGCTCAAACCAAGTATATTCAGCAATTCCAAAATTTCTAAATTCTAAATCATTCCAATCCATAACTAAATCTGGGTTGGCATTTCTTGCTGCATCCTTAGTGATGTGCAATGGTATTTGGACTGATTGAAGTAGAGCTTTCGATACTCCATCAGAACGCATATAAAACAACAAGGGCTTTAGTTCCATTTCTGTTTTGCCAGGGTAGATATAATAACTTTCCTCGAGAATATAAATACCCGGGTGCCCATCTGGTCTATTTTTTATTTTATCATCACAAATATCTGTGACATGTTTTGCATATGGATGCAACTGCTTTCCTGCAGCTCTTTCTTCATCAATTTGTGCTTGATTATCTAAAGAGCCACAAAGTATTTCTGTAAATTTTTCAAGTATCCTATCCATATTGATTATAATTATTTAACTAATTTTTACTAATTGCTTACCTTGATTTTTGCCTTCAAACAATCTATTTAAAGCTTCTGGCATGCGCTCCAAGCCTTCTAAAATATCTTCGTGGTAATTTAGTTTACCTTCCTGTATCCATTGTATCATATTAGCCTCCGCTTCTTCAAACCTATCTTCATAATCATAAATAAAAAATCCTTCCATCTTCGATCGAGTAGCACCAAGCATATGCCAATTTTTCAAGGCATAGGATTGATTTTTACCTGATCCATCTTGATAGGAAGCAATGCGTCCACATGAAACAACACGGCCATATCTTTTCAACTTACTTAGTGCTATATCTAAAATTTCGCCGCCCACATTATCAAAATAAACATCTACGCCGTCCGGTAAGTAAGCATCAATTTGCTTGGAAACATCCTCCGTCTTATAATTGATAGCAGCAACGTATCCTAACTTTTCTGTAAGCAGCTTCTTTTTTTTATCTGTACTTGTTAAGCCAACAGCTTTTGATGACCTAATTGTACTTAAAAACCCAAGACTACTACCCACACCTCCTGCCGCGGAAGAAACCAACACATTCTCATTTGCTTTAAGTGCACCTACCTCATATAAACCAAAATAGGAGGTAAATCCTGTGACTCCCAAAACCCCGAGTGCCGTTGATGGTGAAACAGTAGATTGTTTCACCTTATACATCATATCATACGCCTGTACATTAGACACAACATATTCTTGCCAACCAAATTTTCCATGTACAATATCGCCTTCTGAAAACCTAGGATTCTTTGATACTATTACTTCTCCTACACCGCGCCCCCGCATAGTATCGCCAAATTGCAATGGCTGTTCTATACCAGCACCATCCAACATATAAAACTTCATTACTGGAGCCAATGATAGAAATTTTGTTTTGACTAAAATTTGTCCTTCTGCGAGCTCAGGTACATCCACTTCCTCCATGCGGAAATCTGTGTTTTTAATGAGTCCATTTGGACGTGCTGCAAGTACAAGTCGCTTGTTTTTCATCTATTCTTCGTGTCCACTTGTTTTTACTTCTTTTTTCTTTCCACCTTCTTTTTCCATATGCTTTTTAAAGACAGTCCAACTTGTTTCATTTGGTCTATCATCATCTAATGGAGGCGGTGTATTATATAGTGGATATCGCTCATCTAAAATCTGCTGAAGTTTTGGCCAAATTTCAGATTTATCGAAGGTGCTAAATCCAGTAGCATTAAACACCATCAATCCTGGCTTAGAACCCATATGCATCCATGGCAACCATTGCGCTACTCGAGTCCAAGCGATATTACTGTGACTCAGGCTCTTTACATTGGAGTCTAACATTTCTTTGGACTTGTAGATCGAATTAAAAATCTCCATTGCATGATAATGACCACCTACATTATTTTGATACTCACTTCCCAAGGGATTATTATAAAATAAAGGAATTTCATCTGAACTAAACGTCAAGTCCTCATACTGTCGCAATTCTAAAGGCCGCACATCATTCCCATCTTTATCTTTTTCATATCTAAATCCACGCATATTTACGGGATCATTTGCAACATGTAAGACTTCTACTTCTTCACCTGTCCAAGGATTTTTCCACACATCCATGATTTCATTTGTTTCAGGATCTAAATACATCATAATCTCTCTTGAAACGGATCGAAAACCAGTGCCACGTATAGGATCTTCCTCCACAATACAATGTCTAGTATTAATCCCTATGAGATTAAATAGATGTTTATCTTTTTCTCCTTCCACCCTACTATAAGACCTCCCTTCCCACATACCATAGCGAGTCTTAGCTTCTTCCGTAGTTCCGCAAGTCATTTTTTGCCTACCTATAACCGCATCCTTCCCTTTTAAAAAAACACGTTGAGCATCCATCTCTGGCAGGCCCAAAAGTGTCAAACACAGCATAATTACTATTCTGTTCATATCGTATATTTTATTTATTTACCAATGAATTTTGATTTTTAAATTTAGTATCATCAAGATCTTATATTCTGCCCTTTTAAATATCGAAAAAACTTTACCCATACGATCAATATTTGTCATTTCATTAAATTATTTTGATTTTAAACTGTCCTAAATTATTACTGGTTTAATTTCTGGAATCATAGTGACAATACACAGAACTGAAACTATATGCAGCACCGAAACAATCATAAATACTGGTGAATAAGAAAAATTGTCAATTAAATATCCAATAATAGGCGTGAATAACATAGCCCCAAAACTACCTGCAGAACCAGAGATTCCCCATACACTTGCCGCATTCTTGGAATCAAATAAATCTATAGGAATAGTAAACAATGCAGATTGTTTAAACTGTGTACTAAATAAAGCAAACGAAATAATTGCAATCGCAATAAATGCACTTTCTACATACAAACAGAATAACACCGGAATTACGAATATGGCACCTATCCACAGGACCAACTTCCTCGCACTATCTAAAGACATGCCCTTTTTCATCAAATGTGTCCCAGTCCACCCACCTACAAAACTCCCAATATCAGATGCAAGAAAGGGTATCCAAGCAAAGACCCCTATCTGAAATAAATCAAAGCCTTTTTCATCCACTAAATAACTAGGTAACCAAAAAATAAAGAAATAAAATGCGCCATCCGATACAAAGCGTGCGAGAGCTACAGCCCAAACCTCCTTATATCTGAAATAAGAATACCATACTAATTTTTTAGACTGATCCGACTTTAGGTGTTTTTGCAACAATCTTTCTTCTTCCTTATCTAAATCTGGATGATCTTCAGGATCAAAATACAGCTGATTCCAAAACAGCAACCAGACAAAGCCAAACAATCCTGTAATAACAAATGCAATCCGCCATCCAAAATAAAAAATCAAGGCAGCCATTAATGGAGGCGCTATAATGGCTCCTAGACCAGGTCCCATATTTAGAATTCCAGTCGCTTTTGAGCGCTCTTCCTCTGGAAACCACTTACTAATTGCCTTCATTGCAGCAGGATAATTCGCTGCCTCTCCAATTCCTAATAGAAAGCGCATACCCGCCATACTTAGAAAACCTTTCACGAATGCATGTGCTATCCCAGCCATTGACCACCAAATTACAGCGAATGAAAAACCCTTTTTAATTCCAATCTTATCAATGATATTTCCAGAGCAAAATTGCATGAGAGCATAGGCAAATAAAAAAGCAGAAACGATCCAGCCATATTGTTCATTACTTATACTCAAATCTTCCCTTATAAAAGGTGCTGCAACAGATAAAGCTTGCCTATCAATATAATTGATAGTAGTGGCAACAAAGATGAGCCCAATAATCTTCCAACGGGTAGCTAGTTTTTTTGACAAAATTTATTTGGGGTTCATTTTTTTGTAATACGTCCAACTTGTTTCATTCGGGGAAGAATATTCAGTCGGCGCGTGTCTATATTCTGGCTTGTTTGCCATAACGTAATTTCGCAGTGCCGCTGGCATTTCATCATAGTCGTTCTCTGATAATTTATATCCAGCACCCTGATAGACAAGTTTACCTGGACGTTGTCCCATTTCCATCCAAGGTAACCAAGGTCCAATACGAGTCCAAGATATATCCACCTCTGTACTAGGTTTGGAAGCATCATTCAATTCACTTTCTGAAAAGAAAAACTGAAACAGCTCTACAGCTTCATAGAGGTCAGATTGTGAATTTTCTGGATAGTCTGCAACTTTTAATGGAGACGGATATGCCAAAAAGACATCCGCATTCATACAAATACGGTCCTTTCCATATTTATTATGGTTAATACCCCACTCTCCATACTTACCCTGCATTCTGAACTCTTGGTTTACAGGTGAATTCCAAACGTGTAAGACCTTGTTCTCCTTATTTGTATATGGATTGTTAAATGTTTCGAGTACTTCCCCTGTTTTCAAATCTGTATATAATAAGACCTCATTGGTCAATAGATCATAGCCACCCTCCGCTTTAAGCACTTTGCCAATATTATACATCTCATACCCTAATATAGGTTTATCTCTCTCCCCATCTACGAAAGCATAGATGGTACCATTTGCATAATAAATAACTTCCTCTCCTTCAGTAAGTGAGCCACGCACCTTTACAAAGGCTGTTAAATTATCTTCAGGGCTATCTAGGTCTAAGCCAAGTGTGCTACTCTTAGTGGGATTGCTTTCTTGGGGGTTTTCTTTACATGAAGTAAAAAAAACTAAGCAGATTAAGAGGAATAATACATTCGTTTTCATATTCAAAAATTATGTTTTTTCTTTTGTTTCATATAGCAACGCAGAAAGAGAAAAAAGGAATTATTCAAAAATAGTTAATTTACTTAATCATTAACATTATTAATTATTATATTAGAAAATATTTTTGGCCTAGTGAGTGTAAATTAAAAGTGTTCAGGACGTTTTAATTGCTTTCTTATTAGGTGATATTTGACATATACATTAATAAAACCTTATGAAAAAACTATTAAACCATGAAATACTTTAATTTTCTACTCTTAATGTTCTTCTCTTTAGGAGTCTTTGCTCAAAATGTAAGCGGAACTGTGACAGGTGATGATGGGGAACCTCTAATTGGTGCCAATATTATAGTCCAAGGTTCAGATACAGGTGTAGCTACTGACATAGATGGTAATTATACCATTTCTGCTAATCAGGGAGATATTCTAGAAATAAGTTATTTAGGATTTGTCACAAAAACAATGTCCGTAAATGGAAATACAATGGATATTTCGCTTAGTTCTGATATTAATACCCTAGATAACATTATTGTAAGTGCTACACGAAGACCCGTACGTAAATTACAAGCAACGACTGCAGTTAACAGTATAGGTACACAAGAATTAGCTACTATTCAACCAGAAACATACACGGAAGCAATTGCAAATACTCCAGGTATTACTGTTAATGAGTCGCAGGGACGTAAAGGCGGTTTTAATATTCGGGGCTTTCCAGGTGGTAATGTCTATACTACAACCTTATTAGATGGTCTACCGGCTTCAGGGTTTTCTAGCCTTTCCTCAGGAACGCAGGAATTTTACAGTTTTGACCCTAGTGTTGATAGAATAGAAGTAGTAAGAGGGGCAGCAGCAACGCTTTTTGGCAAGTCTGCAGCCGCTGGTGCTGTAAACATCATTTCTCGTACTGGTGGTGCTGAACACGGTGGAGGTGTTTCCTTTACAAGATATAACAATGTTGCACAGGAGGGACATCAATTCGAAGGGGATTTTGATTATAGACTTGACTTTGGTATTAACGGCCCCCTAGCTGAAAATTTACGTTATAATATTGGTGGTTTTCTTCTTAATGATTCCGGTCAAAAGGAACAGCATCATAAGGATGAAGGTTACCAATTACGGGCAAATATTGATTGGCTAATTTCTGAAAAAAGTAATATTAGGTTCTCTGCTACAGCACTAAATACAAGCTTTAATAATAATATTGAGACAGCTTGGAATTTTCAGACTAACTCTCTAGGCGGATCCTACACAGGAGCAAGCTCTTCTAGTCCTTCGTATGAGTCGTTTGATACACTACTTCCTCTCCCAACACCAACAGAAACGGGCGAAGATATACTTAGAAATCCTGCTGATTTTAGAGAAAAAACTTGGGGCGCTAGTTTTGGCGTAGACGCTAATTTTGACCTAGGAAATGGGTTTTCATTTAACCAAAAGGCAAGATTTCAAAAGTTTAATTGGAATGACATGAATGACATTTCATTTTCTGACTTTTTTGATGATCAAGCAACGTTTGTCTTCAGGTTCTTAGGAAGATCCGAGCAGGATAATAATACCATTATGTCGGAAAGTAGGATTTCAAAAGAATTAAAAACGGGGAATGCTTTGCATAACTTTAGTGCGGGTCTATTTTACAGTGATGGTAGACGGGATCGGCTTGGGACGAATATGTTTTACTTTTCAAACATCGACCCACGCCCTACCAACAGCATATTTGGCACAGGTTTAAGAGACTCTGCAACAACCTCACACAGAGAGGAAAAGACCACAGGAGTTTTTATAGGAGACGAGGTTGTTTTTAATGAAAAACTCAGTATTAATGCAGCGTTCAGATATGACTGGTTTAATCCATTATTTACAAATGATCCTGGAGAAATAAGCAGCACTGGTACAGATGCAACATTTCAAGAATCTATCGGCTTAGTAACAATTGACTCATTAAGCTTTAGTGACTTTTCATTTTCTATTGGAGCGAATTACCTTATAGGCGAATCTTCTGCCATTTATGGTAATTTCTTGAGAGCATTTTCATTACCTGGTGTTACAACCCGAACGTTTGTAAAGCCAGATGGGAATGAAATCATCAACAATTTTGAATTAGGTTACAGAGCTGGATTTAATGATCTTACTGTAGATGCAACATTGTTCTCTACACGTATCAATAACAGGGTTGCCCTAGCATTAAATGATGTGACTAGGGAATTTGAACCACGTGCTGGAGGAACAAATAAAATACTAGGAGCCGAACTAGGTCTTACCTATACGCCTAAAGCAATAAAAGGATTAATTCTTCAAGCGAATGTTACTTCGCAAAATTCAGAATACGTAGAATTCAAAATTCCATTGACTGTAAATAGTGACGGAATGACGAATGTAGACCAATCCGGCGACCTTTTTGGAGTTAACATAGAAGGATCTGGTACTGATGCAGTTATTAATCTAGCAGGAAATCAAGTAGAGGCTACGCCTACTCTTATTTACAGTATGAATCTCGCTTATAAAAATGACAACTTTGGAGCAAATTTTGGCGGATTTACGTATGCGGGTACCGTGGCTGATGCTACTAACTTATTCGAAACTCCTAACTTATCTGTTTATAATGCCGGAGCACATTATGCACTGCAATTAGGAACAGGTGAGGTTAAAATCGGATTTAGAATAAAGAATGTATTTAATCTCGCTACACCGCAATTAATTTTTGCAACGAATAGAGGAGATGCACAATTACGTGAAAAACAAGCAAATCCAAATCCAGGTGAGGATAGATTAGCATGGGCTATAATCCAAAACCCTAGGAGAGTACTTTTAACAATAGGATATAATTTCTAAAAGAACCAACTAGAACAACAAGAGAAGGGACAGGCTATTATATGCACTGTTCCTTCTTCTTTTATTGTTTCAAAAAGTTAAAAACTAAAGCATACATGGATCTTAAAGTATTTCCAAAACACACAGGCGTCTGGGAAGGTACATACAAACGAATTAATCCAGACGGAAGCCTTCGGGATGCATGGAAATGTAGACTTTCTGTACGATTTGAAGGAGCAAATAAATACCACCAAGTAAACGAATACATGTGGGATGATGGGCACTACGAATGCTTAGATTTTGGCGTATGTGCATTCAATGATAAGGGAGAACTCATCTTTGATAATCCACGTATTCTTGGAAAAGCATGGGAGACGCAGAATAGTATCGTCTTACATTGGAGCTACAAGGATCGACCCGGTTCCAAACTCTATGAAATTATTGACCTAATCGGTCCTAAAGAGGAACATAGAATTCGCGTTTGGAAATGGTCTCAGAATGATGAATTTCAAGGCCTTACTATGATAGATGAACGCAAAGTTAAAACCGTTGAAGAAATTGATCCTGCATTCTGGGCAAATTTACCTAACACAAGAACAAACGGTCAAGCTTCCAGATCAGATAAATAAAACTACACAGACATGGGAATGACAATTACTGAAAAGATAATGGCTAATCAGAGCGGACGCAGTTCTGTTAAGCCAGGTGAATTAGTTTGGGTAGATGTCCAGTCAGTAATGACAATGGATTACCTGGGTAAAACGTGTTTTGAAAAATTCAAGTCCTTGGGTAAAACCGAGGTTTTTGATAAAGATCGTGTGATCTGCGTATCTGACCATCTCGTCCCTCCTCCGAATCAAAAGTTTGCGACCATGTTAAATGAATGGCGCGAAGTTGTAAAAGAACATGATATCACTCATTTCTACGATCTAGGAAGACAGGGCATTGCACATCAAATAATGGTGGAGCAAGGCCATGTTCTTCCTGGTACCGTCAGTATTGGTACAGATTCCCATGCCAACACCTATGGCGCAGCAGGGGCCATAGGAAATGCTGTGGGAGTAACAGATGCAGCTGTAGCAATGGCAACTGGTAAAGCGTGGTTCCGCGTTCCTTCTGCTGTTAAATTTCACATTACAGGTGAATGGCAGCCCTTTGTTATGGCAAAAGATCTTTCACTTCATATTATGGGCATGATGCACTGGAATGGTCACCTGATTTATAAAACCTTAGAGTTTGATGGTCCAGGGATCACTTCTCTGAGCATGGCAGGTAGAATGACACTGTGTAACATGACAGTAGATCTTGGCGCTAAAAATGGTATTGTTGCTCCTGATGAAACCACTAAAGCCTACTTAGAAGGAAGAGCAAAGGGCGATTGGGAAATGATAGCCTCTGATGAAGATGCAGTATACGAGCAGAGTTATGAGATAAATCTATCCAACCTGGGTCCCACTATTGCCCTACCTGACAAATTAGATGATACGGTACCAATCGAAAAAGCAATTGGAAAAAAATTCAATAAAGCCTTTGTAGGTACCTGCACAAATGGAAGATTGGAGGACCTTGAGATATTAGCACGAATAATGAAAGGTAAACAAATACACAGAGATGTAAATATGATCGTTGTACCCGCATCGCAAACTGTCTATCTAGATGCATTGAGGGCTGGATATTTAGAAACTCTGATTATGGCAGGTGCAGCTATAGACACACCAAGTTGTGCAGCTTGTGCAGGCATACACACAGGTGTCGCTGGTGATGGGGACATCGTATTGAGCGCTGGAAATAGAAATATGAAAGGTAGGATGGGAAGTAAAAATGCACAAATTTACCTCACCTCTCCAGCCGTTGTCGCCGCTTCCGCAATTCGCGGTGAAATTACAGATCCTAGGACCTTTGATATATAGATGGAACGCAGACAATTCATAAAAAACACTTCTATTGCTAGCACAGCTTTGCTCACAGGACTTGCAGCTTGCAATAATAGATATGATACTGAAGTCCTTATCTTAGGGGGTGGGTTTAGCGGCCTTTGTCTAGCACACTTACTTGATTCTAAAAACATAGACTACATTTTACTCGAAGGCAGCCAAAGATTAGGTGGACGCATGTTCATGCATCCAGATATAAAACGGGATGTAGGGGGCAGAGGAATCGGAGACAAATACCTTGAAACTATGAAAATCGTTCAAGCACTTGATATTGAACTAATTGATATAAGTTCAGAAATTTCCAGCCCTACGTCTATTTATTTAAATGGTACTCTTTATCCAGATTGGAAAGACAGTAAAACGAATCCAAGACTTTTAGAGTTTACCAGTAAAGCTGATCTGAGTTTGGAATACCTAGAGGAATGGTATCAAAGACCTGACATGGATCTAAGCTATGCTGAATACTTGACGAGAAATGGTCTAAGTAAAGAAGAGCTTGATCTTATTAATATATCTTCTAATTATAATGATATCTATAAAACTTCTGTACTTAATCGTTTACACAGTAGTGCCTTCAGAAAGTTCAACGGATCAAAAAAAATATACAACTTCAAAGGCGGGACTGGTAATTTTATATCAAAGATCGAAAAAAGTTTACTGCGCCCCATTAAAACTGGAAAATTCATAACTGCAATTTCAGATAATAAAGAAAGTATCCAAGTAACTTGTGCAGATGGCTCAAGCTATTCTGCAGCTTCCGCGGTGACTACGCTTCCGTTTTCCACTTTACGCGATGTCAACATATCGGTAACTTTAAATAAAAATCAAATTAAAGCAATTCAAGCTCTAGAATATACACGTATTACTCAAATACATTTTGATGCAAAAGAAAAATTTTGGGAACAGGATGCTGCTCCTCCTTCTATGTGGACTGATACCCCTTTAGAACGCATAATGGATGTAAATGCAGATCCAGACACCTATCATTTGGCAGCATGGATAAATGGAAAAGGGACACATGCAATTGACAAAATGACGGATAATGAAATAAAAGACTTCACCCTGAAAGAAATGGCAAAAATTAGACCTGCCTCAGAGGGGAAATTAGAATATATTGGGACGCATAGCTGGGGTAATTACAAATTTAGCAAAGGTGCTTATGCAGAGTTTCTACCTGGTCAGGCTGCCTGGTTTGAAGATATGATTCGTCCTGCTGGCCGATTGCATTTTGCCGGCGAACATACTGCTAAAGCGTCTAGAGGAATTGAAGGAGCAGCAGAGTCTGCAAGACGGGTATTTAATGAATTAACAGCTTAAACAAGAACTATGATTAAAGGAAAATGCTGGGTTGCTGATGACTATGTGATGGCTTACAATATAATTATACAAGAATATTGGACTACAGCTATTGATAAGGAAGATAACAGTAGATGGGTAATGGCAGGAGTCCATGAAGATTTTAATTCTGAGAATGCATTTAAAGACAGGGGATATACTTTTATTGTGGCAGGTCATAATTTTGCGGGTGGTGGTAAAAGTATAGAACACGTTATTGCAGGCCTTATGGGTGCAGGAATTAAAACTGTCTTTGCAACAAGTTTTGCTAGATTGCAATTTAGAAATGCTATCAATTATGGTCTTCCCTTTGTAACATCAAAAGATATTGATAAAGATTGTAGCACAGGAGATGAATTAGAATATAATCCTCAGACAGGTGAGATAAAAAATTTAACAACAGGAAAATCCTTTGATTCACTACCAGCAGCCCCCTTTGTAGCAAAAGTAGGACAGGCTGGAGGACTCATGAATTATGTGCGTGACAAGATCGCAAAAGGAGAAGCTATTACTTAAATAAGAACAGCGATGAAAGAAAATAAATTAAAAAGCCGAATCGCAGAAGGAAAAGCCTGCTACGGCGTAATAGCTCCAACCACAGATCCAACCATTTGTGAATACATTGGTTTAAACGGGTTTGACTATTATATGATCGATGGAGAACACGGCCAAATTACCGCCTCAGATGTTACAAATCTTGTAAGGGCCTGCGAACTGGTAAATTGTACTCCCCTAGCCAGAATACGCTCAGTGGATAAGAAATTGATTCTGCAATATATGGATGCAGGAGTCATGGGAGTTATGATGCCAAGTATAGACAATGCAGAAGATGTAAGTGCACTCGTAGATGCTGTAAAATATCCTCCATTGGGCAGCAGAGGGCTGGGACCTATTCGAGCTGCAGAATACATGCAAGGCAGTATGAGTCAGAAAGAATATGTAGAATTTGCAAATGAGCAAACATTAGTACTTCCACAAATTGAAAGTATGGAATGTGTCAAAAACTTGGAACAAATTTGTAAGGTAAAAGGTGTCGATGGGTTTATAATCGGCCCTCGCGATCTAGCTATGTCCATGGGATATTATGACGGTCCTGGACATCCTGAAGTTAAACAGCTCTTAGACGAAATCTTTAATACAATTCTTGCATCAGGGAAGTTTTATGGGACTGTTGCTGGAACATCTGAAGCAGCACAGGCTCTCGTAGATAAAGGCGCAAGCATGATATTAAATTCTGTACAAGGACTTATAAAAACATCAAGTAAATCATTTCTTAAAGAGAGAAAATAAATAATATGGCATCATTAGTAGTTTTATTTAATTTAAAAGACAAAGCAGCAAAACAAGCTTATGAAAAATGGGCACAAACCACTGACGTTCCTACGGTTAAAGCCTTAGTTTCTATTGATGACTTTCGTGTCTACAGACTAAATAGTATGATGGGAACAGAAGCTGCTCCACCCTATGAATATTGCGAAGTTATTGATATAAATGACAT
This sequence comes from uncultured Saprospiraceae bacterium, assembly GCA_938045585.1. Lineage (GTDB taxonomy): Bacteria > Bacteroidota > Bacteroidia > Chitinophagales > Saprospiraceae > CALCMJ01. Next base: position 57,028 of record CALIAU010000008.1, read on the forward strand.
GGATAAATTTGGTCAGGAGGTAGCCACAGAAACTATGCAGCGAGTGGCTGGAGAATTCCAAGAATTTGCTGACGCACCTATCTTTATTATATCTGAACAATTTGCCTAAAATGAAAGGACTAAAAGGAAAAACAGCAATTATTACAGGCTCAGGTAGAAAAGGTGGCATAGGTGAAGCAATTGCTATGGCTCTTGCTAAACATGGATGCAATGTTGTAATCTCGGACATTGGTGAGCCTAAAGGTAAAGAGTTTTCCAAGGACCATGTAGGCACCTCTAGTGAAATGAGACAAATAGTTCGTGAAATAAATAAGCTAAAAAAAGGGAAAGCTACAGCAATTCCCTGTGATGTGAGAAATGAAAAAGCTGTATCTGATATGCTTAAAAAGACAGTCAAAAAATTTGGCAGTATGGATATCATGGTCAACAATGCTGGTGTGGGTTACATTATGGAACCATTCACTGAATTCAAAGAAAAAAGTTGGAATGCAGTACTTGATGTGAACTTAAAAGGTGCCTTCCTGTGCTCAAAGCATGGTGCCATCCAAATGCAAAAACAAGGTAAAGGTGGATCTATAATCAACATCGCTAGCCAAGCCGCAAAATCAGGCTTCCCCTTTGCTGCAGCATACACCGCTTCCAAGCATGGCATGATAGGACTGACAAGGTCTAACGCTGTAGAACTGGGTAAAGATAAAATCAGAGTAAATGCAGTATGTCCCAATCATATCACTACTGGATTAGGCCATTGGCAGAATAAATTTTTCAGTGAAAAACTTGGCTTAAATTATGACGACTACCTCCAAGGAATAAAAGATAAAAACCCGCTTGGTCGTACAGGACTAGTACAAGACATTGCTAATGCAGTCTGCTTTTTGGCGTCAGATCATGCCTCCTATATCACAGGGGAAGCAATGAACGTAAGTGGTGGTGAAGAATACCACTAAACAAATTTATTAACTAAAATATATAACTATCAAACTAGGTATAGACATTGGAGGTACATTTACAGACTTTGTTCTTTTTAACGACAAAGAAGAAGGACTGTATTTTAGCAAAACACTGACAACTTATCCAGATCCAACACACGGAATCTTTACAGGTATTAAGGACATTAAAGATAGATTTAACTTTGATGTAACAGAAATCAAAAATCTTATACATGGTACTACCCTAGTTACAAATGCAATCATTGAACGTAAAGGTGCAAGAACAGGATTTATTACAACAAAGGGCTTTGAAGATGTTTTGGAAATAGCACGCGAATTACGCTATGACATCTATGATCTTTTTTTGACAATGCCAGAACCTCTAATAGCTAGAAACCTACGATATGGTGTAGAAGAACGAGTAACAAATAAGGGCAAAGTACTTACCGAAATAAATCAAGACGACTTAAACAAAATCGCTTCCCAAATTGAAGACGAAAACTTAGAATCGGTTGGAGTTTGCCTACTTAACTCTTTTGCCAATGTTAGCCATGAAGAAAAAGTTGGTCAATTTTTACAAGAAAAATTTCCTAATCTAGCAGTGAGTCTCTCTTCTAAAATAATGCCTGAAATTCGTGAGTACGAACGCAGTTCCGCAACAGCAATGAACGCTTATGTACAACCGCTTACCTCCTCTTATTTAAATAAACTCAAAACTGAATTAGTGAAAAAAGGCTTCGGAGGCAAACTGAACATTATGATTTCTAGTGGACGACTTACTACCATAGATGAGGCTATCAAAACACCTATTCATCTGCTTGAATCAGGTCCAGCGGGCGGATCTATGGCAGGGGTATTTTATGGTAAATTATTTAATGAAAAAAATCTGCTTTGCTTTGACATGGGCGGTACTACAGCCAAAGCTTCTCTAATACATAATGGTGCTCCTGAGATCACAAATCACTTTGAAGCGGCTCGAGTTAAACGATTCAAGAAAGGAAGTGGACTCCCTGTTAGAATTCCCGTGATTGATATGATAGAAATTGGTGCAGGTGGAGGCAGTATTGCACGACTAAACTCTTTAAATCTACTTACGGTTGGCCCAGAAAGTGCCTCTTCACAACCCGGCCCTGCCTGTTATAACCTAGGAGGCGAATACCCAACTGTAACAGATGCGGATTTAGTATTAGGTTACCTAAATGCTGATTACTTTTTAGGAGGTACTATGCAATTAAATATAGAACAAGCAAGGAAAGCAATTGATAAGCATCTTGCAGGTCCATTAGGGATTTCTATTGAAGAAGCAGCAATGGGAATCCACAAAATAGTCAACGAAAATATGGCAAATGCAGCTCGAGTACATATCCTAGAAAAAGGAATGGACCCAAGACATTTTAGCATGATTGGATTTGGCGGAGCAGGACCTGTACACGCCTTCGGCGTTGCAAAACTGATAAATTCACCTAATTTATATATACCAGTTGGTGCGGGTGTAGCATCTGCATTAGGATTCTTAGTATCTCCTATCGCCTCAGAAAAAATTCACAGCCATATTTCTAATCTTGCAGATATGGATTGGAAGGAAGTAAATGATTTTCTTGACAACATGCAATCAGAGGGAAAGCGTTTCTTAAAGAAATATGGGAATAAAAACTCTAGTATACATATCGATAGAATTGTTGACATGCGATATGAAGGCCAGGGACACGAAATTACTATACATCTTCCTGAAGGTCCTCTTTCAGAAAAACACTTGAGTGAAATAAAAGACCGATTCCAAAAAGAATATACATTCAAATACAATAGATCCATAGAGGGTATTGAAATCCAAACGGTCACCTGGCGTGTACAAGTAAAGGGAGAAATCCCCAGTATTGATGTCGTTCAAAAAGATATAACCTACAAAAATTCAACTCCATTAAAAGGAACCCGTAAAGTATTTTTTGAAGAAACAGGCTACCTTGATTGTCCAGTCTATGATAGGTACAATTTTGAAAAAAATGTAACACTCTTAGGACCTATGATAATTGAAGAAAAAGAAAGTACAACTGTAATTGGAATTAATAGTGAAGTGGAAGTAGATACTATAGGAAACATAAAAATAAAATTACTTTGAAAAAATCCTTCGACATACTAATTGTAGGTGCAGGCACTGCTGGCATGGCATGTGCCATCGAAGCAGCACAAAGAGGCTTGTCCGTTGGTATAGTTGAAAAATCGGATCATATTGGTGGTGCTATGCATTGGTCTGGAGGCCATATGAGCGGGGGTGGCACAGCCTTACAAAAAAGAAAAGGGATCGATGATAGTCCAGAAGACCATTACAAAGACATATTACGCATCAGCAAGGGTACAGGAGACCTTAAGCTGATACAAAAAGCCGTACAAGAAGCACCAAAGACGATTGATTGGTTAGATGAGCATGGTTTTGAATTTGCTCCTGAAGCGCCCAGAATTATTTATGGACACGTAGCCTACACTAAGCCCAGAACCCAGTATGGAATAGACAAAGCAAAATCAATCCTCAAGGTGATGCAAACGATGTGGGATTCCCTTAAAGGGAATATCGAATGCTTCCTGGAGCATCCCGTTTTAGGAATAGATCAAGTCAATGGAAAATGGACACGTATCGTTTGCTCTACGTATGAAGGGCAACTTGTTCTTACAGGGGATTACCTAGTTATAACAACAGGTGGCTATGGAAGTAATCCAGACTATTTCAGAGCAAAGCATCCGGATACACCTCTTATGAGCTCCACCTACCCTACTGCTACAGGGGACGGACACAAAATGCTTGAAGAAAATAAAGGGATGTTTCGAATGGCAGACTTACATCTTCCAAGTTTGGGTGGCATGGAATTAGAACCTGGAACAGGACGGTGCAATTTCAATGAAGCTTGGGCGATGGTTATGACATCCATATATAGAAGACCAAGAGACATTTATGTAAACTTAGATGGCCATCGTTTTATGAATGAAGACGAGACAGATGCAGATATACGCGAACGTCATGTTACCAAACAAAAATCCTGGCGTTTCTGGGTAATCTTTGATGAAGAAGGACTCATGGCAAAAGATGAAAATGGAAATGAAAACCCAATTGTAATAGGCTGGACAATTGAACAAATAAAAAAAGAAGCGCAGCGCGGTAAATGCATCTTTAAAGCACATAGCATTGAAGGACTAGCAGAAAGTACAAAACTGCCTTATGAAACTCTATCGCGTACCATAGCAAACTTTAATCGCTATGTAGACCAAGGCGAAGATCCCGACTTCAATAGAGAACACCTAGAATATAAACTAAGTACAGCCCCCTACTACGCAATTCTTGTCTATGCCTCCGTCCTAGTAAGCTTCGGTGGCATCGCTGTCAATTCTGATCTTCAAATATTGGACACAGATGGACAGGTACAAACAGGAATTTATGGGGCAGGAGAATTATTAGGCTTAGGTGCATTAAGTGGAAACGCCTTTTGTAGTGGTATGGCTATAACGCCTGCCCTGAGTTTTGGAAGAATACTTGGACAGAGCCTAGGCAAATAAATGCAAATTAGTTAACTTTGTTAACTAATTTTACAATACGTAAAAACGTGAGAAAGACCAAAACAAAATTTGATTCAATTAGTCTATCCATCTTGTGGGCAAGACTGATAAGTATCGTAGATGAGGCGGGTACTACCCTGCAACGGACCTCCTTTTCTACAGTAACTAGGGAATCAAATGATTTCGCCGTAGTACTAATGGATAGAGATGGCAGATCAATCGCCCAATCCAGTATTTCCGTGCCTTCTTTTTTAGGTGTTTTACCTATTCTCACTAAAGCCTTATTAAAAGATTATTTTTCGCACGATGCATGGGAAGAAGGGGATGTAGTAATGACTAATGACCCATGGCTCTGTGCAGGACACAAACCTGATATTGGAATTGTTTCTCCTATTTTTCACCAAAACGAGCTAATTGGTTTCATTGGCACAATCGCACATTCGCCCGACATGGGAGGCGTACTTTGGGGTGCAGGGTCTAGAGATCTATATGAAGAAGGACTAATGGTTCCTCCTACCAAACTTATGCAGGCTGGCGTTCCTAACCTAACCTTGTTTAATATTTTGGAAGCCAACGTTAGAGCCCCCATGCAAACTATAGGTGACATCAAAGCGCAAATAGCAGCAAATGATCAAGGAATCCGTTCTCTCGCAAAACTGATGGAAGAAAATAATCTTACCGATTTACAAGACTTAGCAGATGTCATTATTGATAATACAGAAGAGTCTATGCGAAAAGCATTGGCAGCTGCCCCCGATGGCACATTTACCTATAGTTATGACACAGATGGTGACGGCAAAGGCAATCCTTGTCATTTTGAAATTGCAATAGAAATACAAGGAGACGAAATTTTGGTTGACTATGCAGGTACCTCAGATGCCCACCCTTTAAGCATTAATGCAGTCTTAAACTATACCTTCGCTTACACAGCCTATCCTATTAAATGTGCTTTTAACCCAGAAATCCCAAATAATGATGGCGCATTTTATCCTATAAAAGTCATTGCGCCTGAAGGCTGTCTAGTCAATGCACAAAAACCTGTTCCCTTGGGTGCGCGGAATATCACTGGCAACATGCTACATTCTGTTGTATTCGGTGCACTCGCAAAAGTAATTCCTAACAAAATACAGGCGGACTGTGGCAGTGCATGCTGGTGTATTGTTTTAAACGGGACACACCACGGGAATGAATTTGTTGAATACTTCTTCCTAAATGGTGGATATGGTGCACGTCCTCAATTAGATGGCCCACACTGCCTATCCTTCCCAACAAATGTTGCAAATGTACCCATTGAGGTTTTAGAAAATGATGTCCCCATCTTAGTTACACAAAAAGCACTCGTAAATAACTCTGCAGGAAATGGACAGTATAGAGGTGGCTTAGGTCAAATATTTGGATTCAAAAATATTGGTGAAAAAGATCTCAACATATCCATCCTTGCAGAAAAAACTGTCTCAAACGCTAAAGGACTACTCGGTGGAGAAGATGGTGCGCAAGGTAAGGTCGAAATTATTCCTCATAGAGACTTTCCTTCTAAAGGCCTTGACAAATTAAAACCCGGTGAAGAACTCATTCTTACCCTCCCTGGTGGCGCAGGATATGGGCCACCATCCAAACGAGACAAAACATTAATTGAACGAGATCGTTTATTAAAGTATATTGATTAACTAATAACTTTCATTTCGAAAATAAAGAACATGACAGCTAAAAATCTTCCTCCTTCGTATGACAACATTGCACGGCATGAAGTCTTTCCTGAATTAAATCACGATGAGCGAGCACGCTATAATTTCTTAGCTAATCTTAATAAGCATTTGGCACATGTTTCACAAGGGAATGCCATCGCTTTTGAACAAAGAGTACAACCCAAATTTAAAGAAGAACATGGTAGAGATTTTAAAACTAAAGAAGAACTAGGAGCAGCCATGGCCAAGGACCAACACTATCAAACCTGGTCCGCACTGCGTAGGTCCACTATGGAAATGCGACAGCAGGCAGGTAGATCTATGACCTATCGACAGGCATTTGCCCTTAAGAAACGCGTAGATAAACTTAATGAAGGAAAGGATAGTTTGATTCTAGATGATTCAGTCCAAGTACCTCCCTATCTATTAGCAGTGGATAATCATCTCATGCCGGGTAGTTATCACACAGAATTGATTGAGGGAGATGTTGCAAATGCCGCAAATTATGATGGCGGTTTATTTGTAACAACAGCTGGATTACTAGGAAAATATTCTGACGGAGGAGGTGAAGCAATTGCACAATGGTTAAAAAACAATCATCCAGAATTTGCTCCTAAACGAATTCTTGACATCGGTTGTGGTATAGGTCACAATACACTTCCCATAGCCAAACACTATCCTGATGCTGAGGTTGTTGCTATTGATACAGGTAAACCTATGTTGCGCTATGGACATGCCCGCTCGGTAGCTTTAGGATACGATAATGTAAAGTTCATGCAAGCAGAGGCATCCAAACTTCCGTTTGAAGATGAATCATTTGATTGGATTCAGACTACCATGTTCTTACACGAAACAGGAGGTAAATCTATTTATAATATAATGAAAGAAATTCATCGTTGTCTTAAAAAAGGTGGTATTACCATGCACATTGAACAACCACAATATACTGATGATATGTCTCTTTATGAAAAATGGATTAGAGATTGGGATGCGTACAATAATTCGGAACCCTACTGGTCTAAAATGCATGACATTGACCCTAAAGAACTAATGGAAGCTTCTGGTTTTAATGGGGAACACTATATGCAGATCGGTGCACAAGCAGTTAATGATTTAGATGATGGCACTCAGAAAGCGGACGAACCAGAGGATCACGGTCGCTCTCCCATTTGGAATGTCTTTGGAGTATGGAAAAAATAAAAATAAAGAGTATGGAAAATAGCGTTGATTATATAGGTATCGCATCAAACAAACCCAAGGGAGCACGCCCCTACTTTTTCGACGATCCCGCCGTAGAACGTGTCATGAATATTGCTATGGCAATCGGTATGGAATTAGGAGTAGCCAGAGAACGGCTTGACTCCTTAGAAAGAATTCTTGAAGAAAAAGGAATTATGACTAGACAAGAGATTGAGAACTATACTCCTACGAGTAAAAAAATTGAAACCGAACGACAGCAATGGCATAGTGAATACATTTCTCGCATACTGAGAATAATTCAACAAGAAATGGAGCAAATGAAAAATCCAGACAAAACACTACACGAAATTGCTGACGATATTGACAAAATGTAACATGACTCTAGCAGCAAGAACAAGGAAATTTTGGGACGCAGTCCAAGCAAATGATCTGCAAGGTATTGAAGATGCATACTACCCTACCGAAGATACCTATGTCGTACTGGAAGGCCCTAGATATACTACACATGGAGTGAGCAAAATAATTAAAGGATGGAAAGATTTCTGCAACTCCCCCATAACTCTAAAAAGTATAGACTGGATAGAAGGCCCATTTGAAGAAATAGATTCTGCTATGGGCTGGATCAGCGGAGTAACAGATATAGCTATTACTATAAATGAAAAAACGTTTATCAATAGGTTTCGCTGTAGTTTTGTCTATACTAAGTACAAAGACGATTGGCGTATTAAACATGAACATGTTTCCGCGCCTATGAAAGATCCTTACGGAATAGGTGATTGGTTAAAGACATAATAATATGCATATTCTCATTGTCCACGCGCATGAAAATCCTGATTCATTCTGTTCAACTCTTGCACACCTAGCAAAGAAAACTTTTGAAGAAGCAGGTCATACAACGGATATAAGTGACCTATATGCTATGGGCTTTAATCCAGTAGGATCTATACATGACTTTACAAAAACCAGCAATAACGACTATTATAAATACGCAACAGAGCAGTTATACGCCTCAGAAAATGATGCCTATGTCCACACATTACAACAAGAAATGGACAAACTCATTCTTGCAGATATTCTCATCTTTAATTTCCCACTCTGGTGGTGGTCTATGCCCGCCATATTAAAAGGCTGGGTAGACAGAGTACTCGCCTATGGCGTAGCATATGGAGGTAGCTACGGTTTTAATGAGCAAGGAAGATTTAAAGGCAAACGTGCTTTTATCTGCACTACAACCGGTAGCCCAAAACTAGCCTATACTTCTGACGGACACAACGATAAATCAATCCATGCAATCCTAGATAACATCCACAGCGGAATCTTTGAATTAATTGGCTTTACAGTAACAGAACCCTTTATCGCATATGGAGTCTCACGTATCTCACAAGAAGAACGTGCAGCTATCTTAATTGACTATAAACAATTTTTATCCCAACTCTAATTTAGAATTGAACACCTCCATTAACCTGAATACACTCCCCTGTAATGTGTGCCGCAGCATCACTCAATAGAAACATAATCACACTTGCAATTTCCGCTGGCAAGGCTATCCGGCCCAATGGAATCATCTTTTCATACGCCTCCAGATTAAAGCGAGTACCCCCATTTTTATCATAGATAAACTTAGTATCTACAGCTCCTGGAGCTAGAGTATTCACACGTATATTAGGCGCTAGTTCTACTGCAAGCGTTTTACTAAGCGATATTATTGCAGCCTTTGATGCAGAGTAAGGACCGTACTGCTTCCGACCGATAAATGCTAAGCCACTAGACATCGTGACTATTGCAGCATGGCCTGTATCACGCCGCATAATTTTACTGAACGAAGTGCAAGCTAACAAACAAGAAGTCAGACTAACATCAAAAGTCTCTGACCATTCCTCAAGATTCATTGCGTCCAAAGATGCAAAATGCGCAATCTTCCCACTTAAACACACCAATCCATCAATCATGCCATAGCTTTTACTCACCTGCTGCGCACAAGCCTCCATAGCAGTTTCGTTCAAAGTATCTATCTGAAAATAATCCTGCACAAACAAGTTTTCTGCAGCTGCTTCTTGGATATCAAGCCCCACAAGCTTTGCCCCTGCATTCTTGAGTTCCTTCGATAATGCAATCCCAATACCACTATTAGCACCTACTATCACATAAACTAAACCCTCCGCTTTAAATTGCGCTTTCATTCTTTAATATTTTTCTAAAAACAAAAATTAATCCTGCAGCTGTTAAGCACATAAGCAAGCCATATACACCAGCAGGCACAGCCATCAAGGGACTATTTAATAAACCCGGAGCAGTCGCAATTGCCATACCCAAAACATTATTTTGCATTCCCGTTTCTATAGAAATAGTGATCGATTGCCTTGTGTCCAAGCCCCCTAATCGAGCTACCCCATAACCAAAGGCTAAGGTCACAATATTTAAGAGCAAAACTGACCAAAAAACAGTACGAACGAAATACATTACATCACCCAATTGCACCAATTTTATATAAATTAATACCAAGGCGATTACAATCACAAGCACAGACAAAATAGCAATTGCAGTATTTACCCTTTTTACAAAATCTGGGAACGTATAATGTATACATACTCCAAGCGCAACAGGCAACACCGTCAACTTAAAAATATTATACACTGTCTTCAAAAAAGGGAGCTGTATTTGAGCAGATTCACCATCCATAAAATACCCTAGCGACCAGTTAAGGAGGATTGGGATACTTACAATAGTTAGTAAACTTGAGAAGGCCGTCAAAGTAATAGACAAGGCCGTATCGCCCTTAGAAAGATGCGAAATTAAATTTGAAACTGCACCTCCAGGACTCACTGCAACTACCATCATTCCCATCGCAAAAGCAGCCTCTAAAGGAATAAGTTTTACTATTACAAAAGCTATCAGAGGCAAGAATACAATTTGACTTAACAATCCTAAACTTACTGCCTTGGGATAAATTGCAACGCGCTTAAAATCCCCAATGGACAAGGTCATCCCCATCCCGAACATGATGAAAAATAGTAAAAACTGAAGTATGACTGGTATGTAACTGAGTAACTCCGACAATCCCATTAATATTCTAAATTAAAATAGAAAATTTCTTGGGCATTCCAGCTTTCTAGACTTAAAATATAAGCTCCATTGAATTTTCTTTTTAGCTACCTTGGGCATGCCCCTCCGGGTCAGGCTTTCCAGGGGTTCCGTCGCAAGCGACCTCGCTAGCGAGCCCTTCCTATCCTTCATGCATTTATAAATATTATACTGGCCTATTATCACCTAAGATAACTAAATCTCACCCTAAGCTCAAAGATGTATATACACTATTTGATTCAAAATATTAGAGATAATAATTTAAATTTCCTAGCACCTATTACTACACCTGAAGGATAACTGAGAACGGCAATAATTATCTTACTTTTACAACAATTACCAGGAGTAAAACTTTCTGGTGATTTCACTGTTTAACAGCATTAGCTTTACCTTGAAAGTAAGAATATAGAATAATATGTCGGAAACACATCCACGCTTAAGACAACGCATAATATCTTCCATCATAGGAATACTCATCCTTACTGCAGGGATTCATTACTCGGGTGTACTCAAAGAGAGCAAGAAACCTCCAGAGCAAACCAACGAAGTAAAAGTTACCAATGTAATCTATGCTCCTGTTCAATTAACGGATGCTTCAGTATCCATACAATCAAATGGCACTTTGGTGGCAAAAAATAAAATTGATCTAGTCAGTAGAACACAGGGTGTTTTTGAGCATGCGGATAGACCCTTTAGAGCAGGTGTCTTTTTTAATGAGGGAGAGGTACTCGTATCCTTAGACAACGCAGAATATTTAGCACAACTCAGAGCTGCAAGAGCTCAGCTCTTACAAAGTATTACTTCTATCCTAGGTGATCTTAAGTTTGACTATCCGGACGCCTTTGACAAATGGAACCGCTACGTAAATGATTTCAATGTAAACAATACCCTACGAGAACTACCTCCTACCAGCTCCTCCAGAGAAAAGGCATTTATCAATGGGCAAAATATAGTTACACAGTATTACAACATAAAAGCGCAAGAAGTACAGGGAGCCTATTACCAGATTCGCGCTCCCTTCTCAGGCGTGCTCAGAGAAAACTTGGTAGACAAGGGCGCCATGATTAGTCCAGGACAAAATTTAGGTACCCTGATAGATCCATCGGTCTATGAGCTAGAAGTAAAAATTAGCCCCTCAGAACTTAAGCGTATTGGGGTAGGTAAATCCGTAAGCCTGAGCAACAGCGAAAACACACAAACTTGGCGAGGAAAGGTGTCACGGATTAATAGAGTCATAGATCCACAATCCCAGTCTGCTATTGCAATTGTTGAAGTACGTGGCAAAGATTTGAGGGAGGGTATGTTTTTACAGGCAAAAATTTCGACAGTACAATTAAATGATGTAGCTGAGATAGAAAGATCACTACTTGTTGATGATGCCTACGTCTACCTTGTCGCAGATAGCCTTCTTCAAAAACAAAACGTAGAAGTAAAACATGTAGGTGATAAAACTGTATTTGTTTCTGGCCTCCCCGCTGAAGCTTGGCTAGTACAAAAACCTGTAGCTGGTGCCTTCCCAGGAATGAAAGTGAATCCTATCAACCTAAGCGAATAATCATATGAGGAACCTTATTGCTTTCTTCATAAAATACCCAGTTGCTACGAATGTTCTCATTCTAGGGTTTTTCGTATTCGGTTATTTAGGACTAGGAAACTTAAAATCTTCCTTCTTCCCTCTTGTCCCCTCCGAAATAATAAACATACAAATTGCCTATTTTGGCGCTGCCCCTAATGAGATAGAGGAAGGCATAGTACTCAAGATAGAAGACAACCTAAAAGGCTTAGTGGGCATAGAACGCGTCACTTCCATATCTTCAGAAAATGCTGCAACAATAACTGTAGACATTTTAAAAGGATTTGATATTGATGCGGTTCTTGCAGATGTAAAAAATGCTGTAGACAGAGTCCCTAACTTCCCCAGTGGAATGGAACCACCCGTGGTTTCCAAGGTTGAGAATATACAACAAGCCATTGCCTTTACTCTGAGTGGCAAGGACATGGATCTTAAAACGCTTAAAACCATTGCCAGACAGGTAGAAGATGATGTTAGAGCAATACCCGGCATATCCCAGATTACCCTGAGCGGCTTCCCCAATGAAGAAATAGAAATTGCTGTTAAGGATCAAGAACTGAAAGCCTATAACCTAAACTTTAATCAGGTAGCGGCAGCCGTGTCACAAACAAATTTATTATCCACAGGTGGTTCTATAAAAACGGAGCGCGAGGAATTTCTAATACGTGCTAACAATAAATATTATGATGCGATACATTTTGAAAACATCGTACTCCGTGCAGATAACTCTGGTAACATAATTTATCTAAAAGATGTAGCCACAATTAAAGATCGTTGGGAAGAAAATCCTAACCGTTTATATTATAACGGTGCTCCTGCTATCATCTTCACAGTTTTCGCTACTAATAGCGAAGACCTGATTGCAAATGCAAACAGCATAAACGCCTATATGGAAACATATAATGCTAAAAGTGCAAATGCAAAACTCAATGTCAGTGCAGACTCCTCTATCACGTTAAAACAGCGCACCGAATTACTAAGAGAAAATGGCCTGATTGGAATTATCCTAGTCTTACTACTGCTCTCTATCTTTCTGAAACCAACGCTTGCCTTATGGGTTGCGTTTGGACTGCCTATTTCATTTCTAGGTATGTTTATCTTTGCTTCCTATTTTGGCGTCACCATAAATGTGCTTTCTCTTTTTGCCATGATTATCGTCATAGGTATACTCGTGGATGATGGAATAGTTATAGCAGAAAATATTTATAATGAATACGAGAAAGGAAAATCTCCCATTCAGGCTGCAGTAGATGGAACCATGGATGTACTTCCCGCAATTATGTCTGCCATACTTACAACTGTAATTGCCTTTTCAACCTTTTTCTTCTTGGATAGCCGCGTTGGTGATTTCTTCGGAGAAGTTGCTTCGGTTGTAGTACTTACTCTCAGTATCTCTCTTGTGGAGGCACTCTTAATATTACCTGCCCATCTCGCACATTCCAATGCTCTCAAAAAAGGCGGTGGAAGCTTTCTTATCAATAGATGGGGAGATCGTCTATTAAAGTGGATAAGAACGAAGTTGTATGCACCCTCACTCCGATTTATAATCAATAATCGAATTTTTGGTTTTGCTGTTCCTATTGCTCTCTTCATGATAACTCTAGGAGCAATACAGGGAGGCATAGTACGCTTTACCTTCTTCCCTTCTATAGCCAGCGATAGAATTGCCGTAAACCTAAAAATGCCACAGGGAACAAATGAAAGCATTACAAACGAAATCATCCAATCCATCGAAGATGACATCTGGAAATCGAATAATGCATTGAAAGAATCACAGGCAGGAAATTTAGACCTGGTCAAAAACACACTACGTGCCATTGGACCAGGATCTAGCAACGCAAATATTACTATCAACCTACTCCCGGGAGAACAACGGGAACTTTCAGCAAATGATATTGCTAACGATATTCGAGAACGTGTCGGTAGTATACCGGGTGTAGAACAATTAACCTTTGGATCTAACACGAACTTTGGAGGAAGACCTGTTGCCATCTCTTTAACAGGAAGCAACATCGCTGAACTCAAGGCTGCCAAATTAGAACTTAAAGAAAAGCTCGCCTCACTTCCGCAATTAAAAGACATAAGCGATAATGATCCCCTGGGTATTAAGGAGGTAAGTTTAAAACTAAAACCAAATGCATACATGCTTGGCTTTACCTTAGAGAGTTTAATTGCGCAAGTACGTTCAGGATTTTTCGGCAGACAAGCACAACGATTCCAGAGAGGAAGAGATGAAATAAGAGTCTATGTGCGTTATGAAAAAGAAGGCAGAAACAGTATCAATGATTTAAACAATATAGAAGTCTTAGCACCAAATGGCGCACGTGTTCCTCTGAGTGAGATTGCGAGCTTCGATATTGCACGAGGAGAAGTTGCCATCAACCATTTAAATGGCCGAAGAGAAATAGAGGTCTCAGCTGACCTTGTGAATAATAAAGATAGTGCACCTGATATTTTGAATAATTTGCGCTCAGAATTTATGCCTACCCTCTTAACTAAATATCCTTCAGTAGTACCCCTATATGAAGGGCAAAACAGAGAAGCTATTAAGTTTCAATCTTCAATAAAAAAGGTAGCGCCTATAATATTTATGTTAATCTATGCAGTCATTGCATTTACCTTCCGATCCTATATACAACCCCTCCTCATTTTACTAATGGTACCTTTGAGTCTAATTGGTGTTGCCTGGGGACATGAATTGCACAACTTCCCTATAAATATACTTTCCTTCTTAGGGATTATCGCCTTGATAGGTATTATGGTCAATGATGGCTTAGTGCTTATCGTTAAATACAATTCTTTTATCAAACAGGGATATACTTTTGAGGAGGCAATTTATACGGCTGGTCTTTCTAGGTTCAGAGCAATCTTTCTCACATCTATTACTACTATTGCAGGCTTAGCGCCGTTGATATTTGAAACAAGTTTCCAAGCACAGTTTTTAATACCTATGGCTATATCAATTGCCTATGGAATTGGCATAGCAACATTTTTAACACTCTATGTTCTTCCTTTAATGCTCTACCTGAGTAATGATATAAAATATCTATGGTCCTGGTTCTATAATGGCAAACGACCACAACGCCACGAATTAGAAGGCGCATTTAAAGAACAAGAAACCTTAAAAGAGTTTGATTATGAATAAAGTAAACAGTTTTATTCTTAGCCTAGTTTCTTTCGTATGGGCAGTACAATGCAGCGCGCCTTTACAAGCACAATCTATTCTGAGTCACCAAGAGGTCTTAACTGCTGTGGCAGAAAACAACTATGACATCGCAGCTGCTCGCCAATCCATTGCAAGCGCAGAAGTTCTTACGTCTAAGTACAATAGAGGTTATCTGCCTTCCTTAGGAATTGATGCAGGTCTAGGCTTTAACCTAAGCGGTATAAAGCAAGCCTTTAATTTTAACTTCCCCGATATCGATATTCAAAATATCCAATCCTATAATGGTAATATAGGTGTAGGCTCTACCTATCTCATCTATGATGGAGGAACGCGTAGCCTGCGGAACGAACAAAACTTATCTAATCTAGATTTTGCACACTCCCAAGTAGACAACATAAGCAAAACTATAAGTTATAATGCAAGTCAAATATATTATCGTATTGCGCAAGCCATGTTTAATCTTGATCTATTAAAAGAAACCTTAGAAATATCCAAAACTAGAAATGACCGTACAAAAACCTTCTACGAATACGGAAAACTAAATCGTGTCGACCTGAGTAATGCTAAGGTCGACGTTGTAAGGGACAGCCTTAACCTTATTAGCGTTGAAAACGATATTGTGAACCTAAAGTGGCAACTAAACCAGTTAATATTACGAAAGGAAACAAATTATGAAGTGGACACTGCATTCCAACTTATTTACCAACTTGCAGATATTGAGGACTTAGAAAATCAGATGCTAGCAGCTAATACCGAACTCATTGTAGCCAGAAAAAACAGAGAAATAGTCGATTATAATTTGGCAATTGCGAATAAAATAAATGCACCACAAATTGCTGCAAATGGAGCCTATAATATTAACTACCAAGACTTTTCTTCTAATTCACAGCAAGATTTCGTACGCTCTAATGGTTTAAATCTAGGCCTAACCGCAAATTGGAATATCCTAGATGGAGGACAAAGAAAAGTTCAGGAGCAATTGGCAATAGTGGAACAAGCAAATGCTGACCTTGCCCTTTCAAGCAAGGAAAACGAACTCATTACTCGCCTAAATGTATTGTGGAATACCTATCAAAATAATCTATTACGCTTAAGTCTAGAAAAACAAAACATAGCAACGAATAAAGAAAATTTTGAACTCGTACGTACACTCTATGAAAATGGTCAACAAAGTTCAGTCGAATTTAGACAGGCTCAATTAAATCTCCTCAATGCACAATCTCAATATTACAATGTACGCACAGAAGCTAAAATCCTTGAATTAGAAATAGATCTTTTATTGGCCAAGTAAAATAAATCAAAATATAGAATTAGCCTCTGGTTCTGAGCGCTTCTATAACTACAGTTAATAACACAAGGGCACCACCTGTAATAGTCTGCCAGTCCGGAATTTCTGACAAAAACACAAACGCCCACAACACACCCAAAATGGGAATACTGCTCGAAAGCAAACTAAAACTTGTAATCGAAAAATTCTTAAAACTCCTGATAATCAAAGTATGTCCTATCGCAGTAGTGAATAAGGCCAAGGCTATTGTGGGCATCCAGTAGCTAGCTATTCCAGACGTCTCCATTAGAAACAAAACCGGCACAAGTAAGATAGTTATGATGACCAACTGATAAAACATGAGTACAGATCCGTGCTTCCTTCCCGCAAGATCCTTCGTTAGTATATTTCGCAAGGCATAAGTAAAACCAGATAAAAGCCCCAAGCCTATCGCAATTACCTTATCATTGGCTAAGTCTAAATTAGGAGACATAATATAGATACCAAGCAAGATTAAAAAAGCCAACAATAGATGAATAGCTTGAAATTTAGTTTTTAATATAAGCGGCTCTAATATAGTTGTCATAGCTGGATAGGTATACAGAGTCATTAAGGCAAGAGCAACACTTGAATAGTACAAAGAATAGAAATATGTCACCCAATGTATTCCCAGAAACACGGCGCCTATAAGAATTAGTCTTTTATCCTTAACTGTCTCTAACTCTAAATCGTAGTTTTTAAATTTACAGAAGAAAAAAAGTAGAAGAGCTGCAATTGCACCGCGCCACCAAATAGTCACAGGTGCTGGCATATCTATAAACTTCCCAAGAACCCCAGAGGTACTTACAAATAAAAATGCAAGATGAAGCTCTATAAGATGCCACAGCTCTTTAGACCTAGGCACTAGCTATCCATTTTTTCTAACACATCTACTACCCTAGATACCATATGACTATCCACATCTAAGTGGGTAACAAAGCGTATTGTTTTTTTACCAAGTGGTACTGCTTTAATTTGTTCCTGGTCTAGTCCTTCGATAAAACTGTCAGCTGTGTATTTTCCACTTATGTCAAAGAAGACAATATTAGTCCCGTAAAATAATATGTTGTCTGCATAACTTCTTTGCTTTAAACAATCGGCTAGTAGAGCAGCATGTGCATGATCTTCCTTAAGTCTAGTGATATTATTTTCTAAAGCGTATAGGCCAGCTGCTGCAAGATAACCAGCCTGCCGCATGCCACCTCCCATCACCTTTCTGAATCGTCTAGCCTGTGTTATAAAATCATGATCACCTATTAGTAAGGAACCTACTGGTGCTCCTAGTCCTTTAGATAGGCACACAGAGATACTATCAAAGTGATTACCTACATCCTGTGTAGATTCATTTGTTTCTATGAGGGCATTGTATATTCTAGCTCCATCTAGATGGAGTTTCAGTTTACGCTCTTTGCAAAGCTGGGTAATGGGTCTTATTTCATCCAGAGTATAATACGAGCCTCCAGCTTTGTTAACTGTATTTTCTAGAGATACCATTTTTGTAAGAGGCAGCCAATCGTATACTGGGCGAATATGCGCTTCAATCTGTTCTGCTGTTATCTTGCCGTGTTCTCCATTCAACAACTGTAATGCCACACCAGAATTAAAAGCGTATCCTCCTGTTTCGTATTGATAAATGTGCGAATATGCATGACATATCACCTCATCAAGTGGCTGTGTATGGCATTTAATCGCAATCTGGTTAGTCATTGTACCTGATGGACAAAATAAGGCCGCTTCCTTATTAAATTTCTTTGCACCTAATTCTTCTAAAGCATTTACTGTAGGGTCAGCTCTGAATACATCATCTCCAACTTCTGCCTGCATCATGTATTCAAGCATCGCTGAGGATGGCTTTGTCGCCGTATCGCTCACTAAATTTATCGTCTCCATAGCCTTAAATATCTAGAAAATATAGGGATTTTGTGCAATTCCACCTCGAAGTCTAGAAAAACCTTAAAATAATTTGAAAAAAAACGTGTTTTTTCAAATTATTCTTAACACTTCGGTGTTATCTATTCGTATTTGGGAAATCAATAAATAGAACTCCATCCACGCACTACTAGGCAACCTTAGTATTTTTTGTTTTTTTTTAATTTATCAACACAAAACGCAATGGCAACAGACAATTACAAGTCTCTCGACTTTTACAAGAAAGGTATTGGTCAGATCAAAGACGGATTCAGCACATTTGAACAAAATGGAAATTTCTTTTTCACGTACAACAAAAAAGGAAAAATTTACCTGATCAGTGAAGACTACACAACTGAAAAAGGTAGAGACAACGGTATTGAATCCGTGAAGAAAAACATGAAAGACAAAACCAGATTTGTAAAAAAATCAAACAATTCTGGTAAACACTTTTTCAGCCTTAGAGCAGGGAATAATCAAGAAATTGCAAGAAGTACTTACTTCGATTCAGAAGCTGCAGCTAGCTCCGCAATCTCTGGCTTGTCCACTGGCACATGGGCTGCAGGTGCTGCCGCGGCAGGTCTTGCCGCTTCTAAACTTTCTTCAGATAAAAAAGTAGAAAAGAAGGAATACAAAGCAGAAAAGAAGGAATACAAGCCTGAAAAGAAAGTTCACAAAACTGAAAAGAAGGTACACAAAGTAGAAAAACGAACAGAGAGAAAAGTAGAAAAAGCAGCAGCGGCTAGTTATGCTGGAAGTACAAGAAAAGAAACTACAACAAGAACTACAGAGGTGAAATCTGGTGGATTCAAATGGTGGTGGCTACTTCCTCTTTTACTCATTCCTATCTTATTATTTGGCCTAAGAGGCTGTGGAGGATGTGGTGATGCTGGAGCAGCAGCTGCAGCAGTGGGCGATAAGGTGACAGATACAGCTAAAGAAATCAAAGAAGATGTGAGTGATGTGGCATCTGCGACTGCAGAAGCAGCTGCGATGAAAGCAAAGGAAGCAGAAGCAGCTGCAGCAAAATTAGCAGCAGAAACGAAACGGAAGGCAGAAGAAGCTGCGATGGCAGCTAAAGAAGAAGCTAGACGTCAAGCGAATTATTTCAGCGGAAATAAGAGCTCAGGGTACTAATCCTGAATAAAATTTATTACAGCACTATGACTACGGACTGTTACCTGAAGAGGTAATGGTCCTTGTTTTTTTATTCTCTAAAATAATTCAATCGTTCTACATCAATATTGTTTAAAAAATACTCTTCTCCTCCACTTCCAGGTAGAAGTGTAATCGTAAACGTACTCACTCCAGTAGTTTCATCTGGATCAAAAGTAGCGACAAACCCAAATCTTGTAGAGTTATTTGCTAAGAGCTCCTTACCATTCTTCCAAACATGAAATAAAGGACTAGAACCATCGTATTCCCAATTCCCATTTTGCAAAATAAAGGGCCCCATTTCCATAAGATCTGGTATATAATCTAAACTAAGCCTTTCATCTTTTGGCAAAACTATTTGAATCGTGTCTGTCGTGTTTAGACCAATAAGCTCCTGCACTTGAATTATAAAACTTAATTCACTAACACCATTAGATAAACTGGGAAGCATGGTAAAGGAACAGGTAAGATCTGCTTTTGCTTCATCACAGATGAGATTATTATCTACATCTTCATATATTTTAAAATTCCTAAAGCGCGAAATTCCTGAGTTAGGATCAAGATCATTATCTGCTGTAAATACAAAGTAATTAAAATTACCCGTTGTAAACTCCCCGATTGGAATCGTAAAACTCTCATAGGCACCAGATCCTGAATACTCAAAATCTGTAATTAAATCCGTTACATTTTGTGTACCATATAATCGGAATCTGACTGAATTTTCGTCTAGTTGTAAATCTGTATCTATCAGAAACTCATGAATCTCAGCTTCTTCTGTGCTTTTAAAATCAAAACTAACTATAGTATTCTCTGTTATTTGGTAACTATACTCAATCGCTTTCCATGCATTATCTTCAACAAGAATACCATTCCCATTTTCAATCGTGGTACCAAATCCAAAATCCTGATCTGCAAATGATAACAAATCAAAATTGCTAAAGTCGATACCTGGACAAGGATCATATGGACAATTTGGACAATCAGGACCACCACAATCCACCTCTATTTCTAAACCATTTAATATGCCATCATTGCAAGTGGGACAGGGTAAACAATCCAAGCCTCCACAATCCAAGCCTGCCTCATCTCCATTTTGAATACCATCTTCACAATGTGTCAGAGCATTTCTTATAATCCTAAAATCATCAAAATAAAAACCTTGTTCATTATCGTAAAAGCTACTTGTATAGCTATACATCCTAAGATAGACAGTTTCTTCTCCCAGATAATCTGATAAATCAATCTCTTCTCTTATCCAAGCATCTTTGCGGCCATCATAAATAGGCGCATGCTCTGGTTGACCGGAAGGCGGATGACCCGTCACAAAGGAGTCTGAACCAGCCTTCGAATATTTCCCACATAGCGGGGACCAACTGACTCCATTTGTAGATGCTTCAAAACTTACATAGTCATACTGATGTTGGATATCATATTTCATAAAGTACTCCACAAAAGCAAAATCAATTCCAGACAAATCCAAAGGATCCCCATATTCCAATATTTTTTCTCCAAATGAATTTATGCCCTCTGACTCTGTAAATGAAAAACTTCCAGAATGTGACTCACTGGCCGAAATTATCCAATCTCCATCCCAATTTCCCAATCCACCTTCCTCTCCATCTTCCTCTACCATAGGAATAGCATAATAATATTTGGAAATGATCTCCGAATGGATATCATAAACCCCATTGTTAAGTGTCACTTGAAATTCAATAAGCTCACCAGGCACCATCTTCTCTTCATCTAATTCAAAATGTGTTGTAAACTCTTGAAAAGAATGTCCTTGCATTGTAGTTGATTGCAAAACCTGTGTTTCTATCTGAAGCACATGATCACTCAAGGCTTCCACACTAATCGTATATTCGCCCTCAACTGCTGATATTTGTTCTAGAACAAACCGTAACTCAGGTGCAGCCGTGTTTACATTTAGAGCTGTATTATCATAGAGTATCGCAAAGGGCATGGAAAAGTAAGCAGCCGACAAAAAACTATGCATCTGCTCTTGGCATTGTGGAACAATTAGGTCTGGATCTGGCCAAAAGCCTCCTTCTGATTGTAGACCAATTTCTGGAGTAAAGGCAAAAATTTTATCTTTTTCTTCTTGCTCGCCATAGCACCAATCATTAGAATCTCCATTGACATCATATATTACAAAATGGGTCTGCCCATAGTAGTATCTATTATCTCTAGTCATATGCTCACCCATGACTTTGTATAGAGCCTCATCTTCTTCTGGCATACTATCTTCTGTACCCCAGGGATGTAAAATATATTCTGAATACACATGATTATTTACGGCTACTTTAAAGTCGTGATCCAAAATAAAATCGCGCATCATCTGCGTCTCTGGCTCAGAAAAAGGTGCAGGACCCCTGTAGGTATTACTTCCTGGAAAGTCTGAGGAGCCCTCATCATCAATCCCCCAATTAAATCCATAATTTCTGTTTATATCCACTCCAAAGGTATTATTCCCATTGTTGCGTCTATTCTTTCTCCAATTTCCTCCACCCTCAGGATGCGTCGCCTCATTGTACAAATACCCATCTGGATTTATCATTGGAATAAAATACAATTCCATATTGTCAATCAAGTCCTTGATCTCTGGATCACTTGCATAGTTTTCTAATAAATACCACATATAATATAAGAGACTCATCATAGAAACGGGTTCACGTGCATGGTGAATCCCACTATACAACACTTCTGGCTCATCTTCGTCTATCTCTGGATTATCTGAAATACGTACAAAATAAATAGGCCTTCCTTCTATTGTAGTCTGCGTCTCAGAAATAGAAGCCTTGGTAGAAATCAATTCTGGATAGGCAGTTTTCATCGCATCTAATGCAGTTAAGAATTCCGCATAGGTAGTAAAACCTCCCATACTCCCCAACTCAAAGTTCTCTGGCACAGGAAATTCAAATGGAGTACATCCTGAAACTTGACCGGGATTATGTTTACTCTTTTCTTTGTTTTCTTCTAATTGTTCCTGCGCCTTTGGTAATTGCTTTTGTAAACGTTCTTTAGTATGTTTTGATAAATCTTCAATTAATATACTATACTTAAGATCCGCACCTTGTAGTAAGCCTAACTCATAACTAGATAAGACGAGCTCAATACTTTTATGTGCATGATCATGATGTGCTCCGCACATCAGATCAATTCCTAAGGTTTTTAACTTGGATAGAGTATTCTCAGAATCAAGTGAAATTTTCACCTGAGAATATTGCATAGGTTCTTCGACCTGCGAAAACACTGAAGAACAAAATAACAGAAGAGTAAACAAAGAGAGGATTAGTCTATTGCGATTCATGGGCACACCATTTTATATAGGCGGATAACTTGCGTAAAATTATAAAGTATATTGCTAAACTCAGGTATGTGAATTAAATATAAGAAATATTACTTTAGCCATGAAATACACTTTCATTGAAAGAAGAAAACGCCATATCTTTCCTACTCCGAGACCACTATTCCTTGGTCGTTGAAGACATTAAACAGCTAGCAGGTGAACAAGACCTTAACTTTCATATCTCAAATTCCAATGATGAGTATATTGTTAAGCTTATGCATACAACGTGCGATATTGCACAAATCAAACAACAAGCTGACATACTAGACTACCTAGAAAAACAAAACCTAGACCTACATCTTCCCCAAGTCATTCGTACAAATGACAAAAAAAACCTGGCTCTTGTTAAGTATGAAAACGAGGACCGTATTCTTTGGGTCTTAAGCTTTTGTCCAGGTTTAATTTATGCGCATGCACAACCTAGAACAAAAGAATTGCATCACAGCTTAGGTAGCTCCCTTGGCAAACTAAACCTAGCTCTATCAGATTATACACCAAATGGAAATATTACTACACATAGATGGGAACTAACGAATGCTCTCGACTCGAAGGACTTTTGCCAGCATATTTCTGATGACAGTAGATCTATCTGTGAACAGGTATTTAAAAAGTTTGAAACCCAAATTTTGCATGCCATAAAATCACTTCCTCACTCCATCATTCACAATGATGCAAATGATTACAATCTATTGGTAGTGCCAACTGCTTCGGGTTTTAAACTGAGTGGTATTTTTGACTTTGGAGATATGGCGTATCAACCCACTATTTGTGATTCTGCCATTGCACTTGCATATGCTATCATGGGACAAGAAGACCCCCTCGCAGTTTGTTACCAATACTTACAAGGCTTTCATAGTCTTTCAAAAATAAGCGAAGATGAATTAGCTGTTTTATTTGACCTTATAAAAACACGTCTTGCAGTAAGTATTGCCATTTCAAGTAAAAGACAAATAGAACAAACAGAAAACAGCTACTTAAGCATAAGCCAAAAACCAGCCAAGAAAGCCCTACAGAAATTAAATGAAATTTCAGATGACTTTGCACTTGCAGTGTTCCGCTCAGCCTGCAATTACCCAATACACTCTGGAATATCATCCATAAAAAAACACCTAGAAACTACAGCTGCTGCTGCCATTATCGCAAACCTCAAAAAAGACTGTATTCTTGACCTCTCTGTAAACTCAAGCATGATAGGTGCTCTTCCAGAAAATGTACTAGCTCAAAATCTTGAATTGATTATCAATGCAGAAATGGAGAGGAACAATACAAGCATGTCAATAGGAAGATACAACGAAGCGCGCATGATCTATTTGGGAGAATTATTCGGGGCTTCAAATTATCCAGCTTCTACACGCAGACGAATTCATATGGGCTTAGATGTGTTTTGTGCTGTAAACACTCCTGTAAATGCTCCTTATGATGCTCTAGTTTATAAGATGAGTTTTAATCCTACCCCTCTTGATTATGGTCAACTAATCATACTAGAACATAGAACTGAACAAAACTTTCCATTCTACACACTCTATGGCCACCTTGCTGAAAATAGTAAGGACTTGGTTAAAGAAGGACAGCAGATTAAAGCTGGTCAGCATTTTGCAAATATTGGAGCATTTAAGGAGAATGGAAATTGGCCACCCCATTTACATCTACAAGTGATGACTCATATGCTAGGCTTGGATGCAGATTTTCCTGGTGTTGTTTATGCAAATGAACGAGAATACTGGAAAGAACTTTGTCCAAATCCAGCCCTGCTCATAGATCCAGACAATTATGAAAGCTACGATGCTGAAATAAATAATGATCAACTCATTGTTAAAAGATCCAAGATGATGGCTAAGAATCTAAGCTTATCCTATAAACAATCGATGCATATAGTGCATGGCTACAAACAATTCTTATATGACAACAATGCACAGGGTTATCTGGATATGTATAACAATGTTCCACATGTCGGACACTCCCACCCCAAAGTGATTGAAGCTGTACAAAAACAAATAGCTCTATTAAACACAAACACCCGCTATCTACATGAAAACATTTTGCGCTATAGTGAAAAACTTTTAGCACTTTTTCCTGAAAGCCTAGATGTCTGCTATCTAGTCAACTCAGCAAGTGAAGCAAATGAATTGGCTCTTCGCTTGGCTAGGACTTTTACAGGTAGGAAAGATATTCTAGTGAATGAAAATGCCTACCACGGACACACAAGCACACTGATTGAAATAAGTCCTTACAAACATAATGGCCCAGGTGGTACTGGACCCCCACCTTGGTTACACACCGCAGATGCACCGGATGATTATCGTGGCAAATACAAAAGAAACAATCCAAACTGCGGTAAACTATTTGCTGATGACCTAAGCAAGTTAATAGAGAATAAAAAAATTGCTGCCTATATCTCAGAAACCTATCAAAGTGTAGGTGGCCAACTAATACCGCCTCAAAACTACCTCAACCTAAGCTATCAATATGTAAAAGAAAATGGAGGTCTAAATATTGCGGACGAGGTGCAAACTGGATTCGGACGTCTTGGTTCTCATTGGTGGGGTTTTGAAGCGCAAAATGCAGTTGCAGATATTGTAGTCTTAGGCAAACCCATAGCAAATGGTATGCCCATGGGAGCGGTTGTAACTACCCGAGAAATTGCCGATAGTTTTGATAATGGCATGGAGTTCTTTAGCACCTTCGGTGGCAACCCAGTGAGCTGTGCGGCGGCTGAGGCTATGCTAGATGTCATACTTGAAGAAGGACTTATGCAAAATGCACAGATCTTGGGAGAAATATTAAAATCAAGATTTTTAGACCTCAAAAACAATTACCCTATCATTGGCGATGTACGTGCACAAGGCTTCTTTTTAGGCATTGAGCTCATTCGAAATCATGACACCCTAGAACCAGCAGCAGAA
Source organism: uncultured Saprospiraceae bacterium (assembly GCA_938045585.1). Taxonomy (GTDB): domain Bacteria; phylum Bacteroidota; class Bacteroidia; order Chitinophagales; family Saprospiraceae; genus CALCMJ01. The sequence goes on from CALIAU010000008.1 coordinate 82,826, forward strand.
GAAGCTACTTATATAGTGAACCGATTAAAAGAAAATTTTATTCTTGCTGGCGTAGATGGCCCCTTACATAATGTCTTGAAATTTAGACCCATTATGGCATGTACAAAAACAGACATAGATCACCTTTGTTCTGAACTAGATAAAATCTTTAGCGAGACTAGACTTCAATTTCCTTTTTATTAATACTTCTGAGTCAAACTTGCTAAGCAAATAATAGCTCGCTATTTGGTAAAAACACCCAAGCATTCAGAACTATCTACAGTAAAGCTAATCTCCAGTGAATCATCCATGAGGCTCCCTGAACCGCTTATAGTAAATATTCCACCTGCTATAGCTTGAGGCGGAACGCTAAAACCAGAATCTGTTATTTCACCCTGCAAGGTATCAATTGGATTTATTTGATTAAAAATCTCTATTCCCAAGACAGAATCATCAGAGGCAGTAATAATAAACGTCTTTGATTCAGTAAAAGCTCCACACACATAATCATTGGTACTCCAGGTACCTAATAGGTTCTCTCTTTTTTCCGTTTCACAAGTTGTACCCTCATAGCCCTCTGCACAATCACAGCTGCCCTCTATACAGACTCCATCATTCAGGCATGTAACATCAGAACAAGGATCAGAACATGCAAAGAATAAAACAAGACTAGATAAACAAATTATAAAGCGTAACATAACATATTCTTTTAGAAAATAACCGCGTGAAAGTTAAGAAACTTCTCAGACAACACTTCATAGTAATGACCTAGCGAACTCTCTTAATTTATACTTAATATCAATTCAGATTTCTTAAAGTCTTCTAAAGTTTCCGTTAAAGATCTTCTAAAAGGAACCAATGCAATTGCATCCTGTCCCATTCAAATATATCTTCAGAATATCAAAATGCAATCACTATGAAAAATTTACTTTTACTTTTAACCGGCCTGACATTACTAACCGCATGCGGACCAAGCAAGTACATCACGAACGACTATCGGGAATATAGCCCTAGACACAAAAAGATTGCTATCCTCCCATTTTCTAACCATTACACAGGAAGAGTGCCCAATAATCTCACTGCAGAAGAGTTATTAGCATTACGTATCGAAGAATCTATACTTTGCCAAGCTTCCTTGTTTCACCAACTCTTAAGTCAATCTGGTATTGATGATGACCAAGTACAAATTTCAATTCAAGATGTTGGCATTACAAATGCAAGACTTGAAAAAAATGGAATCAGCATTGAAGATTCATGGAACTATGACCCTACCGAAATAGCAGCTATCTTAGAAGTAGACGCTATTGTAAAAGTCAATATGTTTAAAAACCAAATGATGTCTAGAGAAGAATCTGCCATCGTAGATATTGCTTCTACCATACTCGTACCTAGAATCCCAGGCACTGCACAGGCAAGACGCCTTGCCAAACGCTCCGCAAAGATCGAACTAAGTGCACGTCTGATAGATGGTGAGGAAGGCGTCTCTCTATGGGCTGTTGATAGACAGTGTGACCTAGATTGGAGCCAAGATCCTGACGATGCCATCAGCAAAATGAATAGAACTATCTCAAAGAAATTTCCTTACAGAAAAGATCTCTAATAAAAAATTATTGCACTATCGGAAAGGGGTATTCAGGAATGAATACTCCTTTCTTTTTTACACTATAATATATTTACCTTTACCCTATGTTTAAACATCTTCTCTTTTGCTTCTTCTTAACTGCTTTCTTGTTTAGCTGCACCACCGTCCCGCTTTACCTAAAACCGAATGAACCCGTTTGGAGATCAAATACCCTAGCTAACACTCCTGTGAAAGAAACTATTAAAGTCCTCAGTTATAATATAAAGTTCTCATTGGATGTACCTACTGCAATTAAAGAACTACAAACTATCGAAGATCTCAAAGATGCTGACATTATCCTTCTACAAGAAATGAATGAAGACGCTACGAAACTCATAGCAGAAAGTCTAGGCTATAATTATGTGTATTACCCCATCGTCTATTACACTAAACACAAACGCAATTTTGGCAATGCTGTCTTATCTAAATATCCCATTATAGCAGACGAAAAAATTATTTTTCCGCACAAAACATTGGGAAATCAAACGAGACGAGCTGCTACAAGCACACTTATACAAATTGGGGACAAACAAATCAGAGCTATCTCTGCGCATCTTGCGACAATCGCTCTCCCTAAAAATCAAAAGATTGATCAAATTGATAGCTTAGTACGATACAATGTACGAGACACAAATAGCTATCAGATCGTCGGTGGAGATTACAACACACTCACGGGTGAAGAAGCTGACTATGTCATAAATGCCTACCAAAAGCAAAACTTCACTTGGGCAACTAAGGAAGTGGGACCAACAGGTACCTATGTAAAAGGATTTCTAAAACCTTGGAATGATCATATTTTTTCACGAGGATTCCAGCTAATCAACGCAGGAAAGGCAGAAAACATATCGGCTAGTGACCACTATCCTATCTGGGTCGAACTTAGATTTAATTAAACTAAATTGTGGCTTCTCTGTTAGGATTCTAGAACGTAGACTTATGGCAAAATTTTATGAGCAGCTTAGCGAAGAACTCCAAGACTTCATCTCAAAACAAAAAATTTATTTCACCGCTACTGCTGCAGAAACAGGCACAATCAATCTTTCACCTAAAGGTTTAGATTCCTTATACATTAAAAACCCTAAGACCGTCATTTGGCAAAACTTAACAGGAAGTGGAAACGAAACTGCAGCACATCTACTTTTGAATAATCGCATGACAGTTATGTTTTGTTCGTTTGAAGGCAAACCACTGATACTAAGACTGTATGGAACCGCACTAGCAATTCATCCTAGAGATGAAAAATTTCAAGAGTATAGACAGCTATTCAAAGAGAACATAGGCACAAGGCAATTTATAGAATTGAGTATAAATCGTGTACAAACGTCTTGTGGTTTTGCTGTTCCCCTTATGGACTTCAGATCAGAAAGAGATACCCTGTCTAAATGGACAGACGCTAAAGGCCAGGAAGGTATCCATGCATATTGGGAACAAAAAAACAGGACAAGTATTGATGGCTTTGACACGGAGATATTTGGTCCAGAGTAATTTTAATTATTATGCGCACATAGTATACGCTGTTTGCCCTGCAAGTCCTTAATTATATTTACGGACTTATAATACTCCGTGAACATTGACTGAATCTCCTTTGCCTTAAATTCATTTAACTCTAGAAACAAAATCGGCTTTCGCTCCTTGCGAGCAACATAGTCTGCAATTGTCCTATAAAAGATGAGGCCCTTCTCTTCAGCAAATAGGGCTAGATGTGGCTCATGCTTTAAGACAGAACTTCCCATGACATCGATTTCATCTCTATCTATATAGGGTGGATTACTCACGATGCAATCAAAATCATGCTTCAGATATTCTTGCCAGCTCAACAGCCAATCATTAACCTCAAAATCTACAGAAACAGACAACTTATTCGCGTTAATTCTCGCACATGCAATTGCTTGTGCACTTATATCCATTGCTTTTATCTTAGCCTGTGGAAGATTTTTCGCTAGCGTCACAGCAATACAAGCACTGCCAGTACCTATCTCAAGAAATGAAACTGATCCTACATGTGCTTTAAAATGCTTTATCACCAGATCAACTAATTCTTCTGTTTCAGGTCGTGGAATGAGAACATCTGGAGTGACATTAAATTCCATATCATAAAACCAAGCTTTACCCGTGACGTATTGCAAAGGTTGACCCTCTTTCAGTTCTTTAAGATCGGTTTCAAATTTTTCCTTCTGGGCCTTTGTAACTAGCTGCTTAGAACTTGTGCTCTTCATATCCCAGACATCCTCCAAATAATATTTTGCTACATGGCCCGCTTCTCGTTCACCGAGTCGAGGAGTTAATGATTCAAGGATACGTAAGTAGGCTTCTTCGAATGTCATTTCGCCCAATCGATAGGATCGTTAAACATAGTATAGCTATGCATTTTACGAGTACGCTCCCAAATGGCTTTTCGCTTTTGTTCAGAAAGGACCTTAACGAGTTCCTTGGAAGGGACATCCTCTGCAATTGCATATTCAAAAAACTGAATAGTCTTGCGAATCACCTCTTCAGATTTATCCCAGACAACAGCATTAAAGGCTTGCTTAATCTTACTTTGCATCTCCTTTGATTCTTTTTTGAATCTTCCCACACTTGCCTGTCCTATCTGTTCTGTTTCATCATAATTCCATCCAGCAATCTTAGTGGTCTCTTGTACAGGATTTGTTTGGAGCAATTTTTCTGAAAAATTAAGCTGCATAAACTGCATCAAACGTTGAATCTCTTCCTTAGGCTTAGAAACAAGATCTTCATAGCGAATAGAAATGACATTGATGTTTGAAATTACATTAGAGAGTTCTAAGAAGCTCGACTTTACAATACTCACAGCATCCAAAAGTTGAACACCTCTAGCCAAGAGTGAACTTATCGTATCATAGGGGTCGCGCACGCAGGCTATAAATTTTGATTCATTGAAATTTTCTAAGAATTGTTTTGCGCAAAATACATTGGATGGCGTTTTGTCCATTTTGACCTCTGAAGCGGTAATACTTTCATATGCTTTATCTAGGAAACCTTCAAAACTTTCGGCCTCTTTGACCATTTCTTTTAGCTTCTCTTTTTCGAACGAATTTTGATCGTAATTTAAGCCTGTAAAAATGCGCCAGCCTCTGCTTTTCAATCCTAGCATTCCTTTCGAAAACAATTTGTTCTTGTGTTTGCTCCAGTTTTCATAGAGCTCCATTTTATTAAACAAATGACTCTCATTAAAGCAATGAATTGCCTCATGCCTATTCAAAATTTGCCTCAACAAAGAAGTACCAGAACTTTGGGGTCCACCGATAATACAATACATAAATGTCTATATCTTTCTAAAGAAACAAAAAATGGTCTAATCATTGCAAGATAACTATTGCAAATTCCTAAAGATGGAAAAACACCTATTAGATATTGCCTATTACTCGACCACCGTCTCTGAACTCAACAAAGACGTTCAAAGACTAAGAGAAATTGCTGAAAATCAGTTAGATATGAGCTATTCGCCCTACTCTGAATTTCAAGTAGGAGCGGCAATATTATTAGAAAATGATGAAATATTTGGAGGATGTAACCAAGAAAATGCCTCCTATCCACTCTGTTTATGCGCAGAGCGTGTAGCTCTCTATAGTGCTGGAACAAGATACCCAAACATGCCTATCCAAGCCATGTTCCTGACAGTGCGCAACAAAAAGAAAAAATTAGATAAACCTGCCTCTCCCTGCGGTGCCTGCAGACAGGTAATCTCAGAATTTGCAGAAAAAACTGGGAAGCCATTTCCTATCTACATTAATACTGTAGACTCTGACACAGTCATAATGTTTCCAAATGCGGATGCCCTACTGCCCTTTTCCTTTAATAAAGAATATTTATCCTAATTATTCTTCTTCTAATATCGCTTGCACACGCATTAGGTCTTCTTGTGTATCAACGCTAATTAAGCCATCCGCTATCACATTCGCATAAATACTATATCCTGCTAATAGCCAATCCAGTTGCTCCAAACTTTCATTTCTTCTCCGCTCCGTGACAGCAAGTTTTAGCAGCTCTGGAATTATGGAAACCTTGAAAGCATACAGACCTACATGTTTGTGTTTATCTATTCGTGATGCTTCTTGTGGAGAACGCGTAAAATCAGCAACCTCTGCCCCTTCCTTAAAAATCAACTTGACTGTATTTGGGTCTTGATTTTCATGTTCATCATGGAACGCTTCCGCTAGTGTAGCTATCTCTGTTTCTCCATTATCAAAGGCCGAAATTAGTGACTGGATATGCTTGGATCTGATTAGAGGTTCGTCTCCCTGTATGTTTATAACAACATCATAGTCTTCTTCTAAGCTCGCCAATGCGGAAAATACCCGTTCTGTTCCAGAAGAACAATCCCCAGTCATTACTACCTCGGCCCCGTATTCCTCGCAAACCTGACGTATTTTTTCACTATCCGTGGCTATTATCACCCGTTCTAGACTCGGACAACTGCGAGCTCCCTCATAGACACGAATCACCATTGGCTTCCCTTTTATGGGCAAAATCGCCTTTTCTGGCAATCGGGTGGATTCTAATCTAACTGGTATTATACCTATAACTCTCAATTATTTATATATTATGATTTTTTTTAATATATTTGTCTTTGCATAAAATATTTCCCATGCGATCGATTTTAGTATTTCTTGGCCTTGTAGCACATATTTCCCTATTCGCTCAGTTTACACCTGCCCCTGCACTCGTGCCTGGTGTAAATATGGAGGTAAAATTTGATATGGATAAAGGTATTTTTTATTCCCATACCATTAAAGCGAATCAGACACTTTACAGTATATCAAAATTCTTTGGTATAGATGTAAACGAAATAAAGTTGATGAATAATCTGACATCTAACTCCGTTGTGAGTATAGGACAGAAACTTATGATACCCCTCGATGTGCACCATATTAATGTACATGATGATGGAGATGGTAACAACCCTGTCTATTACCAGGTACAAAAGGGTGAGAATTTATATAGAATAGCCAAGGTCTATTTTAACCAAGAGGTAGAAACCCTAGTAGCTAGAAACGCACTTTCTGAAGTTTCTCTTAGCGTAGGCGATCTACTCATCGTTGGGTATTATCAAAACGAAACACCATTTACAGAACTTCCTCAAATACCGAAAACAGGAACACCTAGCACCACAATAAAAGAAGATGTTGCACGCTCCAAAACTAAGGCAAACAGTGCGGTAGATGAAAGCACAGGGGAACCAAAACCTGAAGTTAAACGTGTTAGTCGCAAAGGGATTGCTATCTGGAACAAGGAAGGAAAAGATCAAAAAAACGCCTTTGCCCTACACAAAACTGCTAAACCGAATACAATTATCGAACTCTATAACCCCGTTGTAAGAAGACGTGCATACGCAAAAGTCATTGGCGCACTACCTGAAGATGTGTATGAAGAAGACGTGACCCTCATCATCTCCCCTAAGGTTGCTAAAAGCCTTGGCGCTTTAGATTCTCGCTTTACCGTAGAGATGAAGTACCAAGAAAAGTAAGAACAAGTTTAGACCCTATGTAATTATGATTAGGGCGATCCCCTACGTGTAAAACACTTCGGGTCAGGCTTTCCATGTCTCCACATGCGTTGCGGTCCTTCGGACTCCCTTCGGGAACATTCCTATCCTTATCGCGATCAGTAAAGTCCGCTTAGTCCTGCCTGCTTGCGCACGCAGGCAAGCCGTTCTGTCCGTTCTGTACATACTCTCCGCACACGCCGCTCTCTCTTCATCTCTCCGTCCTCATCGTTTGCTCCGTCCGTTAGTCCGCTCTGTCCGTTGAGTCCGTTGAGTCCGTTGAGTCCTGCCTGCTTGCGCACGCAGGCAAGCCGCTCTGTCCGTTTCATCCTGCCTGCTTGCGCACGCAGGCAGGCCGCTTCGTCTGTTAGTCCCTTCCTAATTTCCCGACAAAAAAAAGCGAGAAATTTCTTTCTCGCTGGTAATGCTTAATAAGGATGTTAAATCGGATAAGGGTTAATTTTGGAAATAACTAAGGGTGTTATTTTAAAATCATAAGGGTGTCATTCATAAGTCATAAGTCTAATTCCCAAAATCCATAAAGGTGTAATTCAAAAAAATCAATCTCAATCATGTATCTGAGATTTACTAAGGGTGTTTTAAGGTGTTAAGTATTAAGTGTGTAACTAAATAAGGGTGTAAATATCAAATACACCTATAAGACCCATTTTGTAGTGCATCCCCCCTATTTTTGTAGACCATTAGTAGAGTTTTGTAAGCTAAATATCACTTTGAAAACATATTTTAATGAAAAATTCGAGGCATTTGACAAATTTAATATTGTCAAAATACCAAATTCAACTTTTAAATCTGACATACTCCATATAGCAATATTTAATATCCGTAGATTTAGCAATTCATAAAATCTTTCAATTTTGAGCAAATAAATCCATTAAAATTCCAATTTCTAATTCCCTTAATCAATTATCAAGGCATTCATTATTCTAACCATATTTAGAACTGTACTTTTATGCAAAATTCATCACGTGGACTACAAACGCAATGTACTAGAGACAATAGGTAACACGCCTCTTATTAAATTAAACAAGGTCTGTGAAGAATTACCCTGCCTTGTATTGGCTAAGGTGGAAACATTTAATCCAGGTAACTCTATTAAAGATAGAATGGCACTCAAGATGGTAGAAGATGCTGAAAACGCAGGTCTAATAAAACCTGGCGGTACCATAATCGAGTGTACGTCTGGAAATACAGGAATGGGCATCGCCCTAGCAGCTGCTGTCAAAGGATACAAATGCATATTCACAACAACCGATAAGCAATCCAAAGAAAAGTTTGATATCCTGAGAGCGGTAGGTGGTGAAGTCATTGTATGCCCAACAAATGTAACGCCTGATGATCCCAGATCTTACTACTCCGTTGCTGAACAACTGAGTAAGGAAATCCCAAATTCATTTTGGTGTAACCAATATGATAACCTATCTAATGCTGCGGCACATTATGAATCTACAGGTCCAGAAATATGGAAACAAACAGATGGTAAGGTGACACATCTCATTGTAGGTGTAGGTACTGGAGGAACCATCAGCGGAACAGCTAAATACTTAAAAGAACAAAACCCGAATGTAAAGATATGGGGAGTAGATACCTATGGCTCCGTCTTCAAAAAATACCACGAAACGGGCGAGTTTGATGAAAAGGAAATCTATCCATACATTACCGAAGGGATTGGCGAAGATATTCTTCCAAAAAATGTCGACTTCTCAGTAATCGATCATTTTGAAAAGGTAACAGATAAAGATGGTGCCTTAGCAGCGCGTGCTCTAGCAAGAAATGAAGGACTTCTTCTAGGATATAGTTGTGGCTCTGCCCTGGCTGGTCTTATTCAAATGAAAGACCAACTGACAAAAGACGATGTTGTGGTCATTATTTTTCACGATCATGGATCTAGATATGTTGGAAAAATATACAACGATGATTGGATGCGTGATAGAGGTTTTATGGAAAAAAATGTCACTGTAAAAGATATCATCGCTGCAAAGCAAGATTCTACTTTCATCTCTGTCAAAAAATCTGATCACATTAAAGATGTCTTGGAAATAATGCGTGCAAATGCAATATCACAACTTCCTGTTATGGAAAATGATGAGATAATCGGTTCTGTTATCGAAAAGTCTATGCTGAATTATCTACTCACTGATAGTGGTAGTGCAATAGATACAGTTGATAAGATTATAAGCGAGCCCTTCCCAAAAGTCGCACTGGACACAGGCATAAATGAACTCAATAGATACATCACCAAAGAGACTCCGGCAGTATTAGCAAAAGATGCTTTAGGGCAATATCAAATTATTACCCAGTATGATATTATACAGAGTTTATAGTTTTTAAGAAGAATAGTACTATTTATCTGTAGGCGAAGTCGGTCTCAGCAATTTGTCTTCCATTGCGATCATTATCAATTCTAAATCTAAATGATTGGTTCTATTCATATTGTAACGCCAAAACTAGAAATGATTTTTTGAAATAGTTAAATTTATACGTACTGACTATCTCATACGAATGAAAAATCATACATTATGTTTAGAGTAATTTTTCTGTTTTTATTTTCTAGCCAACTTGGATTTGCCCAAAACCAGACCATTAAGTTAACTTATAAACAAATTGTATCAGAAAGCTCTGCAGAAGAAAAGTCTACAAAAAAAGTAGGAAGCATATTGACTTCTTTTCAACCCATACTATTATCAATGGTTGAATCAACAAAAAACCTAACGAAAGTTGTATTTGTTGAACAGGATAAGATTTATATTGAAAACTATCTTTTAGATCAAGAAGGGATATTTAGTTCTAAGATTGAAAAAGATGGGAATATTAATTATATAAATAAACTAACTGGGGAAAAGAAGTTATTGAAAATTAGAAATTTAGCTTATTCAAATTATGAGATTCCGACAAAATTTAAATTAAAGAATAAAGGGTCAAGTAAATTGAATGAATTGGAAATTTATAAGGCCGAGAATAAGGACATGCTAATTGAGTATCATGTGAGTGCTCAACTAAAATTTAATATTAAATCTGGCCTCAGTGAAGAGTTTCTCTATGACAATAAAGTAATTCTGAAAAGTATTAAGTATGTCAAAAAGGAAGATAAACGAATTATAAATGAATTGGTATCATTAGATACATTGGAGAATGAAAGCCTCAGAGAATATTTGAAATTAATTCAGAAAGAAAAATCCCAAGTAGCAAATCAAAGAATAGGCTTAGATAGCATAGAGTATAATCAAGAGATACCAGATATTTTTATAAATCTAATTGGAAAAGATGAGATAGTATCTCTGAATAAGTACAAGGGTAATGGCAAGTATCTCTTGGTAGATTTTTGGGGTACTTGGTGTACACCATGCCTAGCATCAATACCAGAATTAAAGTCTTTTTATGATGAGTATGTTGATCAAATTGACCTAATTGCGTTAAACTATAGTGATCATAACGAAGTTAAAGTTAAAAGTATAATCGAGCAATATCAAATGGATTGGGATCACGGAAGTGTATCTGAAAAAGTGCTTAAGATCTTAAATCCCAAAACGCATTTTCCAGGAGTACTTTTGTTTGATGATAAAATGAGATTAATAGTTAGAGATAGATCAAAAAGTGGTTTAATCAAAATAAAAAACATAATTGATAAATAGACAGCATTATCAAGTACTGATGATTCTAACTAATTAAAAAAAATGAAAGACCAAACAGGATATTTACTAATCGGAATTGGAATCGCTTCAATTTTAGTTGGTATTTATGGAGCCTTCCGAAGTGGAGAATTGATTGACTCATTAAGTGGAGTTGTGATTGGAGTAGCATTAATTGGTACCGTAATTATTGAACGAAATAAAAAAGATAAATCCAATAAAACCAACTAAAAGTAGCTTATAACTATATTTGCTTGTCTGCAGTATAATGAAAATCTAAAAATTATGAATAGAAAAGACTTTATGAAAAATTCAGCAATTTTAGGAGGTGCCTCTATATTACCGCTGAACAATGTTTTCACTCAAAATGTAACAGAAAACGGAATTGATAAACTTGTGGACATTGAAGGCAATTTTATACAAAACCCGCTTCCATATAATACTAATTTCCTAGAGCCCCATATGGATGAAGAAACACTTCATCTACATTTTAAATTTCACCATGGTGGTGCTGTAAAAGGAGCAAATAAAGATTTGGCAAAAGTTAAATTTCATTTGAAATCTGGTGACCTCGACCAAGTAGATCTGTGGACAAGAAAATTAGCTTATCACTTTTCTAGTCATGTGTTACATTCTATTTTTTGGTCTAATCTAAGCAACAAGAAAACCGAACCCAGAACCGAACTTCTGAAACAAATAGAAAAAGATTTTGGCTCTTTTAATACGCTTATTGGATACATTTCCAAAATTGCAAAATCCGTAGAAGGAAGCGGATGGGGCATATTAGGATATCAACCCTATTCAGCTAGTTTAACATTGTTGCAATGTGAAAATCATCAGAAGTTAACACAATGGGGAGTTATTCCTTTATTGGTAATCGATGTATGGGAACACGCTTATTACTTAAAGTATAAAAACAAGAGAGCAGATTTTGTAGATGCATTACTTGAAATTATAAACTGGGATAATGTAGCCGAACGATTTGAAATAGCGAAAAAGTTAGTTAAATAAAACTACTGCTAATGATTTAACTAGACGTCTTCTTCTTGCTAAAGCTCACCACTAAAGATAGTAAGAAAAACGCTGCTTAAGCTTGTCCTCTACTCTAGGTAAAAACCGACAAAAGAATATGGCGTCACGAGCTTATGTTAACTGTAGGCATTGTCGCTCTGAGAAACACGTTACTCTAAAAACTTCTTAAAATTGCTAATTTAAACAAGAGCATTTAATACAAGTGCTAAGGGTACTAACTAGAATTTGGTCATGGATTAGTTAACTTTATTGATTTGTTAGTGGTAATGAATTGAAATGAAAGAACTAATCGAATATATAGGTAAAAGTATTTCTCTATCAGATGAAATTGTGAATGATCTGGAATCAATTATCATTGAAAGGAATATAGAGAAAGGTGAAATAATTCTTCAAGAAAATTCTAGCAGGAAAATCCAAATATTTGTAGCAAGTGGATGCCTTAGGGCTTTTTATAAAAATGATAATGGCAAAGATTACACCCTACAATTCGCCACCAAAAATTGGTGGATTAGTGATTACATGACTTTGTTCAATAGGGAAAAATCTTTACTCTGTATTGAAAGTCTTTCACATTCAAAAATTATGATAATAGAGCAATCAGAACTTGAAAAGCTATATTCCAAATTTCCTGAATTTGGATTCAAACACCGTCTGAATCTTCAAAATAGAATTGCTGCATTACAAAAAAGAATCTTTGGTCTACTGACACTAAGTGCAAAAGAAAAATATGAGAAATTTATAATGGAATATGAAGTATTCGAAAAAGTAATACCCAATTATCAAATCGCCTCCTTTTTGGGTATTACTCCAGAAAGTCTAAGTCGGGTCAGAAAGGAAATCTCAATTTCTTAATTTCTTACCATAGATCAATTTTTAATAAGATTTGAATACAGACCTTTGTATTCAAAATCAGTACAATGGATTATTTAAATCTACTAAATAAGAGATATGCCACCAAAGCCATGAATGGTAAAGTGGCTCCTCAAGAGAAAATAGATAACATTTTGGAGGCTATCAGATTGGCACCCACATCAAGTGGTTTGCAACCTTTTGAAGTTTTCGTTATTACGAACAAAACAGTAAAATCTAAAATAAAAGAGATAGCATGGAATCAATCACAAGTAACGGATTGCTCGCACTTATTGGTTTTTGCTGCATGGGATCACTATACAGCAGATCGGATAAATCACATGTTTGATCTCACCAATGAAATCAGGGGATTTAAAAATCAAGGCTGGGAAAATTATCGCCAACAGTTATTATCCAATTATCCGCAAAAAGATCCCCAGAAAAATTTTGAACATGCAGCTCGTCAAACATATATTGCTTTCATGTCAGCAATTACACAAGCAGCAGCAGAAGGGCTTGATAGTACACCTATGGAAGGATTTGATTCTTCTGCATTAGACGGCATATTGAATTTGGAAGAAAAAGGTCTGAAAAGCACTTTGCTTCTACCTATCGGATACAGAGATGAAGACAATGATTGGCTAGTTAATCTTGTAAAAGTCAGAAAACCCATGAAAGAACTAGTAACAACTATTTAATAAAATCGAATAAATATTATCATGCTAAAAAAAATACTAATTGGCTTAGCAATCTTTCTACTAATTGCTTTCATTGCCTTCAAAATATTTACAAAACCAACAGCTACTAATAACGGTGCTTACATTCCCTCTCCCTTAGCTTTAAAAATAGCAGTACCTGCTACTACAGACTTTGACAATACAACATACGACAAGCCACACAAAGGAAATAAGAAGGTACTAATGGTCTGTACTGAGGAAAGATATATGACTATGGCTAACGGAAAAAAGTTTTCAACCGGAAATCATCCCGTTGAAATGATGGTGCCAGCCATGCATTTAAAAAATGCAGGTTTTGAAATAGATATCGTAACGCCAACAGGAAAACCGGTAGCAGTTGAGATGTGGGCCATGCCTTCAGAAGATAAATACATCAAATCTTTCTATCCAGAGTTCAAAAAGAAGCTAGACAACCCAGGAAGTCTATCAAGATTTGTGCAAAATTCTATGACAGACAGTTCGGATTACGTCGCCGTTTTCATTCCTGGAGGACATGGCGCGATGCTTGGTTTACCTTCTAACCAGGATCTTAATAAACTTATTCACTGGAGTCATGATAATGACATGAATATGTTAGCAATTTGCCATGGTCCTGCTGCCCTACTTGCTGCTAGTATGGATGGCGATAAAGATTCATATATCTATAATGGTTACGAGATTGCGTCCTTTCCTGATGCAGTTGATGCACAAGGTCCAATGATAGGTTATAATCCTGGGGCAATGCCATGGATTTATGGCGAAAGATTAAACAAATTAGGTGTGACTATAATAAATGAGGCTGCAGATGCAACAGTCCATATTGATAGAAAATTGATAAGTGGGGCAAGTCCGCAAGCTGCTAATGCATTTGGAAAATTAGCTGCAACTGAACTTTTAAAATCTGTGAACTAATTCTGACTTCACATAAGATACAATAGCGATTTGAAAAAATATTTTAAATCGCTATTTTTTTGCTTTTTAATCACCCGCATTTATAAGTGATATTATGATAGAATTTAAATTCATCTTAAATATTATATTATTCTCTCTATTTTCACTGACTATCCTTAATGCTCAAAATAGTATAGACTCTCTTCAGTTGATTCTAAAACTGGAAATTTCGGGAAGAAAAATCTCAGGTACATTTAATCAATTGGTCGCAGGTGCTGGAATTGGCTTGGATATACAAAATGGGAAATGGCATTTGGAAAATAAGACAAACTATAGATATAATAAAACCAATTCAACTTTAATAGAAGATAACTGGTATGACTTAGCAATTTTAAAATATTATATTAATAGAACTAAGAAATTATTTCCTGGTATATTCTATCATTATGATAATAGTTTGATTTATAGAATCAATAGTCGTCATCAGTATGGCATTGGCATAGGCTCAACACTCGATAATGGCTTAAGAAAGCTTTCCCTTATTGCAGCACTTGGATATGAAAATACTGATTATAATGGATTTCAATTTGTAAATAGCGCAAGAGATATGCCTAAGCGTCAAAACGGATTGTTCCTATTTAAAGCGAACTATGGGCATATCTTTGCGAATAATAAAATAAGCATCTCATCTCAACTGTTTTATTTTCAATCTTTAAGAGAAAATGCTGACTATGACCTTTGGCTTAGTCCCAAAATTAGTTTCAAATTTTGGAAAGCAATATCGATTTATATAGCTTACGATTATCGTTTCGAAAATGTGTATTTAGAAACATTATCAAATTACAATGATATTTTATTATTTGGTCTTAACTTGAACATTGTTGACTAAAATATGTCGATAAGAAAAACACTACCACTAACAAAATCTAACTTGAACATCTAGAATGCAGCTTACAGATAACGAGTTTTCCTATGCGCCGTCTTCTTGCTAATGCTCACAACTAAAGATAGTAAGAAAAATACTGCTAATGCTTGTCCACTACTCTAGGTAAAAACCGACAGGAGAATATGGCGTCATCTAGGTTATGTTATAAAACGTTTATTTCGATTTTGAGAATTAACATAAATAATTTGTTCGAAATTGCATTATTCAATTGTCAGTTTGAAATTATCAATGTACATATCAATCGTATTTGGAGTTGGATTGGCAGTAGCTCCAATTTGTATTCTTTCATAAAAAACATCATCAGGAAGTGTGAAGTCTATACCTGCTGATGCAAACTCTTCCTTGAATAATTCTGCATTCGGCATGTTTATCCCTTCGCTTGAAATTACTTCAATTCCATTAATAGACAGTTTGTTTTTTCCCGTATTTTCTTGAGATAATTCCATTTCCCATACTACATTGACCCACTCAAATTTCGGAAAAGAAATTTCAGACTGTCCTATAGTGGAATTTACTATTTTGCCACGTTCAATAGAAAGATATTCGTTGTCTCCGCCAATTTTAAGTCTAACTCCAGGACATTGATTGTCAGGTACACTTGGGTCCCAACATGAACAACATTCTAAATCCAATAAAAACAAATCGGTCAAATCTTCATTAGTATTAATGTAAAAATCAGCTTCGATCTTTATCGTACTCCCAATGGGAGCCCTAAACCCAAATTTTTCAATGTCAGCTTTTGATAAAATTTCATCTGAAGGAAGGGCAACTATTTTTAGAGACTTTTCTCCTTCACTAAATTTCTCTGTTGAAATAGAAATAGTGTTTGTGCCATTATTTGGATCTTGTAGTTGAATATTAGTCCATGAACTTGCATCTGGTAAAATTAATTCATTAATATCATCACCAGAAATCTCAAATCCATTCTCGAAAAGGAAAGGCAATTCTGTATTATTATTCTTAGTGTCATCACTATTACAAGAAATAACCACAAACAGTATTAGAAGCAATTTAATTTGTTTCATTCTTAATGTTTTATAACAACTAAATATAGTTAATAACGGGAATTAAATAATTATAGACAACGAATAGAAGAATTGTAAAACCTGTATTGTTATCAAACATTATTGATGTTCTGCAACGCAAAGTGTCAGTTTTATGTACATATTAAGACCCTAAGAATTCGAAAATCAAAAAGCAGAATTTTAAGAACATTGAAAGCAAGATACTAATCCCCAATGATGTTCTTACAAATACGGAGCTTATGGGTGTACTGTGTTTCAGATTGTACAAAGATGCCAAAATGATCTACTCTGTCTATCTTTACCATTCCTGAGGCGTGCATAATTTTATTCTCTCCTAACAGTATACCCACATGATGTATAGACCCATCCTTTTTTTCAAAGAAGGCTAAATCGCCGGGTTTAGCATCTTCTACAAAATTGAGTGCTGTTCCCATGTGAATTTGTTCTGAGGCATCTCTAGGAATTGCAATACCAATCATCTTATACAGAATCTGAGTGAGTCCTGAACAATCTACTCCGAAAGGACTACGACCTCCCCATAGATATGGAACAAATAAAAACTTTTGCGCTATCTTAATAAGAGTTTCACGTGGGTTCGCAATCTTATCTGAATGAATTATCTGTCCATTATATAGAAATTTACCAAAGGGCATTTTAGATGAGATGCCATCGTATTTTTGCAATTCACAGCCATAACTGACACAATGCGTTTCATCATCTGAACTGATACCCTGTGCAAATTCCGCAACCAAGGAACAATTGCCTTGTAACTTGATCATTTCCTTCTCTGTGATATAATGGATCTGACGTTTGTCTATCCAACCTATATAGTTGTCAAATAAACAGCGAATCTTAGCCCAGTTTGTATGCTTTTTAATGAGCACCTCTACCATTTCTCCAAATAAGAGCTGACTCGTCATCTCAGCCCGATCTGAGTCTTCAGACCGAACACAAGCTAAACTAACCCGACAAATTCCAAATCTCTTAGACATGCTATTTCAATTAAAACCTTGTAAACTTCTTATTTTGAACATTAAAAATAATAATTGTCTCGTTCTTAGTTCGTGTTTATAAGCTTTTCTATTTTTACACACAGAATGAGACACATTACACTTGTAATAGTATTTATACTCCTTTGGAGCGGTTTAGATGCGCAAGATGCACGTTTTTCGCAATATTACGTTGCTCCTCAGTACTTTAACCCAGCTTTAGCTGGCACTGCTGATGGCGACTATAGAATTTCTACGATCTACAGAGACCAATGGAGAAGCCCTCTAGAAGCACCTTTTCGATCATTTGTAATTACAGCTGATACAAAATTTGAGATGTCCTATGGCAAAACATATACACCAGATATTATCGGTGCAGGCTTGGTTATTTTTAATGATGCTGTAGACTTCTTCGATTTAAATACCAACCAGATCTCTGTAGTAGGCTCCTATCACAAATCTTTAAGTAAAAAAGGAGACACCTACCTCGGCTTAGGACTAATGATAGGGATTATTCAGAAAAATATTAATTACGATAATTTGACTTTTGATGATCAGTTTGATCAAATAAATGGTTACACTCTTGCCACAGGAGAAGTATTACCTCCTAACAACTTTGGATTCGCGGATTTTTCTTTAGGAGTAAATTATGCTACTGGTACTAGAAATAAATTTTTTATAGGCGGTGCCTATCACCATTTCTTTACACCGAATGTGTCCTTTTATGAGGCAGTGCAAAACCCGAATCCAAACGTAACAGCAATTAATGAATATAATGAAAAACTTACCTTGTATGTCAGCGGGAAATATGCTTTAACCGAAGATGTAAATATTCATCCACGCGTTCTCGCCCTTATGCAAGGTAGTGATCTTGAAATAGAACTCGGTAGTAATGTTTCCTTTCCACTGGGCTATGATCAACGCTTTACAGTTGGACTAGGATTACGTGGAGCAGACAGCATTGATGGCATTAAACCTACCGCAGTCATACCTATGGTTGCCATCAGAAAAGGTGATTTTCAGATTGGTCTATCCTATGATGCTAATGTACAAGATTTGATAAGTGATCGCGCTGGACTTAATTCTTTTGAAATTTCTATGAGTTACATTGGGAATTACAACAATGAACTAAATATCTGTCCAGAATTCTAAATGGCGATTTAAATATTATTCTAATAAAGCACTAGATAAAATGCTATTTACAGCATCCCAACTCCTGTTCTCTACAATATATCTTCTTGCTTTTTGAGCTCGTTCTTTCGCTGCATCAGAGTTCATCAGAATTTTATTAAAACAACTAAGGTATTGTTCCTTTGTTTCCGCAACGAAAAGAAAATCTTGGATATTTTCAATATCTAATCCTAGTGCAACTTCTTTAGACACGATGCATGGAAGCTCCATAGCCATGGCTTCTAGTATTTTATTTTGCTGGCCTATCCCATCTGCTATCGGTGCTAAAAATACCTTACTTTTATTGTAGGCGTCTCTTATGTCTTCCATCCAACCACTTACATGAATCTGTGCATTCGTCTTTGCTTTTAAACTAGCTGGCGGACGCGCTCCTGCAATAAGTACTTTTATATCCTTTGACATGGAAGACACTAACTCGTTTAATAAATATCGAGCAGCATATATATTAGGCTCATAGCCCATATTCCCTACAAATACAATATCATATTCTTTGTTTTCTGCTTTCGGAGAAAAATAATTTGTATCAATTCCATTGGATAAAACCTGTAAACTGCCCTTTGCTCCTCTCTGTAATTCTGCCTTGTCTTGTTCAGAAATTACAAACTTAAGCGCAAAGTCTTGCATCACCTTTCCTTCATACAGTTTAAGTCTTTTGGCCTCTATATCATAAAACTTCTTGCGGAATCCATTCTCCTTAAAGCCTCTTAAATGGTATCCCTTTGAAAAACAATCCATCATATCTACAGATCGCTTGTACTTCTTGTCAAAACTGTATTCCGTAGTTCTAATCAATTGATAATAAATATGATCAGGAAAAATGCGTTCCAGCTCTTTTTGCATAGCAGAATGAATTTTCCTACTGTAGAAATAATTTACTTGAAATGGTTTCCCATTTAACAAGCCCTTAGTTGCATTTTTCTTTCCATGAATCCTATACACATGTATTTCTTGGCAATACTTCTCAAGTTCAACTAATGAAGTCTTTGCAACAGCAACATCAGACAAACTAAGTAAATAGATATCACACGTTTGGGCTAGAGATTTTATTTGATAATACAATCGTAGCTTGTCCCCTTTCTCAAGAGGATATGGAAAACGAGACGCTATGATTACAAGTTTAGTTTTCAAACCTTCTTTTTCTCTTTTAACAGTTGCATATACTGCGGAATTAATTTTTGGGCAATGATAATACCATCATAATTATTCTCTACAAACGTTCTTGCTGCTTGTGATATATTATTAAGTAATCCAGGTTCGTTTTTACAGCGTTTAATGGCTTGAATAAACTCTTCTTTTGAATTCGCAAAAAGAATGTGTTTGCCATTTATCACATCTATTCCTTCTGCACCTATGCTGGTAGAAATAATTATCTTCCCCAAGGCCAAGCCTTCGATTATTTTCACACGCGTGCCGCTCCCTGAGAAAAGTGGTACAATCATGACCCCATGCGCTTGCATAAAGTCCAAGGCGCTTTCTACCTCCCCATGATTCTTGATACCAGACTTTGCTACTAAGGACTGCGCGTTTCTACCTGCAACATGCAAGAGCATTTCTGGATTTAGCTCAGTAACGGAGGGCCAGACTTCATCAATAAACCAATGGAGTCCATAAGAGTTAGGCATCCAATCCATGGAACCTATAAAAAATAAATCTTGGAAATTATCCTGCTTTCTTACTGGATATTTTTCTAAATCTATTCCAATAGGAACCATCTGCCCTCTACCTGAATAGCCCTGCTTTTTAAACTCTGCCAGATCATTCTTAGAAACCGTTAAAAGCAAGTCATACTCTTTGAGTTGTGCCAATTCAAATCGCCGCAATTTTCTACTCAAATACTTTATGTAGTGCTTTCGGAAAAATGAAGGAATATTATCTGACAGTCTATCCCATATCTGATATTCCACATTATGCGACCGCATTACAACAGGAAGGTCAGAATAGATTTTTATTTCTGGAAGATAAATTGCCATTGTTAAGGTTTCCAGCTGTACAAGATCAAAACGCTCTTCGTTTAGGACTTCAATTAGCTTTGTTTTAAATTGAGGGCTGTCAAATCTACTTAAGTGATACGAATCTTTACTAAAAAGATTTTTAAATGCTCCTCTCGCATGAATGCTCGTATCCACATCAACAGTATGTATGCTACTGTATTGATCTACATGCGCTGGCAACTTAGTAATATCAAATGCATGCTTTGAGGTATTCAAACACAGGAGCGTAATTGTACATCCATGCTTTGCAAGCGCCTTTGTCAAATTATGAATTGCAATAGATTCACCATCCCGTAATGGGTATGGAAATTTTTTACAAAGGAAGAGAATTTTCAAGTCCGTATTCACAGCTACTAAAATATGTAATATTTTATGCAGCCCATCCTAGTTCCTCAGTAATATTATGCCTTAAATATCATACTTATTGAGATAAATCTGATATTTTGCACTCTGCGATGCTTAAAGCCGAAAACATACATAAATCCTACAATGAAATTAAGGTACTAAAGGGTATTTCTCTTGAAATAAAAAAAGGAGAATTAGTCAGTATAGTAGGAAAATCAGGATCGGGTAAAAGTACGCTTCTACACATCCTAGGTACCTTAGATTTACCAGATACTGGGAGCATCTCTATAGCAAATACTAATGTCAATTCACTAAACGCAAAAGAACTAGCAGAGTTTAGAAATAAGAATATTGGCTTTGTATTCCAATTCCATCATTTACTTGCTGAATTTACGGCATTGGAAAATGCAATGATTCCTGGTCTCATCCAAAAACGTTCTAAGTCACTTGTAGAAAAGGAGGCCAAGGATCTTCTCGACTATCTAGGTCTAAGTGACAGGATAGATCACAAACCCGGTCAGATGTCTGGAGGGGAACAGCAGCGTGTTGCGATAGCGCGTGCACTGATAAATAAACCAATTATTGTTTTCGCTGACGAACCAACTGGAAATTTGGACACACAAACATCTGAGGAATTACACGGATTGTTTAAACAGGTAAACAAAGACTTAGAGACTACCTTTGTCATTGTAACGCACAACGAAAATTTTGCAGATATTTGCGATGACAAACTAATCATAGAAGATGGTTTAATCCTATAAACCCTAATGAATGGAATCAGGAGTTGATAAAAAAACCAACATTCCTAATCGAAAGGAATTCTTTGACAGGCTCATACACTTAGGAGATGGAGTGGACAAACTTGCCACTATTCAAGAGATAAAGAGCAAGTCCTTTATGAGTGGGCCCAATGCGTGGATGCTGATATGCTCCATTATGATTGCGTCCATTGGACTCAATATGAATTCACCGGCTGTTATTATTGGCGCCATGCTTATCTCTCCTCTCATGTCCCCCATTCTAGGTATGGGCTTGGCAGTAGGTATAAACGACCAATCCTTATTGAGACAGTGCATTAGCCATTTTGGGGCTGCTGTAATTATTGCAGTGATAACCAGTACCCTCTATTTTCTATTGACGCCTTTTAAAGAATTGACAGGTGAAATAATTGCAAGAACAACTCCTACCTTTTTAGATGTGCTCATTGGATTTTTTGGAGGTATCGCTGGTATTGTAAGTATTGCACGGAAAGACATCTCAACCACACTACCTGGGGTAGCAATTGCAACGGCTTTAATGCCACCACTCTGTGTTACTGGCTATGGCCTGGCATCTGGAGAATGGAGCATCGCTTCCAAATCATTTTATTTATTTTTTCTCAATACCTTTTTCGTATCTCTTGCCACCTATCTCATTATTCGTATTCTTAAGTTTCCACACCGAACGTTCATAGGTCAAAAAGAAAGAACAAAAAATATTCTTGGAATTACTATTTTCAGTATCATCGCAATCATTCCTAGTTTTTTCATTTTCAAATCCCTGTTTCAAGAATTTAAAACCAAACAAAATCTAGAAGCATTCATTGCAGAATATTTAGGAGAAGATGAAATCTATCTGGACGAATACTCATTAATTCACACAGAAGACGAACGTAAACTAGTTTTAAAAGTCTACGGCGATGCTATCAGTGAAGATAAAATGGATTATTACAAAGAAGGTCTGATTGCAAAAAATTTAGCTGATGTAGAGCTCAATATCATTCCTACTTCAGAAATTAATCTAGACCGAATGCATCTATTAGAATCTAAGGTCTCCGGTGTAGAGAAAATAGCAAGCCAATTAGAAGAAGCTAAAAAAACTGAAAGTATTAATTCAGAACAAATAAACAGGCTACAAGAAGAACTCAATAGTAGACAAATGGATTCCCTGCAGTTTACAAGAATGTGCAGTGAATTACAAGTCATATTCCCTGAACTAGAAGAAGTCTCCCTTTCCTATGCGCAATCATTTGATTATGAAGAATATAAAGCTAAGTTGCCAATTCTAATTTTAGATTGGAAGGCAAATGCCGACGCAAGAACGCGTAGACTGGGTAAAAATAAGATTCAAGATTTACTCAAACTGCGCGAAGGATTTGAAGAAATTGAAATAATCAATAACTAATTATTCAAAAACGGTAGTAACAATAAAGGTAAAAGCGAGTGAATTTGGATATTCCTCTGTTCCATACACCACGTCGGATAAGAAAAATAAAAGACCAAATCTGTCAGAGGTTTCAATAGACAAGCCAGGTGAAATCGTCAGATGATTCTGACTCTCTCCTTGAAAACTATCAAAGTAACAGGCGCCTAATACAAGCTGATAATTTTCATGCAAAGCATAACTACCAAAGTCTGCTGTCACTATCCACTTCGAGGAATCAAGGTTTCTTGAAAAATACGATTTCTCAAATTGCAGATTAAGATCAATGGAATGTTTGCTATCTATATCAAAGCTACCGATAAGTCCCAGCTGAAATGCTTTGTCTAATCCTATACCTGTAGGAAGACGTGTATTTCCTAATTCTTGATTGTATCCTAGCATAGCTCCTAAGTTAAGCCAAGTGCTATCTAGCAGTGTATACTTCATCGCAAACTCAACCGAACTAAAATCACTTGGGACTGCAAAACCAAATTCAGTGTTTTCAAAAGCACCATAGGTCATTCTCCATGATAGCGAACTTTCTTGTTGTTCAAAACCCAGCTCTTCCTCTTCTCCTGGTGTTGTTGCAAAAACCGAATTATAACGTAGTGTACTAAAGGTAGGTTCAAATTCAAGGGTGTGTAATGGGAGCACATTGTATGAAACCGAATTCACCTTTGTTCCAGAAAGACTCCCTATTTGCCCAAAACAATTCGTAGCACAGCTAATTAATACCAGTAGGATAATGCGCTTCATGTATGAATCCGAATTTTCACGCGAATTTATGTTGAATTTGAAGAATTATCTATACAAACTGACGGGTAATTGGTTTCGGATAAGACTTTCCGAGGGTAAGGTCCAGTTTTGCTAGACTATCCTCGTCCAAATTTGGTAGATCAGCTATGTATTTAGCAGGCACATCAGCAAGTTCAGGCAACCAATATTTTACAAATTCACCCTCTGGATCATATTTTTTAAATTGGAAGCTCATATTGAACACTCTGTTTTCATGTGGATCATTGCCTACTCCTGCTAGGTAATTCCAGTTTCCATAATTGCTACAGGGGTCGTAATCTATTAACAAGGACTCAAAATACTCAGCACCTAACTGCCAATTAAGACTAAGGTTGTTTATTAGAAAAGAAGCAACAATCTGTCTACCTCGATTTGACATAAATCCTGTTTCATTCAACTCGCGCATATTTGCGTCCACAAGAGGGACACCTGTTTTCCCTTTCGCCCAGGCATTAAAAAGAACCATGTCTTCAGTTTTTCCTCGCAGGGGCATTTGCTTGATGCCATTTTTTTGAAAAATTCTGTTTTGGTACTTTTTCCCCATTAAACGGAAAAAATCTCTCCATAACAATTCAAAAAACAGCCAATAGGTAGATTCATTAGATCCATGCTGCTCTTCATATGCTTTTAATTCGTGATACAGGTACTTGGGTGACAAACAACCTGTAGACAGATATAAGGAAAGCTTGCTGGAAAAGTCTCTGCCCAACATACCATTCCTCGTTTTTTTATAAGATTTGACAAGATTACTCTCCCATATAAAGTATTTGAGCTCTTTCAATGCCTCATCTTCTCCTCCTTTAAGATTCAATCCTCTTTCTACCGTAAAATCTTCAAAGCCAAAATCAGAAAGTGACGGTATTTCACCAGGAATTGCATTATCTGGAAGGCTCGACAAGTGAAATTCTGGTTTTGCTAAAGGCGCGCGTACTGGGGTAATCTTTTCAACTTCTTTTCTAAACACAGAAAATGTATCAGGACAATGAGAAATAGGAAAGGGTAAATCCGCAGTGTAATAGAGCATCTTGCCTCTGGAGTAGCGCACTTCTTGTCCAATCTCCCATAACATCTTCTCAAGAGAATCTTGTACTAAGACTTCTTCATGGGTTCGTTCTCGATTGCAAAAGACCCAACTCGATTTAAACTCTTTCGCTAATTCAGCAATTATATCTTCTGACTTGCCGATCCGAACAATTAAATCAGAACCAAGTTCTTGCAGCGTCTTTTTAAGTGCATGAATACTTTCAATTAAGAATTTTGTTCTGTATTTCCCTGTTTTGGGAAAGCCAAATGAGGTTTTACTAAGAAATACTCGCTCATCAAAAACAAAGACTGGAATGAGCTCTTCAGCATGTTTTATAGCATCCAAAAGAGCTTCGTTATCATGCAAACGCAGATCATTTCTAAACCAAAGTATAGCTCTTTTGTTTTTCATTAAATCAGATCACTAATCTTTAAACAATGTAAGCAAAAAATAGTTTGAAATATAAGAACTTCATTAAATGAAAAGTATTTTTACAGCAAAATCAAACTATGCCATTTAAAATCATATTCCTCAGCTTCATTTCTATTTTTGTTATGAGCTGCAAACAATCCAACTCAACCCCTGCTACGCCCACAGAGGCTTTACACAACGATATTATGGCAGTACATGACGCTGTGATGCCTAAAACTTCAGATATTCATAAGCAGGTTAAAAGATTAAAAAATCTTAGGAAGGACATCCCTGAAAACAACACCAGCTTTCTAAAGATGATTGACAAGGTCATAGCTGACCTCGAACAAGCAGATGAGCGTATGATGGTGTGGATGAAACAATATAAAAAACCAGATTTCAAAAATGAATCTGAAGAACAAACAGGTGATCTCCATGTGTTTCAGGATCGTATTGAAATTGTAAAAAATGAAATTAACAGTTCATTAGAAAAGGCTAAGCAACTAGAGGCTCGCTTTAAAACATTAGAAAACTTTAAAAAGCAATAATGAAGCAGCTAGCATTTCTTATTCTCCTTTCTGGTTTTCTATCATGTAAAGATCAAGATCCTCTGCCTATTTTGGGTAGATCATTTGAAGAGAATGGAGTAACGATACATCATACGATACCTGATTTTTCACTTCTTAATCAAGATAGCGTCTACGTGAGTAATGCAGACTTAGAAAATCATATCTATATTTCCGATTTCTTTTTTATGTCCTGCCCCACTATCTGCCCTAGGGTGAAAAAGCAAATGTTGCGTCTCTATGATACCTACAAAAATGATGCGCTTATAAAATTTGTTTCTCATAGTATCGATGGCAAACGCGATACGCCTTCAGCATTAAAACAATACGCTTATAACTTAGACGTAGACACAGAAAAATGGATGTTTCTTACAGGTAACAGAGGTGATGTTATTGATATAGCAGATGACTACTTTGTTGCTGCTTTTGAAGATTCTGATGCTCCGGGAGGATTTGATCATAGTGGTAAAATAATCCTAGTGGATAAAAACAGACATGTGCGCGCATTCTGCGAAGGAACGGATCCGGATGATGTAACTGAATTCTTCGGAGATGTTCAAAAACTACTCAATGAATATAAAAAGTAAGCTAGTCATAAGTCTACTTACTTTAGCTGCATTTTCTCATTGCACATATGAGCCATATCCGCAAGGAAAAGAACTTTATGAAGCCTATTGTTCGAATTGCCATAGCTCTGACGGAACAGGGTTGAAGGATTTGATACCAGATATTAGAAATTCTACGTACTACTCAACAAGAAAATCACAATTAGCTTGCATCATCAAACATGGCCTTGTTGCGCAAGATAGCACGCAGGTAATTATGGACATGCCACCTGCTCCTAAGCTTTCCAATTTTGAAATTTCAAATATTATCAACTATATCAATCATCAGTGGAACGAAGATTTTAAAGAAGTGCTCATCTTAGACATAGATGCAGACTTAGAGAACTGTGTAAATCAAAAGTAGAGTCTACATAGAACGAGATCCTATCGCGTGAGCTGCCTGGAAGGTGGACAAAGTCCAGTCCTGGCTGTGTGCGCAAGCAGGCAGACTGGGACCGACCGTAAAGGGAGCCTAGAAGGGAGCGACCTGACTGAGTGAAACGAAGGCAGGGCACGCCCAAATATGAATTACTTTTTTTGTATTACAAATCAAACTTGAAGCGTACATTAATTCTACGCGAAGTAAGGAAATTTGGAATGGCGTATTGTGTATTTCCAACTGTCTTTATCCAAGTGTTGGATGCTACGTTTTTTACACGCATTAGGTTAAACACCTCTAGGCTAACCCAGGCATTTTTTGAGAATTTAAACGGACTCCGACTGTACTTTTTATTTCTATCTTGGCTCCATAACTGATATGAGAAACCAATGTCAACTCTATGGTATGCACGGAACCTGAAAGCATTTCTGAAAATCTGATTGTTGTCCTTAATACCGAATGGCAAACCAGTCCCTACAGATAGGTTTAAGTGCGTCTTAAAGTTTTCATTCTTGGGTAGGTAATCTTGGAAAAACATAGAAAGTGTCATGAACTGATCCGTAGGTCTGGGCACAAAGTCCGTCTCTACACTGTTGCCGTCTGAAAAACTTAGATGCTGCACATCATTAAGAGTTTCGCGCGCTTTTAAAAAGGAAAGATTAATCCAAGATTCCGCGCCTGGCACAAATTCACCATTCATACGTAAGTCTATACCTGCAATATAACCGGATGCATCATTCTGACCAGAATAACGTATACGTACATTGTCTACCTCATAAGAGACTAGATTATCTAACTTTTTATAATATGCTTCTGCTATTAATTTAAACTTCTTAGGACTGATGTCTCCCAATAGAAAATCGTAGGTAATCCCAGCAACTGCATGTATAGAACGCTGTGATTTTAGGTCAAGATTAACTGTACCATCTGGTCGGCGTAGCTCGCGATAAAAGGGAGGTTGGTAATACACTCCACCCGCTAATTTGATTGAAATATCTTTTTCCCAATTTAGTGGCTTGTACAATAACTGAACTCTCGGAGAAATTATGAGCTCTTTATTCAAATCCCAATAACTTGCTCTTACACCACCCGTAATTTTCAATTCTGCATTGTCAGAAATATTTGTAAATGCATTCTGAAGAAAGCTAGACCATCTATTAGAATTTAGTGTATTATCTGTTGCAATAAAATAGGATAACTGAACAGCATTTTCATCAAAGGGCAAAGAAAAACCTGCTGAGTCAATGCGTTCCCATTCATGTAGATCGTCGTCTATGTTTTCACGTTGATATTTTACACTCCACTGGATAAAATTAGTACGTTCACCTGCACTTTCTGACTGCAACTCTATACCACCCTTATGTTCTAGATTGAAAACTTGGCTGAATAAAAAATTCCTGGCATAACTCTGCTGTAAGCCAGAGCCTAATACACCTAAGGTCTGCCCAGTTTCTTCTGCGCCTAAATCGATTTCCAATTCTGACAAGGTATAATCTCCAAGAATATCAAACTGTTCATTTTCCTTGTTTATAAATCCTGAGCCAAGAAATTTTAAATACAAAGGATTTCTATCACGTTCAGGAATATAGGTCAGGGAAAGTCCTGTCATGGTATTAGAAAACTCATCTTCTTCTTGCCCCTCAAATCGAGAATCTAATTGCACTGCAAAATTTACTAAGCCTGTTGCTGTCTGTCTACTTTGGGGTCGAAAAAAATATGTACTAGTGTTGACATTACTAATCAAGCCTAGCTGAAGGTCCTTTGTGAAATTATAGGTTAGATAGGCTTGTAAGTCAAAAAAGTTAGGCAGGTATTCTCCTCTAGTATCTAGAGATCCTAAAACATATCTTGTTGTCTTATATCGTGCACCTATCAGGTATCTAAATTTATTATATGCATTAGCACCTAATTTCTTGGACCCCTCTACATGAGCTGAACCACCTAAAAATGAAAAACCTACTGAGCCTTTCGTTTCTTCTGGGCGTTTATACCGAATATCTAATACTGAAGAAAGTTTATCTCCATAGCGTGCTTCAAAGCCTCCAGAGGAAAAAGAGAGATCTCGGATAAGATCTATATTAGGAAAGGTTAAACCTTCTTGTTGTCCGCTTCGTATAAGCTGGGGTCTGAAAATTTCAAAATCATTTACATAGACTAAGTTCTCATCATAATTACCACCACGTACATTATATTGACTACTCAGTTCGCCTCCAGAACCGGAGGAGGTACCTAAGGCAATATGTGGTAAGACACTTTCTAAATTTCCTGTAGCTGTGGGTAACTTTTTTAACTCAACCACCTCTTCCTTCACCATCCCAAGGTCTTCTATTCTACTAGAACGTATTACTATACCGAGGTCAGTGTTCTGCGTGGTCATTTGCACATTAATATTGCGCTTAGCGCTTCTAGGCATCGCACTTACATTTACCTCAGTTTCCGTATAACCGATACGAGAAAAGACTAGTGTTGTCGCTTGCCCAACTGGAATCTGCAATCGGTACAAACCATCGATATCACTCTCTGTTGCATTACTGGTACCTTTCTGGTATACTGTAACAAACTCAACCGGTTTTTCTGTATCCAAATCTAAGATGGTACCAAAAATAACAGGGTCTTGTGCATACAATGATATGCAAATAAAGAAGAAGAAAATAAGTACTATGGATCTGCGCATTCTCACAAGTTAAAACGAGCTAGGCAATGAAATTATTTCTTTGTATTCCTAGTAACTGTTGAATAGATTGACTTGGATTTTCCGATTTAAACACACTACTTCCTGCAACGAGCACATCAGCACCTGCTTCTAGGATTTTTTCTGCATTTTGTAATCCCACTCCCCCATCTATTTCAATTTTAAAATCCAAATTACGTTCGGTTCGAATTTTATCCAATGCGCGTATTTTGGGGATGGTATTATAGATGAATTTCTGCCCTCCAAAGCCTGGATTAACAGACATAAGCAATACAAGATCTACATCTTCCAATACATCTGAAATTGTCTGGATACTGGTATGGGGATTGAGTGCTATTCCTGCCTGTATACTTTTTTCTTTTATTTGGTAAATATGTCGATGAATATGATTGGATGCCTCAGCATGAAAACTTATTAGATTTGCTCCAGCATCAACTAGCATATCGATATAATTTTCTGGTTGAATGCTCATAAGGTGGACATCAAAAAATTTATCAGACAGTGGTCTAATTTGTTTAATAATATTAGGTCCGAATGAAATATTAGGTACAAAAACCCCGTCCATTACATCTAGATGTAACCATTGTGCATTAGATTTTTGAAACATTTCTAAATCCTTGTACAGTCGAGTAAAATCTGCAGCCAATAATGAGGGAGCGACGATGTGATTCATGTTCAAATGTAGGATTTATTTAGAATAATATAATAGCTTATCCTCTCTAGTCTATAGGACAATTTATAGTGATTCTAGGAGAATCTAGGGGATTCCCTTACAAAATCGCTTAGGGGAAACCATAATTTTTGAATTTTAAAGTAACTCTTGGAAAATAAATATGCAATTTTCCATATTATGTATCAATAAAATAAGCAATCATGGATGATACAAGGTCAAAATCGCTTACAGCATGGATTACCACCCTCTTAGTAATTTCACTAGGTTTTAATGGATATCAATGGTATCAGAACGGAAACCAACATAAACAAAATGTCCAACTACAAGATGAGTTTTTTGAATTAGAAAAAGTGCAGACAGAGCTAGATCAAGATTATCAGGCAGCGCTAGATCGTCTTGAAGGTCTTAGAGGTACGAATAAGACACTCAACACACAGATAGACAAGCAAAAATCCGAGTTGAATGCCCAGAAGGAAAAGATCAATAATCTGATTTGGGTTAAAAGAGAGCTAGGCAAGGCCAAAGACGAGATTGCCAATCTGAATATTATTGCTGAGCAAAGTGTTAAGGAGCTCAATTCGTTAAAGATAAAATATGATGCTATAGCAGCAAGAGCTGCAAATCTTGAAAAAGAAAAAGAGACACTTGTACAAGCAGTGAATCAAGAACGGATATTAAAGCAAGAACTTGAAAAGGCAAAGGCAGTGCTCGTTTCTCAATCAGCAAACTTAGAAAAGTCAAATACTGTGCTTTCAACAAAGGTAGACATGGCTGAAGCCATTAAAATCAATTATATGGAGTTCCAAGGCTATGAAGTAAAAGATAATGGAGACCTGAAGAAAAAGAGTAAGGGAAAGGATATTGATTTATTACGTAGCTGTTTTAGGACAGAAACAAATCTGGTAACAGGGAGTGGAGAAAAAACCTTTTACATCAGATATATCAGCCCCTTGGGACAGTCTCTTGTTATTGAAGATTTAGGATCAGGAGAGCTTACAAATAAATTAGACGGTCAAAAAGTGCGCTACACTACAAGCACTACAATCGACTACAATAGTGAAGATACAGAAGCATGTATTGATTGGAGGCCAAATCTACAATTGCCAAAAGGAGATTATCAGGTAGAAATGTATCATAATGGATTTTTAGTGGGCAAAGGAGATTTCAAACTTAAATAGCTATATTTCTTCAGCTGACTAAACCATATTTCTTTAAATTCGTTTAATATCAAATACACGATATTGACGAATATGAAGAAAAACCCTATTGATAAGGACAAGATTACTGAAACTCCTCATATTCTTCCCTATGCACATACCTTAGGCAGTGCTATAATCAAGCCTATAGATAAGGGTCGCACAAAGGGTCTGGCAATGTCTGCAATGTATGAACAGAGTGAGTCCTCACTCAATCTTATCAAAGAACAAATTGAGTTATTAGCTAGACAGGCTCAAGAAATTCATGAAAGAATAGATATTTCAGAAAAAATATATGAAGCCGATTGCAGCTTTAAACCCATAATCGGTATGATATATTACTTATACGAGAAAAAAGACACATCTTGGGTATTAAGTATGATTTCACCAACAGAATGGGCTGATAGTCTGCCATTTACATATATTGCTTCCATTAAACTTTTAAGCGATCATACGTGGAAAATATTGGATAAGGTATAGGTATATAAGCTATTATAGTTTTTAAGATATGTTATCCTTTTATTTCTTAACCCTAAATATTTCATTTTTAAAGACTTAAGTAGCATATTTGTAGTCTTCACTGTGATTCGGTGAGGGGTGTTATTAATTTTTACTCTGTGGATGGTATCCACAGAGTTTTTTTTTGTTTAGAGCTTATTAATTTTGAACTTGATTATTAGTTATCCTCGACCCCCAAATATAGATTTGCTAAGAAATCATTTCAATTAGAAGGCCTCTTACTACCCTTCTAAACTATCAACTAGAAGTGTTCAAACGGATATCGTGTTTCATAAGCGACTTAGCTAATCGACTTACTAGTTTTTTTAAGATTATATGGACAGTTCACATCTATCCAAACCTATTATGGGGTTAAAAACTCCCAAATCATTTGTTCCTAATTTATTAGATAGATTGAAAAGTAGAATTTTAGCTTTTTGAGAAGTCTCAAAGTTTATTTTTAATAGTTGGTAATCAATCCACATAGCATTTTGATTTTTATACTTTTTTTGCTAAAAACTCCTGCTCATTTTGTGCTGGTCTTCCATAGTATTATTTTGACTGCACTGTAGAACTTAGCAGTCCTATGTATATAATAAAAAAAGGCCAACCGCAAATGCGATTGGCCTCTGTATTCTAAATTGACTTAGAGATTAGTTTTGACCACCGCTAAAGTAATCAAGCGTCTCCGCATCAATGTTATTCAAGAAATTATTCTCAGTTCCTGAACCGGTTACTATTGTAACTGTAAATGTTACTTCACCTGTACTCTGCTGAGGATCATACTGT
>CALIAU010000009.1 GCA_938045585.1 uncultured Saprospiraceae bacterium
AAGTTGCTCCCCAGCAGAGCTTGTCGCTGCTTCGTTCTGACCCAACAAGATATTTGAATTACTATTTTTTAACAATTTAAGTTATCCACAAACTTTAGACTTTAGACACTTAAGTTGTCAACCTATTTTATGAGGGCACATCTAATCTAGCGTCTAATATCTAGCGTCTAGCGTCTAAAAAACTGAAACCCTGAGCCAAGAAAACAGTACAACTCCAGCCACAACCGATAAAAAAGCCAAGATTTCACAACTTTATTCGCTATTTCCCCTTATTTAAGGAGTATCAAAGAGTCGTTCTGTTTGATTATTACAGAAAAAAGTGCTTATTTTGCGGCTCATTTTCAAAGAAAAGAAAGGAATATGATTAATGCATTAACGATTCTGATTGGTTTAAACTGCTTATTACTTATGCTAGTAGTACTTATACAGAATCCTAAAGGAGGAGGTGTAGATAGTACATTCGGTGGTCAAGGAGCTACTCAAATGTTTGGAGCTGCGCGTTCTACAGACTTTATTGAAAAACTCACATGGGGTTTGGCAATATCTCTGTTTGCCTTGTGTATTATTACTGCCATTCTTGTGAATGGAGGAGGAACCGCTGTAGACGCAGGTTTGCCACCATTACAGTCCCAATAGCCACTACCGTATAGGGCTGAGATTTATCAGCTTTTATTTTTATATATACTGACAAGTATTCAGACAGAAGTATAGCACACTGTTAAATCGTCACAGATTTCTGAAATATTGTCACAAAACATGCCTTGGCATAATGTGTGTCGAGTACTTAAATATTGATTAATTAACTATTTAAAAATTTGACTGACTATGATGAAGCCCATCAACGACAGAGTTGTTGTGTTACCTGCTACGGCAGAAGAGAAAACATCGGGCGGTATTATTTTACCAGATACTGCTAAAGAAAAACCACAAAAAGGAAAAGTTATCTCCGTTGGACCAGGAAAAGATGGAAATCTTATGACTGTTAAAAAAGGAGATGTTGTTTTGTATGGTAAATACGCTGGACAAGAAATCAGCTACGAAGGGAAAGACTATCTTATCATGCGTGAAGATGACATCCTTGTCATTTTGGATGCTAAAAAGAAAAAGTAACCCTTACCTAACTTATTTATTTATTAAAGAAATCTAAAACAAAATAGACATGGCAAAAGAAATTAGCTTTAGCTCAGATGCTAGAATGAAGCTTAAAGCCGGAATTGACGCTTTGGCCAATGCGGTAAAAGTAACATTAGGCCCTAAAGGACGTAATGTAGTTATTCAAAAAAGCTTTGGAGCACCTGCCGTAACTAAGGATGGTGTGACAGTAGCTAAAGAAATAGAATTAGAGGATCCGATCGAAAACATGGGTGCTCAAATGGTAAAAGAAGTAGCTTCAAGAACTGCAGATGCTGCAGGGGACGGAACTACAACTGCAACAGTACTTGCACAAGCAATGGTGACTGCAGGAATGAAGTATGTTGCCGCTGGTGCAAACCCAATGGATCTAAAACGTGGTATCGACAAAGCAGTAAATAAGGTGACTGCTCAACTTGCTAAGGCAAGTGAAGTGATCGGAAACGATTTTAAGAAAATCCAACAAGTAGGTTCTATTTCTGCTAATAATGATGAAACAATTGGTACGCTTATAGCGGATGCAATGAAGCGTGTAACTAAAGATGGTGTTATCACTGTAGAAGAAGCAAAGGGAACAGAAACATATGTAGAAGAAGTAATCGGAATGCAGTTTGACAGAGGCTACCTTTCTCCTTACTTCATAACTAACTCTGAGGACATGGTAACTGAGTATGAAATGCCATATATCCTTATTCACGATAAAAAAATAGCGAACGTTCAAGACATCGTTCCTGTACTAGAGAAAACTTCTCAAAACGGAAGACCACTTCTTATAATCGCTGAAGATGTAGAAAGTCAAGCACTCGGCTTACTCGTTGTCAACAGATTAAGAGCTGGTCTTAAAGTAGTAGCTGTAAAAGCGCCTGGTTTTGGTGATAGAAGAAAAGCTATGCTTGAAGATATTGCTATCCTAACGGGAGGAACTGTTATCTCTGAAGAAAAAGGATACAAACTAGAGAATACAGAACTTGATCAACTCGGTCAGGCAGAAAAAATATCTGTTACTAAAGACAACACAATTGTTGTAAATGGTAAGGGAAAGAAAAAGGCAATTGCTACACGTATTAACCAGATTAAATCTCAAATAGAGACGACTACATCTGATTACGATAGAGAGAAATTACAAGAAAGACTTGCTAAGCTTTCTGGTGGTGTTGCCGTACTATATGTAGGTGCTGCAAGTGAGATAGAAATGAAGGAAAAGAAGGACAGAGTAGATGATGCCTTACACGCTACGCGTGCTGCCGTTGAAGAAGGTATTGTTGTAGGTGGTGGTGTTGCACTCGCTAGAACTATGAAGGCCCTAGACAAGGTAGATACAGTAAACGAAGATGAGGCAATGGGTGTACAGATTGTAAAGAAAGCCTTAGAATATCCTATCCGTATAATTGCAGAAAACGCAGGCGTAGACGGTTCTGTAGTTCTTCAAGAAATCCTAAAATCAAAAGGAGCAAGAGGATATAATGCACGTACAGATAAGTATGAAGATTTAAAGAAAGCAGGAGTTATTGACCCTACAAAAGTTACAAGAGTTGCTCTCGTAAATGCAGGTTCAATCGCTGGCATGGTTCTAACAACGGAATGTGTTGTAAATGATATGCCAGAAGAAAATCCAGCTGGTGGTCACGGCCATGCACATGGTGGTGGTATGCCAGGAATGATGTAATGTACTTCTAACACTTAAAAGACCAATTTTTTGGGCAGGCTTGAAGAAGCTTGCCCTTTTTTTGTCATGGTATCATGGTATCGCGGTATCACGGTATCGTGGTTTCCTGGTTTCCTGGTATCATGGTAATGTAAGTAAATAGGGTGGATTGGTTCTCTTTGGTTGGTAGCAGAGGCAGCATTCGACGTGCTTCCTTAAGAGAATCTTGACCTGCTTGCTTGAGCATGCAGGCAAGTTTTTTGCTACTTTTTCATCAAGGAAAAAGTCGATAATCAATATTAATAAGTTTTTGATGATCTGCTTTTTCTATTTTTACATATATGAAGC
The DNA here is from genome assembly GCA_938045585.1 of uncultured Saprospiraceae bacterium. GTDB lineage: Bacteria > Bacteroidota > Bacteroidia > Chitinophagales > Saprospiraceae > CALCMJ01. The sequence goes on from CALIAU010000009.1 coordinate 3,125, forward strand.
TCACTATCACCCCAATTGATTTAAAACTAAAACATAGATTCACTACCAACATAGACTCACGCACCGTCCAACATTCCCACGTTGTTCAAATTGAACAAGACGGACTAATTGGAATAGGTGAGGCAACTGCACATCCATTTTATAAGATTAGCCGCGAAAAAATTCTCGAAGAGGGAAAGCAGATTGAAAAATTTCTAACGGATAAAGAACTGACAAGTCCTGAAGAATTCTGGAACCAACTCTCCCCTCTTCTTCCAGACAATCGGTTTCTACTATCTGGAATTGACGTTGCCTTGAATGACCTCTATGCTAAGCAACGAGGAATGCCCTTACACAAACTATGGGAATTAGAAATAGACAAGCTTCCATTGACAAGTTACACCATAGGAATAGATACTCTAGATGTGATGAAAGACAAATTAAAAGAAGTGCCTTGGCCCGTGTATAAAATCAAACTGGGTACAGAAAACGATTTGGAAGTAATTCAGGCGCTGCGCGCCTTGACAGATGTACCCTTTAGAGTAGATGCTAACTGTGCATGGAGTAATGATCAACTGGCTACACTTTCGCGCAAGTTCAAAGACCTAGGAATTGAGTACATAGAACAAGCTCTGCATCCAGACAAGAAAGAAGAAATTAAAGAAAGTATGTCTCATTCGGTTTTACCTCTCTTTGCAGACGAAAGTTTTAAAACAGAGGATGACGTTGCCTTCTGTTGCGAACATTTTACGGGAATAAATATTAAGCTTGTTAAATGCGGCGGTTTGACTCCAGCAAAACGCATTGCTGAAAAAGCAATCAGTCTGGGTGCTGAAATAATGATTGGTTGTATGACAGAATCGAGCATTGGTATTTCTGCTGCCGCTCAACTCCTACCCTATACAAAGTACGCTGACTTAGATGGTGCTCTTTTAATTGAAAATGATATTGCAGATGGTCTACAAATAGAATTTGGAAAAATGAGCTACGGTAAAGGGAATGGAATAGGATGTCGTATAAAATAAAATCTATAACTGCAAGCCAATCCTGAAATCTGACTAGAAAGTAATTATCGAAAGGCGCCTAGAAACTAAGCGATCGCCAGTTGCATTTTTTATAGAATAAATATAAGTGCCCTTCTTTAATTCTGGCAAAATTACAAACACCTCTCGTTCGCCCACATCTAAACTTACATCAATAGAAGACAATCTCTTCCCTATAATGTTATAGATATCTAAGACATAATCTCCTGCTGGGTAATTTTCAAAATGTAAACGCACTTCACCTAGGGTAGGATTTGGGAACAGATAGACATTCTTTTTATCTTCTTTACACACTGCTAAATGTGGTTTAAATATTTCAGCTGAATATTCAATTTTCTCTATTCTATCGTCTTCTAAATGTATCTCTAAGAGTTTACTAAAATCATCCGTTGCGTAATACAAATATTTTTTACGCTTGTATTGCTTAAACAAGAAATGGAGGTCCTGTGAAGTGAGTCTCTTTTTGCCCCCATTACTTAAGACAGCTACTCCTGAACGCGCAACAAAAGTTTCATCTAATTGTAGTCTATTCGCTAAGGCTACAATTCCAGGTAACATAAGTTCGTGTTTTCCTTTTGGCAATATCCGGATAGTATGTCTACCCTCAATAAGCAATTCCACACAGGATCCAATAGCATCCTTTTGTTCTTCGCTCATGTCCCCATAGGCCATACGAATTTCCACATCAGACACCAGGGTTTGCAAGGCTTTAAAATCCCAGGGCCCTTTATCTCTAAAACTATCTAGATAATCAATGTGCACCTTACTGGTAGATCCATATAAGTTCTTCCCATCGATAGATCGCTTTGTAAAATATCTGCCCAGTTCTTTTACATAACTTTCTTTTACACCATAGGTATTTACGATAAAACTATTTTCAGCATGTGTGTACACAGAACTTGTAAGACAGGGACCGTTAAGGTTCATAAAATCATGTTGATAGCCCTTTGTATTATCTTCTGTGTAGAGAGGATTATAATCTATGAGTGTATAGAGAGTATCATTCTCCTCTGGGAAAAAAGATTGTCCTTCCTGTGCTTGCGCTAGAAAAAAGAAACACCCAATTAAGAAAACTAAACTTACTCTTTGCATTATACCATCATATATTGATCAAAATAAGAACGATATTTTCCTCCAGATTGCATAAGACTTTCGTGACTTCCTTGCTCTACAATTCTACCATCCTCCATAACATAGATTGTATCCACTAATTTTAAGGTAGATAATCTATGCGCAATAACAATAGCAGTCCTTCCTTCTATAGCTTTCTTTACAGCAGCTGTAACCCGCTGCTCTGACTTACTATCCAAAGAAGATGTCGCCTCATCCAAAATAACAATATCTGGATCTCCATACAACGCGCGCGCTATACACAAGCGCTGTTTTTCACCTCCGCTCAAAAGCTTGCCATGATCACCTACATTAAAATCGACACCTTCTCTCTTTTCATTTACCAGACCATCTAAATCCACAGAAGCTAAAACCTGATGTACAGCCTCTTTGTCTTCTTTCCTACCTAGTAAAATATTGTTTTTTATACTATCATTGAACACAACGGGTTCCTGGTTTACTAAGGCTATTCTACCATGGAGCGTCTTCTTATGTATATGATCTATATTGAGATTATCCAAAAGGATAGCTCCCTGTGTAGATCTATAAAAGCGTAAAAGTAATTTTATAAGCGTTGACTTTCCAGACCCAGAAGCTCCTATAATTGCTATTTTTTCGCCTCGTTGTATACTGAATGTTATCTCTTTAAGAACAGCTTCTTCCTGATAAGCAAAATCAAGATTTTGAAAATGAATAGTCTCCCAATTCCTTGGAAAATCTGTTGTTTCTTTATGCTTCTCCATTATAGGCTGTGCTAATGTAATTTCATCAATCCTATCTAAAGCCGCCAAACCCTTTTTGAAATTGTAAAAGGCTGTAGAAAAAGATTTGGAAGGTTCTATCACCTGATAAAAAGCAAAGACAAAGGCAAAAAATGTTTCTGGAAATAGCTTTTCCTCAAATACCAAATTACTACCATACCACAACAAAACAGCAACAACACTTACTCCTAAAAACTCGGATAAGGGAGAAGAAAGATCTTTTCTTCTGAGTAATCTGGTCAGAGTAGCATACATCCCTGTATTTTCTTCTTGGAATTTCCCTCGCATAAATTCTTCAGCACCATAGGTTTTAATTGTTCCGACTCCGGTAATGCTGTGTTCTGTATGTGATATCAACTTACCCATCCCTTCTTGTATCTTGCTCGACTCTTGCTTTAAGGTACGCGATACAAATCCAATCACCAAGGCTGTAAATAACATAAGCACAAACACAAATACCGTAAGTTCCGGAGAGATATAAATCATAAAAATCAAACTACCTATAATGATTAAGGGAGACTTAAACATCACTTCCAAAAAACTCATTATACTCCATTCAATTTCCAGGGTATCATAGCTCAGACGTGACAACAAATCCCCCGTTTTCTTTGTATCAAAAAAAGCCATCGGCTTATGCAAGTAGGCATCGTATATGTTTTTACGAATATCCTTTAACACGCCGTTTCGAATGGGAATAACAGCATAAGAAGAGAGATAGCGAAATAGGTTCTTGAAAAAGAAAACAAGGATGATAGCAAAGCAAACATAAAGGAGTGCTGTTTGCTTTTCGTTATTCTGTAACAACTCGGAACCATAATACTTCACCCATTCGCCTATCTGAATGGCAGAATCAGGCCTAGCTACACGCACAGTCTCCCTATTAAATAGAATTTGAAAGAATGGAATAATAAGAGGAATACTAAAGACTGTAAATACTGCCGTCAACACATAGAACACTATGCTAAATACAAGATTCGTTTGGTATTCTCCTATGTACTTGAGTAGTCGTTTCAATAAGATGGTTCTCTTGTATTCTAAAACGAAAATATTTTCTTTTTATTCGATTTTAAAGGTTTCAATAAAGCTTGTATTGAAATTACCAGCGCGGAAAGACGCGTCTTTCATTAATTGCTGATGGAACGGTAGCGTCGTTTTAATTCCTTCAAGAATAAATTCACTGAGTGCCCGCTGCATACGCGTAATACATTCCTCTCTAGTCTTGGCCTTACAGATTACCTTAGCAATCATACTATCGTAAAATGGAGGTACAGAATAGCCAGCATAAACATGCGTATCTACACGCACTCCAAAACCTTTTGGACTGTGAAAGGCAGTAATATATCCTGGATTCGGTCTAAAATCATGATGTGGATCTTCTGCATTAATTCTACATTCCATGGAGACCATCTTTGGAAGGAAGTTTGTTCCACTCAGCTTAGCACCCGCAGCCACTTTTATCTGTTCCTTGATAAGATCTATCCCTAAGACTTCTTCTGTAACGGGATGTTCTACCTGAATCCGAGTATTCATCTCCATAAAATAAAACTTCTTGTGTTTATCTACAAGAAATTCTACAGTACCTACTCCCTCATAATTGATAGATTGCCCTGCCTTAATAGAGGCTTTTCCCATCTCATCTCTCAACTTTTTTGTCAAGAATGGAGAAGGACATTCTTCCAGTAATTTCTGATGCCTTCTCTGAATCGTGCAATCTCTTTCTGACATATGCACCACGGTACCATATTGATCTCCTATGATTTGAAACTCTACGTGACGTGGCTCTTCTATAAATTTCTCTACATAGATACCATCATTGGTAAACGATGCTTTTGCCTCAATCTTGGCCTTCTCCCATTGTTCTGCAAATTCATCTGCATGCCGCACTATGCGCATTCCTTTACCACCGCCTCCAGCCGTTGCCTTTAGTATGATAGGATAACCAATTTTCTTTGCTAAGGCTAAACCACTTTTTAGGTTTTTAAGCAAGCCGTCCGAACCTGGAACAACAGGAACTCCTGCCTTGATCATCGTCTCTTTGGCAGTTATCTTATCCCCCATACTCTGGATCATCTTCGGTGTAGGTCCTATAAACTTGACACCATACTGTGTACAGACCTCAGCGAAGTTTGCATTCTCAGCGAGAAAACCATAGCCAGGGTGCACAGCATCAGCATTTGTAATTTCTACAGCTGCCATTATCTTAGGAATACTGAGGTAAGAATCTGTAGAAGAGGGAGGACCAATACAAACCGCTTCATCTGCAAAACGCACATGAAGACTCTCCTTATCTGCAGTGGAATACACTGCTACAGTCTTTATACCCATCTCCTTACACGTACGAATAATACGCAGGGCGATTTCTCCTCGATTCGCTATTAATATTTTCTTAAACATGCGTTGGGATTTAGCCCTTTGGGTCCACTAAAAATAAAACTTGATCGTACTCTACAGGACTGGAATCATCTAGAAGCACTTTTACAATCTTACCAGACACCTCACTTTCTATCTCATTAAAAAGTTTCATTGCCTCTACAATACAAACAACCGATCCAACATCTATAGAGTCACCCACTTTTACAAATGGATCTTTTTCTGGTGAAGAAGATCTATAGAAGGTTCCTACAATTGGTGATTTTACTTCTAATAAGCCAGCTGTGCTTCCTTCTTCTTTTTCAGCTGCAGCGGGGGCAGCCTTCGCTTCCACAGGTGCAGCAGCTGCAGCAGCAGGTGCTTGTGGAGCTGGACTAGCAATCATTTGCGGTGCAGCGCTTACAAAAGAAGAGTTTGAGATCTTCTGATACTTATCGGTTTTTATCGTCAGCTCAAAGTCTTTTTCCTTCAACTTTATTTCAGACAAATTTGATTCGCCTGCTAATTTTATAAGTTCTTTTATTTCCTTAAAATTCATTGCGAATTATTTTACTCGTTCTAAATAACTTCCAGTCTTAGAGTCAATTCTGATTTTATCACCCTCATTAATAAACAAAGGCACCTTCACCTCTGCTCCCGTTTCAAGGGTTGCCGGCTTAGTAACATTTGTTGCAGTATCTCCACGTACCCCAGGCTCTGTATAGGTAACTTCCAGAACAATTTTATCTGGTAAGTCTAAGGTAAGCGGTCTATTCTCCTCCGCATGAAATAAAATCTCGACTGTAGATCCTTCTTTCATAAATTGCGGATTTGTAATCATGTCCTCTTGTAAGAAAATTTGATCAAAGGTTTCGTTATCCATAAAATGTAACCCTGAATCATCCTTATACAAGTATTGATATTTTTTGCGTTCTACACGCACCACATCAATCTTGTGTCCTGATGGAAAGGTATTATCGATTACTTTCCCATTGGTCATGCTTTTTAGCTTCGTGCGCACAAAGGCAGGACCCTTTCCCGGTTTCACATGTAAAAATTCCACAACACTATAAATGTCATGATTGTATTTCATGCAAAGTCCGTTTTTAATATCTGATGTACTAGCCATATTATTTTAAATATAATGAATTCAATTATTTTAATCGTACGCCCACTTTAAGTACGTTGCTCCCCAAGTGAAGCCTCCACCAAATGAGGTGAGTATTACCTTATCTCCTTTTTTTAATCTACCCTCATAATCTGCTAAACACAGAGGCAGGGTTCCGGCAGTTGTGTTTCCATAATTTTCGATAGTCATCATCACTTTTTCAATAGGAAAACCTGCATGATCAGCAACTGCATTTATAATCCTAATATTTGCCTGATGCGGTACTAACCAATCTACATCCTCTTTTGTCAAGTTATTCTTACGCATGAGTTCCGTAACACATTCTGCCATCTTGGTTACAGCAAACTTAAACACTGTGCGTCCTTCTTGATATACATAGTGCTTATCCATGGATGCCTCTTCCATATATGAGGGTAACAATGAACCACCAGCCTTTTTATGTAAAAATTCTCTACCGGCACCATCGGATCCCATGACTTCGTCAATAATACCAAATTCGGATTCAGAAGGTTCCAGCATTACAGCGCCAGCACCATCTCCAAAAATGATACAGGTAGCTCTATCCGTATAGTCTATAATAGAAGACATTTTATCTGCACCTATTACCACTACTTTTTTATACTGACCAGATTCTACAAAACGTGCGCCCGTACTGAGCGCATACAAGAAACCAGAACAGGCTGCATTAATGTCAAACCCAAAACAATTTTTAGCACCCACCTTATCAGCAATCGTGTTAGCTGTATCTGGAAAGGTCATATCAGGAGTCACAGTACCACAGACAATAAAATCAATCTCACTAGGAGCCGTCTTCGTCTTTTCCAAAAGCTCTTTCACTGCCTCTACTGCCATATCCGAGGTAGCCTTGTTAGGATCCTTAAGTATATGTCGTTGTTTAATACCTGTTCTACTTACTATCCACTCATCATTCGTCTCAACCATCTTTTCTAAATCATGATTGGTCAACACCTGTGGCGGTACATAGCCAGCAACCCCTGTTATCTTTGCTTTCATTAAACCCTCTTTAAGCTGCGGGCGAAAGTACGAAATTATACAGCACACAGACCCTTATTTCAGCGCCCATTTAGAATAATTGTTTTTAACATTATTTTTTATCATAATATATAATCAACTGATTTTTAGTTTTTAATACATTATAAATAAACTTAATTCATGTCAATTTTCTCTTAATCTTTTCTTTCTCACCCGCATTGGTACATATTTTGCTTCTCATACATATGTATATCAGTATTTTATAAATTATAAATAATTGCCATATGATGAAGTCAATAATAGCAATACTCTCAGTGAGCATCTTTTTAGCTCTGCCGAAGTCGGTAAGTGCAGCGGCTCCTATTTATCTTGAATTGCATACAGGCGACTTTAACTCAGCGTTGAAGAAAGCAAGTGAAAATGGGAAACTGCTTATGGTGGACTTTTATGCAGATTGGTGCCAACCCTGCAAGTGGATGGATAAGACAACATTTACAAACACGGGCGTAGTAGACATGCTCAATACGAACTTTGTAACCTACAAAGCAAATATTGATACCAAAGATGGATTCTTGACCAAGGAAAAATACGGCATCCAGTTTCTACCCACCATCCTTATCTTTAATACGAAAGGTGAACTAGTAGAACGACTAGAAAGTACTATGGCACCTGAGAAGCTACTCCCTATCTTGGAGTTTCATAATCACCCAAATAATAAGGTGAAAATTACACACCAGTTTAATAGTAGCCCTGTCACAGAAACAAGTTCAAATTCTAATACAAGCACTTCTGCATCAGAAGATTATGATCTAAAACTGCTCTATGAAGAATATAGACGTAGCGAAAAGACTAAATCTACATATAGACTGCAAGTGGGTGTATACGAAGAATATCAAGCTGCCTTTGACAAGGTAAATGTCCTTAGAGAAGAATTCCTAGAACCCATTGTCGTCTTAAATGATTATCGGGATGGAAAAACCCTCTACAAGGTTATGATGGGCGAATTTAAATCGCAGAACGAAGCAGAGAGTTTTAGAGTTATCCTCTTAAATTCCTTTAACATACAATCTATTGTGAATTAGATCGTGAAGCCCCATCCCAAAAACGTGGTTTCACACAACAAGGGTCTGCTGTATAGTGGGCCCTTTTTGTTTTATATCCTCCCCTTTTTAGTAAAGCTTAGCTACATTATTTTTTATTTGGGCGTGCCCCCTTTTCTAGAAAAGGGGTCGCGTCGTCCACAGCCAGGTCCTCCGGACGCCTACGGCCTGCTACCACCGCTCACGCAGAACCTTTACTTCTGTAAGCACAGTTTTTTAATAAGGCATTTGACATCCCCCACTCTGAAGCCAAGGAAGCACGAATCTTGTAATACATTAATCCATGAACAGTTATGATATCTGCGCGTAGTTCGGAAACTACGCTTGACGGGGGCATTTGGGACCAACTATCTGTACGTTGCGTGTAGTTTCCGAACTACACGCTAAATATCACTTAATTTTCTAGAGTTCTCTTATTTATTAGTCTTTGCTCCTAGAACCTCTCTTAATTCAAAGTTCGCGTGAGGGGCCTGCCTGCGTGCCTCGGAAGGCAGGTAGTAAGGAAACCGTAGGTTGTCCCCAGCATGGGGACCTGCCTGCGTGCCGCAAGCAGGCAGGCGGAACTCCTGGATGGCCCGACCTTTGGGCACGCCCAAATAAACCATATCAGAAAAACTGAGGCCAAATATTATACCTTAAACAATTGGATATCAAAACATTAAATAACGTAAATACCAAATATGAAGAACCAAGCTGTCTGCAACTACTAGAAATCAAATTTTTATCTAAAATACACTCTCCACCATGCAGCATTTTTAAAAATTCAGATATCTATTAAATGCTTAGCATTATCTAAGCAGAGTATTGTACTTTTGCAATAACAATGAGGAAAGCCCGTTATTTATAAGGGCTTTTAAGTAGAACTTTATCCCTTCTACAACAAGGCAAAAGTCACACATATTATAGTTTTCTCTTATATTTGCATCCTATTAACCGTGGATTAGTATGAACATATGTAAAAAGCTTTTAACTGTCGTATTTTTAGTAGTAAGTGCCTTAGGAATAAAAGCGCAGGTAACACCCTGTCCACCTCCCCCAGCGGGCTTTGACTGTGATGCAGATTATGACCTATTTCCACAAATCAATTTATCAAATGTTCCTACCGACCCAAGGACTGGAGATATGTTTTGTATCGATCTAGATGTAGCAGATTTTGTTGCCATCTCTTCCCTACAGTTTTCCATTTCTTTTGACCCAAATGTAATACAGTTTGTGAGTTCAGACTTCACAACAACAGACCTGCCTTCTGATGGTTCCTTTGGTCAAAATGTGAATGAGATTAGTAATGGCAACTACGGTATAATTTGGACAGCTGCAGGTGTGGGAGTTTGTATGGAAGATGGAAGTACTGTTATGAGTATTTGCTTTGAAGTGGTAGGAGATTGTGGAGACTTTAGTCCCTTCATAATGACTGCCAATGTTACAGAAATTGATGCAAGTGTAAACTTTGAAATTTCGGAACCAGCTTGTGCCTTAGATACTATCTTGTTTAATCAGGACGAACTTGGTATCAAGGTGGCATGTGATCAGTTAACTATTTTTGGCAGTTCATGCCCGTCCAATATGAATACAGGATGTATTACTTTTTCTGTAGGAGGTGGTTCTCCTGATTATACTGTAATTTATCTTGGAAATCAAATTGACAATTTTCCTGAAGGGCAAGACACAACCATATGCGGTCTTGCCGCGGGTGCTGTGTCTGTTTCCGTACAAGATAGCGATGGTACGATTGAAAGTTTACAAATACCCGTTGAATTTGGTGACCCGCTTGTATTTGATTTGCAAGTAACACCCACAGCCTGTAATTACATTTGTAATGGCGCAATTTCTATTGAAAATATTAACAGTACAGACTACACAGTAGAATGGTCAAATTTTGTGTTTAACAAAGATGAGATTGATGGCCTGTGTAATGGACTATATATCGTTACCGTTACAGATGCTGGAGGATGTACAGTGATAGATTCAGCGCGCTTAGAAACAGAACCTATGTCATATGTCGCAGACCTTTCTGTTGTCCCTACCTGTGTAGGAGCTAACGATGGAGTCTTATCAATTAGCCCTCAGGGTGGCACACCGTTTCAACCCGGAGACAGGTACATGATTAACAATCAACTCATTGATGTTTTTGTAGATAACTTTGTATCTTCTGGTGACTACCCTATTGAAATAACAGATGCAAATGGTTGCGTCTTTAGAGATACCTTTGATGTAAATGCTGCAGGTGAATTAGACTTTGTTTTTGACACCTTTGAGCATGCCTGTGATAATGGGTTTGGACAACTAAAAATATCAACCTTTAATACAAATGGCGCTGCAGCCGCTAATCCACTTTTTAGATTATACGATGCAGATACAGATGCACTTGTTTTCCCAGGAGGAATTGTTTCACTAAACATGTTCATCTATAATGATATACCACCTGCATCCTACTATCTCACCATACGTGAGGATGGCACTGGATGTATGGACACCATCGATTTTGAGATATTAGAATCCCCTGCGATGATGGTACAAGAAAATTTCTCTGGACCAGGCTGTGATGGCAGTGGCGCATTCGCTGAAGTAATCGTGACCGGTGGCACACCTGATCTAAGCTATGAATGGGACTATAATAACGAGATAACAAACCGCATAGAAAACATGCCACCAGGAGATTATATGGTGACAATCACAGATGCTCTTAACTGCGAAGAAATATCCATGTTCACCATTCCTAACACAGAATCCCTTGTAATTCAAACTATGAATAGTTCTATTAATTGCGATGGATCTGGAGCAGGAGGAACATTAGAAGTGACCATCCTCATGGGTGGTACTAACTTAGATATAGTGTGGACAGATGTCAATGATGACGTTGTAGGAAACGGTGCGATTGTTACTGGTATTCCAGCTGGATTTTATACTGTAACAGTAACAGACTTAGATAGTGGTTGTGAAGAAATGGCTACTGCTACAATTTCAAACTCAGGTTCACTGGATGTCCAAGTTATTCCAGGTCCACCTACCTGCCCAGATGGTACAGATGGTACTATTAATCTTATTGTTTCTGGAGGATCTGGTATGGGATATATGATGGACTGGAATCATCCAAATGGTATCGCTACAAACTTTATTCTCCCTGGTATTCCATGTGGCTTTTATGATGGGATTTCAGTTACGGATTCAGATGGCTGTACTGTGAATCTTGGTACCATAGAAGTACCATGTCCGGAAAGAATAGAACTAGAAGTAAACCTCACTAGAGATGTGAGTTGTTTTGGTGAAGCAACAGGAGAAGCAGTTGCGGAAATCGTAGGAGGAACAACGCAATTCAATTTCTTATGGTCTTCTGGTGAATCTAACTTTGGTTCTTTCTCCTTAGACACAACCCTAGTTGAAGGTGAGAATTGGGTAATTGCTAATGATGGTGTATGTAGTTCTGATACTGTCTTTTTTACAATTGGTACAGTAGATCAAATTACCATATCAAGCGATGCAAGTAGTTTTGTGGACGCATCTTGTTTTGGCATTGCCAATGGAGAAGCAAGCATAGAAGCTGAAGGTGGTATTGCTCCTAATGGAAATTACACCTATACTTGGCTTACGGATGGCACAGTCGGAAATACAAACTCTGGATTAGCAGCAGGAATACACTATATAGAAATCACGGATGAAGCCGTTCCTGGTTGTACTGTGCTAGATTCTATTTTCATACAAGAACCAGACAGCATGGTTGTAGAAATAGATTCCTTTACCATTGAAAACTTAAGTTGCTCCGGAGAAAATACAGCCATGTTTGGAGTGAATGTATTTGGAGGAAACTCAGGAGATCTAGACTATAGCTGGACTAATGTAGTTTCAGACAATGCAATTGCAACTAATCTTGGAATAGGCACCTATTGTGTTACGGTAACAGATACTAAAGGCTGCTCAGATTCTGCTTGCTATGAAGTAGTAGCACCAGAGCCACTTAGCTTCGATGTTATTCCACCAGAAATTCCAGATTGTTTTGGAGGAAGTACCTGTATTGCCATAGAAAATGTAACAGGAGGAACAGGCACTTCCTATCAGTTTGCTATTAATCCATTTGGGCAACAAGTGGGGATAGACTCATGCCTAGAAGTCATAGCTGGTATGTATAATGTTACACTTTTTGACCAAGCGGGATGCTCAGTATCTTCTATGATAGAAGTGACACAGCCAGCAGCTATTGAGGTAGATCTAGGTCCTGATATTATTGTGGATTTAGGAGATTCTACAACACTCATTAATGTAAACATTGATGCACAAGAACCCATCGATACTATTATATGGGATCCGTTTATGTTCTTAGAATGTAAAACAGATAATTGTTCTGTCGTATCCGTACAACCTCAGCAAAACGTCACCTATGGAGTTACTGTAGTGGATATAAATGGTTGCGAAGGTTTTGATGATATTAATGTTACACTGAAAACAGATAGAAACGTATTTGTATCTAATATCTTCTCACCAAACGGGGATGGACAAAATGATGAATTCAAAATCCAAACGGGTAGAGGTGTACAAGACATTGAATCATTCGTAATTTTTGACCGCTGGGGAAATAAGGTCTTTGATGCAGGCAGTAGAGCAGCTGGCCCGGATGGCTCAGAGGCCTGGGATGGTACTCATAAAGGAGATGCCGTACAACCAGGTGTCTACGTGTACTTTGCAAAACTTACTTTCATTGATGGTTTTGAATTTACCTACAAAGGCTCAGTTACCCTTATTAGATAGACAGCAAATCAGCAGAGCTGATTTGCATGGAGACAAAGGACGACGGTGTCTTCAAGGGGTCATGACCCCTTGGGCAAACTTCAAAAAGGGTGATTGAAAAAATCAATCTCTCTCAATCACTTCATCTCCACGCGCACCAGAGTGCGCTATCCCTTCATCTCTCCATCCTGCCTGCTTGCGCACGCAGACAAGCTCTCCGTCTGCTTGAAATAATGTATAAATTGAGCTACTTTAGCCTGGCTTTCACGTCTCAACAGAAAACACGTCGATATGATTAAGAACCTAGGATTATTTATCGCCCTGCTATTTTGTGCCTTCACAGGATTACAAGCGCAAGAAGAAGGTACAGCTCCCCGCAGCTTATCTAGCTATTATCTTTTAGCAGGAGAACAACAGCTCAATGTAAATGTTGGTTTTCTAAATACTACAGATTTTGCTTTTTCACTCTTTGGTCAAACTGGTAGTGGTAATCCTTCCCCTTCTTTAAATCTATCTTACGACTATGCTGTAACGAATGATATTCGCATAGGTGCCTTTACAAATTACTATCGTGTAGACGCATCTCAGTCATCAACCCTAGATGCTCTTTCGAGTAGTTTGGATGGACTAGGAATTGATATTGGCGGATTGTTGTCTGAATTAGGCGTGGATGACTTCTTGTGTGAAACGTTCCAAGTTAATTGTCCAGAAGATGTTACAACAAATATTCAAGAGCGCGTAAATGTACTCACTGTGGGAGGTAAATTGATGTATGCTAGACATATCGTAGAAAAATTTGATACCTATGTAAGTACGTATTTAGGTTACAGCTTTAATAGTCGAGAGACGATTACGGAAGAGGCTCTTAATACGGCTTCTGAACAACTTGGTCTGAATGTAGAGATTCCTGATTTTGTGTATTTCGGAGCAGTTGGAGCAAGATACTATGTCACACCTAAAATTGGAATTTATGGCGAATTTGGCCAAGGAAATGTGCATATCTTAAAGTTGGGTCTAAGCCTAAAGCTATAAGATGATTGTGCACGTTTAAAATCTAGTGTCTAGCGTCTAAAGTCTAGCGTCTTTCTTTACCTCTTAGGATCTATCGTTCCCGTTGTATCTTTCTGAGCTTGTAAAATACTGTCTACGCGTGCCTTGGTAATCTTCTCTTGTGCCTCTCTCTTTTTGCGTCTTTCTTCAGCCGCTTTGGCGATAGCCTCCTTTTGTTTCTTAATGGCTTCTTCTTTCTCTTTACGACGCTCCTCAGACACGTTTACAGTCCCCGTAAGGGTAAGCTTTATCTTTGTGTCATTAATGTTGGTGGTGACAAAAATTTCAGGGTTTTGGTCTCCCTCTTTATTTACACTATTATAGTGTACTCCTATTTGATTAGTGCCTCCCGGTGGAATTTCTAAAAATGGAAAACTTGGTTGCGCACAACCGCATGAACCAGATGCTGAGGTAATTTCCAAGGGTGCATTTCCCGTGTTTTTAAACTTGAACGCATAATCATAGGTCTCTCCTTCTTCTAATTTCCCAAAATCATGTGTCATGGTTTCAAACTCGATAGCAGGTTTAGCATACACTGCTTTTTTTTGTGGCGCAGGAGTAACAGTAGACTTTCTAGGTTTGGGTTCCGCTGCCTTCTTAGGTTTTTTCGGTTCTTCTTTTGGTGGTTTCTTTTCACTCAGACCAACGGCAGATTCTTCCTGTTTAGAGGCCATCACATTCTCCTTTTTCTCAAGCATCGCTTCATCAACTTTGCTTGTAGGAGTTGGCTTTTTAAAATCAACAGATTCTTTCTTATTTGATTGCTCTACAGCAGCATTTACATCTTTTGAATCAGACTTACAAGCACAGAACCACAGTAGAATAGTTAAACACAAACTGTATGTAAGACCTGTTTTTAACATGGGTATTTTATCTGGAATTTAACGTAATATACTAAAACTTCCTACAGAAAGTTTCTCTTCGCCACGACATATATATTTTGCTTTATAGATAAACATAGCTGGATTCATAGGATTTCCTTTAAACGAACCATCCCATTTATTATTTACATTATTTGTCTCAAACACCAGTGCGCCCCATCTGTCAAATATTCTTAAATACTCCAGTTCTTCTACTATAAAGTCGTTACTAATGCCATATTCATCATTTAAATTATCTCCATTTGGTGTAAAAGCTTTGGGCAATAGTAATTGATCACAATCTAGTTGTTCATCAGTGATGACACTAAGAAAGACAGTGTCACTTACTTCGCAAGAACCATGATTCATTGTAAGCACATATTCAGCAGACTCTGGTGGTGTAATGAAAGGCTCGAGCAGACTAGGATCATCAAGCCCGTCAATGGGCGACCATGAAAAATTGTTTGCACAGGTTCCACCTGTTTCAATTTGGATCCCATCTCCAGCAAAAAGAGTCATATTTTCTGTAATGATTTGATCTGTGTTTAAATCAAGACTTACCAGACTGGCAACATCAAAGGCTTGGTCATAAATTTTTAATTCGTCTATGCGTCCATTAAACAGATCTTCACTTGTACTCGTACATGGACTAAAGCCAATATATACGGCTGAGGTATCAGAATAGGCATAATTTGCAAATTGGTCCTTAGATTCTGCAAATTCTTCATCCAAAAACAAACTATAATTGGTTCCTGATTTTGTCAGAACCATATGGTGCCAGCATTTACTATCAGAGACATCAGCCGTAAGAGATAATCTATCTCCCAGATTAAGAATCAGATCAACTTCTAAGGTTCTGGAGACAGGTATGTAGCGTATTGCCATGGTAGAATCCCTATCCAAACATTCTTCCTTTTTAATGGAAAATAGATTGTATGGACTATTAGAATCTTCTACCCAGAAGTAAAAACTAAGGGTAAAATCATTGATGAAAGCATCTTTTACAACAGAATCAAGTTCAATATAGTCCCCGGTACCATCTAAATAAAGTGCATCATTGGCAGGACCACAATCACAAAAGGGATTACCAAATGCTTGTGAAGGCATAGGAGCATTTAATTGGGCATCATTCAAATCACACATATTAAAATTATACTCATGTATAAGATTCTGTGCTACTGTATTTTGCGCAAATAAAGCCAAGAATAAACTTAGAATAAGATTCAAGTTGATAAGAACGTTCTTTCTCATAGAATTATAACGTAATGTTCTACGTATAAGTACAAATATACATTTTTGCCTTGCATATTTTTAGGCAATCAGAGGAATAGAAAGCAGAGTTCAATGAAATATTTTAGATTAGTCTAAATATTTATTTAACAAACACTAAATACTTTTGTTCAAGAAGAGTTCAGCAATAAAATAAACGTATAGTATTACTAGAATAAGTCCTTCGCACCTATGGATTTTCTTACTCAGACAAACTAAGAAAAATAAGAAGGTAACAGCCATCATAAAAGGAGAAGAGAAATCTTGAATTACCTTTGAAATTTTCAATTCCCCAAACAACCTTGGCACGCCTATAATTCCTAGCGTATTAAATAGATTAGATCCTAAAACATTCCCTACAGCAATCGCATGTTTGCCCTTTTTACTAGCATTAATTGAGACAATAAGCTCTGGTAGTGAGGTCCCTAAAGCTACCCCAGTCAATGCAATAATATCGGGGCTAATCCCCATTATACTTGAGATCCCTTCCATGGAATATATGGTATATTTTGCCCCTAAAAAGACAAAAACAGCACCAACTAAAAGTATAAAAAAGGTAACTGGAGAAACACTTGGCCTGTCCTCCTTATCTGTTTTATCTGCAGTGAATGAGTTAAATAAAAACACACCTAACATCACAATAAATACAGCTGCTTCAAACAAGCTGATATAGGCATCTTGTAAGGCAAAAAACAAGAGGATGGCAGAACCGATTAAAAAACTCATATCGTTCTGCATAACATCGAAATTCAACTTAATTTCCTTAGCTATAACAGCGGTTACGCCTAATACAAGTAGAATATTGGTAATATTGGAGCCAATGACATTCCCAGCCACTATTTCTGAGCTCCCACTATATATTGCAGCTATTGAAGTCGCAAGTTCAGGTAAAGAAGTACCAAAAGCTACAATAGTTACTCCTATTACAAAGGGAGAAATACCTATTGCTAATCCTATTTTCTCTGCTGCCTCAATAAATTTGTCAGATGCTATTAATAATACTGCTAAACTGACAACAAATAATCCGATATACGCAAGTAATCCCACTCTTCTGATTTTATCTTTAAAGAATAAAGATATAAACTTATACCCTATTCTCCCCTTGTATATCTAGATTCTATACTACAAAGCTTTTTTACGATTCAAACGTTCTTATGCGTAATAATTTTACTTTTGTAGTGCATCATGAGTTTAAAATCAAAAGAGCCAAAGAAAGATCAAAAAGAGATGTCATTTCTCGACCATCTTGAGGAATTAAGATGGCATATTGTACGTGCTGCAATTGCTATTTTCGTCGTTGCCGTTTCTGTTTTTTCGCTCAAAAAGTTTGTATTTGATCACATCATATTTGCACCAAAAAAAGATAGTTTTCCTACCTATCAATTCTTCTGTAATCTTTCTGAAAAAACGTGTTTCCAACCACCTGAATTAGAAATAATTCCAAGGCAATTAGGGGAACAATTTTTCACGCATTTAAAAGTTTCTTTTTGGCTTGGACTCGTTATTGCTTTTCCATACATTCTTTGGGAAATTTGGAAATTTATTAAGCCAGGTTTGTACCAAAACGAGAAGAAAGCTGCGCGTGGTTTTGTAGTTATTTGTTCTTTACTTTTTCTTGCGGGAGTTGTGTTTGGATACTACGTTATAACGCCTTTTGGATTAACATTTTTAGGTAACTATTCTGTAGGAGCAGACACCATTAATAGCACCTCCTTAGAGTCGTATATTAACTATCTAACTATGTTTACTATTCCAACTGGTTTTGTTTTTGAGCTACCTGTTTTAGTTTACTTTTTATCACGCATTGGCATGGTTACTCCAGCCCTAATGAGAAAGTTTAGAAAACACGCCTTTGTACTTATTCTAATCTTAGCTGCAGTCATAACGCCACCCGATGTATTGACACAATTTCTCATTGGTGTACCTGTATTTTTCTTGTATGAAATAAGTATTTATATTTCAAAACGCGTACACAAAAAATACCATAGTAATGATTAGACTTTCTTCTAATCTAAGTCTATTTTTTAAGATCTTTATTCCAACCTTTTGGACAGTGTTTTTTGGCGCCCTTACTATAGCCATTATCGTCTCTGAAGGCAGATCCATTTTACCATTTGACCACAGTACAGAAATCATTGTGGTACTCAGTTTTTTTATCGTGTTTTTTGCTTTGCAATACTTTACAATTATGCGTCTTAAACGCATCGAAATTGATAAAGAAAATTTGTTTGTAAGTAATTACTTTAACACCTATCGTTACTCTATTTCAGACATTAAAAATGTGAAGAAAATAGAGCTTGGTTTGTTTAAATTATTACGCATAGAATTTAAAGACAAAACGCGTTTCGGGCATAAAATAACCTGCTTACTTAAAGACAAAAATTTACGAGAATACATTGCGCTTTTCCCAGGAAAATTACCGCTTGGATAATGTTACAAATGGACAAATCATTTCTTCTAAAGAAATGCCTCCATGTTGAAAAGTATCCTTATATACATTGTTGTAATGGTTGTAATTATTAGGGTATAAAAAGAACTTATCTTCCTTCGCAAAAATAAAACGAGAACTGACATTTGGCTTAGGTAAACCCACTCTATGTGGATCAGAAATATCTAAGACATCACTCTTAGAATAGTTTAGGTTTTTACCCACCTTATACCGTAGATTAGTAGTTGTATTTTTATCTGCAGTTACACGTGCCGGTGTCTGAACACGAATGGTTCCATGATCAGTGGAAATACATAACTGAATGTCTCTATCAGAAAGCTTTAAAAGCATCTGGCGTAAAGGCGAATTTGCATACCAAGATTTAGTCAAAGAACGGTAGGCTTTTTCGTCTGAAGCTAACTCTTTTAATACTTCCATTTCTGTCCTTGCGTGCGACATCATATCTATGAAATTATATACAACAACAGTGAGGTCATTATTCAAAAAATTGAGTGCAATATCAGGCAGAGTTTTGGCGACATTATTTCTAGTCACCTTATGATAATCCATTTTTACTGGACGTCGAACTGTACGCTCTAATTGCTTTTCCAAAAAGAATTTTTCATGTTGATTTTTACCCCCTTCTTCAAAATCGTGCACCCATTTATCTGGAAACTTTTTTTGAATTTCAGAAGGCAGTAATCCTGAGAAAATGGAGTTTCTTGAATACTGTGTGGAGGTAGGTAAAATAGACATGAAATAATCTTCAGAATCTATTTTAAAATCTTCCGTTATGGCAGGCTCTAAAATCTTCCATTGGTCGTATCGAAGATTGTCTAAAAGTACATAAACAACAGGCTTATCATTATTCAATAAGGGAAGTAATTTGCGCACAAGCACATTGTGCGACATAGTGAGTTCGCCGTCTTCTACCCAGGTAGAATATTCTCGATCGATAAACTTAGAAAAGCCCTTATTTGCCTCACTTTTCTGCATACTCAGAATATCCTTAAATTCATCCGAATAGGAGGAGTCTAATTTGAGCTCCCATCCCACAATACGCTTATAGATATCTATCCAAGTATCTAGATCATTTGCCTCATTAATATCTAGCAATATTTTTCTAAACTCTTGCTGGTAGTCAGAAGCTGTTTTTTCCGAAACGAGTCGCTTATTATCAGTAATTTTTTTGAGAGAAAGCAGTATTTGATTGGGATTGACCGGTTTTATTAAATAATCATCAATTCTAGAGCCAATCGCTTGTTCCATTATGTCTTCTGCCTCGTTTTTTGTGATCATAACGATAGGGAGGTTAGGTTTTGTCTCTTTTATCCTATCTAAGGTTTCTAAACCTGTCAAACCTGGCATAGATTCATCAAGAAATACGACATCAATAGCACCATCTTCTGCGAGGTGGTCAATGGCATCATGTCCATTTGTGACAGTAACTACCTCATAGCCTTTCTTTTCTAAAAAAAAGAGTTGAGGTTTCAACATATCAATTTCATCATCCGCCCAAAGGATTCTGATTTTACTCATATATATTTGCTTTGATTAAAGTTTCAATAAAGTCTAAAGAAAAGTAAAACTTGCTTCTATAGTAAGAAAGGTTTCATAAAAAACGATCTTGCAGCTCTTATTATTACCTCAGCATGAACAAAAGGAAGATTTTCAATGATCCTGTTTACGGATTTCTCTATTTCCCATATGAGATTCTCTATGATTTAATAGATCATCCCTATTTTCAGAGATTACGTAGAATTTCACAGTTGGGTCTAACACAATATGTCTATCCAGGCGCGCTCCACACAAGATTCCACCATGCCTTGGGAGCAGTACAGCTTATGATAAAGTCAATAGACACTCTGCGTATTAAAGGGATTGAAATTTCTGAAGAAGAAGCAGAAGCGGTGTGCATTGCCATCTTATTGCATGATATAGGCCATGGTCCCTTTTCTCATGCCTTGGAACACAAACTCATTAATACCCATCATGAAGAAATTTCCATCAAATTCATGGAAGAGCTGAATAGTCAATTTGATGGAAAACTAAGTTTGGGCATTGAAATATTTAAAGATAAGTATCCACGCAAATTTTTACATCAGCTCGTATCAAGTCAATTGGATATGGATAGATTAGACTACCTCACTAGAGATAGTTTTTATACTGGTGTTGCAGAGGGTGTAATCGGCTATGATCGTATTATAAAAATGCTTAATGTAATAAATGACCAAATAGTGGTAGAAGAGAAAGGCATCTACTCGATTGAAAAATTTTTAATTTCTAGAAGAATAATGTATTGGCAGGTGTATTTACATAAGACCGTGATAGCGGCGGAGCAAATGTTGATACGATTTATGGAAGAGCTCAAAAAGAAAAAAGCAGGAGAACGCTGGTTAGAGTCTGTCCCTAAGTACCTTCTACAAATCATTGAATCAGAGGATTTTACCTTAGACAATTCCGCACATTTAAATATGTTTTCCAAGGTTGATGATTTTGATATAATTTACCTTCTGAAATGTTGCACAGAAAGCTCCGATTTTGTGCTCCAATACCTCTCAAAATCTTTGATAAACAGGAAACTTTTCCATATTTTCACATCAACTAGCCCATTCAACAGTGACGAGTTGGAAGACCTCCGTCACAAAACTGGTAGTTTGCTAAACGTAGATAAACTAGACACCAAGGCTCTTATAATTGATGGCTCTGAATCTAACCTGGATTATAATGCATCACAGGATGAGATTAAGATTCTTAAAAAGAATGGAGAAACTGTCTCGTTTCATCAATATTCTGATCTAAAAGTAAATACAGATAAGGATATTCTATACTATTTATGTTATCCTAAATACGTTAATGTGTAATACGTTACGTATATTTGCGCCTTTGGAAAATAACTTATTTCATTAATATTTAATCTTAAATCAACTATGAGAAAACTGAATACAATTTTCACTTCTCTTTTAGTTCTTATTACTTTCGTTGCATACGCACAACCTGAAGCTGGGATGCCATCCGAGCCTGGGAAATGTTATGCGAAATGCCTTATCGGCGATCAATACGAAACTATTACGGAACAAGTATTGGTAAAAGACGCTACCACCAGAGTGGAAGTAGTCGGACCACAATACGAAACTGTGACTGAGCAAGTTCTTGCTTCAGAAGCAGGATCTGAACTTAGGGTTGTCCCTGCGCAGTTTGAAACTGTTACGGAACAAGTTCTTTCATCTGAAGGTGCTTCTTCAGTACAAATCAGTCCTGCACAATTCGAAACTGTAACTGAGCAAGTATTAGCTTCAGAAGCAGGATCAGAATTAAGAGTCGTTCCAGCACAATTTGAAACTGTGACTGAACAAGTACTCGCTTCTGAGGGAGCTTCATCCGTGCAAATTAGTCCTGCACAATTCGAGACAGTATCTGAGCAAGTAACCGCTTTAGATATGAATGGTGTTTCAGCAGCTGACCTTCGGGTTATACCTGCACAATTTGAAACAATCACTGAACAAGTACTGGCTTCTGAAGGAAATTCTTCAGTTCAAATCAGTGCTGCTCAATTCGAAACAGTATCTGAGCAAGTAATTGCTTTAGATATGGGTGGCGGATTTAGCACAGGAGGTTCTACCTCTGTAAGTTCATCAGCAACACTCGACAATGTGAATTTTGAATCAGGATCTGCAAATCTAACTGCTGCTTCAGTAGCTGCTATTAGTTCTGCATGTAGTGCTATTTCCTCTGCGCGATCTTCTGCAGGTGGCTCTTCAAGAGTTGCTATTGTAGGTCACACAGATTCACAAGGAAATGATGCTAGTAATCTTGATCTTTCACAAAGACGTGCTAAAGCTGTTTATGATGCTCTTGCAGCTGCTGGCTGTGATGTATCTGGTGTATCACATGAAGGTAGAGGAGAAACTGCTCCTAAAGCTTCTAACGATACTGCAGATGGTAGAGCAATGAACAGAAGAGTGGAAGTTGTAGTATATACTACATCAGCTGCTTCTGGTGGAAGTGTTGCTAGTGGAACAGGTGGAATTACTGATTACAGAATTACTCCTGCAACATTCGAAACTGTAACAGAACAAGTATTAGCTTCTGAAGGTGAGTCTAGAGTATCTATCTCTCCTGCACAATTCGAAACTGTATCTGAGCAAGTATTATCTTCTGATGCAGGTTCTGAATTAAGAGTTGTACCAGCACAGTTTGAAACTGTAACGGAACAAGTACTAGCTTCTGAAGGTGAGTCTAGAGTATCTATCTCTCCTGCACAATTTGAAACTGTATCTGAGCAAGTGTTATCTTCTGATGCAGGTTCTGAAGTTAGAGTTGTACCAGCTACATTCGAATCTGTTTCTGAGCAAGTGCTTACAAAAGAGGGTTCTACAGTTCTTAGAGCTGTACCTGCAACATTCGAAACTGTAACTGAACAAGTACTCGTTAAAGATGCTTTCAAAACATTGAGAGTTGTACCAGCTACATTCGAAACTGTATCTGAGCAAGTTCTTGTACAAGATGCATATGACGTAACAGTTGTTGTTCCTGCTCAATATGAGTCAGTAACTGAGCAAGTGCTAACGAAAGATGCGTACACTACTCTTAAAGTGATTCCTGCACAGTACGAAACTGTTTCTGAGCAAGTATTAACGAAAGATGCGTACCAAACTCTTAGAGCTGTACCAGCACAGTATGAAACTGTAACTGAGCAAGTACAGACTAAAGATGCATATACAACGCTTAAAGTTATTCCTGCGCAGTACGAAACTGTTTCTGAGCAAGTATTAACAAAAGATGCACACCAGACTCTTAGAGCAATTCCTGCTACGTATGAGACTGTAAGCGAACAAGTAATGACAAAAGCTGGGTATACTACCTTACGAGTAATACCTGCACAATATGAAACTGTTTCTGAGCAAGTTTTAGTAAAAGATGCACATACAACTCTTAGAGCTGTACCAGCAACTTATGAAACTGTATCTGAGCAAGTATTGACAAAAGATGCGTATACAACGCTTAAAGTTATACCTGCACAGTACGAAACAATTACTGAACAAGTTTTAGTAAAAGATGCACACACAACTCTTAGAGCAATTCCTGCACAGTACGAAACTGTATCTGAGCAAGTATTGACAAAAGATGCGTACACAACGCTTAAAGTTGTTCCTGCACAGTACGAAACTGTAACTGAGCAAGTATTAACGAAAGAGGCACACCAGACTCTTAGAGCAATTCCTGCACAGTACGAAACTGTAACTGAGCAAGTATTAACAAAGGATGCATACACAACTCTTAAAGTGATTCCTGCACAGTACGAAACTGTAACTGAGCAAGTATTAACGAAAGAGGCTACACAGAGATATGAAAGAATTCCTGCACAGTATACTACTGAGTCAGAGCAAATTCAAGTAGCTCCTGCTGAAACTAAGTGGGTTAAGAAGAAAGCAGATAGAGCTTGTCTTTCTGAAGATCCTAACGATTGTTTAGTATGGTGTCTAGTTGAGACTCCTGCTCAATTCAGAACAGTAACGAAGCAAGTAAGAGTTGGATGTTCAGATGGTTATACAGACAGTGGTGCTGATTGTGTTAAAACAATCGATGTTCCTGCTGGATACTCTAACAGAACATACAGAAAGCTTGTAAGTCCTGCTACAACAGAAGCTGTAACGGTACCTGCACAGTATACTACAAGATCTTACAAGAAACTGGTAAGTCCTGCTACATCTGAAGCGGTAGACGTACCTGCACAGTACACTACAAGAACATACAGAAAATTAGTAAGTCCTGCTACAACAGAAGCTGTAACAGTACCTGCTCAGTACACTACAAGATCTTATAAGAAACTTGTAAGTCCTGCCTCTTCTGAGTCTGTTGATGTACCTGCACAGTACACTACAAGAACATATAGAAAACTTGTAAGTCCTGCTACAACAGAAGCTGTAACAGTACCTGCTCAGTACACTACAAGATCTTACAAGAAACTGGTAACACCAGCTACTACTGAGTCTGTTGATGTACCTGCACAGTACACTACAAGAACATATAGAAAATTAACTGCACCTGCTTCTACTGAAGCAGTAGCTGTTCCTGCTCAGTACACTACAAGATCTTATAAGAAACTTGTAACTCCTGCCTCTTCTGAAGCAGTAGACGTGCCGGCACAGTATACTACGAGAACATATAGAAAATTAGTAAGTCCTGCTACAACAGAAGCTGTAACAGTGCCTGCTCAATTTACAACACGTTCTTACAAAAAGCTTGTAAGTCCTGCTACAACAGAAGCTGTAGACGTACCTGCTCAGTATACTACTAGAACATATAGAAAATTAGTAAGTCCTGCTACAACGGAAGCTGTAACAGTGCCTGCTCAATACACAACCAGAACGTATCAAAAACTTTCGGCTCCTGCTACTACTAGAACTGAAACTGTTCCTGCGAAGTATGAGACAAGAACGTACCAAAGAGTTGTAACTCCTGCTACTGTAGAAGAAGTAGAAGTACCTGCTCAGTACACAACACGTTCTTACAAGAGAGTTGCGAATAACAGTTCAGCTACATCAACTGATGTACCTGCACAATACACAACGCGTACTTACCAGAAACTTGCTTCAGATGCAACAACGCAGTCTGTAGATGTTCCTGCGAGATACGAAACAAGAACTTACCAGAAGCTAGCACAGCAGGCAACTGCTCAAACTACTACTGGTGATGCGCAGTATACTACACGTTCTTACCAGAAACTGACTGCAGATGCAACAACGCAATCTGTAGATGTTCCTGCGAGATACGAAACAAGAACTTACCAGAAGCTAGCACAGCAGGCAACTGCTCAGACTACAACTGGTGATGCTCAGTATACGAACAGAACATATCAAACTCTTGCTAACGATGCGTCAGCAGAACCTGTAACAGGAGAGTCAAGATATGAGACTAGAACGTACCAAAGATTGTCTTCACCAGCAACTGCTAATGTAGTAAGTGGAGATGCTCAGTACACAACAAGATCTTACCAGAAATTATCTGCAGATGCTTCTACAACTCCAGTTCCTTGTAGTTCAGGAGGTTCAAGTGGTAGCTCTTCTATTTTGAGAAATGTGAATTTCCAATCTGGATCAGCTACATTGACACAGGCATCTTATGCTGAAATTAACAGAGTTGCCTCTTCCCTTCAATCATCAGGTGCTACTGCAAGACTTATTGGTCACACAGATAGTCAAGGAGCGGAAGCTGCTAACCTTGATCTTTCAAGAAGAAGAGCAAAAGCTGTTTACGATGCATTAGTAGCTGCTGGTGTTTCTGCTTCAAGCTTATCATATGATGGCATGGGAGAAGCTTCTCCAATTGCTTCAAATGCTTCAGCTGAAGGTAGAGCACAAAACAGAAGAACTGAATTAGTTACTTCTGGAGGTGGTGGAGCTGTTGCTTCAACTGGTGGAGATTGTAACAGATACGAAACTAGAACTTACCAAAGATTGGTAAACCCAGCTTCTGCTAACGTTACAACTGGAGATGCTCAATATACTAACAGAACTTATCAGAAGCTTACTGCAGATGCAACAAGCCAAGGTGTAGATGTTCCTGCTAGATATGAGAACAGATCTTACCAGAAGTTAGCTCAGCAGGCAACTGCTCAGACTACAACTGGAGATGCTCAGTATACGAACAGAACTTATCAGAAGCTTACTTCTGATGCAACAACGCAAGGAGTTGACGTTCCTGCTAGATACGAGAACAGATCTTACCAGAAAGTAGCACAACCAGCAACTACTCGTACTATTGATGTACCAGCTGAATACAGAACTGTAACTAGAAGACAGTTAGTAAAAGCAGGTGGATTTACAGAGTGGAGAGAAGTTGTTTGTGAGGCTGACCAAACTCCTCAGTTATACAGAGCGGTACAAAGCGCTCTTATCTCAAGAGGATATAACGTTGGAAGCGCTGGCGCAGACAACAACTGGGGTAAGGCTTCAAAAGCTGCTTTAGTGAAATTCCAGCAAGACAATGGTCTTCCGATTGGAGCACTAGATGTAGAAACACTAAGAGCTCTTGGTGTTAAACAATAGATTATAACAATCTAAATATATAAGCCCTGCTTCATTCGAAGCGGGGCTTTTTATTTTATACATTTGCCTATCTAATATATTACACATGGCTGATATAGTAAACCAACTAATTAAAAAAGAATTACACCGACAGAGAAACGGTATCGAACTTATCGCATCAGAAAATTTCACCTCACAGGCTGTAATTAATGCAATGGGCTCTTGCCTCACCAATAAATACGCTGAAGGTTATCCAGGAAAACGATATTACGGTGGTTGCGAGGTGGTTGATGAGATTGAGCAATTAGCTATCGATAGAGTCAAAGAATTATTTGGCGCAGAATACGCCAATGTACAACCACATGCCGGTGCCCAAGCAAATGCTGCTGTATTCTTAGCAGTTTTAAAACCTGGAGACACCGTTCTAGGATTTGATCTTTCTCATGGCGGACATCTATCGCATGGCTCTCCTGTTAACTTCTCAGGGATAGTGTACAATCCTGTATTCTATGGTGTAGAAAAGGAAACAGGAACTATAGATATGGATAAGGTTGCTGCTAAAGCACTAGAACATAAACCCAAGTTAATCGTATGCGGTGCCTCAGCATATTCTAGAGATTGGGACTATAAGCGATTTAGAGAAATCGCAGATGAAGTAGGTGCTACCCTACTCGCAGATATTGCACATCCTGCAGGAATAATCGCAGCAAAGCTTCTAAATGATCCTATTCCACATTGCCATATAGTTACAACAACTACACATAAGACCCTAAGAGGTCCGCGTGGAGGTCTGATCATGTTAGGTAAGGACTATGAGAACACTCTCGGCAGAACTACTAGAAAAGGGACAACACTAAAAATGTCCTCAATTATAAATAGTGGCGTATTTCCTGGTATGCAAGGAGGACCTTTAGAACACGTAATTGCAGCAAAAGCGATCGCTTTCCAAGAAGCTCTTCAAGAGGACTTTGTAGCATATCAAACACAAGTAATTGCAAATGCACAAGCTATGGCTAATGCCTTTGTAGAAAGAGATTACAAAATTATTTCTGGGGGAACAGATAATCATCTTATGCTGATCGATCTTCGTAATAAGGATTTGACTGGTAAAGAAGCGGAAAATGCACTAGTTGCTGCGGAGATTACGATCAATAAAAACATGGTACCCTTTGATGACAAAAGTCCATTTGTTACCTCAGGTATTCGCATAGGAACTGCTGCCATCACCACACGTGGTTTTAAAGAAGAACACTGTGTACAGGTTGTAGATTGGATTGATCAGGTCTTATCTGACAAAGAAAATACGAGTTTACAAAAAGAAATGAAGTCTAAGATTGCAGAATATATGGGTGACTTTCCTTTGTATGCTTAGACAATAACAGGACACTAGTTAGATTTTAAATACTAGATTTTGTCTACAGTATTAAAGTCATAACTGATTTTGTTCAAGAACAATGCATGTCCTGGAACAGAGTAGGCTGTAGTTAATCTTTCCTGCGTATCCATAGATTTTTTTAATTCTTGTAGACTTAATTTCCCTACTGAAATATTTACGCAAGCTCCTACTATCATACGTACCATTCCTCTTAGAAAGCGGTTAGCAGAGATAGTAAAAATGAGTTCATCATCCATTCTCTCCCAAGAGATTTGATGTATTTTACATGTATACGTTTCTACATCAGAACCAGCTTTACAGAAAGGAAAAAAATCAGAATAGGAGCCAATTAATTGCGCGGCCTCATATAGCTTAGCCAATTCAAGCTCTTTCGCCTTAGGCGGAGACCATGAAAAAAATCTATTAAATGGATTTGCGTTGGTAGAAATGTGGTAAGTATACTCTCGCAACTTCGCATCAAAGCGTGCATGGAACTCATTTTCAACTGAAAAGATAGAATAAATGGCGATATCCTTGGGCTGTACAGATCTTAGACCGTAGTCTTGTTGCTCTGTGAGAATCTCAGGGCTATCAAAATGCATAAAATACTGCCTCGCGTGTACTCCTGCATCTGTTCTTCCACATCCAACTACTTGAATTTTTGATTGTAAGACCTGAGAGAATTTTTCTTCCAGTACCTCTTGTACTGAAATAGCATTCGGTTGACGCTGCCATCCTGAATATTTGCTACCATCATAAGCGAGTTCTACAAAGTAGCGTGGCATGGGTCCTGTTTTACTATGCGGCTTTTAAAAAATTAAATTTTGATGTTTTGATCTGATTTTCTACATACTCTTTATCAATAAGCAAAGTATGTATATCCTCTTGGGAAGGCATAGTATACATAGCCTCCGTCAAGATTGCTTCACAGATAGATCGTAAGCCTCTTGCACCTAATTTAAATTCTAGTGCCTTTTGGGCGATAAGTTCTAAAGCATCTCTTGTAAACTCAAGTTTCTTATCCTCAAGCTCAAATAATTTTTGATACTGTTTTATCAGAGCATTTTTAGGCTCCGTTAATATATTCATCATTGTTTCTAGGTCCAAAGGATCTAGATAGGTAAGGACAGGTAATCTTCCAATTAACTCAGGTATAAGTCCAAATGATTTTAGATCTTGATGAGAAATATATTCTAGCAAGTTTTCTTTATCAATACGCGCTTCTTCATCTGCTTTGAAACCTATCACCTGTGTGTTCATTCGCTTTGCAATAGATTTCTCTATACCATCAAATGCACCTCCACAAATAAATAATATATTCCGTGTATTCACACGAATCATTTTTTGTTCAGGATGTTTTCTACCTCCCTGCGGTGGCACATTTACATAGGTTCCTTCTAACATTTTCAACATCGCTTGCTGCACCCCTTCTCCTGAAACATCTCTTGTAATAGATGGATTGTCTGTCTTACGCGCTACTTTATCAATTTCATCTATATATACAATACCCTTTTCTGCCGCATCCACATCAAAATCACAGGCTTGTAACAAACGAGATAACATACTTTCAACGTCTTCCCCTACATATCCGGCTTCTGTAAATACGGTAGCATCCACTATGGTAAATGGAACATCTAGGAACCTTGCAATTGTTTTAGCTAAAAGTGTTTTTCCCGTTCCGGTTTTTCCTACAAATAATACATTTGATTTTTCAATCTCAATATCATTTGTGCTTAGTTCTTTATGTTGATTTAATCTTTTATAATGATTGTACACAGCAACAGAAAGATATTTTTTCGCTGTATCCTGACCTATCACATAGTCATCAAGAAAATGCTTTATACGCTGCGGTGTGACATTTTCAGGAAGGTTAAACTCCTTAGACTCTTTCGTATCTTTATTAGTAACCTCCTCTTTAATAATGTCATGTGCCTGATCCACACATATTTCGCAAATATGTCCATCTATGCCAGCAATAAGAATCAAAACCTCCGCTTTGTCTCTACCACAAAATGAACACTTTTGTACAGATTTCCTTGAACTCATAAAATCTTTTTTACTTAGACTTAGAAGGTTTTCTTTCTAATACTTCATCCACTAAACCGTATTCCTTTGCCTGCTTAGCTGTCATCCAATTATCTCTATCACTATCTTTCTCGATCGTCTTTGTTGTTTGACCTGTGTGTTTAGAAAGAATAGTATATAACTCATCTTTTAATTCTTTGATAAGGTTATAACTAATTTCCATTTCAGTAAACTGACCACTCATACCACCTGATGGTTGGTGAATCATCACTCTACTATGCTTTAAACATGATCTTTTCCCTTTTGTTCCAGCAGATAAAAGTACAGCTCCCATACTAGCTGCAAGACCAGTACAAATTGTACTTACATCAGGTGATACATACTGCATTGTATCATACATCCCTAAACCAGCAATTACCGAGCCACCTGGGCTATTAATAAACATCTGTATATCACGCTTAGGATCTGTAGATTCCAAGAATAGCAATTGGGCTTGTATAACATTAGCCACGTAATCATTCACAGGTACTCCCATAAATATAATCCTGTCCATCATTAATCTTGAGAATACATCCATCCCAACCACATTCATCTGTCTTTCTTCAATAACTTGAGGAGTAAAACCAGTGATATTAGGTACAGCAGTAGCCATATATTTCTCTAAATGCATGGAGCTCATGCCCATGTGCTTAGTTGCATACTTAAAAAACTCATCTTTAGGGAACATATTTATCTATTTACTTTATTATAAATGCTTTTAAAGGAAATTAGTTCTTTTGATTGTATTGATTATTTGCTTCTTCTACCATGGATTTAAACTCATCCATAGAAACATTATTCTCTTTTACAGTGATTATTTTCTCTATTTCTCCAAATAATTTGTCCGCCTCTATCTCATTATAGGCATTTTGGACCTGTGTTTTATCCTCAGCCATTCTATTTACCATCTCAGAAATATATGACTGATCAATGCCGCTTCCATAGCCTTGAAAGTATTGCATCACCTTTTCTGTTAAATGAGCTCGTAACTCTTCAGGTTGAACTTCTACACCAAATTTCTTACTAAGCTTTGATTTAATCAAGGTCCACTTGAGATTATCTTCAAAACTCGTATACTCCTCTTCTATTTTCTCATCTTCTACATTTTCGTTCGTTGCCTTTAACCAACGCTTTAAAAATGCCTCTGGAAGTTCCATATCATTCTTTGCAATCAAGTTTTGCATAACATCTCTATACATCAAACTTGTAGATTGCTTAGCATAGAAGCCTTCAATGTTTTGTTTGATTTTATCGCGCATTTCATCATTTGACTTGATTACATCTTTCCCATATACTTTATCAAAAAGTTCCTGGTTAATTTCTGCAGGTTCAAGACGTTTAACTTCTGCAATCTTCCCTGTAAAATCATTACCTACTTCTCTGTCGCTTTCCTCCTCTGGTAATTGCAAAAGATACTTGCGTACATGCTCTTCTGTCTTATCCTTTTCTAAATTGAAAATATCGAACTCTAAGCTATCTCCTTTTTTGCATTTTAATACTGTCTCCTTTATTTCATCTGTAAGGCTTGAAACAGAAACAGTAAAATCTGTTGCCCAGCCATTTGCCAAAACACCGCCACTACCCTTTTCTTCCGCTTCAATTTTTATTAAATCGTTTTCTTCAATAATAGCCTCTGTATCTACGGAGTTTCCAAAGCGTTTTTGATACGCTTTTACTTCCTCATCAATCATGGAATCGGCAACAACGATCAGGTGCTTTGTATACTCAGCATTTTCTACTCCTTGAATTTCTAATTCAGGGCTTAATCCTAAATCAAATTTAAAAGTATAGTTTCCCAACTGTTTTACATCAAAGTCTATTTGCTCTTGATTTTCATTTGGAAGTGGATCTCCTAGAATATCAATTTCTTCATCCTTAAGATAGCTGTATAACTTTTCTTGAAGTGTACGGTTAATCTTATCTGCTAAAATTGACTTGCCATACATTTTCTCTATGAAGGACATAGGCGTCTTACCCTTTCTAAAGCCCTTCATTGCTGCCTGAGACTTATACTTCTTTAATTCCTCTCTGTAAGATGGCTCATAATCTGTGCGCTCTAGCTCGAGCTCAAGTGTAGCATTGAGATTATCTATCTTATCGAATTGTACTTTCATAATTAGTTGAAGCTTAAAAGGGCATTTGGAGTGCAAAAAAGCCCTTTTTTGTATAAAATTGTGCGGGTAGAGGGAGTCGAACCCCCACGCCGTTAAGCACTAGATCCTAAGTCTAGCATGTCTACCAATTCCATCATACCCGCAAAATGTCAATCTATTCTTCAAAAAGTCCATTTTAGATGGAGAACTTCCTGAAATTACAGCAAAACATCTATTATTTCGCTATCCCCGTATCGGGAGTGCAAAGATAAAATCTTTTTAAATATGCATATCAAAACTTAATAATAAAACAATATTTATCTTTAATAGCTTATAACTATAGGTTTTCCTGATATGCCAGAAGTATTATCCATAACGACGGAAGAGAAACGAGTCATCAAAGCAGCATTTGATGACCTATATAAACGTATCAAACCAAAACTTACTGCAGAGGACGAAATTCACTTTTGGAGAGCGTGTAATTTAGCAGAAGAATCGCACGGTGATCAGCGTAGAAAGTCCGGTGAACCCTATATTTTACATCCTATTGAGGTGGCTAGGATTTGCCTGGAAGAAATAGGACTTGGGCCTACTGCTGTGATTAGCGCAATTTTGCATGATGTAGTGGAAGATACTGCAGTAAGTAAGGATGAAATTCATAATAGCTTTGGTCCCAAGATTGGAAAAATAGTAGATGGTCTTACCAAATTAGATGGTTTATATAATGTAGAAAGTCCTCAAGCTGAAAATTTTAAAAAGGTATTAAGTACGCTCGTAGAAGATGTACGGGTCGTCCTCATTAAGATGGCAGACAGACTACATAATCTCCGTACTATAGGTATTATGCCTAGACATAAACAATTAAAGATAGCTGCAGAAACAAGTTATATCTATGGCCCACTTGCACATCGACTGGGTCTATATGGAGTTAAAACTGAATTTCAGGATATTTGTTTGAAGATAAATGAACCTGAGAGATATGGAGAAATAGAAAAGAAGCTATCTGAAACAGAGCAGGATAGAACTATATATATCAAAATGTTCATGGACCCCATTAAGGGTGGATTAAAAGAACTAGGTATAGATTATCGGGTCGCTGGTAGAGCCAAAGCCATTTCTTCCATCCTAAATAAGATTAAAAAGAAGAAAGTCCCTTTTGAAGAAATTTATGACTTATTCGCTGTTCGAATAATTGCGGATGTACCACTCGACAAAGAAAAAAACATTTGCTGGCAAATCTATAGCCTTATTACCGACTATTATAAGCCTATTCCTGAGCGTTTAAAAGACTGGGTAACTACACCTAAGGGAAATGGATACGAATCTCTTCACACAACCGTAATTGGCCCTAAGGGAAGATATGTAGAAGTCCAGATTCGAACAGAACGCATGGATGATATTGCTGAACGGGGTTTTGCCGCACATTGGAAATATAAAGGATTAAAAGATGCACCCGATGTATATGATCGCTGGTTAGCGGGAGTACGTGACCTCTTGGACACACAACACTCTAATGCTTTGGAATTTTTAAATGACTTTAAATCAAACCTGTTTGCGGAAGAAGTGTATGTTTTTACTCCAAATGGTGATATGCGTATTCTTCCAAAGGGTGCAACAGCATTAGACTTCGCTTTTGAAATCCATTCTGATATTGGTTATCATTCCACCTCCATAAAGGTAAACAATAAGCTTGTCCCTATGGGCTATAAACTAAATAATGGAGATCAAATTCACGTAACCACAAGTAAGAATCAGATGCCAAAAGAGAACTGGTTAAAAATGGTTGTTACTGGTAAGGCCCGCTCTAAGATTCGTTCAGCAATGAAAGAGGAAAAGCGCAAAGCTGGTGAATCAGGAATGGAGGCCCTCCAAAGAAAATTTAAAAGTTTAAAAATAGATTTTGAAGATAACATTGACTATCTCGTAAAGCAACTCGGATTTATAAGTCGACCTGATCTATATTTTGCATTAGCTCAGGAAGAAATTAAAATGGCCGAGATCAAAAAATTCGAAGTCATTGGAGGTAAGCTTAGCAAAATCGTTGACAAAACGGAAGAGGTAGTAGCAGAACCCATTGGGCAGGTAAAAAAGAAAGAACCAAACCAAGTTTCAAACTTAACGATCAATGGAGAAGAAGCGAGTACTTTGAGTTACGAATTTGCAAAGTGTTGCAAGCCTCTTCAAGGAGACGATATTTTTGCATACTTAACCAGTGCTGCAGGAATGAAAATCCATAGAACTAATTGTAAGAATGCTACACATTTAATGGCTAATTATGGCTATCGTGTTCTAAAAGCAGAATGGCAGGGAGTAACAAAACGTAACTTTGTTGTAGACCTCCTGATTACAGGGGTAGATTCTGGACCTGGCGTCATACAACAAATAACCAATGAAATCTCAAACAATTTAGGTTTGAATATTAGATCATTTAGTATCTCAGGAACAGAGGGCTATTTTGAAGGGCAAGTGAGTTTGTTTGTCTTAAACAAAGACCAACTTAAAATTGTTATAAAATCCATAGAAAACCTAGAAGGTGTTTCTAGTGTTACACGAATTGAAAAATAAATATGCATACATCAGATAAAGTTTTAGACGGTCTAATAGAAGAGGTAAAAAAAATGTTCTCTTCTCATCTGGAGAATAACCAGCTTAGGAAGACACCAGAACGTTATGCAATTTTAGAAGAAATCTATCGTAGAAATGATCATTTCGATGCAGAGGCGCTTTACATTCACATGAAGACTAAAAACTATAGAGTCTCAAGGGCTACTGTCTACAATACCTTGGAATTATTAGTTGGTTGTGATCTAGTAACTAAGCATCAGTTTGGAAAAAATCTTGCCCAGTATGAAAAATCATATGGTTTTAAGCAGCATGATCATTTAATATGTATTGATTGCAATAAAGTTTTAGAATTTTGCGACCCGCGTATTCAACAGATAAAAAATATGATGGGAGAAATCTTAGATTTTACTGTCATACATCACTCCTTAAATTTATTTGGCAAGTGTAACAAATCAGACTGTGCTCAACAAAAAAACGTGAGCCCAGATATCGCTAAATACTGAGCTCACTTAATACATAAACACCCTTAATTCTTTATAAATAGATCGATTAATATCGAATTTATTACAATATTCTTTAAAAGAGACAGTACAATGTAATGAGGACTAGCGCATACAGGCAGTATGCACAGCTTACCAAAATTTCAGTTCATTACCATAAAGTATCTTTCAAAAGTGTGGTTTCTCACTCCACAGTTCTTTACTTAGTAAATGTAATGTATTTAGCTAATAAAATCAGTCAAAATCTAGATAACTTAGTTATAAGAATAAACTTTGACGCGTACTTGACATTATTGATATCAGACTTTAACAATCAAGAGACATAAATACCTTGTCAATTATTACTTAAGCTACAGAATTCACTTTTCTATGGTAATTTGATGAATTTTTTGTTTAAATAATCACCGTCATAATTTATTGAGAGATTGTATACACCTGGTAAAAAGCCTTGAAAAGGGATATTAAGTTCCAAGGATTCAATCTTAGTGCTTCCAAATAAAATTTCGGAGTAAACTAATTTTCCTGTAATACTGTATATAGAAATTGTATACTCTTCCACTACCTTATCTAAATGTAATTCAAGATTCAATTGATTGTTTACTGGGTTAGGATATACGTCAATACTTTTTCCAGAATTTAATCTATTTAAAGTAATAATGTTACTAAACATAAACGCTTCATCAAAATCAACTTGTTTGATTCGGTAATAATAATCACCATTTGGCTGAATATTTAAATCTTTAAAAGAGTAATCATTTTCTTCATTTGATGTACCTGCTCCTAAGATGGTACCGATTGATTTAAAGGAACCACCATTTATTTTTCGTTCAAGAATAAAGTGTTTGTTATTTACCTCAGAGGATGTACTCCATTGTATAAAATTGTGATCTCTTTCCACCGAAGCTGTAAAGCTTAGGAATTGTACTGGAAGGATTCCATTCACTAAACCAATGTCTATATGAGGCAAATGATCTCCTGGTTGCAGAGAATAATAGTCTGTAGTTCCAGGTCCATTTGCCCCTGAAATATCACTATCCGTTTCATCATCACCAACATTCGAATCAGTTGGTCCAAATCCGGCTGGAAATACTACTTTAAGATAGTACTCTTCTTTTTGAAGGTAATCCAATTCATATTGTCCATTTGCATCGGATGTTGTCTCTTTAATTTTTGTCCCCGTATTATCATAGACTTCTATAGTCACTCCACTCAGGCTTGCTTCATTTTCTTCTTGAATACCATTTGCATTACCATCGTTCCAAACACGATCTCCAATAGTTGCCATTGGATAAAATCCTGCGCCTAAGTCACATTTAGCCACACCACAGTTTACAACGAAAACATCTGAAGTATTTGGACCAAAAAACATATCTATATCACTATCAATTTCTTCATTGTCCCCTACGTCAATCTGTGATGGGACAAAACCACTTAATGGGGTTGCAACTTCAAAATAATATTCACCTGGAGCTGCACAAAGTTTCCACCAACCATCATCAGATGGTGTTCCTGGTTTAAGCCCAGTGACTGTAGATCCAAATAATTCAAACTCACCAGTAAAGAAGTTTTCTTTGTAAATATTTATATCCAATCCGTTAATCCCACTTTCCCCCGTATCATACACATCGTTCATATTAACGTCATAGAATACCAAGTCCCCAACTGGCGTACAAATTGTTATTCCAGCGTCCCAATTATCTAAATCACAGGATGCGCCTTCAATCAACATTGTATTTGTAGTTCCATTCCCATTTGCGCCAGTAACATCGCTATCTAGTGTATGGTCAGGTCCTTGTTCTGCTTGTATGAAGATATTTGCGCCTGATATTACGAACTCTACATAATAGTAGCCTTCTAAAATATTATCGATTTCGTATTCTCCATTGGCGTCAGTTGTTGTGGTAAAAACTAAATCTCCAGAAGCACCATACAGATTTACAATGACATCTGGCACACCCTCTTCTCCAGTATCTTGAACGCCATTCCCATCACATTCAAACCAAACAAAATCCCCTATTTTACCCAGGGCCAGAACTGTACATGCTGTGTCACTCACAGTTGGGACACCACCAGAAACTGTTGCAGAATTTAGGACTCCAGTGCCAGGTTCACCAACATCAAGAGTACAATCAGCGTCATTCGTAGTTATAACTGCAGGGTCAGCTACAATGACTACATTGACTATCCATGTTTCAATTTCACCTACTGCAATCGATTCTTCTTGCACTATAAGGAAGTCAGTGAGTCCATCATAATTTGATGTATTATCAATACCATCTAAAACCTCTGATCCTAAGGCTGAATACATCACCGTTGCGCTGAGCACTTGAACTCCAGCACCAAAATTTAATGTATCAAGCAAATCGTAAAAGGCTGTTGTCGTACCCGTACTTTCTACAGTAATAGTGTACTCTATCATTTGTCCAGACTGATTTGGAATAGGATCTGGTCCAGCCGTAATCTCTTTAGTTAAACTCACAGCAGGCATTGGAAGTTCGACACAGGCCGTATCCACCATCATAGGAACATTACCTTCTACTGATGCACAATTTAAAAGTCCTGTCCCCTCTTCTCCTATTTCTATGGTACAATCAGCAGATGTTTCTGTAGTAAGATTTGGGTCAACACTGAATATTACTGACACCATCCATTCTTCTGTATTCCCAACTTCAATAGCTTCCCCGACCACAACAATGTTATCGGTTATGCCATTGTAATTTGCACTGTTGTCAGTTCCGGTTAGCAACTCATTTACACCTCCTAGGTAGATAGCTGTAACGGATTGTACAATTGCACCTTCTCCATACTTCAATGTATCTGTTAAGTCAAAATTAGCTATTGTATTTCCTGTGTTTTCTACGCTAATTATATATTCCAGGCTAAATTCATTCACAGCTCCTGTTGGCATAGGGGGACTAGAAATTGACTTTTCTATCTCTACCATAATAACTGGAATAGTTGAGCAGTCATCAGCAACTACCATGGGGACACTACCACTGACAGCGGCACAATTAAGCAGTCCTGTCCCAGCCTCACCTGGCTCTAGAGTACAATCTTCACTCTGAGTAGTAAGCAAAATGGGATCCACTGTAAATACAACATTAACTTCCCAATTTTCTGTAGCACCTACTGCAAGCATTTCGTTTTCAACAATTAGAAAATCTGCTTGTCCATCAAAGTTCAAGGCATTATTTATTCCTGTAAGAGTTTCTGTACCACCTCCCAGGTAATTTACATTTACAGATTGAATAAGAGCACCAGAACCAAATTTTAAGGTATCAGATAGGTCAAAATTTGCAATTGTATTTCCTGTATTTTCAACAGATATCGCATAACTAATGCTGAACTCATTTACATTCCCAGTTTGTTCTGGAGGACTCGAAACCATTTTTTCGAGTTCTACCATGATGACTGGAATTGTTTCGCAATCATCTGCAACTAGCATTGGGACATCACCGCTGATTGTAGCACAATTAAGCAAACCCGTTCCAGCTTCACCTGGTTCTAATGTGCAGTCTTCACTTTGGGCAGTTACTTGTTCGGGATCAACGGTGAATATCACAGAAACCTCCCACTGTTCACTTTGTCCACTTGTAATCATCTCATTCGTAGTTATGCCATACACTATTTGCCCATCAAAATTCATAGAATTATCTGTTCCACTTAGAGTCTCTGAACCTCCACCCAGATATGTTACAGTAGTACTTACAATCTCTGCACCTAAACCATATTTCAGTGTATCCGAAAGATTATATTGTACGGTCCCAGTTCCATCGTTAATTACTTCAATGAGGTAGTCAATAGAAAATTCATTTGGATTTGTTGTTTGATCCGGTCCAGATGAGACCGTTTTATTAAGTTGTACAGCAATAAGATCAATTACAACCATGCAACTCGTTTCACAGCCATTGGCATCTGTAATATTTACTGTATAGGAATCTGCTCCCAAATCAGTAATTGTTTCCGTATCTCCATCGTTCGCTATCATCCCACTATAAACTGTTACTCCTCCACTATTCAAAACATCAAAAGCATAGTTAGGCTCACCTCTAGTTACAGTGAGTTCAAATGAACCATCGCTTGTATTTGGACCAGTAGAACTTACAGGATTAATTGCCAAACAGTTAGGATTATCTCCTACAATTACATCAAAACAGCACATGGTACCACATCCTCCAGGAGAACTAAGTGTGACACAGTATTCTCCTGATGCAGCTGCTGTCGCAGCAGGGATAATAAAATTTGTACCCATACCAGTAATACCATTAGGACCACTCCAAATGTATGTGTAGTCAGCTCCTGGAACTTCTTCTACTACTAAGTTGATATCATCTCCTGAACACAGCATCTCCGTTCCAGTTATACTGCATTCATCTAAGGTAATATTATTGACTTGCGCTTCTGAAATAAAGGCGAACCACCAAGTATTCATAGTATTAAAATTACCATAGCCCGGACCTGTACCTGTACAGGCAACAAAATTATCCCATGTTCTGCATTCTGGAGTTTGGCAAAGACAACCCGCTCTTCCATCATTAGGAGCACCTGTGCCAGAAGTTGAATTTATATCTGTATCATCCCAATATAGATTATTATCTGTAGGGCAACCTGCTGGCCTTATAGTTTCAATACAAAAGCCTTCTGTAAGATATTCTACATCAAAGGCTGCGTAATGTTGAACACCCTGTGTAAATCGAAATATACTACTTATACTTTCTCCTGGCATAAATGAAGAGCCATCTGCAAGTAAGCCATCCCACAACACACAATAATTTCCTGCTATTGGGATAGATTCAACAATAATTAAATCTGCTGTGCCAGCGTCAAACATACCGTTTCCATTCTCATCTAGAATTATCTCCACTGAACCTGGTTGTGTAACATTTATATTGATACAAAATCCTTCATTTGTACATGTTAAATCTAATATTGTCATTTCACCACAAGCACCATCGAGAAAACAGCTTGGGTCTGGGGGACTCAAAAATATTTGATGTTCAGCTGCATTTGATGTTTCATTAGCATCTTCGATAGATTTTCGCATATCTGCCATTGTTCCGGTAGTACCTGGTCCATCTGAATCGAAAGCTACATTAAAGGTCAAGCCTCTAATTCCTGAACCATTAAAGTCTATTTGCGAGACAAATCCATCCGAAGTATAACTGTATAAAACACCATTAAAAGGTCTTTGAAAGGGATCACAGAATTCACCTGCAGGTAAGCCATCTGAAGGGGTTCTGAAAGACCAGTTTTGTGATGAAAGTCTTCCGGGGATACCAACTGTACCAGCAGGATTTCCTACTGTAAAATCCCATAATGGTATTCTTAAATTACTACCGGCAAAATCATCTTGAAATTCTATCCAATACGTGCCTGCGTTTGTGGGACAAAATTTATATACTTCTATTCCTCCTTCAATTCTTGTCACTTCATAGCCATTCGCATTTCCTAATTCTGAAGGTCCAATTGCGGTTGCATAATCTCCAACATTTTGATTTGTATTATCTACTACATAGGGTCCATGAACGATGGTACCTCCACCATCTACAATTTGGAAATTATAATTATCAAGAAAATTTGTAAAATTGCCGCTTGTTGTTCCTGCAGATAATCCTAGAAATAAACATTCGCCCGCCTTTATCTCTACAGAAATTCCACTCGTAGTATTTGCTGAACCGAATGCAGCAAAATTTCCAAAGGCATTTGCATCGATGTTAAGCCAAACAACATCAGCACTACTGGGTGCAGCTTGTTGAATTCCTTCTGCAAAAGAAAATTGAAGACAAAGGCTAAATAAAAACAGATAAGATATTCTGTGTATATGTAAATTGTTAAGTGAGAATAGACTAAGCCCACTTTTACAATTAGATTGAGATCTCTCAATATTGCATTCCATAGCTAAAAGGTGTTTAACAGTGTCGAAAATATAATTTTTTCACATGAAGACTAATAAATCCAATTTTATTAGTCACATATTATTTATAGTAATATTTCACATTTACTACTTATATTTTGCTGTTGCTTCACTGCTTTAAGCTTAAATGATTAGATAAATTGTGAAATAAAAAATGGGTTGTCTACTTACGTAAACAAGCCATTTTTTATCTTTTTTAAAGAATTTTTATCTCACTCAAGCATTACACTACATATGTAATGGAGATATAAATATGTCCGATGTTAACGAGAAAGAAAGTTTAATTACTAAAGTAACTAAGTGTCTCTACATCGATATTGTTGGAAAAATTATTTTCAGATCCACTTCCAGCTAAAATGCTAAAAGTATACGGAACTACTCCTGAAGTTTCTTGTGGATCATAAGAAACATCTAGCATCGAGAATTTACTAATTCCATCCGCTGCAATTGAGGTATTTAATGTCCAGATATGAAATGAAGTATTAGTTCCATCATAGGTCCAATCTTGATTATCAACAGTTCCTAATGGATCAGAAGTAAGATTGGAATCGTAGGCGAAAGTAAGTCTTGCATCTCTTGGCAGAATAACAGTTATAGGACCTTCTGTAGGAACGTTATTTTGTTCAATTACTCTGCACTGAATATACATACTAGAATTAAGTCCATTTACTACCGAGGGTAAAAATGTAACTGACTTGGTAATATCTGAACCTGCCCAACTATACGCAGAAACTATATCATTTGTTAGATCATTTGTTGCAGAAATACTTGACGATTGTATTAAGCTTGCAGTAAAACCATTTAGAATTTGTTGCTCTTCTGTATCCATATCTACATTAATATCTATTGTAATACCCCCTGAATACAAATCACCACTAATGGTATTGTTTTGTTCTCCTAACAATGTATTAGTCCCTGAATCATAGGTCCAATTAAACAAAGAAGATGCAGATCCTGCGACTGCAGCAGTACCGTTTATTGGACTAATATTTTGCATTTGTACGGATATGAATATTGGATCACCTGCTGTTAATATGATGTCTTCATCTACTTGATTAAGTTTAAATTCTATCAGGCCGGTGCCTCCAGCAACTGCGCTTGTAAAAGGCGCGGGATTTAATTGGGGCGCAGAAAGAAATGGCTCCAATAGTTGTGCATTTATAGAAACGCATACAAATATAAAGCATGCAAAAAACGAT
Organism: uncultured Saprospiraceae bacterium; assembly: GCA_938045585.1. Lineage (GTDB taxonomy): Bacteria > Bacteroidota > Bacteroidia > Chitinophagales > Saprospiraceae > CALCMJ01. The sequence continues at coordinate 45,655 of CALIAU010000009.1, forward strand.
GTTATTTTATTAAAAGACATAAGTAAATTTTAAGTTGAGGGGGACTATCTAAGTAGTATAAAAATAGATATTCCTAGATATAAAAGCAAAAATTCTGGCTTTATAAACAAAAAAGGTCATGTGTTTAGTATACACATGACCTTTTGTATTTTAAGTTCTGTTGATTATTTACTTACAATCACTCTTTCAGAAGAGATTGTAGCTCCATGTATATCAACAACATTGAACATATAAACTCCAGTTGTAAGACCTGTAGTATTAATTGGTGCAGCTGCATCAATAGCCTCTGACAATACCAATTTACCTGCAGTATCAAATATATTAAGAGTTGAATTTTCTTGTGGTGATTCTACCATTACAAAGTCAACTACTGGGTTAGGATAGATTCTAACACTCTTAGCTGCATCGAAAGAAACAGTTCTTACTGGTGTGTTAGTTGTTGTTCCATCTCTATCAACTTGAATTAGTCTGTAGTAGTTAATTCCTGGTAAAGGCATCTTATCTTCAAAGTAGTATGACTGCGCTGCATTTGTAGTACCAACTCCTTCTACAGTTCCGATAGTTTCAAAAGATCTTCCGTTAGCTGATCTTTGAACATCAAAATGCGAGTTATTTACTTCTGAAGCAGTAGCCCAATCTAGATCTACATTTGTTCCATTTTTCTGAGCAGTAAAGCTTGAAAGCTCAACTGGGATAATAATATCTAATGTCCAAGTACAAGCATCTACAACATCATCAGATGGATCGAAGCAGTCATTTCCTGCATGAATACCAGCTGGTTGGTTGTTGATGTTAATACAGTGAAGACCTGTTGTTGGATCTCCTCCATTTGAACCTTGATCAGAACCCTGAATTGAAATATAGTCAATTACAAAATCATAACATCCTGGTGGAAGTGGTGCGTTTTGAACACCAAATTGGCAGCCAAAAAAGTCAATGAAGTCAAAGAATGGTGCTCCACTACCTCCAATTTCTCCAACTTGTTCAAGATAATCTTGTGATGGACAGAAACTCATAGATTCTCCTCCCTGTGGATCAACAGGCAATTCGTCAGCAAAGTTGCAAAATGTAACTGATACAGTTGTAGTTCCTGGTCCTACTGGGATTGGGTCAGCTGGATCAAATACTGGATCTGCTTCCCATCCTAGGTCGTAGCATTGTGCGTCTGCAAAATTAATACAAGCAAACACCGCTAAAAGCAAAAGTGTAAATTTATAGATTCTCATTTTTAAAGGTTTAAGTTAGGTGTTAGTTAATTTAAAATACCCCTAAGCAAACCTTTAATATTGAATATTAGGTAAGAAAATACTCTTTCGAGTATTCAAATAAGGGTGTATTGTTTTTTTATTGTTTCATTCTCAGAAGGGATACTTTTATCGCCTTCATCATTATGACACTAAAACTACAAATAAGCCACTATAAAAATAAGGTATTTTTACATTATTTTAACAAAATGACTACTATTTTACTATTTAATGGCATAAAATGAGTGATGAAAACGGGTTTACGGCCTGCTTTCAGACTGAGTCCAGGTGTAATTAGATAATATATTATTCTTTTTAACAATATCATATTTGTCTAAAACATCAAAAATAGATGCTTCAAAACCGTTTTTTGGTTCTTTGACTGTAGAATTGGCAATTACGATAAAATCCAAGCCTATTTTCCCAGAATATAGAAAACCTGTTAATTTCTGAGTTTGGGTGCCCATGAGTACGTTTGCATCTTCATCGTATTCCCATGTAAAAAGTTCTGCTCCTTTTCCTGAAAGCGAGTGTATGCCATTTGCAGGTTTTATTTGAGACAATTCAATTTTTAGTTTGAAGCCATGAATTGGAATATCGCTATTTACAGGTTTGTTGATACGAAATTCTAAATGCCCTAGCTCCTTGTCTTCTGAGGATTGTAGGACTTTGGGTGTAAACGAAGGCGAAGATAAATCGATATCAGTTTGAGCATGTATCATATTATATCTGCTTAAGAAGCAAATTAGGAAAAAACACACAATTAAAATTTGTGCTGTGGATTGGTTTGGTTTCATTACAAGATTCATTTAAATAATTAAAATTAAATAAAAAAAGCTTGTAAATCCAGTAGACTTACAAGCTCTCTAACTATTTAATAGTTCTTTAAGTTGTTATTTACTTATAATTAGTTTTTCGCTGGAAATTTCATTGCCAGATGCGTTCAAGAATCTTGCTAAGTAGACTCCATTGACAAGTTCTTTAACATCTAATACATTCGATTCTACTGCTTTTACACTCATAAGCTTCTTACCAGCCACGTCTAATATTTCGACTTTATCCACAGCACTTGTGTATTCTAGATAGACTATGCTACTTGCTGGATTAGGATAAATTCCTACAGTTCTATTTTCGTCAAAAGTCACTGTTTTTATAGTTGAAAGATTTTGAGTATTATCAAAATCTATTTGAGCTAGTCTGTAATAATTTTTACCAACAAAGGGTCGTTCATCAACAAACTGATATTCATTCCTTTGGTTTGAATTTCCCTTACCTTCTACCTGTCCAATCACATCAAAAGTATAACCATCAGAGGATCTTTGAACATCAAATCTATCATTATTTACCTCAGATTCGGTAGACCAATCTAATACACTCGTCGATCCTTTTTTATTAGCAGTAAAACTGCCATACGTCACTGGTACAATAGTCTCTAAAGTACAGGTAAAAGAGGCAGCTACATTATCTGTAGTATTACCATCTTCTCCCATCAGAATAACTCCAGTCGCAGTAAATCCATTATCTTCTGTTGGGCATGGAGAATCTCCAACCACATCAAAGCATACTGTTATTTCTTCGTCATACAGAAAACCAATTGGATTAACTTGGATTCCAGAAATTGTAAAATCACCATCGTAGGACCAATCGTAAGCACTCTGCGGCATACTTGAACTAAGTGAGGCAATCCCATTCGATGGTTGAATATTTTGCATTACTATAGTAATTTCAGTAGAACCAGCATCTGGATAGCCCGGAGTATTAATATTGGTAATATTAAATTTAAGACATCCCACACCATTGTTAGCAACATTACCCATTGGAGCAGGGTCTATGTCTGGTGCACTAAGCGATAAATTTTCTTGAGAAAAGGAAGTAGAACTATTGGAAACTGCAAATAATAAAACGAACAAAAATTTTAATAATCTCATAACTGTGATGTTTTTTAAAACAAAAACACCTTATTATGTTCTTTCCTAAATTTAGAATTAAAGCGGAAGAAGAAAATAATAGGGTGTTTGCTAATAGAGTTTATAATTACTCTTCAAGTCAAATATATCGCTTTTTTTTTAAAAAAAAGAATATTAACTTATTTGCTTAAATAGATCTCTTTGACTGATATAAGTTTATTCTCTACAGACAAAATTCTGCACATATAGTAACCGTTTGGCATATCATTTAATTGAATACCATCTTTTGTGTATTCTGCTACAGCGACTAACTTCCCTAAAAAATTGTAGACCTCTACCCTATCAACTACGATATCAGATTCTATATAAATACACCCTGAAGTGGGATTTGGGAAAACAGTTAAATTCGAGTCAAGTTCATTGTTGTTTTCTACTGAGCTAATGGATTCTAATGTGCAGGTAAAAACAGAACTGAAATTATCATTAATATTCCCATCTGACCCTGACAAAACAAATCCTTCCACTGCAAACCCAACTGATTCCAAAGAATCGCATGATGAATTTTCTATCACATCACAACAGATTGTAATCTTTTCCGAATACAAAGAACCAATTGCATCAATTTGTACACCTCTCATAGTATTGGAGTCAAGATTGTATTCCCATTCAAATTTAGAAAGGTCATCAAAACTGCTTGTAATACTGTTTATACCATCTTTGGGTGCAATTTTATCAAATTCTATTTTTATTTCTGTAGCAGCAGAATCATAGCCAGGAAGACTTACATTTATTATGTTAAACGTAATGCATCCTGCTCCATAATTTTCTACAGTTGCAAGAGGTGACGGAGACAAATTAGCGCCCGTAATAGCTAAATTTTCTTGTGCTTGCATCATACTACATATTGTTAGTAGCATATATACCAAGCTGATATTTTTTAGTATTCTCATTTCTTATAAGGTTTTAAAAAAAATTATCCAGTTACACAAAGTTACATATACTTAAGAATAAAGTAAAGTCTATAATTAAAAGAGGCCTGTTAGAAAACACTAACAGACCTCTTTTTTTATAATAGCTAACTCTTAATTACTAAAGTAATCAAGTGTTTCTGCATCAATATTATTACTATCATTCACCTCTGATCCACTTCCTGTAATAATTGTAATGGTAAATGGAACTTCTCCAGTTGTATTCTGAGGATCATACGTTGCTGAAAATCCTAAAATAGACGATTGTCCACCTTGTATTACCGTATTTGAAGTCCAAATATGGAATGAAGGATTACTACCATCATATGTCCATTCAGGGTTGTCTAGATTAAATGGTCCAAATGAAGTAAGCGACTGATCATAGTTGAATGTCAATCTCTCATCCACTGGGAATATTAGTGTAATCAGACCATCCGTATCAGCAAACAACAATTCTTGTACTCTAAATGTAAAGAACATCTCAGATACTCCACTAACGATAGTAGGTACAAAAGTAATTACTGGAGTAATATCAGGTACTCCAATGTAGTAACCATCAATTCCACCATCTGTTGAGCTACCTAATGCTACTGTAGAAACAGTCGGATCTGTACCCTCTGTTTGTGTAAACATATCAGGGAAATCAGGGTCCATTTCATCAACATCAGCTACAGTAAGTCCTGCAGGTACAATTGCTGACCAATCACCATTTGCATCAGATTCTACTATTAACATGGAACCATCACTTAGGGTTAATACCACATCAATAGCAGGTAAATCAGGCTCTCCTGGATCCTGTACGCCGTTATTGTTATCATCTAAGTATAAGTGTCCAAAAATTTCTGAAATTGTGTAGCCATCTTCACCAGCATCTACAGCACTTCCACTTATTGCCTCTACTGTAGACGGATCCGTTCCTGCAGATTGCTCAACATCTGGAGGTAAAGTTGTTTCATCAACATCTGCTACGGTGATACCTGGTAATACAACAACTGACCATTCACCATTCATATCTGTTGCTACTGGAATTATAGTACCATCTGATTGCTCAACATTTACTATAACACCTTCTAAAGGTGTATCTCCATTTGCTGGGTCATACACACCGTCTCCATCTGCATCAAAGAATACTAGACCAAATACTTCTGCTGGAGCATAATATCCATCAATTCCACCATCAACTGATTGACCAAGAACTGCCGTTGCAGTGTTTGGATCCATTCCTTCAGTTTGTGAAACACCTGGAGGAAGCGTTGTATCATCAATATCAATTAATGTTAATCCAGAAGGAACATTTAATTCCCAATCTCCATTAACATCTGTTGTAACTGTAGTCGTTGTACCATCACTATCAGTGACTAGGACATCTACTCCTGGAAGATCCGGCTCTCCAAAATCTTGCATACCATTGTTGTTTTCATCAAGATATACATGTCCAAATACTTCAGCTATTCCGTAACCATCATTTCCAGCATCTACGTCATCGCCTAGAGTTGCTAATACAAAGCTAGGGTCATCTCCTTCAGTCTGCTCATAGAATGCAGGAAGTGTGCTTTCATCTACATCTGCAGAAGTAAATCCTGGAGGCACAGTTGCCATCCAGTCTCCATTTCCATCAGTAGTAACTGTTTGCATATTTCCTAATGCATCCGTAACTACTACATCTACACCTGGTAAATTTGGTTCACCTGGGTCTTGCATATTATTACCATTTTCATCAAAGTAGATATGCCCAAACACAGATGCATCAGAGAATCCATCATTATCCGTAAAGGTATCAGCACCTGCAACTGCTGTAACAGTCGTAGGATCAGTTCCCTCAGTTTGTTCAACATCATCTGGCAATGTAGTCTCATCTATGTCTGCAACTGTAGAACCTGGAGGAACATCTGCTGTCCAATCTCCATTTTCATCGGTGGTAACTGTTTGCATATTTCCTAATGCGTCAGTTATAACTACGTCTACTCCTGGTAAATTTGGTTCACCTGGATCTTGCATTCCATTTCCATCTTCATCGAAATATACATGACCAGAGACTGTACCAACTTGAGTATATCCATCTATTCCTGCATCATTTGGCATTCCTGCAATAGCATTTATAGAAGTAGGGTCAGTACCTTCCGTTTGTTCAAAACCTACAGGTAATGTAGATTCATCAATATCTGCAGTTGTGTTTCCAGGAGTAACTGGTGCTGACCAGTCTCCATTTGCATCTGTCGTTACCGTTGTCATAGTTCCATCACTTGCTGTGATTACAACATCAACTCCTGGTAAATCTGGCTCACCTGGATCCTGCATTCCGTTTCCATCTGTATCAAGATATACATGACCAAATACTGAGGTCTCTGAATACCCATCTATTCCTGCATCTGTATCCATACCTAAAACAGCAGTCACTTGACTTGGGTCAGTTCCTTCCGTTTGGCTAACATTTGGAGGTAAAGTTGTTTCATCAATATCTGCAATAGATAAACCAGCTGGCACATCTGCCTCCCAATCTCCATTTGCATCTGTAGTAACTATCTGCATTGTACCATCACTCGCAGTTATAACTACGTCTATACCTGGAAGATCTGGCTCACCTGCATCCTGCATTCCATTGCCATTTGTATCTAAATATACATGACCAAAGATTCCTGCAGTGGAGTAACCATCGTTACCTGCATCTACATTTGTTCCTGATACAGCTACAACAAAGCTAGGATCTGTACCTTCTGTCTGAGTAACGCCAGGAGGTAGTGTAGATTCATCTACATCTGCTGATGTTAAACCTGGTGGAACGTCTAATGACCAATCTCCATTTGCATCTGTTGTAACTGTTGTCATGGTTCCATCACTTGCAGTCACAACTACATCTACTCCTGGTAAGTTAGGCTCACCTGGATCTTGCATTCCATTTCCATTTGTGTCTTCATAGATATGTCCAAAGACACCACCTTCGCAAATTTCAACTAAAATTTCTGTCTCAGCTGAAGCTTCACATCCATTTTCATCTGCAAAATCATAGACAATAATAAATGTTCCTTCTCCCGCTGCTGCTGGATCAAACATATCTCCTGTTACTCCTGTTCCAGTGAAGGTTCCTCCTGCTGGAGTTCCCATTAACTGGATTGCTTCATCTGTTGTACAAAGTGGTCCGTATTCACCTGCATCTGGTGTAGGTAACGGATTCACTATGATATCTGTAGTCGCACTTGCACTACAGCCATTTTCATCCGTAAAATCATACGTTACTGTCCATGTTCCTTCTCCCGCTGCTGCTGGATCAAACATGTCGCCTGAAACACCCATTCCACTGAAAGCACCTCCTGCTGGAGTGCCTACCAAGGCTACTGGGTCTGCATCTATACATAATGGTCCGTACTCACCTGCATCTGGTGTAGGTAATGGGTTCACTATGATATCTGTAGTTGCACTTGCACTACAGCCATTTTCATCTGTAAAATCATATGTTACTGTCCATGTTCCTTCTCCCGCTGCTGCTGGATCAAACATGTCGCCTGAAACACCCATTCCACTGAAAGTACCTCCTGCTGGAGTGCCTACCAAGGCTACTGGGTCTGCATCTATACATAATGGTCCGTACTCACCTGCATCTGGTGTAGGTAATGGGTTCACTATGATATCCGTAGTCGCACTTGCGCTACAGCCATTTTCATCTGTAAAATCATATGTTACTGTCCATGTTCCTTCTCCCGCTGCTGCTGGATCAAACATGTCGCCTGAAAC
>CALIAU010000010.1 GCA_938045585.1 uncultured Saprospiraceae bacterium
AATGGCCTTTAAAGAAGAGATGGCGTCAAAGAAAAAAAAGGAGTAAATTAGAACTGACAACTAAAATCAGTAGAATATAAAACAGGAAACTAGAATCAGTAATTAACTAAAAAAACTGACAACTGTTTTTAGGAGTTGACCTTCTTGAATCTCGTCCCTTCATCTCTTCATCCCTTCATCTCTCCGTCTTGCTTACCATTAACGATACCCAATCCTCGACACCAGTCCGAACGACGGAAACCATGAAACCATGATACCGTAATCACAAAGTGATTACTCTATAACAATCTTCCTCACACCACTCTTCCCATTCACCGCAATCAACTTACACAGATATATCCCTTGCTGAATAGCAGACACATTCAGTGGTTCAGCAGAACTATGTTCTAATATTAACTTCCCCTCTATAGAAAGAATTTCAATTCGCTTAATCGCTTCTTTTGTTTTTATTTGTAGAAGGTCATCAGCAGGAGAGGGGTAGACGGAGAATGATATTTGCTCTACACTGAGTGTTGAAGAACTTATCAAATCTTCACCATCGCAATTTTCATCTATACCATTATTTGCTATTTCTGGAGCACCTAGGTGAATGTTTGGATCCTCATCATTACAATCTAAAATAGTTGAAAACAAATCTTCATCCATGTCTATGCAGCCATCATTGCTGTAATTAATTAATCTAAGAGTGGTGTTTTCTATTTCATAAAACGTAGACTGACCATCAAGTAGGTAGGGAGTTGAAGGATAATCACCTTCCAATAAAGTAAATTGTCCGCAATACAAACCAGCACTGCCCATAATACTTCGTTCACAATCAAGATCTCGTGGTGAACCTAAAATTAGAGCATTAGGTGGGTCCTCAGCATGTTCATTATGTGTTATACATTTATAGATGCTCGTTATTGTCTGAGAAGCAAAATTTCGTCTTTCATATAAATTTCCGTAGTGCCCCATTCTATAAGTAGGAATATCATAAATCCCTGCCCATGGCTTTAGACTAATGATAGATCCATAACCATCAACATGAACAACATCTTTATAAATAGTACCAAAATTTTGTTTAACATTTATGTAATATTCTTGATTCTGAAGTTCGGATTCAGAACTTACTGAGTCGTCACTATCGCCTTCAGGGATTAGTAAATATGTTAGAGTATAATCCTTAGTCTCAAAACTATAGCTTACAAACATTGTGTAAGTTCCATCAAAATCTCTTTTATATCTTGCTATGATTGTAGCGTTGTCTGATGTTCCTGATGCATAATACATATTGTATACTCCTAATTCGTAATACTCAGTAGTCTCTATTAAATTAAGCACTTCATCATGATAGTTTATACTATCAATAAATTCTCCGTCTCTTCCGTATCTAAATAAGTTATTAGCATTGTCATCAATGTAAATGTATTCTGCATTTACATTTAATCGTACTGGTACAGAATCCATTTCGATTGTTTTCTGCCAAAGAAACTCTCCTTTAGTAGTAAGAGCTGATAAATATGTTTCATCAGAAGCCCCAAATTCACTTAGACTAAAAATTGTAGAATCTTGATAATTGTCAAAGAACAAGACATCATGACCAGACAATTCGGCAATCTCATACTCTAAAATCTCATGTTCAAATATTGCATCTATTACCTGTCCCTGTAATTGAAAGGAGAGTACAAATAAGCTGAGTATGAGTATTCTTGTTTTCATGTTCAATATATTAACTAGGTATCTGCTAAAAGTATGAACTTTCGTTTAAAAAGCTACTAACCTAATGTATGAGATCTAGCGTCTCTCCTTTCCCGCCGTTATTCGTAAGATTCTCCTACGAAATAGTCTCATTCTCATCCCACTCTCATGCCATTCTGAATCGTTCTTGAATCTCGTCTCATCATCTTTCCGTCTTGCTTGCCATTAACGATACCCAATCCTCGACACCAGTCCGAAGGACGGAAACCATGATACCATGATGCCGTAATCACAAAGTGATTACTTTACAACCACCTTCCTCACCCCACTCTTCCCATTCTGCATCCGCACCTTACACAAATACAATCCTGCTTGCACTGCAGAGATATTAAGTGGCGCATCTGTATACTGGCTGAGAATTAATTTACCTTCTAAAGAAAGCAATTCTATATTCTGTATTTCATGCTGCGTTTTAATAAATAAAACATCTGTCGCTGGCGAAGGGTAGACCGTAAACTTAACTCTGTCAAGATCATAAGTAGATGATAATATCCAATCCTCCCCATCACAGTCCTCATCAATGCCATTTTCTGCAAGTTCTGCAGCATCTGGATTTATATTGGGATCGTCATCGTTACAATCATCTGCGAGTACAAAACCGTCTTGGTCGAGGTCGTCATCGAGGGTAGCGGGGTTGCAGTCATTGTCAAAGCCATCATATGGAATTTCAACTGTCAACGGATTAACCTCAGGGTTCAAGTCGTCACAATCTGTTGCATCGCCAACTCCGTCCTCGTCTAAGTCGAGTTCAGCAAAGCCATCACAATTTTCATCTACACTATTTCCAAAAATTTCATCTGCCAAGGGAGAAATATTTGGATCTTGATCATCACAGTCGGTTAGTTCCCCAAACCCATCTAGATCTTGGTCAAGTTCTAAAATCTTGTCACAATTTTCATCTATGTCATTGTTGAAAATTTCTGTTGCATCTGGGTGAATGGTCGGGTCAGTATCATCACAGTCGGTTAATGTAGTATATCCATCTCCATCATTATCGACTTCAGCAACACCATCGCAATTTTCATCAATGTCATTCCCTACAATCTCTTCAGCATGTGGCCCTAATTCTGGGTCTTCATCAAAGCAGTCATACGCGGATGAATATCCATCACCATCTTGATCTATGCAACTATCATTCTTGTAATCAATTACTCTTAAAGTAGTAGAATCAATTTCATAAAATGCGGCTAGCCCTTCTAGAAAAAATGGTGCAGTAGGATAACTAGCTTTTTGAAAAGTATCTTGACCACAATACAATCCTGTTTTTCCTATGATACTTCTTTCACAATCGATATCCCGCAAAGCACCTTGAAGTTCAGGAACATTACCATCATAGGTAGAAGACAACGTGCTCAGGCATTTGTAATCCAGTACAACAACGAAATCAAAAACTGTTTCAACAAGTATATCTCCAAAATGACCTATTCTATAATGCGGAGTCTCTGCACAAACAACTGGTTCATTCCAATTTATAAAATCAATGACATTTCCATCGCCATCTATACGGATAATTGTTTGTTTATCAATAGAAGACCTGTAATAATTTCCGAACACATATTCTTGTTTTTGAATCTCATAGCTTGCTAATGAAGAACTAGTAGATTGGGGAGGAGAAGTTAGAGTATATGTTTTAGTATATTCTTTTGTGTTAAAATTATAGTTAACAACAACATTGAATGTATTTATGTCTTCTGATGAGTAGGGGTCATCTTCTTCGTATCTATAAATGAAGTTAGCAGTATTTGAATTGCCAGTGGCATACCACATGGAAGAATCAACAAGTTCATAATATTCTTCCTCATAATCATCGTAGGTGCGTGGACTAAGAGCAAACACTTCGTCGTAGTAATAAGTACTATCTATAAATTCCCCAGCTCTATTATATCTAAATAAATTATGCGCATTATCATCAATGAAAATATATTCTTCATTTACATTTAAACGTCTTGGTATAGAGTCGAGGTCAATTTTTTTCTGCCACAGAAATATCCCATCAGATGTGAGGGCCGATAAAAACTTTTCATCATTTATACCTGTGGTACTTAGGGTAAAAATTGTAGAATCTTGATAATTATCAACAAACAAGACATCATGACCAGACAATTCTACAATCTCATACTCTAAAATCTCATGTTCAAATATTGCATCTATTACCTGTCCCTGTAATTGAAAGGAGAGTACAAATAAGCTGAGTATGAGTATTCTTGTTTTCATGTTCAATATATTAAATAGGTATCTGCTAAAAGTATGAACTTTCGTTTAAAAAGCTAATAATCTAATGTCTGAGATCTAGCGTCTCTCCTTTCCCGCCGTTATTCGTACGTTTCTCCTACGAAACAGTCCCATTCTCATCCCATTCTCATCCCACTCTCATGCCATTCTGAATCGTTCTTGAATCTCGTCTCTTCATCCCTTCATCTCTTCATCCCTCCATCTCTTCATCTCTTCGTCTTGCTTGCCATGAACGATACCCAATCCTCGACACCAGTCCGAAGGACGGAAACCATGAAACCATGATACCGTAATCACAAAGTGATTACTTTACAACCACCTTCCTCACACCACTCTTCCCATTCTGCATCCGTACCTTACACAAATAGAATCCTGCCTGTACAGTAGAGATGTTAAGTGGCGCATCTGTATCCTGGCTGAGAATTAATTTACCTTCCAAGGAAAGCAATTCTATATTCTGAATTTCTTGCTGCGACTTAATAAATAAAACATCTGTCGCTGGCGAAGGGTAGACCGTAAACTTAACTCTGTCAAGATCATAAGTAGAAGATAATATCCAATCTTCTCCATCACAGTCCTCATCAATTCCATTTTCTGCAAGTTCTGCAGCATCTGGATTTATATTGGGATCGTCATCGTTACAATCATCTGCGAGTACAAAACCGTCTTGGTCAAGGTCGTCGTCAAGGGTAGTGGGGTTGCAGTCGTTGTCCAAGCCGTCGTAGGTGATTTCCATAGCGTCTGGATTAATGTCTGGATTAAAATCATCACAGTCTTCATGTGAGAACCAACCATCCTCGTCCATGTCCCTAACCAGTTCTGTTTTTGCAGTGTTTGTAAATATAGGCGCATTAAAGTCAAAATAAATATCTGCTCTATTTTCCAACACATCACCAACTTCTAGATAAGGCCAAGTCTTCACACGGAACGCTATATGTCCATCATTAAATTCATCTTCAAAAGGCAAGTTTATATCCTTAAAGAAAAACTCGAAAATTTTACCATCTCGTCTTACTAATTCATATGGAGCACTGGACGAAGTAACTTCTAAGGTTCGTATGTCAAATTGTGATGTGTCAATAATATCTTTTACAACAATATCAATTGCTGATGCAGTTCCATTATTTTCAAAGCGAATTATATAATTGACATAATCACCAATCATTTCCTCTTTGAGGTAATCGCCTTCTAGGCATCGCTTGTCATTAGGGTCGTAGGAATTTACTACAGTCTGACTTAACTCATATGTGTTATTGCTAAGGTTCACATCCTGATTGCCGCAATCAACAGTCGCATCAAATCGTAGAATTTCTCCACCAAAAAGAGGGTCTGCATCATTGGGGGTATTTACTTTGAATTCTAAAAATATTTTTTTGGTTTCAAAAGGAAAAATATCAATCTGCCATTTCAAAAGATTGTCATTTTGGGTATCTACATTTGGAGAAGCGCTTTCAAGCGTTAAAAATGTAGACTCATAACTGAGTTCCAATTCTGAACTAGTAGCAACATTGCCAATGTTTTTTATGATGAGTTCATATCTACTAGAAAAACCAGGTCGAAGTTGAGTAAGTGGTAATAGAATAACTTCAAGATCCTTATAGTCTAGCTCAGTTTTACTGACGCAAAAATCTTGTATAATACTATCTCCAGTTGGTGGAAAATTTATTTGAACATCGGTCGGGCTCACTTCAAAATAGCTTGGATTTGCAATAACCGGTTTCAGAGAATAGCTGCCTTCCGTCAATTCTATCATATACATGCTATCTTGACCAAAGGTGAAATACCCAAATTCGGTTCCATCATTTATTGTCATGTTTGGTGCAGGTATTGCCATTGCACTTTCAGTACATCCATTACCTTCTGTATCAAAATAAAATAGGCCTGATACTAAATTATTGTAATGGGAATTATTGTATTCACAATAGTTGCTTGTTTTGACTGTTTCAATTCCAAATTCTAAGAACTTAGTTTCATAACATTCTCTTTCTTCTTCATCCATGCAAATGTATTCTAAGGAGGGTGACCAAGCGAAAGTTTGATAACTGAAATCATCTAATAGTTCTGAGGCGCCATTTTTCACATACAGTTCTTTAACATCAAGGTGAATTTTCAAATCTTTAAGATTACTTAATTCACTCAAGTCTAATACTTGTAGAGAGTCTCCTGAAATTTTTAAGGACTCAATGTTTGTGTTGTTACTTAAATCTAATTTTTCGTTTAAGTCAAAATAATAGGAAAGATTTAGGTCTTTTAATTTTGTGTTATGACTAAGGTCAATATTTTGAATATCGTTTAAACTACAATCTAAAATTTCTAATTCAGCATTATTACTGAGGTTTAGACTATCAATTTTTGTCCTAAAGCAGTATAGTTCTTTTAGTTTAGTATGGTTTTCTAAGCTTAAATCATTAAAATTATTGTCAAAGCCAAAAGTGTTACTACAATCAAGAAATTCTAACTCTAAATTATTGTCGAAATTTAGACCTGACAGCATATTATTACGACAATTGACATGCTTCAAAAATGGGTTATAACTTAAATCCAAAGTGGTCAATTCTTCATCTTCGCATCTAAGGTATTCCAATTGTGGAAAGCTCTCAAGATTTAAAATTCCAATTTCATTTTCGAATAAATCTAAGTATTCTAGCTGATAGTCATCGTTGCTAGTTTGAATTCCCGTAAGTTTTGATTGGTGGCATAATAAATACTTAAGGTTTTGATTATGTGATAAGTTCAGAATTCCTGTATCTTCTCCATTGTATTCATATAGAATTAATGTATCCAATAAAGGCATTTGTTGCGGCACAAAATGTATATCAGAATCCCAAAATTGTGAACCATGTGCTTCAAAATAACGCAGGTTCTCTAGGTGAAATACCTCTGCTTGGTTGTCTCTGGCTACAATAATCAACCGTTCTAAGTTTGTCATATTTTGAATTAATAAACTTTCATTACTTCTGATCTCGATTTCTCGCACTTTTGGTAGGTTTTCTATAATAGTAGGGTGATCAATTTCGCCCAGAAAAATAAGTTCTTCTAGCTCCAGAAAGTCGTTTATTCGTAGGGGTTTTGCATTTAACTCAGTAAAATTCTCATTTATATGCAAGCTTTGTAGGTTTTGAAATGCCTCTAGACCGTCCAATGGAAAAGCGTTATCATTAGAAGACCTGCCAATTCTAGAAATTTCTAAATGTGTTATATCCTCAACTTCATCAAAGGACAGTCGGTTATCTTTATTAATATCTAGGTTGTTTTCAAGCAATAAGGAATTCCTCACACCATCAAATGGGATATAAACATAATTTAAAATTACTTCTGAAGAACAGTCACTGTTTACCTCACAGGTATACCCTAAGCCATCTACCAAACTTTGAATTTCTACAACTTCATGATTATCGCAACAGATCATACTTAATTCTGGATTTTCATCAAGAACTATATTATGAGATGTAATATTTAGTATGGTGAGTGTTTCAAGTTGATTATTAGAACAGTCTAAATAATCCAAGTAAAGATTATTGTTTACATTCAGTTCTGTTAAGTTATTGTTAGAACATCTTAATTCCCTAAGAGAAAAAGCATCCTCAACATTTAGTTCGGAAATAGAATTGTCATAACATTCTAATTTTTGCAGATAATGTTGATTAGAAAGAGCTAGACTGGTTAAGTTATTATTAGAACAAGTTAAATTGATTAATGAGTCTAAATTGTTCAAATTTAAACTTTCAATAAGATTGTTTTGACATTCAAAGTTATACAACTTTGTACTATTAGATAAGTCTAAATTTTGAATCAAATTGTCGTTACATTCCAAACGCTCTAGCTTTATTAAGTTTGATACATTAAGGTTCTCTATTTTGTTTTCGCCTGCAAATAAGACTTTAAGATTATTTAGATTTGATACATCTAATGCACTTATTTTATTAGTATAACAATGAAGAGTTTCTAGAACTGGGGCATTATGAAGCTCTAAGGTTTTTAGAAGATTATTATTGTTATTACAAAAAAGTGATTTTAGATTGGGTGTGTTTTCAAGTATTAAGCTGCTTAGTCTATTTCTTGAGCAATCTAAATATTCCAAGTTTTCTAAATCTCCAAAAATTATCTCTTCATACTTTGCAAGACTGCAGTCTAAATACTTTAGATTATCAGTGCTGCTAAGATCTAGTATATCATTGTTAATTCCATTTCCAGGGATAATCAGAATTTCTATTTTAGGTAAATCGAAGGTTGGATTAATCGCATCATAACCATGCATTCTTAAATACCGTAGTTCTGGACAATTAAAATGCATATCACCCTCATCATTTATTTTGCCCATGTGTAAGTAAACAAGATTTGGTGCAGATGAAATTAAAGCTTCTAAATGATATAAGTGTTTAACTTCTCCTGTTTTAATACTATCTAATTGAGTAAAGGTGTAATTAGCTAAAGGGTTTATACTGGGATCTATTTCAACGTCTTTGTATTCTAAAGAAGCAGTTTCATTGATCTGTGCATGAACAAATTGTCGGATGGAGGGGATAGAAAAAAAATTAGCATTTGGGATTATTTTTTCTATGATATTTGGTGTAGAGAATTGAATCTTCTCAATATTTGAGATATTGTAAGAAATATATTTTAAATTTTCATTCAAGCTTAAGTCTACATCTACTACAACAAAATCATTTATTAAGTTGAGTGAATCTAAGTTGCGAAAGTATTTTAAATATTTATTTATATCACCATCATTTCCATACCAGCTAAGAGTTTTCACATTTAAAGATTCAAAGGTATCAATGACCCCGTTCTGATCAAGATCATACCCTGCAATCGATAACCTATTTGTGATCCCAGGAGGTAGATTGTCTGCGTTTACGTTGAAGCAGAGCATACAGAGAATCAAAGATGTAAGGTATAGTCTGGTCATCAAAATAGATTGTAGTTTTTCAAATCAATTAACAGCTCAGATATAGAGCTTATGCAATTTAATACTTTGTAAGTTCTTTTAACAAGATTTTCAGTACGAGAGCGGGTAGTTTGCTATAGATGATTGCTATAGCTTAATATTTAATTTACATATCATAGATTAATGTAGAATGGACTAGTCTATTTTTTATGTTTTTGAAGTCGAAATCTAGTTGAGCTTCGATTCGTGATTTACTTATATAATTTTTGATTAAGGCCTTTTTAGAATTTTTATGCGTGAAACCTTTTCATTCTGATGTACTTAAGATACAGTATCCCTTCATCTCTCCGTCTTGCTTGCCATGAACGATACCCAATCCTCGACACCAGTCCGAAGGACGGAAACCATGAAACCATGATACCGTAATCACAAAGTGATTACTCTATAAGAACCTTCCTCACACCACTCTTCCCATTCTGCATCCGTACCTTACACAAATACAATCCTGCCTGTACAGTAGAGATGTTAAGTGGCGCATCTGTATCCTGGCTGAGAATTAATTTACCTTCCAAAGAAAGCAATTCTATATTCTGTATTTCTTGCTGTGTCTTAATAAATAAAACATCTGTTGCTGGCGAAGGGTAAACCGTAAACTTAACTCTGTCAAGATCATAAGTAGATGATAATATCCAATCCTCTCCATCGCAGTCCTCATCAATGCCATTTTCTGCGAGTTCTGCAGCGTCAGGATTTATATTGGGATCGTCATCGTTACAATCATCTGCGAGTACAAAACCGTCTTGGTCGAGGTCGTCGTCGAGAGTGGCGGGGTTGCAGTCATCATCCATGCCATTGTAAGGGAATTCTCTGCATTCTGCAGTTACTTCCACGTTTGAATTAACTATTGCGCTTACCGATTCTAATTGATCTATATCTGTACAGACAAATTCTAAGGCATCTGTATTGGTCAGCAGTAGTTCCTGTTCAATGGAGCCATTATGAATATTCAGTGTTTCTAACAGATTGCAATTCTCACAATCAAGTTTCTGAAGTAATGGCATATCACATAAACTCAAGCTGCTTATATTATTGAATCCTAGGTTTAAATCTTCAAGAAGTTCTTGATGGGATAAATTAAGAAATTCAATTTCATTATTGTTCAGGTTTAAGCATTTTAGCCTGTTGTTTGAAGATAGGTCAATAGTTTTTAAAGTATTGTTAGATAGATCTAAAGTCTCTAATAAATCGCAGTTCAACTCCAAATTATCAAGTGAGTTTTCTGACAATTCTAAATGTCTAAGTTGAGGAGTCTCAATTAAAAATAGATTTGCTTCACCCAGTTTTGAATTGTTTATAACGAGCCGTTCAAGCGTTGTAGAACGTATCTCGACATCTTTGTCATTAAGATTGTTAGAAGATAAGTCTAAATAATTTAAATTTTCCAAACTATTTAAAACAGACAAATCAAGAAATTCGTTTAGCGGATTGTTATTAAGAATTAATGTTTCCACAGTTGAAGAATTCAGAAAATCAATACTACTTATTCTATTATTAGATAAGTTGAGATAATCTAGCTGGCTTAGTTTTTCTAAATTGATATATTCTATGCTCGAATTTCTTAAAGATAAATATTTGAGATTAATAAAGGCGTCTAAATAAATCAAGCTGTCTAAGGAAAAGCCTGCATTGCTTATTAAAGTGTCAACTAGTTCCGCCTCAAAACATTCAATAATATTATTTTGATTCATATCAAATCCACTAAAGACTAGAAAATCTGATAGTCCAGAATCAGGAATGGGCAAGAGTGTAAAACCAACATTCGGGTTATTATCGTCACAGTCATGCAAGGAACCTACGCCATCTCCATCATTATCTGACTCAGTAATTCCGTCACAGTTTTCATCTATATCATTCCCAATAACCTCACTTACTCCAGGATGGATTTCCGCATCAGTATCATCACAATCCTCTGCTAGGATAAACCCATCCTGATCTAGATCATCATCCAGGGTATTAGGGTCACAATCATTGTCTAATCCATCATAAATAATTTCAACAGCATCTACATTCACATTCGGATTTGTATCGTCACAGTCTGTTAGGGTAGTATAACCGTCTCCATCACTATCTATCTCAGCTATCCCATCGCAATTTTCATCTATGTCATTCCCAATAAT
Source organism: uncultured Saprospiraceae bacterium (assembly GCA_938045585.1). Classification (GTDB taxonomy): domain Bacteria; phylum Bacteroidota; class Bacteroidia; order Chitinophagales; family Saprospiraceae; genus CALCMJ01. The sequence continues at coordinate 11,035 of CALIAU010000010.1, forward strand.
TTCCATAGCATCACTATTAATTGCAGGGTCCGTATCATCACAGTCTTCCATAAAGCCAAAACCATCTTCATCTAGATCGTCGTCTACAGTGTCTGGGTTGCAATCATCATCGATGCCATTGTATGGAAATTCTACACAATCAGAACTTAGCTCTACGTTAGAACTTACCTGACTTTCTACATCTTCCAATTGTTCTGGGTCTACACAGATAAACTCTAATGAATTTGGTAGGCTTAAGCTTTCTTCAGAAGAACCATTGTTAATATTAATGGTGCTTATAGTGTTGCAATTGCTGCAATGAAATTCTTTTAAATTTGGAGTATGGCAAAGAGCAAAACCAGATTGTGCATTAAATGGATTGTTTGATAAATCTATTTCTATTAAAGATTCTAGATTATCTAAATAGATCGAATCAATAGAATTGTTACTTAGATCTAGCAGCTCTAGACCAGAGTTAGCTGATAAATCTATCGTACTTAGCTGATTGTGTGAAGCATCTAAGAATGATAAATTCTCAAGACTTCCTATTCCAATTAAACTATCCGTGAGCAAATCATTTCCCTCTACATTTAGTGTTTCAAGTGTGGTGAAAGGAGATACATCAAAACTAGCTAAAAGATTAAATCTAAGCTTGAGTTCTTTTAAGTTGTTTAAAGCAGAAAGCTGAAGACTAAGCAAATCATTATACCCTAGGTCTAATAATTCTAAATTAGCTAAGTTGTTTATATTAACATCAATTAAATCATTCCCAAATAAGTCTAAGAATTGTAAACTATCATGATCAGTAATGTTAATAGATTTTAATTTGTTGTGCCTTAAATCTAAATGAGATAAGACTGGGAAATGATCTAAGTTAATTGTGTCGATATCATCTAGAATTGATAAATAACGAAGATTAGAAAACGATTCTAAGAGTGTTCCGTCTTGGATATCTAATTCGCGTAAAATTAAGGTATCGACAGCCTGTGCTTCATAACAGTCAATTATATTATTTTGGTTTAGATCTATGCCTATATCTAAAAGATAAGAATAGAGTTTACTACCAACTTCTGGTAGTCCTAATACACCTACATTGGGATCAGAATCATCACAGTCGGTTAATGTTGTAAATCCATCTCCGTCATTATCGACTTCAGCAATGCCATCACAATTCTCATCTATATCATTCCCTACAATCTCTTCAGCATGCGGCCCTAATTCTGGGTCTTCATCAAAACAATCATAAGCGGAAGAATATCCATCTCCATCCTGATCTATGCAACCATTATTCTTGTAATCAATTACTCTTAATGTTGTATTGTCTATTTCGTAGAAAGCTGCTTGACCATCAAGCAAATAAGGGGTGGACGGGTATTCGCCAAAGAAAAAGCTATCTTGACCACAGTATAAGCCTGCACGTCCCATAATACTTCGTTCACAATCAATGTCTCGCGGAGAACCTAAAGTTAGTACTTCAGGTGGATCCTCAGCATGCTCATAATGTGTGATACATTTATAGGTGCTCATTATGGATTGAGAAGCGAAATTTCGTCTTTCATATAAATTTCCATAATGCCCCATTCTATAACGAGGAATATCATAAAGTCCTGCCCATGACGTTAGACTAATGAGAGATCCATAACCATCAACATGAACAACATCTTTGTAATCACCTAAATTTTGATGAACATCAATATAGTATCCTTGATTATGAAGTTCTTTTTCAGAACCTATCGAGGGGCTAGTATCGTATTCAGGGCTTAATAAATATGTTAGAGTATAATCCTTAGTCTCAAAATTATAGCTTACAAACATTGTGTAAGTTCCATCATAATCTCTTTTATATCGTGCTATGATTGTAGCGTTGTCTGATATTCCTGATGCATAATACATATTGTATACTCCTAATTCGTTATAGTCATTAGTCACAATTAAATAAAGAACTTCATCATGATAGTTTATACTATCTATAAATTCCCCGTCTCTTCCGTACCTAAATAAGTTATTAGCATTGTCATCAATGTAAATGTATTCTGCATTTACATTTAATCGTACTGGAACAGAATCCATTTCGATTGTTTTCTGCCAAAGAAACTCACCTTTAGTAGTAAGAGCTGATAAATATGTTTCATCAGAAGCCCCAAATTCACTTAGACTAAAAATTGTAGAATCTTGATAGTTGTCAAAGAATAAGACCTCATGACCAGACAATTCGGCAATCTCATACTCAAAAATTTCATGTTCAAATATTGCATCTATTACCTGTCCCTGTAATTGAAAGGAGAGTGCAAATAAGCTGAGTATGAGTATTCTTGTTTTCATTCTTTTAATAATGTCGTGTAATTTAAGGGTATTTTTAGAATAATTGAACTATAATTCGCCTGTCTGCGCAGTTCTCTCTTCATCCCTTTATCCTGCCTGCGCAAGCAGGAAGGATATCCATCTGCCAGGCCATACCGAACTTGCACGAAGGATAGTAGCAATTCCGAAGGAAGTCTGCAGGACCGCAACGAACGTGAAGCTTGCCTGCTTTTAGGCACGCAAGCAGGTTGTGGATAGCCTGATTCTATGCTTGCAGAGCAAGAATAGAACGTGCCCAAATCAATATTCTCATTTTCATCTCAAGCTCAGCCTTAGATTCCCAACAATTTGCTTTTTCTACTGTTATTTAAACAGGCTTCGATATCCATTATCAGCATTATATTACATATTTTTGGACTTTATAACCTGACTGAGAATTAATATTATGATGTACAATACATTAGACTATTTTCAAAGACGCCATATAGGAACAAATGAAGATGTTCTGCCGCATATGTTAAAGGAAATTGGCGTAGAATCCCTAGATGAACTTATTGATAAAACGATACCTTCTCAGATCAGAATGGATAGGGATCTTGATGTGCCAGATGCACTTACTGAAAAAGACTATCTGGATCATCTTCAGAAGATAGCCGACAAGAATACAATATTCAAAAACTTTATTGGACAGGGCTACTATGGGACAATTACTCCCTCTGTAATCTTGCGCAACATTTTCCAAAATCCAGGATGGTACACGCAGTACACTCCCTACCAAGCAGAAATTTCTCAAGGACGCTTAGAAGCTCTCCTTAATTTCCAAACGGTGGTTGCAGACCTCACTGGACTAGAAATAGCAAATGCATCGCTCTTAGATGAGGGTACAGCGGCTGCAGAGGCTATGGCCATGTTCCAAAGTTTGCGTAACAAAAAAAGAAAGAACAATCCTGCAACTAAATTCTTTGTAGATGATGCAGTCTTTGAAGCAACTGTAGATATTTTGGAAACACGAGCGCTACCAATAGGAATAGAGATCGTACGTGGCTCATATAAAGAAATTGATATCAATGATGATTTTATTGCTGCGCTTCTACAGTATCCAAATAGTGAGGGAAGCGTAGAAGACTACACGGGCTTTGCTGCGCAGTGTAAAGAGCAGGGAATCTATATAACAGTAGCTGCTGACCTACTTAGTCTGGCGCTCTTGAAACCGCCAGGCGAATGGGGAGCAGATGCAGTGGTGGGTACAACCCAACGTTTTGGTGTGCCTATGGGCTATGGTGGTCCACATGCTGCTTACTTTGCTACACATGAAGATTTCAAAAGACAAATTCCTGGACGGATCATTGGTTTGTCTCAGGATAGTCAGGGTGATACCGCCTTACGAATGGCTTTGCAAACACGTGAGCAACATATCAAGCGTGAAAAAGCGACTTCTAATATTTGTACGGCACAGGCCTTGCTTGCGATTATGGCAGGAATGTATTGTGTCTATCATGGTCCGAAGGGAATAAAAAATATAGCGGATAGGATTCACCATCTCAGCTTCTTGCTTGCGAGTAATCTTAGAGAGATGGGACTGCAGGTGATGAACACGCATTTCTTTGATACCATCACAGTGGAGACTGCGGATACAGCTAAGCTTAAAAGCTTAGCAGAGGCGAAGAAGGTAAATATGTTTTATAGAGAGGGCAGTGTTTCTGTTTCTATAGATGAGCTTACTACCGAAGATGAGCTGCGTTTGTTGCTCGATATTTTTGCGGAAGCAAATGGGAAGCAATATGTGTTTAATCATTCCAATGGTGTACAGGCTATTCCTGATAGTTTACAACGTACTAGTGCCTACTTAGAACATCCGGTCTTCCATAAGAATCAGTCTGAAACGCGTATGATGCGCTATATAAAATCTTTAGAAAATAAAGATTTGAGTTTAGTACATTCTATGATTCCACTCGGTTCTTGTACAATGAAATTAAATGCGGCGACCGAATTGATTCCAGTTACCTGGCCTAAGTTTTCTTATATGCATCCGTTTGCACCAGCAAATCAAGCTACTGGCTACAAGCAAATTTTTGAAGAGTTAGAAGCCTACCTGTCTGATATTACCGGCTTCACTGCTTGTTCGCTCCAACCTAACTCTGGAGCACAGGGCGAGTATGCAGGTTTGCTTACCATTGCAGCATACCATAAATCAAGAAATGACGCAGGAAGAAATATAGCCTTGATCCCTTCGTCTGCACACGGGACAAATCCTGCAAGTGCAGTTATGGCAGGCATGAAGGTTGTCGTGACGAAGTGCGATGAGAATGGAAATATTGACCTTATTGATTTAGAAGAGAAGGCAGTTCAGTATAAAGATACCTTAGCAGCTCTGATGGTAACCTACCCATCTACGCATGGAGTATTTGAAACAGAGATTCAGAGAATATGTCAAATCATACATGACAATGGGGGACTGGTATATATGGACGGAGCAAATATGAATGCGCAGGTAGGACTTACAAACCCGGGCATAATAGGTGCAGATGTGTGTCATCTTAACCTACATAAAACCTTTGCGATACCGCATGGCGGTGGAGGGCCAGGCATGGGACCTATCTGTGTAAATGATAAGCTAAAAGACTTTTTACCTGGACATAGCTTTGTGGAAACAGGAGGTAGCCAACGTATAAAGGCAGTTTCGTCTGCTCCATGGGGAAGCGCAAGTATCCTATTGATTTCCTATGCCTACATACGTATGCTTGGTAATAAAGGTTTGCTAAATGCGACCAAGTATGCCATCCTAAATGCTAACTATATTCGTGCAAGATTAAGTGAGGCCTACCCAGTACTTTACTCTGGAGAACAGGGTATGGTGGGTCATGAATTGATATTGGATCTTAGGCAGTTTAAAGCTCTAGGGATTACAGCAGAGGATGTGGCAAAACGACTAATTGACTATGGCTTCCATGCGCCTACGCTTTCTTTTCCAGTAGCAGGCACCATTATGATAGAGCCTACAGAAAGTGAAGACTTGGAGGAACTCGATAGATTCTGTGAGGCAATGCTACAAATCAAAAATGAAATAGACGAGATAGCAAATGGAACTGCTGATAAAGAGAATAATGTTCTAAAGAATGCTCCACACACAGTGGGCGTCATAACAGCAGACGAATTTGCCTTTCCTTATAGTAGAGAGAAAGCAGCCTTTCCTCTTGACTTTGTACGAAAGGCAAAATTCTGGTCTACAGTAGGTCGGGTCAACAATGCCTATGGCGATAGAAATCTTATTTGCACCTGTCCTCCTATTGAATCATATCAAGAAATGGAAGCGTAATTTTATCAAAACAAAATATGCACAAGAAACTCAGCGGATTTAAGCAACAAGCAAAAGCGTTCCTTTTTTTCTTGTGTGTGATAAGTTTTCAAAACCAACTCAGGGCACAGTTTGATCACATCGATGTCTATCCAGGGTTGGAGGGTAACGCCCTGTTTACTAATCTTCAAGAAGGATTTACACCGCTGAATCTTCTGACATGGAGTGACACAAGAGATACAATGTTTTCCGTTGTATGGGGAGTCAATGATAGTCTATCCTGTATTTACACAGGGCATAGTTTGTATATGGATCCTTCAGAAGATCCCACGCAAACTGTTTTTCTAGATGGCATTTCTGATGGTATAAATACAGAGCATGTCTACCCACAAAGCAAAGGAGCATCAGACGGGAATGCACGCATCAATATGCATAATCTTTTTCCAAGCAGAGTAGACGTAAATTCGGCACGCGGCAGTTTGCCCTATGGTGAAATTAATGATAGCCAAACAGCTACCTGGTATTTTGATGATATGAATCAGAGTAACATTCCACAATCCAACATTGATGCCTACAGCGAATTTGGAAATGGGATGTTTGAACCAAGAGAAGAAGTGAAAGGAGATATCGCAAGAACAGTAATGTACTTTTATACCATATACAGAGCAGAAGCAGACGCGGCAGATCCAGACTTTTTTGATTTGCAACGCGAAGATATATGTAACTGGCACTATGCAGATCCCGTAGACCAAAAAGAATGGGAAGGCAATTTAAAAATTGCTAGCTATCAAGACGGTTTAGCAAACCCCTTTGTTCTAGACTGTTCCCTGGCTAGCAGACTCTACTGCGAGGATGTCAATATGGCCTGTCAAATCAGTTCTTCTGTAGAGCAAACTTTGGATGCATCACAAATACGTGTGTATCCCAATCCAGCAAATGATTTCTTGCAACTGGAAGTAGCAGCAGAGCTTTCTTTAGTAGAGCTCATTCTTTTGAATGCACATGGCCAGACGCTTAAAAATATACATCCTACAAAGAGACGCATTGAACTCATTGACCTGAATCCTGGTATTTATATATTAAAGTGTGTAGATAGGAGTGGCAAGAGTCGCGCGTACAGATTTGTAAGATCAAAATAATTGTAAAAACTAAATTTAAACACAGATGTCAGCAATAGATAAAATAGATCCAGGACTTATTAACCTTGGAATGGAAACCGCTTCCTTCGAGCAAGATCAAAAAATATGTATCCATACGAACAAAGGAGAAATTAACTTGACGCTCTATGGAACAAAGGTGCCTAAGACTGTTTTCAATTTTTTGGAATTAGCCAAAGCTGGCTATTATGATGGCCTACGTTTTCATAGAGTGATTCCAGACTTTATGATACAGGGAGGCTGCCCCAATGGAACAGGTGCAGGTGGACCAGGCTATAAGTTTGGAGATGAATTCCATGCGGAACTAAAACATGATGGTCCAGGTATTTTATCTATGGCGAATGCTGGTCCTGGAACGAATGGCAGTCAGTTTTTTATTACCCACGTGGAGACCGCTTGGTTAGATGGCAAGCATACCGTATTTGGCAAGGTGGACTCTGAGGCAGATCAAGCTACTGTCAATGACATACGTGGCGGCGATGAGATTGTCAAAATAGAATTGAAATAGAAAAGCTTCCAGTTTCGCATCTAGATATTTTTATGCTCTACTTGTCTTTCCAAAAATCAGGAAGGGTAGATAGACTATTCCCATAAAGAGAAACATCACGAGTTCGCCTGATAATAGATACCAGGGCCAGGGTCCCATGTGATCTAATAGAGTAGCAGACTCTGGTGTGTGCATAGTGTACAAATAATTAGAGCCTAATAGATAATTTACTCCATGCATAAGTACAATCAAGATATTGCTTGCGATAATAGCATGGACCATATCTTTCATCGTAACACGCAGTCCGTAGACAAATACTGCATACAGCGCGACAAGTACGGAGCCATTGTGCAATAGCCAGTAACAGAAATAGGAAAGATTAGGAAAACCCTCTGGAAGATCTGGAGTGATAATGGCATTTAATGTGCCTGTCAGTGTAAAAAAATAGAATATTGCTAGAGCAGTTCTATTTTTGCTATACATTATAAAGGGTGCAATGACAGCTAGCAATCGACATAGATGCAGGGGTAATCCTTCCTCTATTGTAAATGTTCCCATGTGCTGTTCGTAATAGATGCGTAAAAAGACAGCGATAAAGGGTAATAAGGCTAAGGCAACACCTAAGTTGACCTGTTGTTTTTCGTTTAATTTTTTCTTTGCATAGCCTATGATGAGAATACCTAGGCATATATAGAAAAGCACGGGATAAAGATGCTCAAGAGAATAGGCAGAAAACTGTGTGTCTTCAAATAAAAAAGACATAGAGATGGTATTGTTGCTACCTAATGTAAACAAATTTTTATATTTCGTGTCTAAAGCAAAAATTATGAACTTGAATATTCTTAGAAAGTGCACTCTAAGCCTAGTTATTATCTGTCTCCTTAGAATTTCTGTCTTTGCAGGAGAGGGTATGTGGCTGCCTATATTTCTTAAAGCATTGAATGAGGCTGAGATGCAGTCCTTGGGGATGAAGATTACTGCAGAAGATATTTATTCTATCAATAATGGATCATTAAAAGATGCCATCGTACATTTTGGAGGATTCTGTACCTCAGAGCTTATCTCTGATGAGGGGCTTTTGTTAACCAACCATCATTGTGGTTATAGTGAAATCCAATCACACTCTAGCTTAGAAAAGAATTATTTAAGAGATGGATTTTGGGCAATGTCTAAATCCGAAGAACTTGCAAACCCAGGTTTGTTTGCCAAATTTATCGATCAGATAATAGATGTAACGGATGTTATAACAGCAGGTGTAGAGAACGACATGACGGACAAGGAGAGGCAATCTATAATTGATAAGAACATGAATAGGTATGAGACCAGCTATAAGTTAGGTCCTTATCAAGAATTACAGGTAAGATCTTTTTATCATGGCAATCAATTTTTTGCCATCACGTCTACCACCTACCCTGATGTACGTTTAGTAGGTGCGCCGCCAGAATCTATTGGAAAGTTTGGAGCGGATACAGATAACTGGGAATGGCCAAGACATACAGGAGACTTTGCTCTTTTTAGAATTTATGCAGGTCCCAATAACGAACCAGCGGAATATTCTGAGAATAATGTTCCTTACAAGCCTAAGCACTTTTTACCGATTTCTTTGGATGGAGTAGAAGAAGGAGACTTTACACTTGTCTTTGGGTTTCCGGGAAGAACCAATCAGTATCTACCTGCCGTAGCAGTAGAACAGTTAGTAGAAAAACAAAATCCATCGCGCATAGCTATCCGTGAAACTGCGCTGGGCATACTCGATAAGTATATGCGTAAAGACGAGTCAGCTCGACTGCAGTATGCGTCTAAGTTTGCCCGTGTTGCAAATTATTGGAAAAAATGGATAGGGGAAAGCTCAGGACTGAAACGCACCAATGCTCTAGAGAAAAAGAGAGAAAATGAAGAACGCTTTAAGGCGGTACAGGCGAGGAAAATGATTACAAAAAAGAGTAAGGTCTTAGACGAATTTGATACCATGTACGCAGGCATCGAGGATTATACCATCGCAAGAGATTATTACAGCGAGATTACTTCTCGGAATGTAGAACTTTTACGTGTTGCAGGTTTTGCAAATAATCTCATTAGCCGTTATGAGTCGCAGGGAGATGCGGGCTATAAGGCTTACGCACAGCGACTGAATGGTTTCTTTTCAGGTTTTTATAAAAACTACAGAGCAGATATTGATCAAGAAGTTTTTGCAGCATTGAGCGAAATGTATGTAGAAAACTTAGATCCAAAATTTATTCCGCAGTCCTTACAAAAGAAAAACACGACGATGATGGGTAAAAGCTATGCAGATCTAAGTAAAGAGATGTATAGTAACACAATTCTAACAGACGAAAAAATGATGATGAGTTTGTTGTCGGGAGACCCAGCTAGCTCTGTTGCAAAATTTAAGGAAGATAAATTTGTTCAAATGGCAGGAGAATGGAGAGCGCATTACGATAAGATAATTTCTGCTCCTTACAATGCCTACAAAACTCAAATTGATTCTTTGCAACGCGTATATATGCAAGCGCAGATGGATGCCTTTCCAGATGAACGTTTCTACCCGGATGCCAATAGCACGATGCGGGTTACCTATGGACAGGTGGAAGGCTATTTCCCTAAGGATGGTGTGTGCTATACGCCAGTTACTCACTTAGACGGCGTCATTGCTAAATACAAGCCAGGCGATTATGAATTTGATGTGTCAGCTAAACTCCTAGATCTCTACGAAAAAAAGGACTACGGACAATACGCTGCAAGCAACGGAAAAATTCCAGTTTGCTTCTTAGGCTCTAATCATACTACAGGGGGTAATTCGGGTAGCCCAGCAATAGATGCACATGGAAATCTGATCGGATTAAATTTTGATAGAGTATGGGAAGGTACCATGAGTGATATTAATTATGATCGTAGTATTTGCAGAAACATAATGGTAGATGCGCGATACATTTTATTTATCGTAGATAAGTATGCAGGTGCAACGCATCTCATAGAAGAGATGAAGCTGGTACATCCAAAGAAAATGAAGGGCTAGGCTTTGAAACATCTAGAGCGATTAGAAGAAATAGATAGAAAAATTGCGCAAGCAAGAGAGTCCTCAGATATAAAAGATGAATTGCAGTCCCATTTAGAAGATGTAGAGCAAAGGAGAGTAGAGCTAAATGAAAAGATAAACAGATTGTTTGCCTATGTAGATGCGGGTAAGGCCAAGTTTGAAAATTTAGAATCGAATTCGGTTGTGTCACTTTTTTACAAGGTCTTAGGCATGCAAGAGGCTCTTGTGGAAGAAGAGCATCAAAACTTTGTGCAGTCTGCCCTAGAGTATAATGCTGCCTTAGATCAATTACATCTCTTAGATTTTGAAATTAAAATTGTGCGGCGTAAGCTGCACGATATTTCCAAGATGCAGATGAATGTAGATGCTCTATTAGAAGAAAAGCAAAAAATTATAAATGTCCATGATGCCGCCACGGCAAGGAAAATAGGGAGCTATGATAATTTGATATACTCTGCTCGTAAAAAAGAACGCGATGGATTAAAACTCATAGCTGAGTTGGATAAGATATTAAAAGATTTACGTTTCATTTATGATATAGTGAACAAGACGGGAGATTGGATGTCTGAGAATAGGGGAGCAAGAAACTATCTTCCTTTTTGGTACAATAAACAAATCAAATTAGCCTCTAGGGCTTCCAGTAGGGTACAGAATAATTTAGACGAGATAGGTAAGCATATTTTAAAGTTTGACTCTGAGATACAGCTAAAGAAAATGTATGTCAAGGATTATTTGGATCGTTTGTTTGATCAACTTATCAAGGACTGGGTAGCTAACTATTATTTTAAGTCAACGGAGAAAAATATAAAAGATACGATTGCAGTATTAGAATCGCTCAAAATCGGAATTGAAGAAAAGCTCGCTTTTCTCAAAGAGGATGTTGAGCTATTGATAAAGGAGAAAAGGGAATTTCTTTTAAAGCTATAAAGGCAGCAATAAAAAAAGGGGCTAGATACTAGCCCCTTTTTTTATTGCTTGTCAGAGAAAATTATTTAATAAATACCTTCTCACTGAATCGGCTTCCTTCATACTGTATTTCTACCAAATACATCTGCGTGTTGTTTGCAGCGATTGGGAGAATAGCTGATCCATTTTCAGTACTAGTGAATACTTTCTTGCCATTAAGATCATATACAGTTACGCCATAGGGATTTCCGTTGTCTGTCTTTATGTTAATCTGATTGTTAATAGCGCTGATATTAAATTTAGCTCTCAATTCAGTATCAGAGATAGAAGAGGTAAGCGGACTTGCTTGATCAACTCCAAGGTTAAACATACGGTACTGATCATTTACATTGAGGTTCCAAACGATAGCAACCACAGACCAGTCTTCTAAGTCCTCACCTTGACCCAAAGGAAGACTATGCGTAAATGACTCTTCGTATCTAAATCCTGCTGATGGATCATTTACGATGTTTGGTCCAAAAGAAGTAGATGTCAAAGCCTCACGTAATACGTTCGGGTGATTTGCATCGTTTCCAATACTCGCTTGGAATCCCACAACATTATCTTCCACTAGGTATACGCCTAGGTAATACTCACCAGTTACATCAGTTACAAATTCAACGTCAACCTCTACCTGTAATTGATTGCCTGCGTGTTGTGCATCTACATTTACTGCAACTGAAGATCCTAAGCTACTTAGAAGATCAACAACCTCCACAACCTCAGTTACTTTTGAAGGATAATTATTAGCCAAGACTCCTTGGTCATCATCATTCACAAAGAATACAGGCTGACTAAATGTTTGTAAATTGTCTTTTAAATCCTCAGCAGTTTGATTAAATAAACCACCTGAATAGTGTAAGGTCCATGCAAAGGCATTTTTACCTTCTAATTCTTCCATAGTCTGCTCCATCATCTCCCATCCCCATGTTCCACATCGTGGACACCAGTCGGCAGTTACTTTAGTGAATAAAGACCATTGAGTTGCTGATTGCGCACCCATGCTAAGTGCTGCAAAACAGAAAAGTGCGCTAAAAATAAATTTGTTCATTCTTAAAATTTTTATTGAATACTATTATCTGATTCCTTGTATAAAGTAGCAAGTACAACCTGCCCTACAACACGGAGTGAGTTTTTGTCTATTACGTTAATATTATCGTCGTGGGTATGCCAATGCGATCCAAATCCATGCTCAGAACCCTTGACTTGGTTGATGATATCTACCATTGGGATGCCAGCAATTACATTAACGAAGTAATGATCATCTGTCAGGTTGCCTCCGAGTTCGTCTACAAATTTATCGGAATATCCCATGTTTTTAGCCAAATTCCAGATTTTTTCTTGCACTTTCGGTGCATAACGTCGTGAAACCTGATCTTTTGCAAATCTTGGGTTTTTCGAGCCAACCATATCGAGCAAAATTCCATACTCAGGCTTATAATTCTCTGGATAGAGGTTTTTTGACCAATATTGAGAGCCCAAACACCACGATTCTCGCTCATTTGATTCGCGTTCACCCTGATCCTCTACATCAAATAAGACCACATCTACACCTAAATCTATAGGGTTTGCCTGTATCGTTTTGGCGATTTGCATTATGACACCAACACCACTTGCTCCATCATCAGCTCCATCAATGGCCTGCCCCTGCTTACTTGGGTCCTTATCTTCTTCACCCACTCTTCTGGAATCCCAGTGTGCTGATAAGAAAATACGGCGAGGATTATCTGGATTAAATTGTGCAATGATATTATGCCCTGGCATCTTATCCCCAGTATACAGGGTGCCAGTAAAATCTTGGCTGTGGACCTTCGCTCCCATAGACTCAAATTCTGAGATCATCCAATCTTTACATTGACTATGCGCATCTGTACCTGGTACTCTGGGGCCAAAAGCACATTGTTTCTCCACATAAGCGAATGCCGCCTCTTTATCAAAGGCAGGAATTTTCACTCTTGGCTTTGAGGGTGCTGTCTTTGTTGCATCTGACTTACATCCTATAAGGAGAGCAACAATCATTAGACAGGCAATTACATTTTTCATGATATATATATTTATTTAAAGCTCCAGCTGGAGCCATCACTACCATCTTTTACTACAATCTCTAAAGCATTCAAACTGTCTCTTATTTTATCCGAAGTATCCCAATCCTTTTTCTCCCGTGCAGACTGTCTTAATTCAAGAATAAGCTGCATAAGACCATCACTCACATCATTGGAGCCAGCACCTCCTTCAGTCGTCAGGCCAAGCACCTGATCAATAAATTCAGGCATCTGTGTTTTAAGCAAGTCCATGGTTTCCTTAGATACCATATTAATGTCTAAGCTTCCCTGCTTGTAACTATTGATTTTTGTTACGAGATCAAACAAACGAGAGATTGCTTTAGGTGTATTGAAATCATCATCCATATCTGCAAGCATTGCATCTAGGTTCATGATGATATCCGCATCTTCAGAATTCCCATTCCCACTTGTGCTCAAGCCTTCCAAAATCTTCTGCGCCTCTAGAATTCTTTTAAATCCTTTTTCTGCAGCTTGTAAGGCTTCATCCGTAAGATCCATGGTAGAGCTGTAATGCGATTGCAGCATAAAGAAACGAACAACCATTGGACTATAGCCTTTGGACACATGTGGACTATTACCTGTGAATAATTCTTCTGGACTAATCGTATTCCCATCACTCTTTGACATTTTCTTTCCATTCATCAGTAGCATGTTTGTATGCAACCAATAATTAGAAGGTGTACAATCGCAGGCGCCTACATTTTGTGCAATTTCGTTTTCATGATGCGGAAACTTTAAATCATTGCCACCGCCATGTATGTCAAATTTCTGTCCCAGATACTTAGTACTCATGACAGAACACTCAAGGTGCCATCCCGGAAAGCCAACAGACCAGGGAGAATTCCATTTCATAAGGTGATCATCAGCTGCTTTCATCCATATTGCAAAATCCGACGGATGATTCTTTTCACTCTGGTTTTTGAGATTGTCTCGGGTTTCAGTTAGTAGATCATCAATAATACGACCTGATAATTTGCCATAGACTTTTTTCTCCTCAGCAAATTTGATAGTATCAAAATATACAGAACCGTTTTTGACATAGGCATAGCCATTGTCTAGTATCTGTTGCACCATTTCTATTTGCTCTGGAATATGTCCTGTAGCTCTTGGCTCTATGCTAGGCTTTTTTGTGTTGAATATATCCATGATAGCATGGAAACCATTGGAGTATTTTTGTACCACCTCCATAGGTTCTAATTTATCCAGACGTGCCCCCTTAGAAATTCTATCCTCACCATCATCGAGTAAGTGCCCTACATCCGTAATGTTCCGTACATAGCGCACCTTGTAACCCTTATATAAAAGGTATCTATAGATAGTGTCAAAACCAACAAAGGTTCTACAATTACCAAGATGTACATCACTATAGACGGTAGGCCCACAGACGTACATGCCTACAAAACCTGCATTGATTGGAACAAATTCTTCCTTTTTTCTCGTCAAACTATTTTGAACAAATAGAGTCTTTCCTTTCATAGCGCAAAAATAGTGGCATTTTCTCAATTTGCTATTCCTAGCGTACTTATTATAGGGTAGTGATCAGAATATTTTTTTCGTACAACTCGGTGGTCTAATGCCTTCAGAGAGGGGTCAATGAATGTAAAATCTATACGCAGCATAGGTATGGGGCCTGCGTAGCTATAGCCAAGTCCACTAGCAGACTCTACAAAGGCATCTTTTAGATCCTTGGTTAACTGATTGTATATGTAGGATTCTGGGGTATCATTAAAATCTCCCGAAAGAATCACAGGATGGGGGCTCTTTTCAAGATGAGAACGGATTTTTCGAATTTCATCTACCCGTTCTTTCGATGCAAAATTATAGCTTGATAGTATATATTTTACGTTTGACCAAGCCTCCTTATCCTCCAGTCCGTTTTGCTCTAGAATTTTGTCTGTATGATTTGATATTTTGTTAGAATGTAAATGAACGCAATAGACGCGTATTGTTTGTTTCGGATGCTTGATATCCACCCAAGAACAGGTATTGTACTTAAGTTTTAATGGAATTTCTCCAGAGTCTAGAATTGGATACCTAGAATAGATTAAGTCAATGAGACCATCTTTTGAGTTGGTATAATAACTCGGTAAATATTTCTTGAAGAAATCTTTGGGGAATGCATTTGCCTCTTGCAGACAAAGAATATCTAAAGACGCAACATCAATATCATTTAAAAATTCTTCTTGTAATTTTTTTTGCTTCGCTTGGTTTTTATCGTGTATGAATTTACCTAGGTTCATATTCATACTCATTAATTGAATGCTGGCATCTTGCTTGCTAAGATTATCCGCAGTTTTTGTTCCTACATGCCGCTGAATGTGATTGATGCCTAAGAGTAAAACAAAAATGGATATAGTAATATATTTAGGATTGACAATTAGCCAGAACAAAATGAAAAATATATTCAGACCAAATAGGAGAGGATAGAATATGCCAAATATGCCAAAAAAAGAAATACTCTCTGGATTCACATAGCCAGCGAGATATGCAAACAATGTTGCCACAGCAATAAGACCATTAATAAATACAATTAATTTTTGCACTAATTTCCTTTACCAGCTTTATTTAGAAATTCTCTTTCTTCTGAAGTAAGACTATCTATTCCTTGCTTATTTATTTTATCAAGAATCTGATCAATTTTGCTTTGCGGATTTTCCTCAGGCGGCTGCTTGGCTATTGGCTTTTCTTTCTCCTTGTGGTAGACTAGAGTAAGCGGGGACTTTTTTCGTTTAGGATTTATAGGCTTTTCTTTCTTACCGTGAAATAGGTTTTGCAGGGGCTCGGTGATGTCTGAACCTGATCGTAGATTAAGTACGTAAATAATACCAAAGGCTACACCTCCTAAGTGTGCAAAGGCGCCACCCGAATTAGAAGCAGAGGTACCTATCAAATCTAAGAAGAGGAGAAAAAATGCAATGTATTTTATTTTAACAGCCCCAATAAAAGGAAGATGCATATTATAATCAGGTGAGAGATAGGTGGCCGTAAATAGAAATCCCATTACTGCTGCTGAGGCGCCTTTTAGATTGGAGTGACCTCCTGAACCAATTGGTAATAAATTATCCGCAAACAAATAGAAGAGGATTCCCATCAGACCTGACAGAATATATATCGGAAGAATACGTCGATCACCTATAAGATCGCCCACGATGCGACCAAACCAATGTAGGAGTAACATATTGAATAGAATATGCATAAAGCCTACATGTAAAAACATATAGGTAATAATAGTCCAAGGCTTGCGTATGAGTTCGGATAAATCAGAGGGTACGGCCAGATAATCCAGCAAAGGGTGTGCATCTATAGGGGCACCGGGATTAATATGACCAGTAAAAGCTATTATTAGGCGAACAACAACAAAAATGGCCACATTTATAATAATGAGCCTTGTCAACATGTTGCCCATGTTGAACGAATTTTTTATGTCTTCAAGAATAGATCTAAACATATATACTTCTTAACGCAAAATTGAGTAGAATAGATTCAAATCTCGCGTTTTTTTATCCAATAGTAAACTAATGCTGCTCCAACCAAGGCTCCAATTATATGGGCTAGATGTCCTATGTTTTTACCAAAACCAGTAAATAAGCCTATTCCAATTAAAACTATGGCAATATATTTCCCCTTTAAAGGTATGGGTGGAATCAATAACATAATCTCTCTCTCCGAGTAAAGTAATCCAAAAGCAGCAACAATACCAAAAATTGCACCCGATGCACCTAAGTGGTATGTACTCATCAGTCTACTCAATTCCACAAACTCCATCGCGTAGCCCAAGTAACTCACTCCAATCTCTATAAAGGTCCCTATAATTCCTGCAGTAAGATAGACAAATAGAAAGCGCTTTGCTCCCAAGGCATCTTCCACCATTGGACCTAAAAAAAATAAGGTGATCATATTGAACATTAAATGATCTAGGTCATAGTGGATAAAAATATGCGTAATCAACTGGTAGGGGGAAAAGTGCGGACTGGGAGGATAGATCAAGGCCATCTCTGGTAAATGAATTCCAGCAGAACGTAATCCTTCTACTAATATGAAGAAGACGATGTTAGAAAGAATAAGATGTTTTACTACCTCTGTAATCCGAAACATGCGACTTAATTATTTAAACAAGTTTTCAATTTCCGATAGCTCATAAGTAACTATTGATTTTTTACCCTCTGAATTTACATATGGATTTTGACAGGCAAATAATTGATCAATAATACTTTGCATTTCCTCTTCTGTTAAGCGTTTCCCTTTTTTTATGGATGTACTTTTAGCAAGGGAACGCGCTAAATTTTCTGCGATACCAAGTTGAAACTCAATATTGGACTCGTAGGCTTCTAAAAACTTATCCAGAGTGTCTTCAGTTGAGTTTTCTTCTAATTCTGCAGGAGTCGCATGCACGATAATACTATTGTCACCAAAGTTTTCAATATCGTATCCAATATGGTTTAGTTCATCCACCATATTAATCAATAGGGTATACCGTTCTGGTGTATAATTTAGTGTAATAGGGAAGAGTAGTTTTTGTGAACTCCCCTGACCCTCCGATAAACAGTTCTTATATTTTTCATACAGAATCCGTTCGTGGGCATAACATTGATGTATGAGAACAAAACCAGACTTTATTTGATGCACTATATAATTGTTGTGAATCTGGAACGGTTTGGATTTTATCTTATCAAGACTGGAATGCAAACTACCTTCCTCGGTTGCCGCGCTCCTATAAATGGTATCGTCTGTTTTAGAAATTTGATTTTCCTTGATTTCATCATACAAGGAAGACCATTTATCAATTTCTTGCTTTCCTGCCTTGGAATACTCTCTGCTCGGAATGTCCCTACCGATAGAACTTTGGACATGTTCAAACTGACGTTCCGCTTCAAAGTCAATCATCGGGCGTAGACTATATTTCCCAAGGGCATGTTTGATTGCCACATTGAGAAAATTATAAACAATGCGTTCTTCTTGGAATTTTATTTCATGCTTGGTAGGATGGACATTTATATCTATCTGTGAAGGATCTATGTTTAGATTTAAAACATAAAACGGATGCACATCCTTAGTAAGTAAGTCCCCATAAGCAAGCCGTATTGCGTGATTTAGGTAATTACTCTTGATAAAGCGTTCGTTCACAAAGAGATACTGCTCACCTCTAGATTTTTTGGCAGAATCCGCCTGCCCCACAAAGCCTTGTACGGAAAAGGCATCTGTCTCTTCCTGCACTGGCAGCAATTTTTCATTATACTTCTTCCCAAAGATACTCACGACACGTTGTCGGATATTGGAGGTAGGGAGATAGTATAATTCTGTCCCGTTGTGATATACTTTGAAAAATATTTCAGGCTTAATAAGCGCGATGCGTTTAAATTCTTCAAGGATTTTACTCAACTCTGTGGCATCAGTCTTTAGGAAATTCCGACGTGCAGGAACATTGAAAAATAAATTCTTGACTGCAATGGAGCTACCCTTAGGCGTCTGACAAATTTCTTGGGTTTCTATTTGAGAACCATTAATAACTATACGCGTTCCTACCTCTTTGTCAGCAGTACGTGTTTTTAATTCCACGTGGGCTATGGAGGCAATAGAAGCAAGCGCTTCTCCACGGAAACCCATGGTGTTTATTTTAAAAAGATCAGCTGCTTCTCTAATCTTGGAGGTTGCATGCCGTTCAAAGGATAAGCGTGCATCCGTTTCTGACATACCCTTCCCGTTATCTACCACCTGAATGAGAGACTTCCCTGAATCCTTAAGTATTATTTCTATTTCTGTACTTCCCGCATCAATTGAATTCTCTAGCAACTCTTTTATTACAGAAGCAGGTCTTTGAATAACCTCACCCGCTGCGATCTGATTAGCAATTGATTCCGGAAGTAGCTGAATGATGTCAGCCATCTGTTGTAAATGATTGAATGATTTTTAGAAAACCGTCAGATTGCATCAATAACATAGAAAGCCCTATAAGCACTCCTATTATGACAACCAAGCGGACATTTGATTTTTTTGTTTCACTAGCTCTAAACTTCTTATCGCCTCGATATCTACTCTTAAGACCAGAACGGATTCTGTCCTTTGCAGCCTCAGGATCATTCTGAGCACTATGCCTATTCACCTGCTGGTCCAATGCCTCTTTTTCAGGGTCATAATACCTTGGTGTGTAGTTAAAGGAGTTGTGTTTTGGTCTTTTATTGAAACTAAATAAGCCCATATATGCTATCTGTCTTCAAATGTACACAGACTTAGAAGGTATTCAAAGAAAATAGCAGGCGGTATTCACTATATAATCGTATTTTTACCGCATAATTTTCCTGAGAGAATTTTAAGATGAGTGAACAAATCAAACATGAATGTGGATTAGCGTTTATTCGCTTGAGGAAACCACTTGAGTACTATCTAGATAAGTATGGTACAGCACTATATGGCCTAAATAAATTAAGGCTTTTAATGCAAAAACAGCGGAATAGAGGGCAGGATGGAGCAGGAGCTGCCATAATTAAACTAGATATGCCGCCAGGTTCCCGCTATATCAGCCGAAAAAGAGATAATTCCCCTACCTATCTGCGTAATTTGTTCCAAAACATTTACGGTAACTTTAATGATGTAGACCCTGCTAAAATGCAGGATATACCCTGGCTTAAAAAGAACAAGCCATATATAGGTGAACTCCTCTTAGGACACCTCAGATATGGTACCCATAGTTCTAATAGCATAGAAACCTGCCACCCCTTTCTTAGACAGAATAATTATATCACGAGAAACCTAGTCCTTGCTGGAAACTTCAACATGACCAATGTGGACGAACTCTTTAGTGAACTTATAGAGGTAGGTCAGCATCCTAAGGAAAAATCGGATACAGTTACTGTACTAGAAAAAATAGGACACTTTTTAGACGCTGAGGTAGAGCGCACCTTCAATTGGTTCAAGCCTGAAGGATATAACAATCAAGAAATTACGCGACTGATTGGGGATAGTCTGGATGTGCAGCGCGTATTACAACGCTCATGTAGAAAGTTTGATGGAGGCTATGTCATGGCAGGGATGTTAGGACACGGGGATGCCTTTGTGTGTAGAGATCCAGCAGGTATCCGTCCAGCCTTTTACTATGCAGATGACGAAGTGGTCGTGATGGCCTCAGAAAAGCCAGCTATTCAGACAGCCTTTAATGTGCAGTATAATAAGATACAAGAACTAGAGCGCGGTCACGCACTCATTGTAAAAAAGGATGGAAACTATGATGTAAAGCCATTTAAAGATCAGCTGGAAAGAAAGGCCTGTTCATTTGAACGCATCTACTTCTCGAGAGGCACAGATAAAGATATTTACCTCGAAAGAAAACAGTTGGGTAAAGCGATGGCAGCGAAGATTATGCAGAAGGTGAATTATGATTTTGAAAATACCGTCTTCTCATTTATTCCCAATACGGCAGAGGTTGCATTCTACGGTATGATGGAAGGCATCCACGAACTCCTAAATGAATACAAAGGAAAAAGCATAATTGATCTTGGAGCAAATCCTGATCCAGAAGAGGTGAAAAAGATAACGGCTTGGCAACCACGTATGGAAAAGCTAGCCGTGAAAGACGCGAAGATGCGCACCTTCATCGCAGATGATACAAGTAGGGGAGAGATGATGTCACATGTCTATGATGTTACCTATGGTATTGTAAAAAATCACATTGATACCCTGGTGGTAATAGATGATTCTATCGTGCGAGGAACCACTTTGAGGGATAGCATTATTCAAAACTTAGCGCGTCTAAAGCCTAAAAAAATTATTGTTCTATCCTCTGCTCCACAGATACGATATCCTGATTGCTATGGTATCGATATGTCGAAGATGAAAAACTTTGTTGCCTTTAAAGCACTCGTGGCTTTATTGAAAGAGGACGGCAAAGAAGACTTGTTAGAAAAAACCTATCACGCGTGTAAGGAACAATTGAGCCTGCCACTAGACAAGATAGAAAATAAGGTCAAGGATTTATATGATCATTATACAGCAGAACAGATCTCTGCAAAAATTTCTGAGATAGTCACTGCTAAGAACATTATCCCAGAGGTAGAAGTAATCTATCAGACGATAGAAGACCTGCATGCCGCCTGTCCTAATCACACAGGAGATTGGTATTTCTCAGGTGTCTATCCTACACCAGGCGGAAATAAAATTGCAAATATTGCCTTCATCAACTTTATGGAGAAGAAAGATCTGCGTGCCTATGCCTAAGACTGAGTCTAGGATTTAGAATAATTTTTGGGCGTGCCCTCTGTGCTAAAGCACACAGGTCGTGTCGTCCGCAGCCAGGTCCTTCGGACGCCTCCGGCCTGCTACCACCTGCCTGCGTGCGCAAGCAGGCAGGCCACTCACGCGCACGCAGGCCACTCACGCGTTATACGTGACTTGTAGATAGGAATCTACAAGTCACGTATTTATTATTGTTTAATTGGAACAGGTTTGATATGTATGTGTAGTTTGGAAACTACACTTAACGGTAAACTAGTCCGCGTGAGTTGCCTGGAAAGTGGCCGCATGGACAGACCCGCCTGCGTGCGTAAGCAGGCAGGCCCTGTAGGGGCCGACTGACTTGTAGATTTCAATCTACAAGTATGTATTATCATTGTTTAATTAGAAGGGTATGATATGATTGCGTAGTTTGGAAACTACTCGTAAGTGAGATATCTGTGTAAAGTTATACGTGACTTGTAGATTCCTATCTACAAGTATGTATTTATCATTGTTTAATTGGAATAGGTTTGATATGTATGTGTAGTTTGGAAACTACACTTGACGGTAAATCAAATAAAACAGAAACGTCCAAGGGGTCATGACCTCTTGAACAAAGAGTCTTTTCTCTCTAATTGTCCTCTTGACCAGTTAAGTTATACGTGACTTGTAGATTCCAATCTACAAGTATGTATTTATCATTGTTTAATTAGATGGGTATGATATGATTGCGTAGTTTGGAAACTACGCATGACGGTATAGGGAGCTAGGAAGGGCACGACCTGCCTACTTGCAAAGCAAGTAGGCACATTCTGCAGTGCACGTACTGCAGAATGTCCTGAGTGCTAACGAAGGAGGGCACGCCCAAAAAAATCGTAATATTTCATTCTAATTTTTAGTACTGATAGGATTAAATCGAAATTTCCCACCTAAGTTCTTTACTTCTAAGAAACAACATATTATAAAAATTCATAATTTTACAGACAAGACTAGAACTATGAATAAGATTTTAAAAGCAATTGTATATATACTCATACTTATCTTTCTGTATTTATGGTTAAGTACTGTTTTTGATTCTTGTGGAAATAAAACAGTGGATGCAAATGCCGATACGGAAAGTATTATTGAAGAAGGCCTCGGAGATGACGACTTGGTAGACCTATCTTCCGTGGTAGATGAGGATGACGAATTTGAATCTGAAGAGGAAGAAACTAGTTATGAAGATCAAGCATCCAATCGAACAGAGGATGTCTCTGGTGATCTGACGGCACCCTTAGAAGAGGATGAAGAGGTGGAAGAGCCTAGGTCCACAAGACAGGCTGACCCAGCGCCAGCACCGCGTACCTATAGAGCTGATGATAGTGCGCCCTACCTGATAGTGGCAGGAAGTTTCTCACAAGAAGGAAACGCCAATGCCTTTGTAGACAAATTAAGGCGCATGGGATATAGAGAAGCGGAGAAGGTGCGTTTTGACGATTCTAAGTTTTATTCTGTGGTTGCGCAGCGATTCGGAAATAAAAATACGGCAAACTCAGAAGCAAGAAATCTGAAGTCAAGAGGTGTAGATTGTTACGTCCATACACGAAAATAAATGTGCGGTAGATCATCCCTAAGCAAGACAGAAAAAGAACTGGAAGAACGCTTTAAGTCCAGCTTTTATTCAGATGATCTGATCCGATATAATCCGCTCCCAAATTATAATGTAGCGCCTTCTCATTATCATCCTGTTATCACAAACACGGAACCAGATAAGTTTCGATTTTTCAGATGGGGGCTCATTCCGTTCTGGGCCAAAGATGAAAAGATTGGTTATAAAATGATTAATGCACGGGTAGAAACGCTCACACAAAAACCTGCATTTAAAACGCCCTTGTTGAAACGAAGATGTATAGTTCCCTTTGATGGATTCTATGAGTGGAAGAAGGAAGCTGATGGTAGCAAAACACCCTACCGTATTGTACTAAAACAAACCGAAATATTTTCTCTAGCAGGCCTATGGGAAAAATGGAAAAATGCAGAGGGAGAAGATATATATAGCTTCACAGTAATTACGCAGGCTCCCAATAAACTGATGTCTAAGATTCACAATAGAATGCCTGCCATTCTTAATCCAGATGAAGAGCGATTATGGTTAGAAGACGGAGTCCCTGTTGAGGAGCTGATTAAACTTATTAAGCCATATCCGGATGCGATGATGGATGCATATACGGTAAGTAGTAGGGTAGGGAATGTGCGGAATAACGATGCAAGTTTAATAGAACCCTATACCAAGATAGTAGAAGCCCCTAAAAAGAAAACCGACGAAGGAGATATGAATAGACATACGCTTTTTGATTAAAGCTCTTAAGAAAATTATAGAATGCTTAGACATAAAAAAAGCCCAGCTAATTACTAGCCGGGCTTTTTTTTATATGCTTTTTGTGATTAAAATTTCACATTGAATCTGTAGAAATCTGAATTGTCTCCAGGTGCTGCCTTTTCATTTACTTCTATAGTTTCTAACAAGTAATAGTTAGTCCCATTCGCTACAGCGTAAATGTCACCCTCCTCCGTAATCCACTCATTGAGTGGAGAAACATCATACGCGCCTACAATTGCCTCTCTAAAGTTTACACTTGCAAAGCTAAATGTTTCTGGAACACCATTTTCTCCTGGTCTTACTAGTCTTACATCAAATCCATTTACACCTTCAATTTTTCTGATCCAGTCTGATCCTGGTTGGCTGATATCGATACCTAAATCTCTTATCTCAGCAAGTGGATCAGCGCTTCCAGTTCCCATACCTGTGTCAAGATCTAGTCCACCTGTTCCTGCAGGTCCTGCAGAGTTTAATAATACACCCTCTAGTGTAGTAGTAAGAGCAGTACCTGTTGAAATGTCTACAGAGCTAGTTGCAGACTCACCATCCGTTGCTGTGATTCTTACATCATAGGTAAATGTTCCTCCTGCTTCAGGTGCACGTATATAGATTTTCTTCATTGTAAATCCTTGCTGATCAGCAGCTGGGATAGCATATGGATTTGCATCAAAGCCAGTAGAAAGATCTCCATAATAGAGTCTGCTAAGGTCTGTCATAAGGACACCGTTTTCCCATACTTCTACAGTGCTCAGATCTCCTGAGCCAGGTGTCGCGTCGAAATCTAAAGCAACGATCGAACCTGGATCAGCAGTTACGTTGCTTCCTCCCATGTATGTAAAGGTAGGAGGAGTCACTACTACTGAAAGTTCTGTTGTTACTGTTACTGTCTCAGAATCAAGATTGTTATTTTCATCTACAGTTTCAAATCTATACGTTCGTACAGCTTCATCTGCATGGCTCACTACTTCAACATCGTAAGAAAAGCCAACTGTTTTTTCATCACCTACTAAGATGATTGGGTTTGCTCCTGCAAAAACCGAATTAAATGTGATTCTTGTAGGATCTATAAGTGTTCCATCTTCATAGACAGCAAATGATCTAAGATCTGCATCACCTGGTGTAGCTGTAGCAGTTACAATAAATGCTTGCAATGGCTCCAGTGTAACTTCCGAACCATCAAGAGCAATGGAAGGAGGAGTTGCAGTAGGGTCACCGCCACCACCTAGATCTTCTTCACAAGAAGTCATTAAAAACATGGTTCCAACGAAGAGCATGAATGGATAAAGTAAATTTTTCATTATTAATTAATAGTTTGATTTAAGAAATAGAAGTGTCTGTTGTTATTTCGTTTAGACGTTTTGAAAACGAATTTGAATCTTAAAAAATGCTTAAAAACTTGATTTTTTTCATTTCAAACCCAAAAATCAGGGTTTTACCTAGGAATTAGCGCAAAATTAGTAAATGGATTGGACTTTTTAGTATGAACAATTTATTGTTCCTGCTCTAGAGATATGGCAGTAATACACGTGTATTGGGGAAATGGACACTTAAAATATGAACAAGAATTGCTTTTTGACTCCCTTTGTTTACAAACTAGTTACATACACAGGCTAAACACTCCTCCTCGCTCGCAAAGCCATATTCTGAACAACCACTATACGATATCATTTCACAGCTCTTTGTATCACCCTCATAAAACCACCTAGAGAAAAATGCTAAACATTCTTCCACAGGAACAACATCTGTACAGGCAGAGGGTAGATCTTCACAAGCATCTGAATCGCCGCAGGCAAGCAAACTTGTTAAGAGTAGAAGAGATAGTATGTACTTTTTCATTGTTTTCTTTATATGATATACCGCTATTTAGCTCTCAGTGTTGCCTTTACCCAGATAATTTAATTCTCTACAGAAGCCCACAACATAAATAAATCAAACATAGCTTCTTGTTTAAAGAGGTAGTATTTTTTTCCAAATAGATGGAAGGGCAGACCTATTAGATTCATGACTGCCCAAGTTCTTTTATTTCCGCTATACACTGCATCGGTTTTTATTTGCATGATAGTTGCGGAGGCACCATATCCAAAAATAATGGGACCCGAATCATAATCTTCTTCACTCGATCCATCTTCATGTTCTTTGACCAATTGTATCCCAAGGTAGTTATCAACAAATTTTTCTTGATAACTGACATAGTATGACTCCATCTCCTTGTATTGCATTTTGTGCAAAAAATAACTTATTAACGCTTGAGACGAACCACGAAGCTCTGACGGATTGCTGCCAACATGATGGATTAATCCACTTGGATGTGTTCCAGTATCTAATAATAACTGCAACCAGCTTGCTTGTATCTCTCCACTTGCAATTGAAGTCATAGCAACTAGATTATCGGCAGGCCAATTCGTTCCGGCATAGGTATCCAGAATTCTTAGACTATCCGTTTGTGTTTCTATGATACGGGATGAAAGTGTTTCTACCTTCATTGCTATCTCTTCTTGTATCGTTGACAGGGAAAAGAGAGGGCTGTCCTTGTATTCTTGCATAACTAAGTTCGTCCAAGCAGTATAAAATATGCCATACTTTGGCTCAATGTTTTCGTGGAAGATTTTTCTTGTTGATTTTGAAACTAAGCGTTTTATGCAATTATCGACTATGTGCGCGTACCCTTCCTCTTTTACAGAATAATTTCTGGTATACTCTATAACTGATAAAGCCAAGAGTGCATTACTAAATACCTTACCTTCTGGAAATCTTTGCTGTAAGATGTCATCATATCCATCGTCTATGATTCCAGATAAATAGGAAATTTGATTTTTTATGGATCTTGATTTTAGGTAGCCATTGTAAGGAGTAAGGAAGCAGAGGAAGGCATATAACATTAAAAATAGAAACACGTATTTTACAGCTTTCTTTATCATGTATTTGTATAACGGTATTCTTCTCTTTTCATTCTTTCGTAGTTGCTAGTTTTTAAATATCCTAATACCGCTCATCCTGCACATAGGGCAACTTCTGCATCTTACTTACTTCTAGACTTGGAAAACCAAAATCCTCTACAACTCTTCCTGTTATAAGATAACAACCACGTCCTAAGAAGGGATAACGTGCCAGCGATGGAGGAAAATGTACTGTGTCAAAAAACTGCCCATGCTTATCTATCCAGGTGCCAAAATTCATCAACTTCTTATTCACAGTCCGTACATTTTTTCGTGTAACAAAATAACCAGTCATCTGCACTGTTTTCCCTAGAAGGGCTTTCATCTGTTCGGCGAGAATGTCACCCCTTGTTTTTTCTGCAATAAGTTCAAATGGAGAACAAAGTGGAAAGCCCAGTAATTCTATTTCATCAAAGGCCTGTTCGTATTCTCCCTCTTCTAAGTCAGGTAGACAAAAATCATCCTTCTCTGTTCGAAACAATGCGGCAGGTTCTGCTAGCTGCATCTTTGGATTGTGCACCATGTTCTTTTCCCACATAAGTTGATACTTGTTTAACTCTGTAAATCGGAAGGCACCTATGCGAATGAGAATTTCTAATTGATCGCGCGAAATAGGAAGACGGGTAACAAAGTCCTGGAGGTCATGGAAATCACCATTGTCTGTCCGTTCGTTCACAATCTGCCGCGCCACCTTCTTTTCTAATTCGGCAATATGTATAAAGCCTATGTACACAGTTTTGTCTAGGATGCAGGTCAGGTGTTGACTGTTGTTTATACAGGGCGCCTCTATCTGGGCACCACACATCCGCGCCTCATGGACATAGAGTTCGGTTCTATAAAAGCCACCAAAATTATTGATAACGGCCACCATAAATTCTAGAGGGTAGTAGGTTTTTAGATAGAGGCTTTGGAAAGACTCTACAGCAAAACTCGCTGAGTGTGCCTTGCAAAAGGAATAACCACTAAAGCTCGCAATTTGTCGCCATACCTCCTGTGCTAATTCCTCCGGGTAGCCACGTTGCTGACAGTTTCTAAAATACTTTTCCTGCAAATTTCTAAACGTGTCGGAATCTTTTTTCTTACCCGTCATAATCCTCCGTAAGATATCAGACTCGTCTAGAGCGAGGCCAGCAAAGTGATGTACGATCTTCATGACATCTTCCTGGTAGACCATGACCCCAAAGGTTTCTTTGAGTTTGTCTTCAAAGACAGGATGGATGTAGCTAAATGATTCTGGATCATGGAAGCGCTGGATGTATGCACGCATCATACCCGACTTAGCCACACCGGGACGTATGATAGAACTAGCAGCAACCAGATGCACATAGTTATCACAGGATAATTTTGTAAGCAGTCCGCGCATAGCAGGAGACTCTATGTAAAAACAGCCGATGCACTGCCCAGACTTTAGCTGTGCTTTTACCCGTGCATCCTCTTTAATGCGGGGGATATCTCGAATGTCAACCGCCTTTCCTTGGTTTTCTGCAATCAGCGTTACCGCATCTTTGATATGCCCCAGTCCACGTTGGCTGAGTATGTCGTATTTGTGAAAACCTAAATCTTCCGCACCATACATGTCAAAATGTACGATAGGGAAGCCCTTGGGCATCAGTTGCAGAGCAGTGTAATAGCTGAGCGGCTCTTCGCTGATGAGAATACCACCAGCATGGATGGAGAGGTAATTGGGAAAACCCTCTATCATTTTTCCGTATGTAAAGATGTGCTTAGCAAAGGGATGATGTCTCTCTGTCTCAAGAGGGTAGTTGACAATCAGATCAATATCCTTTTTAGGTAGCCCCAGTACCTTGCCCAGTTCGCGCACGATAGATTTTCCCTTAAAGGTGTTATAGGTTGCGAGTAGGGCAGTATGTTTTTCTCCGTAGCGTTTAAAAATATAGTCCGTTACATCATCGCGCTGGTCCCAGGAAAAATCAATATCAAAATCTGGAGGCGAACTCCTATGTGGATTAATGAAGCGTTCAAAGTATAGATCCAACTCGAGCGGATCTACATCTGTTATGTAGAGATTGTACGCAACAATAGAATTGGCCCCACTACCACGTCCCACATGATGATAACCCGCCGTCTGCGCATAGCGAATGATATCCCAGGTGATGAGAAAGTAAGGAGAAAATCCTAGATCATCTATTACTTTCAGTTCACGCAGTGTACGCTGCATCGCTTTTTTATTCCTGTCCCCATAGCGCCGTTTACATCCATTGATAGCCAACTTATTGAGCAGGGTCATGTCATCATGCTTTGTTCCCGTAAACGTGCGTCTATTATTCAAGAAACTAGAGGGTAATTCTATGTGACAGCTAGCAAGTAATTTTTTAGTGTTTTCAATAATGCGCGGATAGGGCTCAAACAAAGTACAGAGCTCTTCCTCAGTATAAAACCGCTCTGAAGCATTCGCACAATACTCAGGTTTTAGATTTCCAATGATGAGATTAAGATCTATGCAGCGCAGTAGCTTGTGTATTCTAAAACCATCATCATTAAGAAAACTTATGGGCGCCATTACAACAAGTTTTTCTTGATGGTTTTTTAGATAAGAAGAATACAGATGATTCACCTCCGTAGGACGGATACCTACATACTCATGTTCTCGTAGTTGCGTAATTCCTTTGGGTAGCTTCTTGTATATAATATAGGCGTGCTTAAATGCGGGCGCTATCTTAGGCAGCACCCTTCGATTGAGCGAACTTTCCGTAAGGAGATCATTCAGTTCGCGCCAGCCCTCTCTATTTTTTGCGATTCCTATATAGTATAGCTCCTTATGTATGCCGGGATGCCCCTCCGGTAAAATATCTCTTTCAGGATCCTCGCGAAACTCTATCCCCAGTACAGGTTTTATCCCCTGCTTTTTGCATGCACTCACGAAGGCATGGCTACAAGACGTATTATTAATATCAGTAAGCGTAAGTGTCTTAATGCCGCGTTGTGCAGCTTCTTCCACGAGCTGTTCCGGAGACAGAGTTCCATATTTAAGCGAGTAATATGTGTGACAGTTTAAAAACATGGGGAACAAATATAGACGAAATAACCGACATCAGCATGTCGAATAAACAGTTTTTATCAGAATTTGTATTTTCTTCTGGACGTGCCCCTTTTCTTTCGCTGCCACTCCAGAAAAAGGTCGGAGTATTCCAGGCGCGTTATTCACTTGGTCCTTCGGACGAGCAACTCGTTGCTCCCTTCCATGTTCCCTGCCTGCGTGCGCACGCAGGCAGGCTCACGCAAAATCCTTAGACAGAATGTACATCGTATAACAAAGTGTTCATTCGCTCTATCTATCCAGTAAACAATGTGCCCAAGGGGTTATGACCCCTTGAACTCTTTAACTAGTGATCCTATTGGATTCCGTCCCCTCCGTCCCCTCCGTCCCCTCCGTCCGCTCTGTTCGTTCGTCCGTTCTGTCCGTTCGTCCGTTCGTCCGTTCGTCTGTTCGTCCGCTCTGTCCGTTCGTCCGTTCGTCCGTTCGTCTGTTCGTCCGCTCTGTCCGTTCGTCCGTTCGTCTGTTCGTCCGTTCGTCCGTTCGTCTGTTCGTCCATTCGTCCATTCGTCCGTTTCTCCAAGTCCTCAAGCGAAGAAAAGAAGGCATACACGCCAAAAGCAGAAAGTATAGAAGGAAAACAAGGCGTGTAGGCAAATAAAATTTCAATTTTTAGCAGATTTGTATACTTGGAGTTAAATTATTTTTATAATTTAATGTCGCCTAGGATACATCCTTTAATCTAGGTGAAACAACTTCCACTAAAACAAGAATAGAGATAAAGTCAACAAGTCTTAATTCTAATCATTAACAAATCAAAAAACTTATTACACGTATGAAGTTATTATCAACGCTATTACTTTTTGTATTAGTGACGACCTGTTCTCTACAGGCACAAAGAAATTGCTCCTCTATGGAAGTGCTAGAAATGCAGTTGCAAGAGAACCCGCAGCAAGAAGAGATAATGAGGCAGATTGAAAAATTTACTCGAGAAAGCCAGAATAATCCATCAAAAATGGTGGATGGTGTTATTACTATCCCTGTGGTATTTCACATAGTATGGAATACGAACGCGGAGAACATTAGTGATGCACAGGTGGAATCACAATTACAGATTTTAACGGATGATTTCCGTAGATTTAATGCCGACGCAGATAACACATGGGGTCAAGCAACAGATACTGAAATTCAGTTTTGTATGGCTTCCGTAGATCCAAATGGGAATGCTACAAATGGTATTACAAGGACAAATACATCAACATCAGCGTTCAGTGCAAACGATAATATGAAGTTTAATTCTTCTGGAGGGAAGGATGCTTGGCCGGCAGCGGACTACCTTAATTTTTGGGTCTGCGATCTGAGCGGTGGGCTATTAGGATATGCACAATTTCCAGGCGGTCCTGCTAGCACAGATGGTGTTGTATGCGATTACCAATATGTGGGTAACATAGGAACAGCAACTGCTCCATTTAACTTAGGAAGAACAGGAACACACGAGGTGGGGCACTGGTTAAACCTAAGACATATCTGGGGTGATGGTGGATGTAATGTAGATGATTTCGTATCGGACACACCTACTTCTGATGCATCTAATGTAGGATGTGCGGTAGGACATGTCTCATGTGGTTCTACAGATATGGTGCAGAATTATATGGATTACTCGGATGATGCTTGTATGAACCTATATACAGTAGGACAAAAAGATAGAATGCGCGCTTTATTTGATCCAGGAGGATTTAGAGAAAGTTTATTATCCTCTAATGGTTGTGGATCTGGCACGGGACCAACATGTACAGATGGTGTACAGAATGGAAATGAAACAGGCGTAGACTGTGGTGGACCTGATTGTGGCCCATGCGAATCTACCTGCTCAAATACAGAGGTAATCATCAGCATTACCTTAGATAATTATCCAGAAGAAACATCTTGGACAGTACAGAATGAGAACGGAAATGTAATAGCAAGTGGTGGAACCTACGGTTCACAACCAGATGGATCTACAGTAACAGAGACGCTATGTTTAGCAGACGGGTGCTATGATTTTACAATAAATGATTCCTTTGGTGATGGTATTTGCTGTAGCTATGGTAATGGTTCATACGCTGTTGTAGCAGCTGGAACTACAGTTGCATCAGGAGGAAATTTTGGTTCATCAGAAACAACGAATTTCTGCTTAGGAGGCGGAAGCGGGCCTACATGTACTGATGGTATTCAGAATGGAAATGAAACAGGTGTAGACTGTGGTGGCAGCTGTAGCCCTTGCCCCATACCAGGATGTACTAACCCTAGTGCGCATAACTATAATCCAAATGCAACTCAAAATGATGGTTCATGTGAAACATGTATAGACGGTGTACAAAATGGAGATGAGACAGGTGTAGACTGCGGTGGTAGCTTATGTGATCCATGTAATAATGGTGGATGTACAGATGTGAATATAAACTTCAACAACTTTGACTCCAGTTGGGGTATATGGAATGATGGTGGTTCTGATTGTAGAAGAAGTGCAAATGATGCTGCCTATGCTTACAGTGGAAATAGATGTGTAAGACTTAGAGATAATACTTCTTCGTCTAATACTACTACAGACAACCTTAACCTAGCAGGTTTTGAAGAGGTAACAGTTGACTTTACCTACCTGGGTATAAGTATGGAAAATGGAGAGGACTTTTGGTTACAGGTTTCACTCAATGGTGGATCTACTTACCAGACGGTAGTTGACTATAACAGTGGAACAGAGTTCCAAAATGGAGTTAGAGAATTTGAGACTGTTGTTCTTACTGGAACATTTACTTCTACGACTAGATTCAGATTTAGATGTGATGCATCTGCAAATGGAGATAGAATATATCTTGATGATGTTGAACTTACTGGTTGTACATCTGGAGGGAATAGAGAAACGATCGGTGTAGCACACTTAAGCGAATTTGAAATTGATAAGGTCTATCCAAATCCTGCTGCAGAAAGTCTTACTCTCAGAGTTAATAATCCTATTGATGCAATGGCTAATATTAGTCTTATTGACTTGCAGGGGAAAAGAGTCTTAGGAGAAAGACTGGACGTTATTTCTGGAACGCAAGAACTGACTATAAATGTTGCTCATATAAATACAGGAATTTACTTCCTACACTATACATCAGGTGATAAAACAGTGGTAGAAAAAATCGTGATTGCGCGATAAATTACTAATTGACTTGACAAAATAAAGAAGCCGGATTGTGCAAAACGTATAATCCGGCTCTTTTTATTGGTTTTTATAAAAAATCCTCGAAAAATCTATTTTAAATGGATATTGCTTTTAATCCATTTCTACAAGCAATGACCGAATATTTGTACGTTAAAATGAAATTAACAAAATAAAATTCTGCAATATTTCAAAAACCAAACTCAAGGTTAATTTTTATAAATTTTTTTCTACAAAAACACTACAAGACGTAGGGGTAAGCACTACAAAATGGGTCTTATATATGTACAACGGTACAAAACCATTAAAACTTAATAACACCCTTTATATCATTTTGAAGTTTTTTTGGTTGATAACACCCTTTGATTTTTGAGAACGAAATCTTTTTAACACCTTTTACAATAGCTTAGCGGCTATATTAAAACACCCTTTTCACATTAACACCCCATAACACCTTTATTTAGCATTACCAGCGGAAGAAGAAATTCTCCGCTTTTTTTTTGCCCTCAACACAAGGAGCGAACTCCAGACTAACGCATTCTCAAAACATTATGACGCATTCTTTTTTGCTAAAGGAATCCTAGTAATTTCGTGGCATCTTGTAAGTACAAATACAAGAAGATGAAACATGTACTTATAATACTTACTCTAATCCTAAGCTGCGTTAATCTTTCCAAAGCAGACGAACCGGATACACTACTATATCATGTCATTGCAGAATCAGGATTGGTCCTTAGAGCTGGTGAAGGAGTTGAAACAGAAAAACTACTACTTATTCCTTATGAGGATACTCTCCGTGTTGTAGGTATGTATCTGCTTACCTATCCAGATAAAAGAGTGAAGATTGGTGGTGTAGAAGGCTATTGGCTTCCTGCCATATATCAAGGGGTAGAGGGATTTATATTTACAGCCTACATTAAGAGAGGTAAAAAGTATATCGAAGATACAGGGGAACTCTTATACCGTCTTGTCTTCGAAGAACGCGTCCAGAGTCCACTAAACTATGCACCTGGTTTATATTGGTACGGCTTTTATCAAGACTCCACAGGCAAGGGCATACAAATGAAAGAAATAGAGTTAAGTATGGATGTTGTAGAAGAGAATTTTGGAGAATACGATGCATTTACACCACTTCATTATAAAGTAAATACGAACAAATCCAAGAAAGCAAAATTTATAATTGGAATGAAAAAGCCCATGGAATCTACAGACAAATCTGGAGTATCATATAGTAGAGAATTCTTAGAAGGTAAATTTTTACATGCCTATGAGGTTTTAGAATTACATGGAAAATCCACGATGTATGTTAAACCAATTGCAAAGATTACTAAGGATACAAGTGATACTGGTGTTATATCTGAAATGCTAGACTATCATCTCACGCTTTCTAATATGGCATATTCAATGTATTATGATCATGCCATCGATTTTCCTTTTCCAGATGTCCTTGATCATTCAGGTTCAGTAGAGAAACATACGGTGTATAAGAATCCACAAATATATTGGAAAGGAGACTTAAATGAAGATGGGAATGATGATCTTATTATTAAGACTACCCATATGTCAGATAGCTGCGGGGGAGGTGTAGGATTTCATATCTTGATTTCTAAGCCTGAAGGAGAATATTTTAGATTAGAGAAACAGGGAAGTGGTGGCTTTATGTATGAAGGATGTTAGGGTCTGTGATGCTATATTTTTATAGGATGGTTCTAAGAAGGCCGCTTAAAGTAAAGGCCTAAATTTTGTAATAAAATGTATAAAAGGGGCTTTAAAATGAATTGGATTTATTCAAAAAAAGCCTAAATTTGCCATCCGTTCGAAAGAATCGGTGTATTGACCCATGGTGTAATTGGCAACACTACGGTTTTTGGTATCGTCATTCTAGGTTCGAGTCCTAGTGGGTCAACCAAAGCATTCCAAGCAATTGGGATGCTTTTTTTGTTTATATAAAAAAGGCCCACTTGTAAATTCAAGTAGGCCATCCATTCATGATAATTGTCTTATTCCACCACTATTAACTTATAGCTTCTTAACTCGCCTTCAAAAATAAGTTGCACAGTATATGTCCCAATGGCAATCCCATCCATCTGTATTTCTTTTTCTCGATTTCCATCATTCCAAGCCAACTGTTTTACCAGCCTTCCACGAATATCTAATAATTGTATTTCTTGCAATTCTTCGGATTCTTCTACTTGGATAATCAGATTACCATAATTACTAACTGGGTTAGGGAAAATGTGTACCTCTGATTTTTCCTCCCGCGACTCTACAACAATTTCCTCTTCCATTATATCGGCATTTGAACTACAAGCTCTAATAACAACATCGTCGATATAGACATAATCAGCATCCCCGCTTGCATCACATCTAAATCGTATTTTAGTATTATTTGTGAATGGTCCGTCAATACCCACCGATTCATCATAGTGCGTGTTATTATTAAAATCTGTTCCTCTTGCCCACGACGCAACAGTGGTGTAGCTGGAACCTCCGTTCGTTGAAACCTGCAACCAGAAATCTTCATTTGTTTCCATACTTCTTGGATAATAATGGAAATCAACTGAAATGCTTTCGTAACCCGCAAGGGAAAGATTATCCGTAGTCATCACACTTGTACTCGTGTTATCACGCAGCCTAATACTGAAAGGCGTAGATCCGGGATAAGAAGCGGTACGTACACAATCAGTTCCCCCATCATTCCAAATCCCCCAGCCAGTAGCAAAGGTTTCTACCTCAGCAACTGGACAGAAATAGCAAGCTGTTATAGTTATATCATCGAGATAGATATAATCCCAATCACCGCTAGCGTCACATCGAAAACGTAATCTAGAATTTTCTGTAAAGTCGACATTATCAATAACGACTCTCTCATTATATCGTGTATTATTATTAAAGTCCGTTCCTCGTTTCCAAGTTTCTACTGTTGTGTAACTACTACCACCATTCGTAGAAACTTGTAACCAGAAATCTTCATTTGTCTCCATACTCCTAGGATAAAATGAAAAATCGACCACTAATGAACTGACCCCGCTCCAGTCATGTACAGCGGAACTCACAGAAGAATGCACTCCAGAATTATCACGTAATCGTATACTATAGCTTCCCGTATTTGCATACTGAGCAACTCGATGACAATCACTGCCTCCATCAATCCAAGTTTCCATTCCTGTCTCAAAGCTATGTGATGAAATTTCAGGACAAGAAGAACAATTATCGTTCGGAGCAATGCCCGTTGGGTTATTGTCATAAAGGCCAAGATTACTACTTATTGCACCATCCCAATCACCAACAAATTCCCACCAATTCGTCATGAATTGTCCGTTATATGGTATTTCGTTTAGATATCCTGGTAGGCTCTGCATCCAATACAAATAATAATTTACCTCAGTTTCTGCAGGTGGGATGTTTTCATAAGGCCAGTTGTAATCCAGTGCTGCCCATGTATTTACATTGACTAGTTTTGTTGGTCCTCCATTAGGTTCCCAATTTTCTATATCGCTGGCAACCAGTGTTGTATTAAGGTAGTCATAATCGACGGTTGTATTCGGTGGGCGATGCGTATCTCCAGCGCGGCCTAGAGGAGGGTTGTTGTTTACGGAACCAACAAAATTTTCTTGAAACATATCAAAGTCAATTTGTTTAAACATTGCTTCCAATTGATGACCCTGGTTATGTAGATTAGGAGTTCTCCCATAATTGAATCCGTACACCGTATAGGTTTTAGAATATACAGGTAGATCAGTATCTGGTGTGAAACTATGGCTATTCGAAGCACTGACTCCTGATGGACTGGACATTTCACTTTCCCAACCAAAAATTCCTCCTGGCACGTCATGATGGTATCCCCAAATCCAAAGCTCGTCAACATCCTGCTCGTCCACATAGGATTCTAGATCAAATCGTTCAGCAATCTTAGGAACGTCCATAAAATTTATTGTTCCATTGTTAATATTCCCCTGGAAAGGAACCTCTAAAAAACGTGGCATAGGTTCGTAGACTTGAATGTAGTCCACTACCTCATATCCTAGATAGGGTTCAGCATCTGGATTGTTATAGCCTCTAAACTTGGTACGTTCTTCTAACATATGTTTCATCATGATGCTATAGTCATCCACAAGGTTTTCAATATTGTTGAGAGGATATGTGCCACCTCCTAGATCAGGACCAACCTCATTCATGTCTAAATTCACCCCATCTTGAGTAGGAAAATAACAGACTATAAGTACCTTCATATCTTCTTTAAAACAATCCGCAGGTTTAGTCATGAATGGATCTATAGGAGGATGACTTGGATCAATTATCGGATCTTTTATTTCTATATTAAGTTGAACACTTTGGCCTTCAAGTGATCCAGTAAGCACAACACTGTTAGTAGGATTATGCGTATGTACGATACCAGCTCCGTCCACAGTAGCTCTGTAATTATTAGAACTTGACCAATCAAGCAAACTGCTTGGGAAATTAAAAGTCTGGCCTCCTGACGTTCCACTTATTTTAGGATTATAGCGCCAGTTCGGGTATAAGTCAATATTGTTTTCATCGAGCGATAAATCCGTTAACTCTATTCCATTAAAAAAGCTTGCGGCAATTTCATTTTCACTTCTTACTATATCACTAATTCTAATCTCGTCCATCCATCCTTTCCATTGCTTATTTCCAAAATCAGATCCTATCCGAAATTGTGCGTCACTTATGCTTGCAAGATTAACATTTACATCTGTGGAAGATACCTTAGACCCATCAATATATAGTTCGAGTAAATCGGAATTCCATGTGTAAGCTATGTGATGCCATTCATTTATATTCCAATCTTGGACATCGTAATTGATATTGAGTTCTGGGGTTCCGCTTGGACTATAGCGATTTACTATAAACCGCAACGTAGAGCCACCATTAATAAAGATGAGAATTCCTCCTGATCCTCCCCATTGAAGAATGGTATGATCTCCGCCACCAGGCTGGGGTTCAAAGGTAGGTTTTACCCAAGCTTCGAAACTGCCAACGGAATCATTGATATTTCCCGATGCATTATATTGAAGATTTTCATTTTGATCAAAATATCCTGATTTGTCTAGTAAGCCATTGAAAGTACCAATACCAGTTGAAGTGTGCGCGTTTTGTAAGACCTCTCCATCTGTTGTAGAATTAAATCGTAAAATCAGAGTAGTTTTCCAGTCATGTCGCACACCTTCTTCTGGATTATCATAAGAGTAAGCAATCTCAGCAGCGGTACGTACATGTTTAGAGATGCGCATTTCATCGATACGTCCAGTCCATTTACTCCCTCCATTATCAGATCCCACATAAAATGTACTAGTACCGATAATTGGAATTTGGTCGTTACTTATGTCTACTTCATTTACCTCCTCTCCGTCAATATACATGTGCATTGTGGATGCATTCCAGGTAAATGCAACATGATGCCACTGATGTGCATTCCAATCATTCACATTATAAGCTATACCAATTTCGTTGCCAACTGGATCGCTACCATATCTGTTTAATATCATTCTAAGATTTCCAGCACCATCCTTGAATATAAGCATCCCTCCTCCAGTGCCCCAGGACAAAAGAGTACGCGTTACACCATCATCACCATGCCAAGCAGGTCGAACCCATGCTTCAACCGATCCAACTGTAGACTTAATGTTTATATTAGAACTCGTGCTGCTGTATCTGTTGTATCTAAGGAGACTAGCTGAATAGAAATTTCCTGCTGTTCCTTGTTGCCCATTTGAATAATACGACACTCCTGTGCTGGTGTGTGGACTTTCGTATTCCGTGTTTTTTGTAAGTGAATTGAAATGTATTAAGCTTAAAGCATTATCATCCAGTATATGATCCTGGGCAATGATAGAAAAGGAGACACAGGTAAAAAGACTTAGCAAAAATGCGCATAAAGGTGTTGGTTTACACATGGTTTAAATTGTTTTGCCTGTACAATTGTAGAGTGAGTGGATTGAAAACTCTTGTACAGGAGATGAAAAATACTATTGCTTGATCAATGTGATTCTAGTAAGAGGTGTAGTCTAATATTTAATACATGAATCAGTTGAATTGCATTCAAATGGACTATGCAATTAAGACGGCAAATCGTACGGATCTAAGCTATCCTAATTAATAGTGTATGGGATCTCGGTAGTAGGAACTTGCTATATAAGATTTCTATAAAAATATTTTTATAGAATCTATATTTAGTAGCTAGGACTAAGGATTAACATTTATCCCTAATACTAGTGATACAATCACTAGTATTAGGGATAAGGGAAGAGGAAACCTATGTGTTAAAATTTAAGCTGCTAACTTAGTTTATACGCGTTTTGTCATTATGTTTTTTTGCATAAATGTTCTTTCCTGCGCGTGCCTGTCTCTTTTTAATGGTGGCTTTTTCCTTTCTCGTAATCTGGCCATCCGCTTTTGCTTTGTGTTTAGCGCGAGCAATTCCTTTTTGTTGTTTTTTAAGCTGCTTTGCTTCCCTCTTTGTCAGTTCACCTGAACGCACACCTTGTTTGATTTTTTGCTTTTGTTTAACCTGCGTTTTAACTACTTTACTTTGTGTTGTCTGTGCGCTTAGGCTTTGCATTGCTCCTAAACTGAGGAAGGCTAATAATAGAATAATCTGTTTCATAATAATTTGTTTTTGTTTATTGAATTACACACCTATGACTAAGAGTTCATGTGGAAGTTTAAGAGGGGAGCACTTCTTTAAGTTTATATTAACAGAATTGGATGTGTTTAGAATTGTATCCCTAGTCTAAGAACTTAGGTATTGCCTATCTTTCTATCTGTGTAAGGGAATTTTATTAATTGAACACTCGTTTATAAGGAGTAACTTCTAACCGCAAGATATATTTACCTATGATAAACGCATGTATTCCTTTCTTTATCCTTTTTTTAATGGCGAGTTGCTCTGATAAAAATGAGAAAAGAGAACACACACTGGCAAGTATTGAAGATAGATCAATAACAAACTCAGAACAAGATTCTATAGACGTATATATCTTCCCCTACAATTTTTCAGCGAAGTCAAAACAATGCAGCTTAGATCCTGCACTTATTGAAGTGTCTGGTCTTTCAATGTACGGAGAAAATCAACTCGCAGCGGTCAATGATGAACAAGGGATCTTATTTGTCTATGACATGGATAGTTGCACTATAAAAGAGCAATTTAAATTTGGGAAACCAGGAGATTATGAAGGAGTCGAAATAGTAAATAATAACGAGCTGTTTGCTATTACGTCGAAGGGTAATGTGTATCATACAAAAACAGATGATCCAGCATTCTCTGAGGTGTATAATACAGCTCTGTCCCAAACAAATGATGTGGAAGGTTTAGGATATGATCCAGAAAGAAATAGACTGCTCTTAGCATGCAAATCTTCACCAAATATTAGAAATTTCAGTCGATCAAAGGACACAAAAGCAGTCTACGCCTTCTCACTCGAAGACTATACATTGAAGGAAGACCCTGTGCTTTCAATAAAAGATGACAAACTCCTTTCTTGGTTTGAAACGACCTACAGTAAAGATGCCATGTCAAAGAAAAAATGGAAACAAACCCGCATTAGAATTTTAGATTTTAGTCCGTCGGGCATAGCCGTGCATCCACTTGATAATTATTATTATCTACTATCCTCAGTTGGTAAAACCTTAGTTGTGATAGACAAGCGAGGCGCGATCAAACATATTGAGCTACTCGATAAAAAACTATTCCGTCAACCCGAAGGAATTTGCTTTGATGCGAACGGAAATATGTTTATTGCCAATGAGGGCAAGGCTGCTAGAGGGAAGCTATACAAACTGGAAAGTTCTCACAAGAAATAAATGTATACGCAATGTCGTGTTTAGTTTCAGTTTTTTAAATTCAAAAATGTATTTTGAAAAAGAACAAAACTAACCATGCAGAAATTCTATCATTTTTCTCTAATATTCATTACTGTTTTTATCATTTTGCCAAATTCAGTTTATGCACAATGCGAATCTTATGATTTTTGCATTGAAACCCTATCAGAAACAACTGTGTTTACAAATAATGATTTTGATTACAGCTGTATTCAAGGGCAGCTCTGCTCAGACTTTACTCCCGAAATCAATCTTCCTGGAGATCCCTGTATCTTTCATGAGGAAACTACAGTATGGAATGCTATAACTATTGAGAATACAGCCAAACAGTTGTTTATCAGTTTTTCGACGGAAGGAAACTGGTCACCAGTGCTGGCTGCATACTTAGGAGGCTGTGAAAATTTAGTACAACTAGAAGATAGTATGAATGGGTTTTTCCCATGTAGTAATATGGATGCTAGCTCTGATCATTTAGTTCTTACTATACCAGAGGGTGCGATACAAACTGATCTTGCTATTCTATACATTGCATGTAGTACTAAGGATCTTGTTGATATAGAAGAATTCGAACTCTGTATCAATGCTACAGAATTTGATTCTCCCTGTATTTTTCAGGAAGAAAACTTTAATCCAACTGAAGAAAATTTTACGGTAGTCAATAGGTCTTTTGGTGGCCCTGTGGATGGTCCCTTTTATGCAGGAGAGGAGATACAAGTATGTTTTAACTATTCCTATGATGCGACAACTCTTGGAAATGATTGGATTAAGTCTATAACTCCTACTTTTGGTGAAGGCTGGGATCCCGCTTATTTTGATGGAGCTTTAAATGCGCCGTTTGGCACAGAATGGTTTGTAGAAGAAGGAGATTGTGGACCCCGTATGCAAGAGGATATAGATCAGGCCTGTATCTATGCGGATGCAGATGGTAAGCTGCAAATTTGTAATCTCTTATACGAAGTATGCCCATGTGAAGGAGGAATCCAAGAAGGTGATTTTATACCAAGTTCTTGGTTTTGGAACTCCTCAGGAGCAAGTCCATCCTGTGTAGCTGATACCTGTTCTCCTTCCTTTAGTTGGGGGCTACCTGCTGGAGTTATGGTAGATATTAATTTCTGTTTTGATCTTAGAGTAAGAGAAACAATTGATGCTTGTAATTCCCCAGGAAATTTACAAATGAGTTTTCATATTGCCTCTGATGAGTTGACAGGTTGCTGGGACGAAGTGATTCCTTGCACAGCAATATTCACGTCTGTAAGTCCCTCTTGGGAAACTGCCTGTGGGGATCCACCAGCACTGCAATATGCTTCTAGCTGTGCTGGAGTAGATTTGTTCTTACAGGAATATGTGTTTTGTGATCTGAATGATATGGATGGCTTAGCGGGTAGGATGTTTGATACGATTGTGGGGCCTAGGCCTAACCCATTGTGTAATGGTTTCGGTTCTGCACATAATATGACCTGGTTCGCTTTTATTGCACCATCAGGTGAATTTGAATTAACAGTGAATGGAGATGCATGCACAATGGGGGATGCTGGTTTCAATGGATTTCAGATTGGCATTTATGAAGACTGCTCGTTTTTAAATGCAGTTTTTTGCGATGTTATGGAACCTCATATGTCAGTAACTATGCCATCTGATATTTTAACTCCAGGAGAATTGTATTATTTATTTTTAGATAGCTGGGCTCATTCCGTATGTGATTTTCAGTTCGATTTTAATTGTTTAAGTGGAGATTGTAATCCAATAGTTTTACCAGAACCAGATGTATTTATAGTCAATTCTTGTTTTAATATGGATAGTACTATTTGTTTAGAAAACACTTTGGAATTAAGTATAGATGGATATGAGAATGCCGATGTAGATTTTGTTTGGGAAATACAAAATCAAGAAGCAGCTTTTCAACAGATATATGTAGATCTCCAGAATGTGCTTTCCTATGATTTCCCCGAAGCTGGGACCTACTCTATATGTGGCACAGTTTCTAGTCTTTGTTATTCCTATACGATATGTGAGGAGTATACTGTAATTGATGCTTTAGAAAGTATAACATTTCCGCCACTTTCAATTTGTGAAACAGGAATAGTAGATGTTCCTGATTATACTGTGGGAGGAGAAACATTTACATGGGATCATACAATTAATGTTTCAGGTGTAGGAGGAGAAACGTTTTCATTCATGGATACAGTAGAAACAAACTGTTGCTTTTTTGAACAAAGTATTGAAATTTCAATTTTGCAAGATGCTGTAGGAACCATACGATTGCCTACCTGTCCTCTAAGTTTTCCAGTGGAATATAACGGCAATAGCTATACGGATTATGGAAGCTACTCAGAGCTGCTAGAAGGTGCTAGTCTTTTTGGCTGTGATAGTATTCTAATTGTAGAAGTAGTGTCAGGAAATAAAAATTGTTCTGGGGTAGAAGACCTTGAAATAGGTTTTGTAATTGGGGTAGATAGTCTGATGGACAATTCCAAGAAAATTCAATTACGCAAAAATGCAAGACTAGAAGAAAAGGAATTGATTCGTGTGTTTCCTAATCCTGCAAGCGAACGCATTTATCTTGAGTCGGATTTTGTAGACCATGAAAGCGGATATGATTATTCTCTAATCGACCTCTATGGCAAAATACATGCAACAGGAAGTTTGAAAAACGAATTGGATATTTCAAGCTACACGAACGGGGTCTACTTGCTAAGAATTACACACAAAAGCTCACAGCTAGGTGCTACCCATAGGATAAGTATCCTTCGTTAAAAGTCAATAATACAAGTTAAGTAAAACTAGAACCTATCCTCTTCTAGCACGCATGCTGCGAAATCGCATATCCTTATACTTTTGGATCTGGGATTGCATCTTACGCAAAGCTGAATTTACAGCTTGATTCTCATTCCTGTGTTCGTCTTTGACAAATAGGGGAGAGCCATTTTTAGGAATAAGCTGTAAACTTATCACCTTCATGCCATTATCTTCTGTAACACGCGTAGTGACAGAATTAATGAAGCCGTATTTAGAAAAACTGGATTTGATTTTGTCTTGAAGGAAGTCGCGTAGTTTGCCTTGATTCTTATGACCGGGAGCATCAATTTTAATTTGCATCTAGAATTATTATTCGATTAGATAATAAGTATATCTCTATATACTATAAAAATTAAAAGAGTTTAGAATAACATTAAGATAGCGGATTCCTATTCATTTGTCAAGTGGATTTCATAATTATAAATTTAGATATGTTGTGAGCCGATCTAAGACATCTCATTTCCATTAATTCTAGTACATTTGACTTTATTTCTAATTGAATTATGTAAAATATGA
This sequence comes from uncultured Saprospiraceae bacterium, assembly GCA_938045585.1. GTDB lineage: Bacteria > Bacteroidota > Bacteroidia > Chitinophagales > Saprospiraceae > CALCMJ01. The sequence goes on from CALIAU010000010.1 coordinate 55,132, forward strand.
GACAATATCTGCGTTGCTTTATTCTAGTATTATTAACAACAAGCTGTCTTCAGTCGCAAACGGATTCACTCATTATGGAAGAAACACCACCATACTACCAAATACCAGAAGCACCAGAATCGTATAACGGGACCAACGTAGTCGCTCGCATGATTGATGGTCTAGGCTTTAGATACTATTGGGCAACGAAAGATTTAAGAGACGGAGACCTAGAATTTACTCCAGGTAATAATGGTAGAAAAGCTTCCATCGTTTTAGACCATCTCCATGGACTCTCCACTACCATATTAAATGGAACACTAAATAAACCAAATGTCAGACCTGCCGAAAAGGTAGAACGCACTTGGGAAGAATTGCGCAAAGCAACACTTGAAAATTTTATGGCAGCAAGTAAAAACTTGAGACTAGCTGATGGTGAAGACCTCCAACATTTAAATATAATTTTTCAAAGAGGGGAGAATAGTTCAGAATTCCCGTTTTGGAATATGATCAATGGACCCATAGCAGATGCCATATATCATGTAGGTCAAATTGTATCCTTCAGACGATCATCTGGAAACCCAATGGACCCCAATGTAAATGTATTTATGGGCGTAAGAAAAGATTAAAGCCTGACACTCAGTATTAGGATTCAAGCCCCCTGCTTACTCACGTGGGTAGCTTTCACAGCTTGTTTTATTTAAGTATTGCACTCTTTACAATTGGAATTTACATTCTTTCTGAATCGCTCTTACGCAAATTCTCTTCATCCTGCCTGCGTGCGCAAGCAGGCAGGCTCCATGCGCACTTAAGTGCGCTATCTCTTCATCCCTCCGTCTTGTCTAGCGTCTAAAATCTAGCGTCTAGTATCTAAATCCCCTCTACTGCTTCGACCCCGTTATTTCACAAGTGTCACTGCCCAAAACTGTCGTGTCACCTGCCAGAAATATTTCCAAGGTCATAGTTCCCATGATTGCATCGCCATCTATACTACCCGTACCGTTGACATCGATATCAGTTAAGATGTTTCCAAACTGTGGAATCGGAATGTTTTCTTTTTTGTCGTCAAAGGTGATGTTATTCCCTGATACAGTAGCTCTAATGGAAAGGGGAGCTGGCTGTCCTTCAATTGGAAGAAATACTACAACAGATTCTGTAGCTGCAGGATCCACTCCTACATCAATAGAAAAAGACACGCTATCTGCAGAAATTAAAGAAAGCGTTCCTGGACATACTAGATTTCCTAGAAATTCCCCTATAAATTGATCTCGATCCAAACCAGGTTCTTCCTCTTCGCCACAAGCACTAAAATGGAAAACAGCTAGAAATGAGCAGATTACGAGGCCCCACTGTAGTAAATTTGTCTTTTTCATCATTTGTATTTTATCAGTTCTGAATATAGCGAAAAATCGTAGTTTTTATTGTCTTATACCTGCCACTTCCTAAAGGGCTTTAATTTTTTCTATGCCTGCGTGCAGTCTATCAATACTTTCCTCCTTTCCTAATAAACTCATCATTCCAAAAATATCTGGTCCCTTCATAGTCCCGGATATAGCAATTCTTAAAATAGGCAAAATTGCTCCAAAACTTAATCCATTATCGCCTATGTAGCCTTTTATTATCCCTTGAACAGTATCTGAATCAAAACTGCTACTCTCTGCCATCTGTGTACGTATCGCTGTAAAGTGTAGTTCATTCTCATCCTTCCACTTCTTACGTGCAATTTTTTCATCTTCAATTCTTGGCTTCTCAAAAAAGTAGTAGCCTTTACTTACAAATTCATTATAAGACTCTACGCGTTCTTTCATGAGTTCAATGAATCCTAGAATAAATGAATCACTATGACCCATATAAGAAGCATTCTGTAATAAGGGTTTAATTACTTCAGCAATCTCAGCATTGTCCTTGGCGATAATATATTGTTGATTAAACCACTTGGCTTTATCAATATCAAATCGCGCACCCGATTTTACAATCTTCTCCAAACTAAAGGCCGCAATCAAATCCTCCATATTAAACATTTCCTGCTCCGTTCCTGGATTCCATCCAAGAAAGGCCAGGAAATTTTTAATAGCATCCTTGTCGAAACCATCTTCCCTAAATCCTGCATAGGTTTCCTCGGCTTTCCATTCTAATGGAAAGACGGGGAAACCAAATTTAGCACCGTCCCGCTTCGATAACTTACCCTGACCAACCGGCTTCAGTATAAGTGGTAGATGGACAAATTGAGGCGGTTCCCATCCCATAAATTCATACATCAATATGTGGTGCGCTGTACTTGATAACCACTCTTCTCCCCGAATAACATGCGTAATCTCCATCAGGTGGTCATCTACAATATTGGCCAAATGATACGTAGGCATGCCATCTCCTTTTAGGATAACCTTATCATCTAACTCCTTCGTATCAAAACTCACCTCATCACGCACAATATCTTTAAAGCCTATACGTCTATCAGATGGAATGTTTAAGCGGACAACAACGTTCTCTCCTTTTTCTAACAAGGCCGCCGTTTCTTCTGTAGAAAGACTCAATGAGTTTTTCATTTGCATACGGACTGTAGCATCATACTTGGCAACATGCTTCCCATTTTCTTTCGCCTCCTCGCGCATGCGCTCTAGATCCTCTGCAGAATCAAATGCATAGTAGGCATTCCCATCCTCTAACATCTTCATAGCATATTGCTTGTACAGATCCTTTCTTTCAGATTGACGATAGGGACCGTAATCTCCTCCCTTAATGGGGTTTTCATCCGTCTCTAAGCCAAACCAATCCAATGCCTCAATAATATAGTCTTCCGCCCCAGGCACATAACGCGTTCTGTCTGTATCTTCTATACGCAAGATGAAGCTACCACCCATTTTTTTTGCAAACAGATAGTTATACAATGCTGTGCGTACACCCCCTATGTGTAAGGGACCCGTAGGACTAGGTGCAAATCGTACTCTAACCATAGAATTAATTCTATTTTTGTCATTTAAAAATTCATCACAAAGAAAACATATTCTGTCCCTCTTGAAAGAACATAGCGGATGTATTTAGTAAAAACACCAGTAATTCTAAAAAAAATGTACCCGAGCCTCTATTGGGACTTTTATTCCGAAGAGAAAGATGTGTATCTGACCTTTGATGATGGACCTATTCCTGAATCTACACCCTGGGTATTGGACTTACTCAAAAAATATAACCTCAAAGCAAGTTTTTTCTGCATAGGAGAAAATGTCGTGAAGCACCCAGACATCTATGCGCGACTCATAGAAGAAGGGCACCGTGTTGGGAATCATACCCAGACACATGTTTCTGGCTGGGCGACAGATGATGATATCTATTTAAACGAAATCAAAACAGCGGGTCAGTATATTTCGACGAATATCTTTAGACCACCCTATGGCAGAATATCACGCTCTCAATCGGAAAGAGTAAATAAGAACTTTAAGATTATTATGTGGGACGTGCTATCAGGAGATTTTGATACGAAACTATCTGCAGAAGATTGTTACAATAACATAGTGAGCAATGTGAGCTCAGGTTCTATCCTAGTGTTTCATGATAGCCTCAAAGCTAAACCACGATTACATGGAAGCCTAGAAAGGGTCATAGAGTTTTTAAATAGGGAAGGGTATACTTTCAAGACTATTGCTTAACTATTAAAACTCTCTCCGATAACTAAACACCGGAATCAAACCCAATTGTTTTTCAATAAATTCTTCATCTCGCTCTAGGTCATAACTAAAGTAAGCCTCATTTAGTGTATTCGATAGATTTTGAATATCTAGTATGATTTGATTTTTTCCAAAAGTATAATTCAAACGCGTATCAAACCGTAAATAATTACCCATTTGCTCAAACGTGGATGAATACACAATTCTTCCACTTAGTTCCGATTGCTCGGTATCTACCCTAGGCATATATGCACCTCCTCTAAAATGACCAGCGAGAGAAACAAATAATTTGCCTGTGCCGAACCTAAATTCTTTAGTCCCAAACACATTACTCGTAAAACCAAAATTGTTTGGTGCAGGGAAATTTACATTCTCGCCATCTCTCTGGTACACACTCGTAAAGACTGAGCCGTTTAAGACAAAGTGAAAATCATCCGAAAAAGCATGATCAAAACTGGCTTCTATTCCTCTACTATAGGCAAGCCCTTCATTTCTTAATTTAGTGGGTCTTATAAAGTCAGTGCCGGAATATGGAAAGTACTTTTCTGCATCATCAGGTATAGGCAGATTAAACAGATTGTGGTTAAACAGCTTAAGTAGGATAGTACTTTTTTTATCTGTTGACAATTGATAAGTAAGAGAGGCAAAACTATTAATAGCTCTACTATTTTCTAATTGGGGCTGCCCTCCACTTGACCTATTTAATTCTTCTTCCGCTAAACCATAAATGGCAGCCTCTTGATTTTGATTTGAAAAATTACTGCCCAAGGCAAACTTAAACCTATTGGATATTTTACTAAGACTTATACCCGGCTCCAAATAGATGTTTTTTTGTGGCGTGAAAGCTAAGGCAAACGCAGGCTTAATTACCCATGAGTGTGCGTCTATCTCCAACCCATAGGACACATTACCATACAGTACATCCCTGTCTATAGATGAATAGAAAGTCTGTAGGTTTTCATCTTCTAGAATACCTTTTTCAGAGTAGACGTAGTTAAATGCCCAGAAATTTACATTCAGACCTATGCTGTGGGTAGCATTCTTGGATGCCCGGTGTCGGAATTCTGAGAACAGTGCAGTTTTATCCTGTCTATCTTGTAGCAAAGATGTAAACGGTGTCCTATTAGGTCTTGCCCTTTGGTCAGAATTAAAACCGTCATCACGCTTTCTTGAAAAAAAGATACTCGTATGTATTTCTGAAGTATTATTAAAATTTCTAAACATAGTCAATCCAGCTGTACCTAGGTACCCCTCTGTGTTTTGGAATAAGGGTCCTCTTTTTTCATTTTTGTTGTGTCCCCCTATAAAGCTAAAATTGATAGCTCTATCCGGTTTATCTAAAAAGTGAAAACGCATGAATAAATCCTGATAGCGTATCTTCTCTCCATCAAAATCTACTCCCAGATCTCCTAAAATACCTGTAAAGGAATATCTATAGTGTGCCTGCATACCAGTGATAGGAGTGAAGGCCTTACTAAAGCCGGCTTCTGCACCAAGTATCCCTATTTTTGCAAAACCATTCCTATCTGGAATCGTTTTTCTTGGTCTAATGTTAGAAATACCTCCAATCGCATTTCCATGTGTTTTAGAGAAGGGAGCAGGGTAAAAGCTGTAACTATCAAGCACCTCAAAAGGAATTGCAAGAACACCTCCTGCATTGGAAGTACTGCGGTTACTTATAGTACCTGCACTATTCAGATGATTTGGATTTAATACTTCTGCACCATCTATTTTCCAATTAATCATTTCATTCGGTAGACCATGATAGCTAATCGTATTTGCCTGATCATTCTGCGTCCCTGTACCTGGGATGCGCAATACACTTCTTGAAGGGTCATCAAAACTGGCAGCTATGCCTGGATGATATTTATCTATGGTTAACTCACCAATCTTTGATACATCAAAATAATGGTAGGGAGCAGCTACAATTTCTAAACCATCAAGAATATTCCTTCCAGAACTCAACTGAATCTCATAAAAAGGAGCCAGGCTTTCTTTGTTTATTTTGATTAATTTTGTCTCATACCCCAGATGTGAAATCTCCATAGAGAAGCTTAGAAGTTTAGGGTAGGGGATTTCAAAATTCCCATTCGCATCTCCCATGGTTCCCACTTTGTAATTGCCTTTACTGTCATATATAACAAGGGTATAAGCCACTAATGGCTCCTGGGTATTAGAGTCTTTGACCTGTCCCTTTATTAAAGCCTGTGCAGTTCCAGAAACTGTAGTTATTAGAATAAAAAGAAGAAGATATATAGCATGCGTAGGCAAACATAGCTGCTTATGCTTAGCAAAATATTCCTTGGTCATAGATTCCTTTTAAATACCCAAAATAGATTTGAGGTATTGTTCATCCGTTTCCCCTCCGGCAAAATCATCAAATGCTTTTTCTGTTACCTGGATGATGTGTTTTGAAATAAAAGGTGCACCCTCAGCAGCGCCTTGTTCTGGCGACTTTATACAGCATTCCCATTCCATAACTGCCCAACCCTTATATCCATACTGAGATAGTTTTGAAAAGATAGAAGCAAAATCTATTTGCCCATCGCCTAACGAACGGAATCGCCCGGGTCTATCCTTCCAAGATTGATAACCACCATAGACCCCAGATCTACCATTCGGATTAAACTCCGCATCCTTGACATGGAACATTTTTATGCGCTCATGATAGATATCTATAAAGCTTAGGTAGTCGAGTTGCTGCAAAATAAAATGACTCGGGTCATACAAGAGACAGGCTCTCTTGTGCCCATCTAGTTTGTCTAGAAACATTTCATAAGTAACACCATCATGTAAATCTTCACCAGGATGTATTTCATAGCACAGGTCTACACCACAATCTTCAAAATGATCAAGTATTGGTTTCCATCGTTTTGCTAATTCAGTAAATGCCATGTCGATTAATCCATCCGGTCGTTGTGGCCAAGGATACATTGTATGCCAGGCTAAGGCTCCAGAAAAACTTGCATGCGCCTCTAGTCCCAAATGCTTACTTGCAGAACCTGCCCATTTCAGCTGCTGTGTCGCCCATTCCGTTCTAGCCTTTGGTTTTCCATGCACCTCCTTAGGGGCAAATCCATCAAACATGCTATCATAAGCAGGATTTACCGCGACCAGCTGCCCCTGCAAATGCGTGGACAATTCTGTAATCTCCAAACCATAACTTGCAACTTTGGCCTTTAGCTCATCACAATAACTCTGATCTTCTGCGGCAGTCTGTAAGTCGATTAATCGAGCATCCCAGGTAGGGATTTGTATTCCCTTATATCCAAGTTTTGTCGCCCACTGGCATATTCCTTCAAGGCTATCGAAAGGTGCAATATCCCCCATAAACTGGGCAAGAAAGATCGCTGGCCCTTTAATTGTCATCATCTTTACACATATTTTGCTTATAAATATACAAATCGATAGGGTTCCACCTACAAATCTGTGTCTTATAGATGTACGGTCGTCTTAAGGGCATTGAAACCTACAAAAGCAAAGAAAATGAGACCTGGGAAAAAAAATCTCGTTTTGGTGGTAACACTTTTGCTTTTAAAGAGATATACTAATATAGAAGCTACAGAATGTTAACCAACAGAGAAATAGAATATAGAGACTTACTGAACTCAAAACTGCTTGAGAACAGATTCAGGTTAGAGGACCTTATAGAAACATATGCGCCTCTCAGCTATGCATACTTATCAAGAGTAGGAAAATTAGATTCTAAGATTGATGAATTTTGTAGAAACGTACCTGCTATTCGTCCTCAGATTGCAGCTCAGTTTTTGAAATCTCTATTATATGATTCTGATGTAACAGTATCTGTATTAGCCCGATATGAACTTAGCCAACATGCAATAGAAGAAGGTCGTACCGTTTATGAAAGACTCACTTGGGACTATGAGCCAGCAAATCTTATTGAAGCTTTACTGACGAAAAGTCAACTCCCTCAAAAAGGTAAGGAGCCAATCACAATGGTACTTTCTTCAGTTGCACAGGTTGCATAAAAGTCCCTTGGGCTAGATTTTAAGGCAGCACAGTTCTCACATCGCTACTTTCACCGTTTGTGGTTCTTTATACTTCAGCCCTTTTCTATTTACAATTTTCGGAAACTTTAATTTATAAGTGTTCATTACAATATGGGCGTGCCCTCCTTTTCAAAGAAAAGCAGGTCGTGTCGTGCGCAGCCAGGTCCTCCGGACTCCTTCGGACTGCTACCACCACTCACGCAAAATCATCCCACAATTCCCCAGCTCAGACATCTTTCTCCTTCTCTTCATCAAGTCTAAGCTCTGACAACTGTATTATCTTCAGTCCTAAATAATTATGTCGCTCCTTCAGAGCTAAGATTTTTTTGTACATCTTATAACCAAGAGATGCTCTCTTGGCTATAAGAGATTGCCCCTTTGGGGCAAAGCTTGTTCCATTATTTAAATTACCGTCTGCCCCGTCCGCTCCGTCCGCTCCGTCCGCCTTGTCTGTTCGTCTCCATATCCTCTCGCTGTTTTGAAGTTACCCTCAGTCCGGTTTGTACACTCTGTCCCGCTTCCGTCCCAAACACGCCGCTCTCTCTTCATCTTTTAATTTTAGATTAAAGATTCCCAATCCATGAAACCAGCCCGCAGGGCGGAAAACTATCGCCCCTTAAATATCGAATTCTGCTGATTAATACTCTCATCATGAATCGCTGCAAACAACTTCCTAATAAATTCATCACTGAGACCATTTCTATTTCCAATCTTCAAATACCTTTGAATCTTCTTTGTCCAAGTTTTGTTTTGGTAAATAGTCATGTTATTGTCTTTCTTGTATTTGCCAATATCATTTACAATCTTCATTCTATTCGAAAGAAGATCCACAATATCATCGTCGATATTTTTTATTTCTTCACGAAACTGTTGTAATGGCGTTTGGATAGGAACCTCGCCTTCATAATCTTCCCTAAGAACCATTTCTGTAACCATGGCACCAAATACTTCTGGGGTGATCTGCTGCTTTGCATCGCTCCATGCATTGTCAGGATCTATGTGACTTTCTATCATCAAACCATCAAAATCTAAATCCATAGCTTTTTGTCCTACATCCTGAAGTATATCCCTACGCCCACAGATATGACTTGGATCTGCAATCATTGGAATCTCTGGAAATTCCTGCATAAACTGAATAGGAATTTGCCACTGGGGTCTGTTGCGATAATACTTTTCTCCAGAATATGAAAAACCTCTATGGATCGCGCCTAACTCCTTGATGCCTACTGCATCCAGTCGTTCAAATGCTCCTTTCCATAATGCCAAATCAGGATTGATAGGGTTCTTTATAAGAACAGGAATATCCACACCACGTAAGGCATCTGCAATTTCTTGTACCGCAAATGGATTTACTGTAGTACGAGCACCTATCCATAAAATGTCGATTCCAAATTCTAAACAAAGGTCCACATGTCTTGCCTTAGCGACTTCAACAGTGGTAGGAAAACCAGTAAGCTCTTTTGCCTTTGCCATCCAGGGTAATCCCTTGGCACCTACTCCCTCAAATGAACCAGGACGCGTCCTTGGTTTCCAAATACCACCTCTAAGGATATCAGATTTTCCTGTTGCTTTTAGTCGTTTTGCTGTATCTATTAATTGTTCCTCTGTCTCTACACTACAAGGACCTGCTATAACAATCGGTCTCTTTTCTTTCGTTAACCATGTAGCTTGGCGCTTTTTTGTATCTGTCATTTATATTTTATTGTTAGTGTTTATTCCATTTAAGACCGGTGTGATCTCATTTGCTTTTTGCATTAATTTAAACGTATCATCCGCATCATCTTGACGGAGGCTGTTCGCGAAGTTTTCCAGATGAGAAATATAACTGTCTAAGGCTTCTAGTACGTATTCTTTATTACCATAAAATATGGGATTCCATGTTTGAGGCGAACTCTTTGCCAAGCGTACCGTAGAAGCAAAACCTGTGCTTGCAAGATTAAAAATCTGTTTTTCATCCTTTTCCAGATCTAGCACTGTATGCCCTAACATAAACGAACTGATATGCGAGAGATGAGAAACATAGGCAAGATGCTTGTCATGTTCTTCAGAGTTGAGAAAAATGCTTTGCATGCCAATACTCTTGAATATTCTTAAGCTCGTATCCACAAATTTTTCATTGGATAAAGCTTGGTCACATATAATATTCTTCTTGTCTCGAAACAAACCACGATGTGCAGCTGTAGGTCCAGAAAATTCAGTTCCTGCTAAGGGGTGTGCTGCAACAAAATGAGCGCGCTTGGGGTGGTCTTTTACCGCATTGCAAATACGCTTTTTTGTAGAGCCAACATCAATAATGCATTGATGCGTTTGTAACTGATCTAAGAGTTTTGGCAGTTTTGATTCTATCAAATTTACAGGGATAGCTAAAATTATAATATCACAGTTTTCTAGCATTTCTTCCTCTGTCATGATATCCTCCACAAGTTCTAATTCTAAAGCTTGTCTGCGGTGTGATTCTATGAGATCCCAGCCGTATACCTGTGTTGCAAGCTGCGCATTCAGTTCCATTGCAATGGATCCTCCTATTAATCCTAAACCTATGACTCCTATCTGCATCGTTCTATTGCTTTTTCAATGGTCGAAACATCTTGGCAAAGCGATGCTCGAATATAATTTGTGCCATTTGTTCCAAATATCTTACCAGGTGTTAGGAACACATGGTGTGCATGTAATACCTTCTCGCTTAGTTCTTCAGCGTCACTGTATATGTCGGGAACTTTTGCCCAGACAAATAGTCCTGCAGTGTTCTTGTGATATCTGCAATCAAGCAGGTCTAATAATTCCCAAACCTTTTCTCTTCGCTGTGTATATATCTCAGTCTGTTTTTGAAGCCATTCATCAGGTAGTTCTAAGGCTCTTGCTGCTGCAATTTGCATGGGCTTGAACATACCAGAATCCATGTTGCTTTTGAATTTCAAAACCGTATTCAAAATTTCAGCATTGCATGCCAGACAGCCAATACGCCAACCTGCCATATTATAATTTTTACTCAAGGAACTCAATTCAAGTGCGACCTCTTTTGCGCCTTCTAATTCTAAAATGCTAAAAGGCGTTTTATTCAATATAAAACTGTACGGATTATCGTGGCACAGAAGAAACTGCTTTTCCCGTGCAAGTGCTACAAGTTTTTTTAAGCTCTCCGGATTAGCTGGTGCACCAGAAGGCATATGTGGATAATTGATCCACATCAACTTAACTTTAGATAAATCCATATTTTGCAAACTTTGCATATCAGGGAGATAATTATTCTCTTCACGAAGAGAATAGAAAACTGGATTAGCTCCCGCAATCTTTGCCGCAGACTGGTAGGCAGGGTATCCCGGATTTGGAACAAGTACTTCATCCCCTGCATTCAAAAAAGACATAGATATATGCATTATACCTTCTTTTGAACCAAGCAAAGGTAGAATCTCCGAGTTAGGATCTAGACTTACAGAGAAATGGCGTCTGTACCAATCTGCAAATCCCTGTCTAAGTTCAGCTAATCCTCTGTAGGGCTGATAACCATGTACACCAGAATTTGCTGCTGAAGATTGAAGACTCTTGATAACAGCAGAGTCGGGGTCCAGATCTGGACTTCCTATTCCAAGATTAATTATAGACTTACCCTCTGCCTGCATCTGTCTTATTTCTTGCAGCTTTTTGGCAAAGTAATAGGTCTTAACTCCTGCTATTCTATGTGCTTCTTGTATATGCATAAAAAAAAAGGAGCCCAAAATTTGAGCTCCTTATTGTTATATATTTTCAATTAAACTATTGCATACAACGAGCTCTTACTGCGAACAGAAGTAAAAACTGTGGAAATATGCATCGAAAAACTGTCTCATTGAACCGCAAACATAATATTATTATGGAATTTATTCAAAACTGTCACTAGTATACTTAAGATATTATTATCTATAATGTGTTAAAACTAACGTGTTGGACATACCAAAAACAAGAAAATATGGCATATGATATAAACGATCCTACTGATTTAGACATTATGCGCTCAAATTTTGATATAATTTCAGGCGCAGAATGGGATGAATATATTGAAGAGGCCGAATCTAGGAATATGTCCTATAAGAACATTAATATTCTGAAAACAGCACGTAGGAAGGCCGGGATATCTAAATATCTAAGCCCAAAAGTCATCCTTTGGGTCCTAAATCTAGTAGAAAAGCTAGATTTTGATGAAGAAGAATAGCTAAATAGCCTAATTATTTACTTGAAACTAGAGATGCGTCTTGTAAATGACCTATTCAGACTTATCTCTTAATTATCTTTAACTATCTTTATTTTATTACAATGCAGGCAACCATTGCCAAATTGGAATATAGTATAAGTAGCAAATTGCTTCAGTGAACGAAGATATTTTAATAATCAAAGCTAAATCAGGAGAAAGACTTGCTCAGCAAGATCTTTATAATGCCTATGCAAGGGATTGGTTTAGTATTTGTTTACGATATCAAAAGTACAAGTCAGACGCTGAAGATGCTTTACAAAACGCATTAGTCAAAATTTTTAGTCAATTACGAAAGTTCGATATTAATTTAGGAAGCTTCGGAGCATGGTCCGCAAAGATTGTTGTAAATGAAAATTTACAATTGATCAAAAAACGCAGACTTAATTACGAATTAGCAGATGTAGAAGAAAAACCTGCTAATAATCAAGAGCAAAGTGTATATGAAGGATTATCATCTGAAGTATTAACACTCATGATTCAAGAGCTTCCAACTGGTTATCGTTCCGTGTTTAACCTGTATGTTGTAGACGGTTATTCTCACAAAGAGATTTCTGAAATACTTCATATTAATTTAGGAACATCTAAATCGCAATTGTCAAAAGCAAAATTGATGCTAAGAAAAAAAGTAGAGTCAATTATGTTAAATTCCAAAGTCTCATGAGTAAGATAAAGAAAGATAAACTGGAAGAATTTTTTGAGTCCCGCATTAAACAACAGACTGGTGCGGAAGACTGGAACCTACCATCAAATGATATTTTCTTAGCAGCTATAGAAAAGGTGGTAATACAAAAAGAAGAAAATAAGAGAAAATGGCTTATACTTTCCAGTATAGCATTCTTCACTCTTGTACTTAGTATTTTGTTATATATTTCAAATAGATCTCAACAGGTAAATCCTGCAATCGCAACTACAGAAACTCCTAACATAATCGAGAAATCAGAATCTGGCTCTCAGCAAACTATTCAAAAAATAAATACGAGTACAGCGAATCAAAATATTGAAGAAAAAGTTAAGATTGCTCCTGTAAAATTCCAAGCAGCAACTACAATTGCAAACACAAAATCTACTCTTAGAAAACCAGCAGTTGGAAAAAGTAAAATACTACAATCTCAAAACCCTGTATTTCCTGATGCAACACAATTCGCCCCTGACAATATCTCAAATGAAATTAAGAGTAATATAAATATACAGCAAGCAAATGTACTTGCACCTTACTCTGATGATCGAAACCCTGCATTAACCAAAAGAACCAAAATTGAAACAATTAAGCTTTTAGCTAACAATAAACTAAGCGGTATTGAAACGAACGCATTAAATCTACCCATTGCAAATTTTGCGTATCTCGAAAACAGTAGCGCCAGTTGTTGCAATAGTAAACCAATTAGATTATTTGCCCAGAGTTCTTTATTACAGTCATCTGTATTCATGAAAGATGTACATGCTAGTGATTTTACCTTAGAGGGATATGAGCGCTTTAGTATGGGATACTCTTTTGGATTTGGACTAGAAAAAGATTTATCAAATAAATTTAGTTTGAGAGCAAACACAAACTTGATACACTTTTCTAATTCAAGTGTGTATGAATCTAAGTTTAATTTTGATGAGACGCACGCCTTTATTGCAGATAATGGTGACCAGATGTACCATAATAAAATGGTTTTAAATACTCCAAGAGCACGGATTTCCATGAGTGATGATGTATTTATGGCTGATAAAATGAATCAGGATGATTTAATTACAAATACAACTGAAATAGTAGAATCCTATTGGGTTGCCCAATTAGGTATCGGTCTACACTATGCACTCTACAGCACAAGTAGACTTAGTTTAGATTTAGGCCTCACGCCTGGCATTAATTATATTTTCAACGACCATACAGAGCTGAGTACTGTATTAGAAGCACATAACATGCAAATGGCAAGTTATAACAGCACAGAAAATAGCATGGATGTAGGTGCATTTAATCAATTATATTTTGATGTAAATTCATCTCTAAGTCTTAACTATCATTTTACAAATAATTGGACTCTACGCCTCTCTGGGCTCTATGGACATTCCTTAAATTCGATCAAGAAATTTGATGACCTAGACTCAAGCAAAAGCTATTTTAAAACCCGTTCTGTTGCTGTAGGTCTGGCTTATCAGTTTTAGATTTCAAGCATATTTAATATAGACACTAATTACTTTACTAGTTACTTGACTAGATAATAGGCTTTGCATTACGCCTAATAGAATAACGCATTGCTTATTTCAAGCTATGAATGACGCTATCTTGCATAAATAGTGTTTGTTCCACCGCATTACTTTTGTCAAATAAGTGACAGAAATATTTATTCAAAAAAAAAGTTTGTGAACCTAAGCAACCAATCAAAAGTCGAAATATAGTAGAGGTGTTATTAATTACTAAAATGATAAAAAATTATAAATGAAATCATACGGATTAAAAATTGCAACACTAGCAATTCTGTTTTTTACTTTTCAATCATGTGGGGATGATGAGAATGCATCAGGGAACTTCGACCTTAATATTACGGGACTTGAAGATTTAGGAGCAACACAACAATATGAAGGTTGGATTATAGTAGATGGATCACCTGTAACGACAGGAACATTTACTGTAGATGGAGATGGTGCCTTATCAAGCACGTCTTTTGAAGTGGATGAATTAGACCTAGAGGCAGCAAGTACCTTTGTACTTACAATAGAACCAGTTCCAGATGCTGACCCTGCACCTTCAAGCGTACACATTCTTGCAGGAGATATTTCAGGAAATACTGCTAGCTTAAGCATAGATCATGCAGCAGCATTAGGACATGATTTTGAAGATGCATCGGGTAATTATATTCTTGCTACACCAACGAATGATTTGGACACAGATGAGCACAGTGGAATCTGGTTTTTGGATAATTCAAGCGGTGCACCTGAAGCAGGTCTTAACCTGCCAACTCTTCCAGAAGGATGGGCATACGAAGGATGGGCTGTTATAAATGGCCAACCAGTATCTACAGGAACATTTACAAGTATGACAGGAGCAGATGCTGGAGCATCTTATAGTGGACCGAATGCAGGCCCTCCTTTTCCAGGAGAAGATTTTCTAATGAATGCTCCAAGTGGATTGAGCTTTCCAGTAGATCTTTCAGGCGGAACTGCAGTAATAAGCATAGAGCCAGTTCCAGACAATAGCCCAAATCCATTTACATTAAAACCTTTACTATCAGGAATTCCTGATGATGCGCAAGATCACTTTGTATATGGACTAGATAGAAACCTAAACTTCCCAACAGGAAGTTTTACAATAAAGTAATTTAGTATTTGATTAATTATTAGAATTGACTTGTTTTATCACCATCAGCACTCTGTGTTGGTGGTGATTTTTTTTGTGGCTATGTCTGGGAAAATGCCTGAAATACCTCTATTTAAAACTTAAAGCACAAGTTTTATTGATTTTTAGTCCATGGCTTTTGTACTTTTATAAGACTCAAGACCTTTAAAATGAGCTTATGAAAAAAATTAGCCTATATACTATTCTACTTTGCTTATGTTTTTCTGCAACCGCACAAATAACTGTTCCTAATTCTACCTTGCCAGATGTTGGAGATGTATTGTCTTTAACCCGATTCGATTATGAGTTAGAGTCAAGCAGTTTTAAAATGCAAGGTGAAAACCTAAGCTGGTCCTATGATGAGTTTGTAGTAACTGGTCCCGCAGTAGAAGAGTTTCTAGATATAACTGGAACTGAATTGGCTGATTCATTTCCTCAGGCAAATATGATTGTTGAATTGTCTGGTTTTCAAGCCGCAGCTGTTAGAGATGATAATACAATTGAAGTTGTCGGTTTAGGTGCGCTAGATTTTATGGACATTGCAATCGATGGGGGAATTGATTTTGATGACAGTTATACCTTACGGAAAACGCCAATCAGTTATGGCGATTTTTATGAAGATAATTTTGACGTTGTAGTTCAAATTGCAGCAGAGGAAGTACCCTTTTTAGATACTATTGAAATTCCTATTCCTGGAGCAACCTTAGATTCCATTCGCTTAAATATTGTAAACTATAAAGCAGAAGAAGCAACCGCATGGGGTACTCTTGACCTGTTAGGTGAATCCTATGAGGTCTTGAAGGTAGAACAATTGGATACGTCAGCTCTTGTTGTAGAAGCTGGAGTAACTGTTTTTGGTAGCTTTTTATGGGTGGATGCGAGTGAATTTTTGGATGGCTTAATTCCTAGTATCCCTAATAGGGTAACGCATAAATTTTTAGATGAAAATTCTAAGAGTCCCATTGTAGAGTTTACAGATGTATCTTTTGTAGATCCTCAGACGGGAGAATCAATAGAACGAGTAACTGGAAGGATGAGTGCAGAGATTTTATCCTCTTCGCCTGAAATTCAAGTAGCCTCCAATGATATTTTAGTCTATCCAAATCCAACGAGTGATTTGCTAAGGTTTGAATTTGATGATCAATTAGGTGAAATTGAGAAAATCTCTATTTTCAATTTAAATGGACAGCGAGTCTTTTCTACAAACAACTTTAACGGAAAACTATCAGTAAAAGATATTCCTGAAGGACATTACTTTATAAAGATCCATACGGAGGAATCGATTTATCTTAAACGCTTGCAAGTAGTTAGTTCTAAATAGAATCAAGGAATTAACTTGGTTTTACAAATACTTCTACAATACCATCGAATCCTAAATCGCTAGGAAATACTTTTTGAAAAGCATCATATTTGATGTATGAAAAAGGGGAGATTCCCATTTCTTGAGTAAATTTAAGACTGGATGTCTTTAATAAAAAAACTTGCGGGCGAAACTGTGATTTATGGCGTAAGCTCCATACTTCCTAGAGTACTCCATTACATCGTTTTCACAATTTATCTTACACGTAAATTCCCTGAGCAATCAGACTACGGAATATATAAAGACCTCTATGCGTATGCAACAATAATCTTGGTGTTGCTAGTGTATAGAATGGATACAGCATTTTTCCGTTTTGGGAGTAGGGAAGACGGTATCAAGAAAACATTTACAACTGCTATGATACCTATCTTTTTCACAAGTATGGTGATCATTGCTTTCATGTGGTTTCAAGCAGAGAATATTGCAAATCTTCTGCAGTATCCAGATCAGGCCTATTATGTAAAATGGTTCGCTCTTATCCTAGGCTTTGATGCGCTTACGGCCCTGCCCTTTGCTAAATATCGTTTAGAAAATAGACCTATGCGTTTTCTTACAGTTAAGTTGCTTAATGTATTCTTGACGATAGGTCTAGTCCTGTTTTTCTTAGAACTCTGTCCGCTTCTTATAGATAAGGGATTATCTTGGGCAGACAAGATCTATAATCCAGATAAGAAACTTGACTACATCTTTATCTCTAATTTGATAGCAAGCTTTGTAGTCTTTCTTTTCGTCTTACCTGAACTACTCAAAGAGAAATTCCAAATGGATTTTACTCTTTGGAAAAAGATGCTTGTATATTCTCTTCCTCTTGTAGTGGTAGGGATAGCCGGTAATATAAACACAGCATTCGCAGCACCACTACAAAAATACTTCCTTGGTGGAGATATTAGTGATAATCTTAAGAATGTAGGGATTTACGCTGCGCCCGCATCTCTAGCTATTTTTCTAAATCTATTTAATGTTGCTTTTAACTATGCAGCTGAACCATTTTTCTTCAAGAACTATAAGGAATCCAATAGAGAAAATTTGTTTGGAAAAGTAGCCTTGTTATATACAATTTTTGGAGCCTTTGTTCTCTTAGGAATTTTAATGTATCTCGATAGCTTTATGAAGATAATGGGGGCAAATTATAGGTCAGCTACCGAGATTGTTCCGATATTGTTATTTGCTAATTTATTCTTAGGTCTTTACTATAATTTTTCTATTTGGTATAAACTTAAAGATAAGACGCATATTGGAGCGTTGATTTCTATTGCTGGTGCAATAATCACTCTAGTTGTCAGTATTCGCTTTCTTCCTACCATAGGATATCTTGCATCTGCCTGGGCAGCCTTTGCTTGTTTTGGCTTTATGGCTATTGCTGGATATATTACAGGGAGAATCTATTATCCTATAGACTATCCTATTGGTAAAATATTGATCTATGTGTTTATCGCCTTCGTTTTATTTAAGCTCAGCGTGTACATATCTAGCTTTGGCTTAGGTACCCTAGCTTTCTTTATTGCAAATACAGTATTGCTTGTTGCTTATGGCATCTTTACCTATATATTAGATAAAGAAACTTTGCGAGAAATGTTTCGATCCAACTAGTAAAAATAAGTGGCTATGTAATCTTGTATTGCAACCCGATTCATAATGCCATAAATGAGCAGACCTAAAAAAGCAATAACTGCTGTAATTTTAAGTTTACGGGCAAAAGAAGCATTCTTTTCTCTTCTATTCTTATATCTGTGTCTACTGGTATATGACATTAGCTTTTCTTAAAGATATGGCCCATTTCAGATTCCTTGGTATCAAAATAGGCTTGATTTGTTTTATTTGGACGTATAAACAAAGGTAGGCGTTCTAAAACGGTAATACTAGAATTTTCAAAAGCATTCACTTTATCTGGATTGTTTGTTAAGAGTTTAATCTGCTTAATGTTTAAGTCTTCTAGGATATTAATTGCTACGCTATAGTTTCTTTCATCCGGCATAAACCCTAAGGCTTCATTTGCCTCAATAGTGTTCATGCCCTCATCTTGATGATTATAGGCACGTAACTTATTTAATATCCCTATGCCTCTTCCTTCCTGGCGAAGATAGATGAGGACACCCTGATTGTTATTTAAGATTTCCAATGATTTATCTAATTGTTCTCCGCAATCACAACGTAGAGATCCAAATAAATCACCGGTCAGACATTCTGAGTGAATACGAATTACAACAGGCTTCGTTATATCCAATTCTGAATGAAGAAGCGCAAGATGGGGCATTTCTGCATTATCTTTGCGTATATAGGCCTGAATGATGAAATTGCCGTATTTAGTAGGTAGCTTCGCGTTTTCCTTTCTAATCAATATCAATGTGTTTGCTATACAACAACAAAACTAAGACATTAAGTTGTTGAAAATCGATATTTTCTCAAATTGATTCAATTTTATGAATATCTGATAGGCTGAATTGTATATTAGCTGAGGATTAAACTTGCTCTGTGATAAGCTTACTTAAAAATAACCTCATATTAAGCCCATTTTTTTTGGCTGTTTTGGCATTTGTTCTTCGCATAGCGGGAATACTAAATCCACAGGTATATATTTTAAAGGATAGCGATGGATACCTCTATAGTTTGATTCATAATTTTTTTACACATCCCATTGGTCAAAGTATACTCTGTACCATTCTTATCATCTTTCAAGCAATTTGGATTAATAAAATTGTAATTGAACACAGGTTAATAGAAAGTGCAAATTACCTACCCGCATTTTTATACATAATTTTTATGAGTTTGGTCCCAGACTTTTTAGGTCTCCATCCTTTTATTGTAGCAAACACCTTTTTTGTACTAGCAGTTGGAGAAATCGCCTCTACATATAAAAAAGCGAAGGTGAGCGGTACAGTATTTAATATAGGCTTATTAGTGAGTTTGTCTTCTTTGATATATTTCCCTTTTGCGATCTTTTATTTCTTTGCTTCTCTTGCATTGATGGTTATTCGTTCTTACAATATTCTGGAGCGCATCCAATTGTTTATTGGCTTTTTAACCCCATACTATACAATAGCAATGATTTTATTTTGGAGGGGAGAATTGAATTCTTTTTTTTCAGATTATGTTTGGGCAAATGTTTACTTTCCTAGAGGACTATTTTCGTTGGATAAATTTTATGTGATTACACTCTCCATTGCACTTTTGATAGTTGTATTTTCTTTGTTTTCATATGGCGCAATGATTCGTAAGAAAGGAATACAAATTGAGAAAATTACTGATATCTTATATTGGATTTTTATTTTTTCATTTTTTGGAATATTCTTTTGTAAAGAGCTGAGCGTGTATCACTATTTACTACTTGCATTTCCGGCTTCTATTGTCTTGGCTAACAATATATATTTGATTAAGAATCTTGCTATAGCAGAAATCTTGGGGCTTTCTTTAGTCTTAGGTGTTTTCGCTGTTCACTTCATTTTAATTTAACGTTTTTAAGAATCTAGATTCTTATTGTTAATGTATGTTTAAAAAGCTTGATTCCAGAGTTTTAAACCATTAAACAGGATACTTTTGGGTCAATTCTTGTGTTGATAGAAGTATAAATATAAAAGTCATGAAAATTAGCCCCATTATCCTATTTCTGTTTAGTCTGTGTTCATTTATACACGCGCAGGGAATACAACCTGTTGATTGGAAAGTAGAGAAGCTTTCAGAAACGGACAAAGAAGTAGAAGTTGCCTTTACAGCAGAGATTATGAAAGGATGGGTGATCTATTCACCAGATACTGAAGAGGGGGGACCTATTCCAACACATTTTACCTTTGACCCTAATGCTGATATTCAGCTTTTAGGAAATGTCGTAACAAAGACAAATGTAGATCACGCTTTTGATAATATGTTCGAAATGAAGGTAGGTAAAATGAAGGATCAGGCTGTATTTGTGCAAAAAATCAAAAAGAATAAAGCTGCTACTGCACTTACAGGTGTAATTACTTTTATGTGTTGCGATAATGACAAGTGCTTACCTCCTAAAGATGTAGAATTCAGTATAGAATTGTAGCGTGTTTTTTATCTTCGTTTGCTGACAAAAACAACTTGCTTATGCGTCAATTAGTATATTCATTCCTATTCCTATTTGCGTTTATTCAAACGCAGGCTCAAATTCTGACACCAGTTAAATGGAAATTTGAACAAAAGTCACTCGGAAACGGTGAATTTGAACTGATTTATACTGCTAATATAGATAAAGGATGGACTGTCTATTCACAGTTTGTTGATGAGGGTGGACCAGTGCCTACAAGCATAGAATATGATAATGCAGAGATAATCGAACTGATTGGAAAGGCAGAGGAATCCGGAAAGAAAAAAGAGGGGAATGATAAGATTTTTCAAATGCATGTTATTAAATATTTAGCTGACGAGCCCTTTATCATAACACAAAAGGTTAAAGTAAAAGACGCATCAAAACCTCTGACAGGTTATCTCAGCTATATGACCTGCGATAAAGAAAAATGTCTCCCTCCAACGGATGTTGATTTTAGTTTTGATTTAAGCGAGGGAGCAGGAGCTACTTCTGCTTCTGCTAGTACTAATGCTGCTTCTGCTAGTTCAGCTACTGCGATGGGTGGTGCAAATAAACTATTAGAACCTGTTACCTGGAATTTCGATATAGAAAAGCTTTCGGATTCAGAATATAATCTCGTGTATACGGCAGACATTGAAGATGGTTGGACAGTGTATTCACAGTTCATTGAAGGGGATGGCCCGATACCAACAAGCCTAAACTTTGAAGGAACGGATGGAGTGGAGTTATTAGGGGACGCAACAGAGTCAGGAAAAAAGAAACAAGGATACGATAAGATTTTTCAGATAGATGTAACAAAATATTTGTCTGATGAAGCCTTTGTAGTAAAGCAAAAAGTAAAGGTAAAAGATGCTTCTGTGCCTGTCACAGGATATCTCACCTACATGACCTGTGATAAAGAAAAATGTCTACCACCGTCTGATGTTGATTTCTCTTTTGATATAGCAAATGGTATTGCTGGTGATCCTACAAAAATGGGAGCGGCTGCGGGAGCAGTAACAATGAACCTAACAGGTGATGTTCTAGACCAGAAAGTACCCAAACTGAGAGAAACGTTTGAAGCACCTATTGGAGATTGTGGGACAACTGAAAAAAATAATAGCCTTATCTGGATGTTTTTACTAGGGATGGCAGGTGGACTTTTAGCCTTACTTACTCCCTGTGTGTTTCCAATGATCCCGTTGACCGTAAGTTTCTTTACTAAAGATACCAAGCGATCAGGCTGGATGAATGGAGCAATCTATGGCGCATCTATCATAGTAATTTATGTTGCCTTAGGCATGTTATTAACAGCCTTATTTGGAGAAGAAGCACTAAACCGCTTGTCTACGAACTGGATAGCAAATACAATTTTCTTTGTAATTTTTCTTGTCTTCGCATTTTCCTTTTTTGGATTCTTTGAAATCACGTTACCTAGTTCATGGTCAACTAAATCAGATGGCATGGCAGACAAGGGTGGATTAATAGGAATTTTCTTTATGGCATTTACTCTGGCACTTGTATCCTTCTCCTGTACAGGACCCATAATTGGATCAGCCATCGTGCAAGCCGCCTCCAATCAGGTAGGTCCTGCCGTTGTAATGTTTGGATTTGCCTTGGCTCTTGCCTTACCTTTTGGATTATTTGCTGCCTTCCCCGCTTGGTTGAATACACTGCCTAAGTCAGGAAGTTGGATGAATTCAGTAAAAGTAGTACTTGGGTTTTTGGAGCTTGCCCTAGCCTTTAAATTTTTATCTGTAGCGGATATGACAAATCACTGGGGCTTCTTAAAATATGAATTGTTTATGGCCATTTGGGTGCTTTGCTTCTTGGGCATGGCGCTTTACCTCTTTGGCTTTATTAAATTTCCACACGATAGCCCATTGAAGAAATTATCTCCTGTACGATGGGGTTTTGCAATTTCAACATTGGCTTTTACAATATATCTAGCAACTGGTTTTTTCTATAATGATAAAACAAAGGCATATGATCCAGTTAGTTTAATGAGTGGACTAGCGCCTCCTTCGCATTATAATTTCTTCCTAGATAAGCCAGAAGTGGATAAGGATATGAAGGCTAGATATTCTTCCTACTCAAAGTGTGCAAACAATATTGATTGTTTTAAAGATTATTACCAAGGGATGTCCTATGCACGAGAGCAGGGAAAACCAGCTCTTATTGATATGACTGGACACGGTTGTGTAAATTGTAGAAAAACGGAGGAGCACATCTGGATTAAGGATAATATTAGAGATAAATTAAATAATGATTTTGTGCTCATTTCTCTTTATGTCGATGATGATGCGGCCTTAGATAAAAAATATACCTCAGCTAGAGAGGGGAACCCAAAGATTAGAAACGTTGGGAATATGTGGGCAGACTTTCAAATTGTAAATTTTGAGCAAAATTCTCAGCCACTATATATTATGGTAACACCAGATGAAGAGGTTTTAGCAACACCGCGAGGTTATAAGCCTGGTGCAGAAGACTATGATGATTATTTGAAATGCGGCTTGCAGGCATTTGAAAATTCTAAGAATTTGTTAGGAGCAAATTAATTTAAGATAGTATCAAATAAAAATTAAAACGGCCTTCATGCGAAATGTGTGAGGGCTGTTTTTGTAATAGGCATGCTGAAATTAAAATTCGAATGCTTAAACAATAAATTCTTGTTGTAGTAAGGCGCAAATGCTTGTATGCTTTAGCGGAATATCTAAATATGGATAATTAATCTTTGATAAATGTAAGCCATTTGGAAGGGCAGGCTTGAGACCTCTTTTACTAATTTTATTTGCTAAAACATGTTCGAACTCTGTCAATGTCATGTGTCCTTTTCCAATTTCTAGTAGATAATAAATGCATAGCCGTACCATGCCCCGTAGAAAACGATTTGCTGTTATTGTGAATTGTAATCTTGTCTTATCAGAATTTATCTTGAGTTGAGCTTCTGTTACTTCACATAGGGTATGTTTGTAGAAATCAGGATGTTTACAGATTGCTCTAAAGTCATTGTATTTAGTTAAGAGTTTTGTAGCTGCTTGCATTGCTGTAAAATCATAGCCTTGTAAGTCATAGTAGGAGCTATATCGACTAAGCACTGGGTCATTCTCCGTATGTATGTAATATGTATAACTACGTGATGTGGCATCGTACCTACAATGATGATTTTCTTTTATAGGGATAAGTTCATACACCGCAATATCATCTGGAAGATTTTTGTTTAGCCTAAATTTTAGATCAAAATCTAGATCATCGGGTAAGGTTATATGAATAAAGTACTGGCTTGCATGCACCCCGGCATCAGTGCGACCACAGCCATAGACCGTAATTGCTTTATGGAAGATTTTCTGGAGTGTAGATTCAATGGTTTCTTGTACGGATTTGGCATTTGGCTGGCGTTGCCAACCACGGTATTTGGTGCCATCATATCCTATGTGTAAAAAATGCTTCAATGGATTAGGAGTAAAGTTACGCTTTTGTAAATATGGACAGAGCTATATCTTTATGAATCAGCGATAAGTATACAAAATGAAAAACTGACATTTAAGAGAATATACCTTATACTTTATTCCCGTATTATGGAGCTAAGACCAATAGTATTTCCTTCTTGATCTATTAATTGTAAGTAATACATACCTGATTTAAACCCTTTTAAATCATCTTGTGCGATTGTCATTGTATTTGGTCCTGGACTAAAATGCATCTGTCTTTTTAAAAATTGAGATCTGCCTAACAAATCCACTATTCTAAGACTAAGCGTAGTAGATTTTTTTAAATCAAAGTCCAGTTGTATGTCTTGCTTGGATGGATTGGGATAGACAAGAAAACCTATATCTATTGGATAAGCTAAATCGCTTGTTTCTGTTAGGTCTGGCTCTGCAGGGATATAGCTATAATAAATATCCTGACCACCATTAAATGTGGCAGCCCAGGCCAAGTGGGCGCCTGCATCTTCTGAAACCATATGGAAGTAGTCTCCTATTTTACTCTGACTAGGAAAGCCTACATGGGGGTCAAAACTTTCACTCATTGGAATATTAGCAGACCATGATTCACCTGCGTCTAGCGAATATGCATAATACAGTGCTGAGAGAAAACTGTTTTCTTGCTCTCTAGTATCTAGCCAAACTACATCAATTCTTCCATTGGGAGCAACACTCATCGTCCCAAACCATTGCCAATTTTCGGTGGAGTTATCATTGTTTATCCTGAATGCCTCACTCCAAGTAACTCCACCATCTACACTTTTAGAAAACATAATATCTGCTGGGTCATCATTGTCTGACCTTTCTACAGAGCTTAATAGGTAGACATTTCCTCTTGAATCCGTATCAGAATGATCTGTCGCGACCCATACTTGGCCTAGCATCCCTGCGGGATTTGGACCATCATACAACGCCTGACCTCCCTTAAGGTCAACATAGGTAGATAAATCCCATGAAACAATACTTTCAGGATCTTTTGCTGTATTGGATTTCAATATTGCATGTTGTCCAGATATACCGCCACAAGCATAGAGTTCTCCATCTGGTCCTATATCCAGTGTACCTCTTGTTATGTTAATTGGAGTTAAACTGCAGTTTTCATAAGAACTACCTTGGTCTATTGATCGTGTGAAATTTCCATTAGGGCAGTCTGTAAATGACGATTTCCAAAAGGCATACATGTTCCCCTGTGAGGCCTGGTTAGTTTTGTCAATTACCATCCATTGTTTGTCACCACCAAAGGCATAGGTTTTGTTGGACCAGTCATCTAGGGTGAAGGATTTAAATACATCACAAGAGTAATCTTGGCTAAGACTGTTGTAATAAAAATTTCCATTTTTATCAGTAGATAAGACAGGGTCTGATCGGAAGAGTTCTTTTTCTATTGGCTCAAGGAAGTTCCAACTGTTTCCGCGATCGATAGAATAGGAGATGCCTGCTTGTCTGAAGTTGCTTTCGATATTTGCAAACTGTCTCCAGCCAATAACGATTCTGTTTGAGTTATTTGGATCTACCGCAATGCTGGGTTCGTTGGCTGCATCGTTTAGTATATCAAGACCATTAAGATCTGTGTTTACCTGGATCGTACTTATGAAGTTAGTCTGAAAACTGTAAGGTGGTGCTGACTTTCTTTGTTCAATGGGTATAGGCATATAGTCATCCTCTTTCTCCTCTATGTATTCTATTTGAGCTTCTAGGCAAAGAACAGGGCCTAGAAATACAAGTAGATGAATCAAACGAACATGAAAGTAGGAAGCCATATTCCACAGTTTTGTATTTAAATATACAGAATTGCGGACTGGCATGCTTGTATTTATTCTTTTGAGTATTGTTCAATTGCAGGGCAGCCACCATATTCAGGGCTTATTTCAATGAAGGTATCTTTCATTTTAGAATTAATCCAATTGTAGAAAAACTCTTGCCTTTTGCTTTCACGTGCATAGCCCTGAATTTTGGAATAGTCTTCTTCTAGACTTGCTCTATGTGGATTTGAACGCGACTGCAGTTGGACAATTCTATACTGGGTTACACCTCGTGGAGTTTGGAATTCCAGTGGCTCTGAGATATCATTTAAACCTAGACTTTCGATTTCAAAATATATGTCCGTAGGTAAATCCTTTGTTTCAAAGAAGGTGTTTCCAGTTGCTGGATTTACCATTCTTCCACTATTATTTTTACTGGAAGACTGATCTGAGGAGTACATGCTCACCGCTCTTTTAAATGTAATTTTTTCATTCAAAATATTGCTACGAATGCTATCGAGTTCAACACGTGCCAGGTCAAGATCATCCTGAGTGATTGTAGGCGTAATTAAAATATGTCTTAGGCTTATGTTGTTACCCCTTCTTTCTAGCATTTGTATAATATGGAAGCCAAATTCAGTTTCAACTAGCTCAGAGATTTCATTTTTTTCTAGAGTAAATGCAGCAGCTTCAAAGTCAGGAACATAGCTTCCTCTTTTAGCAAAACCTAATTTACCTCCCTGTGCACCAGAGCCCTTGTCATCAGAGTACTTGATGGCTAAATCTCCAAAATCAGCACCATCTAATAACTGCTTTCGAATATCAGCTGCTTTTTGCATCGCCTTTTCTCGTTCTTCAGAATTTACTTTAGGTTCATATACAAGTTCACCAATTTCTACTTCTGAGTTTAGATAGGGTAGACTATCCTGAGGTATACCATCATAAAACTCTACAACCTCGCTAGGTGTTACTATAATGTCTGACATAAGAGTCGCCTGCATGCGTTCTGCAAGCATTTGTTGTTTTTGTTGGTCTCTAAGATTGTCTTTCATCTCATTTGGAGTCATTTTATAATAATCTTCAAAGAATGCTTCGTCACCATTCATTTGTCTAAGAACACTACCAATTCTTTGATCAAGCTGTGCTTCCACTTCATCATCACTCACTTGGACACTATCTAGTTTTGCTTGGTGTACAATTAATTTTTGCCCAATTACAGATTCTAGTATTTGGCACTTAAATTCTTCACTGTCGTTTCCAGTTTGTTGAGAAGCATAGGCATATTGCTCCTCTACCTCCGATAAGAGAACGATTTCTGAACCAACTTTAGCAATTACTTTATCCAGCACTAGTTCTTGTGCATCACTAAGTACTGCTAAGCAAGAAAAGCTAAAAATGAAAATGAATTTTTTCATGTGTTGAATTATTGTATGTAGAATTCTACAGATTTATTTTTTAAATTTTTTTCGTATAAGTCTTCCTTATACTTATCTAGCAGGGCTGTTTTTCTCTGGTGTAAAATGAGTTTTCTTATACTGTCTTTTACTTTTTCGAGAGGCGTTACTTCACCTGCTTTTACTATATCCTTCAAGTAGAAAAAATAGCTGTATCCAGCCTGATCTCCATTAAAGGTTGTTTTTGGTTTCAAATTTAATTTTGAGACCAATTTTTCTGGAAAGTACATTTTAGTTTCTGATAAAAACTGCCAATTTTCTGATAAGAAATGGAATTCGGCATTTTGTTCACAGAATTCTTTCACCTTATCTTTCTTTCCTTTTTTCCAATTGCTCTTAAAAGCATCTAACCCAGAAGCGGAATTGTCAATTTTACTTACCCAGCACTTTACTAACGGATCCGTTACTATAAAATGATCCTTGTTCTCATTATAAAACGTCTCTATTTGGACATCTGTAACCTTACTGTCCAAATTTTCTTCGATGTGTTCTTTTTCAAAATTATGTCTCAATAAGGATTCTCTATACGTTTTTACTAATTTATTCAAGTCTAAATCCTGTGCGACACTTTTTTCAGCCTCTAAGAGTATGACTGCTTCACGTGCCCAATTTTCTGTATATGCACGAATAACATTATTACTATCTTCTTTAGAGCTATTCTCGGGAATCAGGGATTCAATTTCAGAGAGATATAATTTTTTATCACTGATCTTTGCCAACAAAGTATCCTGCACATTTTCTTGCTGTTCTTGTGTACAGGCAAAAAATAGTAAACATGATATGCTAAGAATAAGGTGTTTCACTATTTAATGAGTGATTCAAAGACAGAGTCCATAATTTTGACCTCGTACTTTGACTTCAAAGATGCAATCCAATCTTTTTCTAATCTATCTTGGTAATCTGCAATTATGTATCCTCTCGATTCATTCAATTTCTTATAACCAGGTTCCAATATTTGTGATACAACAGAAAACTTTGTACGTCCTTTCTCTGCTTTTAAGTCAGTAGAATTTCCTGCTTTCCATTTTAAATGTTCGGCAGCCTCATCTCCTTTTTCATAAGTGCGTTCCACAGCTTTAACAAACTTCTTATCTCCGTTATATTTTTCTAAGACTGCATCTTTGGAATTTTTCTGTGCATACTTATACACCTCTTTTACAAACTTTGTATCGTCTGAGAATACTTCATACTCTAAAACTTCCGCTCTTTCTTTCCATGTATAATTCTCTCTGTTCGCCTCATAAAATTGCGTCAAGCCTGTTGTATCTGATGATGCTTTATCCCAAACCTCTTGTTTTGTAATTTCGAACAAAAGGATACCTTCTTGGTATTCTCTCATAAGCGCTTTGAATTCTGGATATTTATTTTCAAGATTACTTTCTTCGTAAGCAAGTGCTTCTTGTTCTATCAAGTTTAAGTATAAGGTCTCTGCAGATTCATCAAGTGGTGCAGATTTTTTAAACTTTAGTCGTTCTCTAGTTGCTTTTTTGCAATAAGCGCTGAAGTCACTGAGCATAATTGCTTTTTGCTTACCAAATGTAAATAACTCAGCATCTGTGATAGTTGGTTCTACCCATTTGAACGAATAAAATTCTCTGTCTAGTTTGGAAATGAACGTGCTGAGTGCAGCTTTATTTTCTGTAAAGCCCGCCTCTTTTTTAATACTGCCGATAAGCGCCTTTCTAGCAATCGTATATCTATCGTCTTTGGAGACAAGATTCTGGAGTAAATTTTTTGAGCGATCAAAATCTGCATTATCTCTTTTTGAAATTCGTTTAATGATATGATAACCTACGGAGGTTTCAATAATCTCAGAAATTCCCGCATCCATTTTAATCCCAAATGCTGCTTTTTCAAAGATGGGATCGTAGCGTTTTATTCCTGCAAAGCCAAGGTAGCCTCCTTTGTTTTTAGAATTTGCATCTTCAGAATCTGCTCTAGCAACATCTTCGAAGGCTTCGCCATTTTTAATTTTTTGAAGTGCAGCTTCTATTTTTGTTTTTGCCTGTGCTGTTTCTTGTGCGTTTTTCGATTTTCTAGTAAGTATATGTGCGATTTCTATCTCGCCATAAGCAGGTCTTTGATTCTTAACCTTGATGATGTGGAAACCCACTTTTGATCGAATGATGTCAGAGTACTTTCCTACAGCAGTATTATACATCGCATTTTCAAATTCATAAAACCCTTTTGGCATCATTGCAGTATAGTATCCAAGATGGCCACCTTTTGTGGAGCTATTTTTATCATCAGACACTTGCACACATACCTCATCCCAACTTTCACCCTTATCCAATCTTTGCTTTGCTTCCTTAATTCTGGTTTCAGCTTTTGTTAATGCGTCATCAGAGACTTTTTCTCCTACTGCTACCAGTATGTGTGAAACTTCTATATCTTTTTGCTTTCTCTCATGCAATTCCTTTACTAATCGAGAGGATACTTCTTTGTCAACCAGATAAGAATCAGCAAGTTGTTTTCTATAGCCTTCCAGTTCTTTATTGAGTTGTGCTATTGTATCTAATTCTAGTTCACGTGCACGTTGTACTTTAAGTTTGAATTTTACGTAGAGATCAAGATATTCTTCTAAGCTAGCTCTTGTATAATCAGCACCATCTCCGTTGTTCTTATTATAGATATAGTCAAACTCAGATACATGAACAGGAACATCTTCGACTGTAAATAGAATAGGGTCATTTTGGGCATAGATGAGACCTGTAAATAGGGTCAGAAATAAGCTAAAAATCAGTTTATGCATGTTAGTTATTTTAGAGTGCACAAAAATAGGAAATTCAAGCCTAGATTTTGTGAAGAAATCCTTAATACGGCTTAATTTACTCGATATAACTTATCCTTTTGACTCTTTCTGATATATTAGCTAGGATTTCATAGGAAATTGTCCCTGCAAGTCGAGACATATGTATAATATCTGCATATGTTCCAAATATTTCCACGGGATCTCCGGCTTGTACATCTTCAATTCCAGAGATATCAATAGAGGTCAAATCCATCGAAATATTGCCAATTATTGGGGCGAATTTACCCTTGATGTAGCAGTTGTAATTTTTTCCTGAAAGTATGCGAGGAAGCCCATCCGCATAGCCAATATTTAGTGTAGCGATTCGTTTTGCTTGTTTTGCTTTATAGGACCTATTATATCCAACACTATCACCCTCTGAAATGTCTTTTATTTGAAGAACAAAGGCCTTAAGTGTGGCAACTTTTCTGAGTTTGTCTTGAATCGTTTTACTTACATCTATGCCATGTAATCCTAGACCTAGGCGTACCATGTCAAGTTGGTATTGCGGAAAGCGCACGATACCCGTAGAATTTAAAATATGTTCTAAGGCGGAATAGCCTAAACCAGTTTGAAGTTTCTTAGAAAGCCTTTTGTATGTATCGAATTGTTCTCGGGTAAAATTGTCTAAATTATGATCTTCGCTTCCTGCAAGATGGCTAAAGATAGTGACTACTTTGATGCGCTGATTTATTTTTAGCTGAGAGATCAGCTTGTCTATTTCATTTTCTTGTATCCCTAGTCTGTGCATACCTGTATCAATATTTATATGAACAGCGATGCGCGCTTGTCTTCGTTCTGCTTCTATTTGCAAGGTTTTGAGTTGGGATACACTAAATATCTCAGGTTCGAGATTGTACTCAAAGAGTTTATCCATACTTTCTAAATCCGGATTAAGGACTAGAATTTTAGTTTGAATGCCTTGCGTTCTCAATTCTATTCCTTCATCAATCATAGCTACTACAAAATAGTCCACAGATTTTTTCTCTAAGTAACGGGCAAAAGAAATGGCACCGGAGCCATAAGCACCTGCTTTTAAGACAACCATAATTTTAGTGGATGCATGAAGAAAGGACTTATATACATTTACATTGTTTTCTAAGGCGGTCAAATTTATTTCTAATTGTGCCTTGTGGGAATGTGCTTGTAAAAAATTTGCAATCTTTTCCAATTGATATTTACGAGCCCCTTTTATTAAGATTGCTTCTTCTTTAAACTGTAGACTTTTTATTTCGTCTTGATCGCGTACATGTATGTATTCTATTTCCTCCGGTAAATAGGATGCTAGCTTACGCATTTTATCGCCAACTGTTATCACTCTATTTAGTTTGTATGTGATGAGATGTTGGCTGATGCTTTCCATTATATCTTCATTGCTTCGCAGTTGTTCAAAATCACTAAGAATTACTGTTCGAGACTTTGCCTTAGCATGTACATCAAGAAACTCCAAGGCATTTTTAAAGGAATGAAGATCTGCTGAATAACTATCATTTAATATTTCACAATGATTGATTCCTTTTACAATTTCTAAACGCAAAGGCAGCATTGTTAATTTGCTCAGGGCAGTTTGAATATCCGTAATGTGCCATTGTTTATGAAGAAGATAATTAATAATGTGCAAGCAATTTTCTACAGAAGCTTGGTCAATGACGTGTAATTCAAATTGGAAACTTTCCTCTTGATGTTCGCAATAGACAAGAGTCTTTTCTTTTTCCTTCCTAAGTTCTATTATTTGGCATGCGTCAGATTGCCTATGTCCCCATGAGATAAGTTCTTTTTCCGCATAGCGTTCTAGAATTGCCGAGTTTACAAGGTCTTGTGTTGAGCTGAAATAGATGGTCTTACAGTTCTTGAACATGCGTAACTTTTCGTCTAATTTTTGTTCAATACTTGTAAAACCCTGGCTGTGTGCATCTCCCAGATAGGTGAACATGCCTTCATCAGGTTCTATGATGTCTTGCAAGGCATTCATTTCATTTGGCAAAGAAATGCCTGCTTCAATAATTTGTAGCGCATGCTTTTCACGGATGCCGCACAGACTGAGGGCAACACCAATTTGTGAATTATAGCTGAGTGGACTACGATAGACATTTATTTTTTCTTGGAGGCACTGCGCTAGCCATTCCTTTACAATCGTCTTCCCATTACTACCAATAATGGCCAAGGTCTCTGCCTTATACTTCTTGTTATTTTCTTTTGCTAATGCGTGTAAGCTTGCAATCTGATTACTCGATCTATAGTAGTGTGCATCCGATTGTTCTTTCCCTGAGTAATCTTGTGCAATTAAAAAATGTCGAACACCTTGTTTGTACGCATCTTGGATGTATTGATGACCATCTGTATGCTTTCCCTTAAGTGCTATAAAGAGACAATGATTTGGCTCTATTATGTTCCGACTGTCTAGGGCTACATACTTGACAGTTAGCACAGCTGCCTGTGTTGTTTGTTCTGTTTGTAGAATGCTATATAGTTGGTCGGAATGAAAATGCATAATTAATTAAGATCAAAGCCAATGTCTGTCCTGTAATACTTTCCTTCAAACTGAGCTGAGCCTGCATTTTTTAAGGATTGTGCAATTGCCGTGTCCAAAGTGTCTCCAAATGCACTCATGGCAATTACTCTACCACCATTCGTTTTTAAAATCCCATCTTCTAATTTAGTGCCTGCATGAAAGACAATACCTTCGTCTATCTGCTCTAGGTTTTCGATAGCTTTTCCTTTTTCGTATGCTTCTGGATATCCACCTGAGACAAGAAAGACAGTAGTGCAATATCTATCGTCAATGTCAATGTGTATCTCATCTAAAGTTCCTTCTTTTATTTTTATGCAGAGTTCAGCTAGATCATTTTTTAATCGAGGGATAACAACTTCAGTTTCTGGATCCCCCATCCGTACATTGTATTCGATTACATAGGGTTCGTTTCTTACCATAATGAGGCCGATAAATATAAAGCCAGTGTAGACCAGTCCACGATCTTTAATCCCATGCATAGTAGGTTGTACTACACGTTCGATAACCTTGCTCCGCATTGTTTCATCTACGAAGCTTACAGGAGAAACCGAACCCATACCGCCCGTATTTAAGCCTGTGTCTTTTTCGCCAATGCGCTTGTAATCTTTTGCAATGGGGAGAATTTTATAAGAGTTTCCATCCGTAAGTACAAAGATTGAAAATTCTATCCCATCAAGAAATTCTTCGATAACTACCTTATTGGATGCTTCACCAAATTTTCCTCCAAGCATTTCTTGTAAACTCTGTTTTGCTTCTTCACGATCCTGAATTATAAGCACACCCTTGCCAGCTGCAAGACCATCGGCTTTTAATACATAGGGACTTGGATTTTTATCTATGTAGTCCAGACCTTCTTGTAAATTTTCATTCGTAATATTAATTGACGCCGCCGTCGGAATATTATATTCTTCTAGGAAGGCATTTGTAAATGACTTGGACGCTTCTAATTCTGCTGCAGCTTTACTTGGTCCAATGACTGTAATATGTTGCAGAGATGGGTTTGATTTAAAATAATCATAGATTCCTAAGACGAGGGGTAGTTCAGGTCCCACGAGTATAATGTCTATATTATGATCCAAGCATGCCTTAGAAATACCTTCAAAGTCAGAAACGCTGAGGTCTAAATTAGTACCATGCTGCTGGGTGCCACCGTTTCCAGGCGCTATATAAAGATTGTTGCAATGGGAGCTTTGTGCCAGTTTCCATGCAAAGGCATGTTCACGTCCACCACTTCCAAGAACTAAGAAATTTTGCATTGAAAATATGAGTTTGGACAAAGGTAAAAAATAATAGATGCTAGAAGCTTTGTTTGTTGGTGCAAGCTACACAGAAAGAAGAAATATGGATTTGTAAGTCAAGCCACAAATTGCGAAGAAGCGAGAATAAAACTGCTTCTCATATGTAATTATACTATTAAAAACTAATGCCTAGAGCAATACCAAGGCCAACTATTTCAATATGTAGACGACCATATAAATGTTGAGTAACTAAAAAATGATAGCCAAGTTCGAAGCTGGGTACATAATGCACTCCACTAATATTATAGGAGGAAAAATTATCTCGAACGATTATTCCTGATAGATCAAAGCTGTGCTTTTTTTTATGGAAAATCATGCGCGCTCCCACTGTTGGGCCTTTGGTGGTGCTGCCGCGTGGATATATATTATTGGAGCCATAACCCACCCTCAGATTCAAACTAATATTTTTAGAGAATAGACTATCTAAAATTTTCCGTTCAAAATTTACTGTTAAATGAGATAGGAGTACATTCGATCTAGTTGAGATAAAGACTCCTGTTGCTGCTTCATAGTAAATTAGGTTTTTATGGACTGGTTTTAATTCTTCTTGCGCATATGACATATTGCTTAGTAGATTCAATGTAGTAGCAAGGAATATGTATTTACACATTGAGTGATATTTCATATGTTTTGATTTTGTGATGTGCTTGAAACGCTAAAGTGCAAGATCTTATGTTTGACCTTAAGTAATATATTCTGTTTGTTATTTAATAGGACACTTTATTTTGTTCTCATATTTCCCTTGTTGAATTTGAAGGTGCAAGCTACAAACAGGGTCAAGGGAAAATATAGATTTGTAGGTCAAGCTACAAATATCGAGTTTAGGATTGTATGTGTTGAGGGGAGGAAAGCTTACATGGTAGGAATGAGAAGGAAATGGATTTGTAGGTCAAGGTAGAAATAGCTTTAGTGAGAAATATGGATTTGTAGGTCAAGCTACAAATAGCAGGTTGGAAGTTACAAAGAGAGAAAAAATATGGAGTGATTGTATTAAGGATTTAGCTAAAGCTACATACGACGTCAGGATATGGATTTGTAGGTACAACCTACAAATAACGATTAGCGGGTCGTTGGGTGGAAGTTGCAAAGAGTGAAGAAATATGGATTTGTAGGTACAAGCTACAAATAACGAAAAAAAACGAGTGAGAAATTGTGAAAGAGAGACGTAAGTATTTAGTCTAGTTTTGAAGAGTATAGTTTTTTGCCTTTGCTGGATGTGTCGTACCAGCGTTGGAGCACTGAGAAAGCAGGTTTGTTCCTAACCGTAAAATCTGTATTTTCTGGGGCTAATTCAGTATGTAACCAATTCCAAGCAAATCCGCCTGCTACCCAGTCTTCGTTCCAGAAGGTTTTATAGAAGGCTTCATAGAGATTTGTTTGTGCTGCATTGTTGGGTGTAGCGGTTCCATCGTCATGCTCCCAGGGTCTTAGTCCCGAATAAGAAACATTCCGATAGCCATACTCCGTAAGGACTATTTTTTTTCCATTCTCTTGATGTAGCTTTTGGAGCTTTCTTTTTATTGGTTGCCAGTTATCAAAGGCTTTCTCAACAGTAGGTGTTTCTTCATCACTGATAGGGAAGTAGGCATCTATTCCAATAAAATCTACTTGAGACCAGAAGGATACGCTTTCGAATTCATCCCAATTGGCACTATAGATGATGGGGCCCTGATACTGACTTCTTACTTTGCTGATGAGTTGATTCCAGAATTCTGGTCTATGTTTTACAAATTCACGTAGCTCTGTACCTATGCAAAACATGTCTACTTCCATTGCTACTGCTAGGTCTACTAATTGCATGATATAATCCTCATAATTCTGCTCCCATATCTGCCAGTCTTTTTCTTTTTTAAGCTTCAAGTCACCTCGCCAAACCGCGCCTCCTGTCTTATCTCCATCTGAAAAAAATAGTCGGCTTAGGCCTGATCGTTTATTTGTAATGGTATCCAATTTAATATGTGGTTTCAAAAACACTTTAAAGCCCGCTTCTTTGGCCAATTCAATGGCTTGCATTTGTGCAGCGATTGTATTTCCCCAATGTTTATTTTCCTCGTCGGGTTTTAAGCTTAATGTTGTTCTATCTAATATCGCTTCAGGGATGAGAGCTACCCAATTTGAATGTGTTTCTTGCATACTTTCAAACATACGTACGTCTAAAGATTGATCATGAGGACCCAAAAAGCTCATTCCTAATATTGGCATATCACTACTAGCGTCTTGAGCAAATGTATTTGATATACATGCTGCGGCTATTAGAATGATAATTATGATATGCTTTTTCATTGTTCTAAATTATGATCGTTTAAAAGTACTGGCCTAGGCCTACTACTATACCTCTTTGTTCTTTATTGAAAATGTCAATTCCATAATCGATACGTAAAACAGCATCGTACACTCTTTTATATATGATTCTAACTCCACCACCTACAAATTCTCTGAACTGATCAGGGTTTAAAATGTCACGTAATTGTCCTCCAGGATTTCTCCAAGTACCCAGGTCTGTGAAAGCGACAGCTTGAACAGCCCATTTTTTTCTGTCAAGAAGTGTGCGTCTATATTCTACATTAATTACAGCTTGGGCCGTACCTCTATCGATTCTATTACCTACTCCTCGGAGATTTACATGATTGTCTGCTACAAAGGGTGCAAAGGGAGAATCAATATTAGATGAAATAGCTAATTTTAATCTTAGAGCGAGGTTATTTTTATTTCCTGCTTTAATATATTTTTTACCCTGAAATTGAAGACTATGAAACCAGGTGTTATCAATTGTATTATAAACATTCTGTACTGTTGTGTACCAGCTATGTCCTGTAAGGTAAAAGGTATTATAGTTTAATTTATTTACCTGATATTCTAGTTTGGTCAAAAGTTTTGGTTGTGTAAATGACACAGGACCAGGCGTTGATTCTAGCGATTGATTTTCACTTTTACTATATTTTTCTATAAAGTATGTTCCACCAAATTCTAAGCCATGCTGTAGCCCAAATTGGCGTATGCCAGTGAGTGCGACACTATTGTTATCATAGTCATATAGCACCGTTCCTTCTGGAAAATATAAAGGTTCTCTTGATGACCACTTAGTAACACTAGCTGTGTAGCCCCATTGTGTGTTTCTGATATTAGGATTTCTATAGTAGATCTGGCCTGAATGTCTATTATCATTATACTGGTAATAGCTGCTTAGTGTCTGTCCCTTGCCTTGCCAGTTGATATCTACAAATCCAACTTGAAGCCAAACATTATTTGTTAGGTTGCCAAATTTTGCAATAGGTAGTAGTGTCTTTACTTCTTCTACATGATAGACTAATTCTAAGCCATTGGAAATTGTATCTATTGTAATTGTTGCATTCCCTATACCAGAAATATTCTTAAGATTTTGAATGTCTTCTGCGATAGTGGATTCGTCTACATCTTGTCCGATTTTCGATTGTATGTTTTCGTGTACAAAGGCTAACTGTGTTTTTTCAAGTCCTTCAAATTTTACTGACTGTATGGAGTATGTTTGAGAAGATTGAGCTGATAGGTCAAGATTCCAATTCAAAACACCAATAATAATCAATACTCTTAAGATTTTCATTTTGTTAGCTTATGTAAAGTTGTTCTTTAGGTTAGTTGATTATCTATTATATCTAAACCCTAAGTTATATGTAGCTGCTTGACCTCCTGTTTGGTTAAGAAACTTATTGCTGAAATCAGTATACAGTAATTCTACTTCCACATTACGCGTAAACTGATACTTGGCACCTATACCTGCCTGTGTAAAATAGTCAAACTCTGCTTGCCATAAGGGTGAAAACGCTCCAAGACCATATAATGTTATCTTGCTGGTAGGATTATAGCTAAAAATTAATGTAGCTGGGGTTGAAAATCTATTTGAATCATCCCTTCCAATATCCTCTATCAAGATATCAAATTCTGTAAATAATGAAAAGCTATTTCCTATGCTAAAGTCATTAAAAAACTGAGTCCACCAAGTTGCACCAGACCAGTCAATGAAGGGAGCTGATTCATTTCCTTGCAAATCATCGCCTACAGGTACTACAAAAGAACTCTGGATCGAAAAGTTAGGCCAGTTCACATTAGGTGCATATCTGACCTGAGGACCTATGGCAGTAATTCCTTGTCTCTGACTGATTCCTTCTCCAGCAGAGCTACCAAATACATCAAGTACATTGGACGGAAGCAGATCATTTCTTACTCTTCGATATCTTGAACTTATACCTACGTTCACTCTGTCGGTCAAACCATATAGAAAACTAAGTGAGGTCGTGAAGAAAGTAGATCGATTTGTAAGGTTATCCTGACTTCCAGTTCTTTGTGTATAAAGATTATTAAAGATCTTAGCCTCAATTGTACCTTTTTTTATTGTAGATGAGACTATGTATCTGCTTGAATTATTACCAGCAGCAGTCGTGCTTCCATTGCTGGAAACACGCTGAGCTGTGTCATTTATACTCCAATCATAGTTGTAGTACTTTACCTTTGCTGAACTAGGAACAGGGTTCGTTCTATACTTGTTGATAAATTTTAATATAGAATCAGTACTGCCACCAAAATCATTTGTATACCATTTGAATATCTGAGAAAGAGAAACATTTGATCCATTTGCTTTGATGAATATAGGATCATTAATTGCTAATCTTGTTTGCATCTCAAGTTGCTCCTCTAATTTTTCTGGAGTATACGCAAAGTTTGTAATTGGTGGACAACCCATGGCACCACATACAAGTACAAAGTGAAAACGTGCATCTCCGTATGGCTTAAGTAGATAGTCTTTCTCTAGTTTGTTAAGAGTCATTTTTTTACCACCTATCATACTTTTCTTACCATCAAAGAAACCGGATACATCTGTAACTGATTGTAATGGGTAGGCTTGAGCAGCATTATTTATAACCAATAGATTATATGCATTAATGTAAAATGCTTGTTTTGTAGCATCGGAAGCATTGCTGAGCTCCGCTTCAGCAATAGTTTTGATTAAGCTTTTAAGTGCAGCGTCATTTTTTACTGCTCCGTAGTCGACAAGCCCATTCTTTACATTGCTTTTTAAAAAGCTGTGCGTGTCGTTAAAAAATTGATCCCCAATTTGGCCTGCAGTAAGTTGTGCAGTTATAAAGCTCATTGTGAATATAAAACTGAATAAAGTTTTCATGATTTTAAAATTTGTTAGTGATGAATGAATTAATAAATATGTATTTGTCAAGTTGCGTAGAGCAAGTGTTTGCAATTAAATTGATGTATCTGTTTTGGCGGATGGGCCTAAATGCAGATGATTCTCTTCTATTGTTTTTTCTAGTTGGTGTTGACCGATTATGCCAGTAAAAATTGCTTGTATTTTCCCAGCTTTTATATATAGCAATACTGGATTTTTATTGATTTGCAATTCTTGCATTATTTCAGCAGAAAGTTTCGGGCCCATTTTTTTGTATTGGATACTAGACTTTCTTTTATTCATAACCTTCGAAACAATCTTATCGATCAGGTAATTATGTCCGTCTCTTACACTCAATCTAATTAGGTAAGTAGAGTCTTCAAATGTGAGTCCTTCTAGAAGCTCATTTAGTTTGGAATTAGTTTTTGAATTATTCATGTCTCTAAGTTTTGTGTTAAGAACACTCATACTAATTCAATGGCCGTGCCAAACAGAAATTATTTTATGAAAAAGCTCATAATTAATTGATTATCAGGTGTATGAAAATTTTGAAAAAAAAATGTAATTTGATTTTTACGAAAATATTTTACGATATATAGTAATTTTACGATTTTTTAACTACCTTATATCTATAATGATTTATAGAATTCAATAAATTATGAAGACGATATGATGGAATTCAAGAGAATGTGTCATGAAGCCCTAGAAGATCTTCCTGTGGGTGTCATCTGGTTTGACAAGGATGCTAAACTGTTTGAGGTGAATAAGGCAGCATGTAAATACTGGGGGTATTCGCGTGAGGAATTTCTGCAGCTTAGCATATTTGATGTGAATCCGTTTATGAAACGAGAAAACTGGGCAGATCATTGGGTGGCAAAGCAAAAGGACCCTACCACATTTGAAGGGAAGCATAGGCGTAAAAACGGAGAGATTTTTCCTGTCAGCATTACTGATATTTTTGTAAAGCATCAAGGGGAAGTATACAGCTGCGCTATTATTACAGACATAACTAAAAATAAAGAAGCTGATCGACTAGCTCGGCTTGCAGACTTTACAGTACAGAAAGCGGGGGATGCAGTGCTTTGGTTATGCCCCAAAGGTTACATTAAGCGGGTAAACGAGGCTGCAATTGATAGATATGGTTATACCAGTTCTGAATTTGAAGGTTTAAATATTCTAAGCATTTCTAAGGATGCTGACGAAACTATGTTTAGTAATATTTGGGAGAATTTAAAGGAAAAAAAGCAATTGGAATTTGAAGCCAATCATTATAGTAAGCAAGGGAAAAAATTCTCTGTGGAGATAAGTGCGCATCATATTCAGTTTGAATCAATGGAGTATGCTTGTACCATCGTTAAAGATATCACCGAACGTAAACAAAAAGAAGCAGCACTGAGAGGGGCGCTCATGGAAATTAGAGAGCTTAAACAAAAATTAGAGGCAGAAAATAATTACCTGCAAGAAGAAATAATTGTTGAAAATAATTTTGGAGAAATAATCAGTAACAGTAAAAAGTTTCAAAAAGTACTTACTCAAATAGAACAGGTTGCTGATACAGCTTCTACTGTGCTAGTTACTGGTGAGAGTGGTACGGGTAAAGAGCTCATCGCTAGAGCAATTCACCAATTAAGCAGACGGAATGCACGTCCCATGATTAAAGTGAACTGTGCAGCCTTACCAGCTAATCTAATAGAAAGTGAATTGTTTGGTCATGAGAAGGGTGCTTTTACCGGAGCGATAGACAAAAAAATTGGAAAGTTTGAGCTGGCCAATGAGGGGACTTTGTTCTTAGATGAAATTGGAGAAATGCCAATCGAATTGCAACCGAAGATCCTTCGCGCCTTACAAGAAGGAGAAATCGAAAGAGTAGGTGGTAGCTCGGTACAGAAAGTAGATGTGCGTATCATAGCGGCAACGAATAGGGATTTACCTAAAGAAGTCAAGGAAGGAAATTTCCGTGAAGATCTTTTTTATCGATTGAATGTCTTTCCTATCCACAGCATTCCGCTCAGGGAAAGAAAAGAAGATATACCCCTTTTAGTCAGTTTCTTTTGTGAAAAGCTAGGCAATAGATTAGGGCGGAAGATTACAAATATTCCCCAGAAGGTTATTTCTTCGCTCATGTCTTATGACTTTCCAGGGAATGTCAGAGAGCTAGAAAACCTTATTGAACGTGGCATTATCATGTCCAAAGGAGACAAACTAAATATTGGTAGCTGGTTTAACCCAAAGAAGAAGGTTGAGAAAATGGAAAAGATACTTACGCTTGAAGAGGTGCAACGGAACCATATCATTGAAACGCTGAAGCATACTAACTGGAAGGTAAGTGGTAAGAGTGGAGCAGCAGAGCTAC
This sequence comes from uncultured Saprospiraceae bacterium, assembly GCA_938045585.1. Classification (GTDB taxonomy): domain Bacteria; phylum Bacteroidota; class Bacteroidia; order Chitinophagales; family Saprospiraceae; genus CALCMJ01. Next base: position 96,510 of record CALIAU010000010.1, read on the forward strand.
TGGCTATGCGGCCAACTACCCTTTATTCGAAGATGGAACGGCTGGAAATTAGGAGGAGTAATGATGTAGTGTAGTGTTATGGGTCAAGCTGCAGACAGCGGAAGTTGATATGGGTTTGTAGGTCAAGCTACAAACAACGGAGGTAGGTCAAGAAAAAAACAGTGTAAGGAGAAATATGGATTTGTAGGTACAACCTACAAATAACGAAGGTCCAAGCTATAGACAGTGGAGTTTGATATGGGTTTGTAGGTACAACCTACAAACAACGAGGAGGAGTAATGATGTAGTGTAGTGTTATGGGTCAAGCTGCAGACAGCGGAGGTTGATATGGGTTTGCAGGTCAATCTAAAAACAACACTTGGCCGAGACCTATCCCTAAGTCAGCTAGTCCAAAATGGATTCTAAACAATACACCATCCTTATGTTGATAACGGTATCCTACATTGAAATAAGGATAGAGTTTCCATCCTGGGTTTCTGTACCCATCGTAGTTGCTGTAATTCCCTCCAGCTCCGATCTCAAAATCTTGATTTTTTATGGAGATTACAGAATTCAGTCCTACCATAAACCCCGGACCGTATTCCAACCATAAAATGGATGAATGGACTGCAGAAAGACGGCCATAGATGTTAGATTTTTGGTTCTGGGTAAGAGGGTATTCATAGTTTAAACTGATACGCTGAATAATACCTGTGGTTGCGTCAAGATAAATTGAATGTTTGGGAAGGTCTATTTTTTCTGTGTTGAGTTGGGCGTTTAAGGCAAAAGGTAAAAGTAGAAGTAGTATTAATGTGGAATTTGAATTTGATGGCTTCATATGCTTAGAATGATATGGGTTTGTAGGTCAAGCTGCAAATAGCGAACTTTCAAAAAACGTGGTGTTAGTATTAATCTATGTGCAAAGTGGAAACAAGGGTGTGGAAATGTCTGCGTGGATTATTATACTTGATATGGGTTTTTAGGTCAACCTACAAACAACGGAGGACAGCGAAGTTTGATATGGGTTTGTAGGTACAAGCTACAAACAACGGAGGACAGCGAAGTTTGATATGGGTTTGTAGGTACAAGCTACAAACAACGAAGGTGCAAGCTATAGACAGTGGAGTTTGATATGGGTTTGTAGGTATAACCTACAAACAACGAACGGTTAGTAGGACAAGCTATAGACGGTGGAGTTTGATATGGGTTTGTAGGTCAAGCAAGAAACAGCGTAAGGAAAAATATGGGTTTGTAGGTACAACCTACAAACAACGGAAGTTAAGCTACAGACAACGGAGAAGTTTGTAGGTCATGCTACAAATAACAAAACAACAAACAGTAGCCAGAAGCAAGGAAGCAAACAATAGACATATTATAAAAAATCATAATATGTGGTGCGATTTTTGTAGGTTTATTGCTTGTATGCCCATAAGAACGGGCTGCGTGAGTGGTGGTAGCAGTCTCCGAAGGAGAGTCCGAAGGACCGAGCTGCGGACGACACGACCGCTTTCTTAGGAAAGGGGGCACGCCCAAATAATTGAAAATGAGGGATATATAATTATGATAGGATATCTAAAAGGAGAATTGACGCATAAGACACCGACCTTTGTATATATAGAGGTCGCGGGTGTGGGTTATCATGTGAATATCAGTCTGAATAGTTTCTCGGATCTGGAAGGGGCGACACAGGCGAAGGTGTTTACGCATATGATTGTGAAGGAGGATAGTGATACGATTTTTGGCTTTTCTACTATGGAGGAAAGGGACTTATTTGTCTTGTTAATTTCGGTGAAAGGTGTCGGGGGCAACACTGCGCGGGTAATTTTATCTTATATGAGTCCCAAGGAGGTAAAAAGAGCGATTATGCACGATAACGTTGCGGCGTTTAAAAACGTTAAGGGCATAGGGCCGAAGACGGCAAAGCAGATTTTGCTGGATTTGAAGGATAAGGTGACGAAGTTGGCAGATAATGCGGTGGATTTAGAAATTGTAGGCGAAAATAGCCATAATATTAGGGATGAAGCGGCGTCGGCACTGCAGGCGCTGGGCTTCCAAAAGACGATTGTAGAGAAGAAAATTGCCCAAGTTTTGCAATCTGGAGAGCCTGGGATGGAATTAGAACAGATTATAAAGGAAGTTTTGAAGCAATTCTCCTAAAAAACATAATCTGAAGGACATATTTGCGTTATGTTTCCGACTGCAGTAAATGTGGTCATAGTTACTTGTATTTTAAATATAGTATGTTGCAATTGAGATTAAAGTTGATTTCCACAGCTTTTGTGGTTTTAGTGGTGGTTATTCGTGTTTTTGGGACAGGGAATACTGTGCCTGAACCGTGGATTTATGATGCGGAGATTGTTGTAGATACCATCCCTCTCCAGGATAATTACGACAATTCCATCTACGATACCTACGAAAACCCATTTGATTTAAAGCCTACGAATATAGTCCAGACTGCCGAGTACGATCCTGTTACTGGCAATTACGTGATTTATGAGAAAATAGGGGAAGAATATTTCCGGACACCTACGATTATGACCTTTGAGGAATATGTAGAGTGGCAAAATAAAGAACAAGAAAAACGCTATTTCCAAGAACTGGCCGGGATAAATACCGATTATAAGAGTTCGAGTGGAATTGTAGATCCTATTTCTAAAATTGATATAAAAGACAATCTAGTAGATAGGCTCTTTGGAGGTACAGAGGTGGACTTGCAACCACAGGGAAACATCGACCTTACCTTTGGAGGAGATTACCAGAGAATACAGAATCCAAATATTCCCGTAAGGAACCAGACGAATGGTGGATTTGATTTTGATATGGATATCAAGATGAACGTAGATGGTACGATAGGGAAGAAAATGAAATTGGGATTCAATTATGACACACAAGCAACCTTTGATTTTGATAGAAAAATCAAACTGGAATATGATACGGAGGCATTCTCTGAAGATGATATCATTAAGAAGCTAGAGGCAGGAAATGTGAGTTTACCTTTGCGTAGTTCACTCATCCAGGGTGCGCAATCATTATTTGGTCTGAAGACTGAATTGCAGTTTGGTAAATTAAGATTGACAGGTATTGCTTCGCAGCAAAAATCAAAAAACGAAAGTCTGAATATTCAGAGTGGAAGTTCTGTACAAGAGTTTGAAATACGTCCAGATGAATACGACGAAAATAGACACTTCTTTATCTCCCATTACCACAGAGATACGTACGAGCGAACACTCAGCAATCTGCCCTATCTAAATACGCCCTTCCGTATAAATAATATCCAGGTATGGGTGTCTGATGACAGGGCGGATTATCAGCAAAATAGTACACAGATATGTTTTATCTCAGATTTGGCTGAGCCAAATGAGGATAGGTTTTCCAATCCTGACGCCATGTATGAGGTGCTAGGACCAATTTTCCCGGATGTTTATTTAGGTGCAGATGATTTACGACTGCCCGATAACAATGTCAACACGCTCTATAGAAATGCAACTGGTAATGGTCTTGTGGATGATGAAAACGCACGTAGAAAAGATATGACGAGTTCTATTCTGAAGGGTGGTCAATATGGACTGACACAGACACGTGATTTTGAGGTGCAACGAGGTCGTTTATTATCAAGATCAGAATATAGTTTTAATCCAGAGCTAGGATTTATTTCCTTGAATGTGCGTCTTCAGCCAAACCAGGTTATGGGTATTGCCTATGATTATTTCTATACTGAAAACTGTGATACCCTGTATTCAGTGGGGGAACTTTCTCAGGATGCTGTTTTTTCTGATACGAATGAAGAAGGAGAGGTAGAACCCACTTCCGTTCTGTATGTGAAAATGTTGAAGAGTAGTAATCAGCGTGTGGATAATCCTAACTGGGATTTGATGATGAAAAACGTCTATCCATTACGTACAAATACATTAGACCAAAATGATTTTGAGTTTGACATCTTTTTTGAAGATGATGCGAATGGAACGCTGGTTAAGTTTCTGCCCTTTCCGGGTGCAGAGTCTTCACCATTATTGAATTTATTTCAGTTAGATAGACTTAATAGTTTTGGTGATCCGCAGCCAGATGGCATCTTTGATTTTGTGCCTGGTGTCACGGTGATTCCTGGTGCGGGTTCTATGGTCTTTCCAGTGCTGGAGCCTTTTGGTTCTTCTATTGATTCTTTGTTAGCACCGCTGGGTATACCGCAAGAAGACATTGACGAATTTAAATTCAACGAACTCTATGATACAACTGTCGTGATTGCACGTCAGTTGTTAGAAAAAAATAAATTCTTAATGAAGGGAAGGGTGAAGTCTAGTTCTTCCTCAGAAATTTCATTAGGTGCTTGGAATATTCCAAACGGTTCTGTGCGTGTCACAGCGGGAGGAGATGTTTTAACTGAGGGAGTAGATTATGAAATAGATTATGGAATAGGTCGAATACGTATTATCAACCAAGCCTATCTACAATCAGGCGTCCCCATACGTGTCTCCTATGAAGATAACTCAGTCTTTAGTTTGCAACAAAAAACCATGTTGGGTTTACGTGCAGATTATGAGGTCAATGATAAGTTGGCTTTAGGAGCAACCTATTTGCGTTTGTTTGAGCGACCCTTTACTGAAAAAGTAAATGTAGGCGATGATCCTATTAATAACAGAATATTTGGAGCAGACCTTTCCTACAGTACTGAGTCGGAAGCGATCACGAAGTTAGTCGATAAGTTGCCACTCTATAGTACGAACGAACCCTCCACCTTTAACTTCAGTGCGGAGGTTGCAGCCTTAAAGCCAGGCCACTCTAGTGCGATAAACCTGAGTGATCAAGATGGAGGTGTGGTAAGTATTGATGATTTTGAGGGAGCGGTAAGTGGTTTTCCATTAGGTTCACAAACGAACAGATGGTTCCTTGCGAGTACACCAGTAGAATTTCCAGAAGGTGATTTAGTTAACGATCTTGCCTATGGTGCAAATAGAGCCCTGCTTAACTGGTACACGATTGATAGGACCGGAAGAAATGCCAATGATAATGACGATCCCTATTCTCAGTTAGTACAACAAAACGATATTTTTCAAAGAGATATACCAGTGGGTCAGCTTCCTGATCTATTTACCTTTGACCTCAGTTATTATCCAGAAGAGAGGGGGCCCTATAATTTTGACCAGGTAGGAGGAACTGACTTTTCCGCGGGTGTTGATCCAACAAGTCTAGATGAAATTAAATTATTAGAGCCAGAAACTAGATGGGGTGGGATAATGCGCTACTTTAATAATAGTGATTTTCAGGCAGCCAACTATGAGTTTATAGAATTCTGGTTGTTAGACCCTTATTTAGAAGGCGATGAAATACGAGGTAAGGACCACTTGCCAGATGAGGCAGGAAAATTGATTTTCCATTTGGGGAATGTTTCTGAGGATATCTTAAATGATAACCAGCAGTTTTTTGAAAACACGATTTCAGTTGATCCAAATGAAGTAGGTCCAGTTGCACAGACTACGTGGGGGGATGTTCCCTTAAATCCACCTACGAATAATGCCTTTGACTTGAATAACAGAGAAGAGCAAGATTTAGGATTGGATGGATTAGATAATTCAGGAGAGGCTGTAAAATATGATGATTGGATAATGTCATTAGAATCTGCAGGTTTTGATGGATCTGTTTTAAGAGATGATCCTGCGAATGATGATTTTATATATTTCTTAGATCCAGCATGGCCAGATGAAGCTACTTTGTTTGAGCGTTATCAGCAGTTTAATGGACCGGAAGGAAACGCACCGGATGGAACGCAGAATGAAAGAGGAAATCCTAATCCAGATACGGAGGACTTGAATAGTAATTTTAGTTTGGATGAGGGAGAGAATTATTATAAGTATGAGGTAGACCTGATAAATAACAATGGTGAACTTACTACAGAAGGGATACGCTATTATAGAAGTACTACAACCAGTACAGATGGAAGAAGATGGTATCAGTTCCAAATTCCTATCAACGAGGTGAACGAAGCCAACACGGTAGGTCAGATACAGGGCTTTAGATCTATACAGTTTATTCGTATGATCATGCAGGGCTTCAGTACTCCAAAGACTTTACGTTTAGCAGAATTTAGATTATTAAGAAATCAATGGAGAAAGGCGGATCCAGTATGTAGAGGATTGGATGGCGATCCACCACCAGAACTGATATTAAATGTAGGCGATGTAGGATTAGAAGAAGATTCTAATAGAGATCCATTTGGTTATGAATTACCGAAGGGAATTCAGCAGGAACAATTATTTGGAACCTTCTCACAGGTGCTCCAGGATGAAAAGTCCTTGAGTATGAGCTTTGAGGGCTTGACGGATTCCTGTGAGGTTGCCATGAATAAATTGACCGAAATAGACATGCGTTTATTTAAACGCTTGCAGATGTTTGTCCATGCAGAAGATAAGGCCGGTCGTGAAATAAACGATGGAGACATCAGTCTCTTTATACGCTTAGGAAAGGATTTTGTGGATCATTACTATGAATATGAAATTCCACTTACGATGTCACGCGTTGGCGAACCCATGGATGCAGATGAGAGTGAACAGGTATGGCGAACGGAGAATTTCCTAGACTTCCCGCTGAGTTTGTTTACAGAATTAAAGAAGGAAAGAAATGTTGCGAATGGAATTCTAACAGAAGAATTTGGTAGGCCCTATAATGATTTGATTACGCGGGTAGAAGAAGAAGTGGATGTAAATAAAGAACGGCATTTATTAAATGTAAAAGGAAATCCAAACCTAGGTCAGATTAAGGGTATACAGATAGGTATCAAAGTAAGTGAGGGAGTGTCAGCACCTACGGAAGGATTCTGTGGTTCGGTCTGGGTAAATGAATTACGAGCGAATGGACTAGAAGAGCGCGGAGGATTTGCGGGACTGGCACGTATGGATATTCAACTAGCAGACCTGGGTAGTTTATCCGCTGCTGGGGGATATAGTAGTGTAGGTTGGGGAGCGCTGGATCAAAAATTAGCGGATAGATCATTAGATGAATTTATCAACTATGATTTAGCGGCGAATTTTGAGTTGGGTAAATTTGTGCCGTCTTCGTGGGGACTGAGTGTACCTTTCTATGCACAGTATTCTAAAAATATAAGAAATCCAAAGTATGATCCTTACGATAGAGATTTGGATGTAAATGAAGTAATAGAAATTGCGGAAACTCCGGAACAGATACAACTTGTAAAAGAACGGTCCCAGGAGGTGAGTACGATACGTACGGTTAACTTTACAAATGTGAGGAAGACGCGTCAGGGGAAGAAGGGCTCAGCAAAGCCTTGGGATGTAGAAAACTTGAGTGCGAGTTATGCCTTTACCGAGGTAGAGCGAAGAGATCCTATATTAAAAGAAGACAACTCGAAAGACTACCGTGTAGGAGTAAATTATAACTACGCAGCGAAGGGTTATAATATACAGCCATTTAAGAAATTGGTAAAAAGTAAATACTTGAAATTTATTTCGGAGTTGAACTTTAACCCAATACCAAGTTCCTTTAGTTTTGGATCAGAGGTACGTAGATTTTCCAGTCAACGTACATTTAGAGAACCAGCTGCTCCTGTATTCCAGTTTAACGATAGACGTTTTGACTGGACACGAGATTACGACTTAAAGTGGGACTTGACGAAGGCTCTGAAGCTATCGTTTACGGCAGCCAACCAATCGGTAATCGATGAATATAGACAGGTAGGGATAGCAGCAGATCCTGCAGATAGGCAGTGGGTAAACGAACGCGGAGAGGATGTGACAGATCAGGTGAATAATGGGGGGAGTGATGCCGTGAGTAAATACTGGAAAGATAATCTACGCAGTGGTGGTAGGGTAAAAGATTACAACCACAGGCTAGGGCTTACCTATAATATACCGTTTAAAAACTTCCCAGGTTTGGAGTGGATAACAGGAAAGGCGCAGTATAGATCTGATTATGCTTGGACTGCTGGTGCATTGATAGCGATTGATACGGAGGGCAATGGTCCGGGGAATGTCATTCAAAATAGTCAGGACCGTTCATTGACGGCAGGATTTAATTTAGAGAAATTATACGAGAGGATTGGATACTTTAAACGCTTAGAGGGCAAGGGTTCTAAGAAGTCAAAACGTTCGCGTAGGTCTGTGCGTGACAATGCCAATGATTTATCTAGTGCGGACGGTAAAAAGAAAACAGAAAGAGCAAAGAACACAGATACGGGTGGAGGAGCTTCATTTATAGAGAAGCTACTTTTGCGACCGATACTAAGTTTGCGTAAGGTAGACCTTACCTATCGGGAAGATTATTCCACAGTTATTCCTGGGTTTTTGGGTGAGCCAGAATTACTGGGACTATCCGGAGGCTTTGGTGCGCCGGGATGGGATTTTGTGGGAGGAATCCAACCAGATTTAACATTGGATAATGATGGGAGAAACAACTGGTTATTCAGAGCTGCTGATCAGAATTGGTTAAATAGTAGTTCAGCTTTTAACCAACAGATACTACAGAATCAAGCAAAGAATTACGAGGCGAAGATAAAGGTGGAGCCTTGGAAGGATGTGAAGATAGATGTGAATTTCAAAAAGAACTATTCTATTAATCATACAGAGAACTTTAGGTTTAAAGAGCAAGAGTTTGGTGATTTCAGGCAGTTGGCATTAAATGACATAGGCTCTTTTGAATACACCTACTTTTCATTGCCGACCTTATTTAATGATTCGGATGATGGACTGAAGCAGTTATTTGCAACGTTTGAAGATAACAGAACTATTATATCAGATAGGCTACCGAATGAAACAGGTGCTGGAGAACATAGTGTGGATGGTAGCGCATATGCGCAGGGATATGGTGCATTGAGTTCTGAGGTCTTGATACCCGCCTTTCTTGCAGCCTATACAAATGGTGATCCTAATACTGTGTTCTTGGATTTAGAAAATGAGGTTGCGAAGACATCGTTTATACCAAAGCCAAATTGGAAGATGACATATAATGGTTTGTCTAAGTTGGCTATGTTTAAAGATATTTTCTCAAGTTTCAGTTTAGAGCATGGATATTCGAATACTCTCCGTGTGAGTAGGTTTAGTACAGATCCAGAGTTTAATGCGAGCAGTCCATTTGGAGGGTTTAAGCAGAATGGAAATTACTTTTCTCGTGTAGAGATTCCAGAAGTAGTTGTGCAGGAGCGCTTTGATCCTATCATTGGGGTAAAGATGAAGACTAGAAACGATGCAAACTTTGGAATTGCGTACAGGAAGTCTAGAACACTAGCCCTGTCCTCGATAGCTAAGACAGTGGATGAGCAAAGAAATACGGAGTTGTCTTTTGAGGTGGGTTATACATTTAGGAATGTGAATATTGGATTCCTTACAAACGATAGTGGAAAGAATAAGCGAAAGAATAGAGACGACAAGGACGATGAGGCAGAAAAAGATGATAAGAAAGATTCGCAGGTGGATAGAAACAGAAGAAATAACAAACGAGGTGTCATAAATACACGTGGAAGAGACTTAGTCTTTAATCTGGATTTTGCCTTTAGTGATAATGTGTCCTTTGTACACAGGATAGATCAGGGTAATAGTGCTGAGCCTACCAGAGGATTGGAGTCCTTGCGTATTAGCCCATCTGTAGACTATGAAGTAAACGAAAACTTCACATTAAGAATGTTTGTTGAATACTCGAAAACAAAACCAAGATTATCTACTTCGTTTCCTATTACCAGTATTCTGGGAGGGTTAACGATGCGATTTAATCTTAACTAAGATGCAATAAATACTAACAAGTAACTAGAGGTGGTGCGGCGATGGCTGTGCCACTTTTTTTTTGACTGGATGGAGCGGATGGAGTGGACTAACGGACTAAGCGGACGAAACGGACAGAACGGATGAACGGATGAACGGACAGAACGGACGAAACGGATGAACGGATGAGCGGACGAAACGGACTAACGGACTAACAGACGAACGGATGTACAGACTAAGCGGACGAAACAGACAGAGTGAACGAAAGCGGATGTACGGACAGAGCGATAGAGCGGACGAACGGATAAAATGGAATAAAAAAAAGGGAAACCAAATGGTTTCCCTTTATACATTCAGTGTTCTAAAGGATTACTTCTTCAGAGCATCTCTAATTTCTGCTAATAAAGTTTGATCAGCAGTTGGTGCTGGATCTGGAGCTGCTCCCATAAATTTGATCTTGGATTTAGCAAGCATAAATAATACCCATCCTACGATCAGTAAATTAATGATTGAATTTATCCATTTACCATATCGGATTGCATTTGCTGGTTTTGTAACAGTACCATCAGCAGCAATTTCAGCTGGACTTAATACTTTTTGCATAGATCCGAAATCAAGACCTCCTGCGAAATGTCCCACAATAGGCATGATGATATCGTTTACAAATCCATTTACCACAAGGCCAACAGCTCCTGCAAGAATAACTGCTATCGCAAAATCGATAACATTACCCGTCATGATAAATTCTTTAAATTCTTTAAGCATGATTTTCGTTTTAGTTAAAAATAGAGTTAATAATTAAGTGTCGTTTAGTAAGACGTTAAAAGTGAAAATACGTAACATATAAGAACTTTTTATTATAAATACATAGGTTTTAAGATTCCTTCTTCCAAAGAGATAAACGTTTCGGTTCTAGCAATACCTTCAATAATTTGAACTTGGCTATTAAGAATTTGCATTAAATGGTCATTATTCTTAGCATATACCTTAGCAAAAATTGAATAATTCCCCGTTGTGAAGTGCGCCTCACTAATTTCCGGTATCGTTCTCATCGCTGAGATTACGGTCCTATAATTTTTGGCTTTTTCAAGGAAAATCCCAATAAATGCAATGGTTGTGTAGCCTAAAGCCTTGTAATTAATCTTTGCAGTGTAGGCATCTATGATTCCTTTCTTTTCTAACTTTTTTAGTCTTTGTTGAATAGCTACGTTAGAAATTTCAATTTCTTTTGCCACTTCTGTGATTGCAAGTCGGCTGTTAGCCAAAATGCTGTTTATTATTTTAATATCTATCTCATCTATCATTAAAAATATTAATTTACTTGCAATATATGATTTAAATAATTAAGTTTAATCTGTATTTTGGTTAAAATAGTAAATTATGTGCGGTATTTTTGCAGCAATTGACACAAAAAAGGATAAAAAATTCCTTTTTCCTCACTATCAGAAGATCCAACATAGAGGTCCAGATGATAGTACGTACAGAGAAATTAGTGAAAAAATTCACTTTGGTTTTCACAGATTAGCAATAAATGGATTACATCCTGCCAGTAATCAGCCCTTTTTTATAGATGGCGTATGGTTGATTGCCAATGCTGAAATATTCAATTACAAGGCTTTAGCTGAGGAATATGCATTGCATCTACAGACAGATAGTGATTGTGAAGTGCTCATTCATTTATATAAAAAACTAGGCTTAACAAAGATGTTGGATCTATTGGTAGGTGAGTTTGCATTTGTCTTGTATGATATAGAAAAGGATACTGTATTTGCATGCAGAGATCATTTAGGTATCCGTGGTATGTACATGGGTAGGGATGAAGACGGTGCGACGTATTTTGCGAGTGAGGCAAAGGCCTTAAGTTTTTGTTCTCAGCTCAAACAATTTCCGCCAAGACATATTTGGGATAGCACAACAGGTACATTTAGCTCCTATTATGAGCTGAGTTTTCCACAGCACTCAGACCAATCAGAAAAGACACATTTAAGAGAGATAAAAACACTGTTTACTAAGGCAGTGAAAGATCGTATGCTTTCTGATAGAAAGATTGGTTGTCTATTAAGTGGAGGATTAGATTCATCTTTAGTTTCGGCGATTGTTGCTAGGGAGGCATTAGACCCAAAGGATATAGAGACCTTTTCTATAGGAATGGAGGGTTCCCCTGATTTAATTGCTGCACAAAAGGTAGCAGACCATATTGGGACTACCCATCATAGTATTGTGTTTACTGAGCAACAATTTTTAGATGGATTAAAGGAAACTGTATATATCACTGGCTCATTTGATGTGACGACTATTCGGGCATCGGTTGGGCACCAGTTAGTAAGTAATTGGATAAAGGAAAATTCGGATGTGAAAGTGCTTTTTACTGGGGAGACAATTGATGAAATGGGATCCTACCTTTATTTTCAGCAAGCACCCTCAGCGGAAGAATTCCAAAAAGAGGGTATACGTTTATTACAAGATATTCACTTCTTTGATATGTTACGAGGGGATAGAAGCATATCATCCGCAGGACTGGAAGCACGAGTTCCTTTTGCAGATAGGGAGTTTGTGGAGTACTTTATGGGAATTGATCCAGCCTTACGCATGTTTGATGGGACAGAAAAAATAGAGAAGTATTTACTTCGCAAAGCCTTTGAGGACGAGGACTTAGTTCCCAAAGATGTATTATGGCGCAGAAAAAATGGGTTTTCTGATTCCGTAAGTAAAAAGACAAGGTCATGGTCTACAGTCATACAAGACTATGTACACACGCTCGTAAGTAATAAAGAATTTGAAGAGTCAAAAGACAGATATGCACATGATAGGCCTCTCACCAAAGAAGGATATTGGTATAGAAAAGTGTTTGAACAGTTCTATGGTGAATTTGATGCTGCGACACCTTATCAGTGGTTACCTAGATGGTGCGGAGAAGTTACTGACCCATCAGCAAGAGTCTTAGAAATGTATAAGGCAGATTAGTTCGCCTTATACAAAAAGCTTTTCTTTGTTTCGCACTGGTGTCACGGCCTGACTGCGTTCCTTTGAAGATGCTTATGCTTGTTAGCAGGTTAGCAAAAAGTGTGGGCACTAAATTTTAGAATATAAAAAAGCAGTGCATCAAACGATGCACTGCTTTTATGTTCGAATTATACTTGTTGTAGTTTCTTATATCTTCATAATACGTTTTGTCATCGAGTTGCTGCTTGATTCAATGCGTACTATATACATTCCTTCTGAAAAGTTTGAAAGATTAAAAGTGGATCCGCCATCAGATTCTAAGATCAATTGACCTCCTCTTGTAAAAATCATCACTCTTTCAATATCATCTCCTCTTACTGAAAATTGATCTTCTACCACTGTGCTACTGATGCGTACATCCATTTCTTTTTCGATCATAACACTTTTCACCTCTGATCTTGTCTCCGTTCCATTAAGGTCATACTGAGTAAGCCTGTAGTAGTTAATTCCTGCAGAAGCATCTGTATGTGTAAATGTGTAATCATATCCTCTTGCTGACCTTGATTCTTCCGTTCCAACTGATTCAAAGTTTTTAGCATCTGTACTCCAGTCGATAGAAAAATAGTCGTTGTTTATTTCGGTTGCAGTACTCCATTCAATAAGTACATCTCCTCTTTCTTCTACAACATCAAAGCTTTTCATCTCTACTGGAAGTGCTATAAGTAAGGCTTCAGGAAGGTAATCACATCCTGGATTTGCTTCACCACATGCACCTGATAAGTTAACACATTCTGGTTCTGGTGCACACCATTCTTCACAGCAGACAGCATTTGCAGGCGCATCAGCACAATCAAGACTTCCCCAAGTTGCAGAAATGGCATCTGTTCCATCTGATAAATTAATTACCTCTCCAGGTTCAGAAATCCATGGTGTTGGATCATTTAAGTCTACTACACAGGGAGGAGCTGTTCCAGTCCAGTCCGTTACAAGAACTATACATTTACCGGGAGCCATTGTTGTTCCACCCGGGAAAGTATATTCAGCAGGTCCAGAACTGTGATCTCCAAGAGTCCATCCAGAAATATCAGCTGTTGTTGAGCCAGTATTACATATTTCAACAAATTCGTCCGTAGTTTCTATGACTCCGTCGCCATCCGTATCTATACCTGCAGGATCTGCAGATCTATTTGTGTAAATAGAAGTAATTTCTACACCACCTAGATCGCACTGAGCAGTCATAGGGATTGAAAATATTATGAATAAGCAAATAAAAAGTAGTGTGTTTCTCATTATCAATTTTTAAGTTTTCGAATTTTATAATCCAAGTGCGGTGGTTTCGAACCGTCACTTATATGACATCCTTTAAACCCTATACCCGAAGATTATTTAATTATTTAAGACTTTTTAACAGGTAAAATGTAAACTAGTTTACATTTGATTTTCAAAGTGATTTCGATCGATTTATGAGTTAAATAGGCAGTCTTAGCTTGAATAATGCAGTGTTGAGATTCTTCCGCTTATAAAGTGTATTCATCAAAAAAATCCAACTAAATTGCTTTAAATGTTTTTGCAGCGATACATAAAAATCTGAAAGAATATTCGCTTAACTAAATAATTTGATTGGAAGAAGTCTCGGATATTAGCTGATTTAATTGGTCTTTATTATTGATAATATAGACTCGTTTGCTTTTTGGCAGCTTGCTAAGTTTCTTAAGTAAAGCGGATTTATTTCTGAGATTAAAAGTGAGTACATAGTGCAGGAATTCAAGATCAAAGCGTTCTCGACAGCCTTCAGTCATATCTGGACGTGTAGTACGCCAATATTTAATTGTTCTTGAAATAACACGGTACAGGGCCTTGTAAGTGGGAACTAATAGTAGTATTACTGTGTCTGCTCGCTCTAAGCGTAGATCCATTGTGCTGCCATAGTTACCATCGATAATCCAAGCCTCTTTCTTAGCCAGTGCTTGCACGATAGGTTCCCATTCTGATTTGGGTTTTTCAACCCAACCGGCTTGCCAATAAAATTGATCTAGATGATACAGGGGTAGCTTGAGTATATCTTTTAGTTGTCTGGCTAGTGTAGACTTGCCTGCTCCACAGGAACCTATGATCATTATCCGTTTCATCAGAATATGTTATTTGCTTGTAAGCAAAAAGATGAAGTGATCTTTATTTGGCTTTTTGAATTTTTGGTATTCTACTCCTTCAAGTAATTTGGCACCTAGCTTCATCATAGCAACCTTGGATCTCAGGTTGTCTCGGTCTACGTAATAGAGAACATGGGTCCAATATTGAAATGCATGTTCCATCATCAAATGTTTGAATGACTTGTTGTAAACGCCTCCCCAATATTTCCTCATAAGAAAAGACCAACCTATTTCTATTGCCTTGTCAACGTTTGGGATAAGATTAAATCTGGAGCTTCCTATTATTTCGTTTGTTTTTGCATCTAATATGACCAAGGCACCACCCGTTTCTAAGGAGCTTTTAAAAAATCCTTCAAAGACCTCTCGCTTATATCGTTTAACGGGGTGTTGTTCCCAGATAAGCGGATCATTGGCAGCAGCATACAAGTCTTCGAAATCTCCTGCAGCTAATGGTCGGATTTTTACTAGATTATTTGATAAATGGGGCTGTCTTTCCATAGGCTGTAAATAAAAAAAAGCCATCAAGATTGATGGCTTTCTAAGTTAGAGTTAATTTATATTATTTAGGCAACGCCCATATCTTTTCTAATCTTATTCAATGCAGAGCCTGCACGTACCCAATCAATTTGTGCTTGATTGTACGTGTGCGCTACTTTGAACTCATCATTTGTACCATCGTGGTGATCCAGTTTTATTGTAAGTGGCTTTCCTGGAGCCATCTGATCAAAATCTGTAATAGATACAATATCATCTTGACGTACAAGATCGTAGTCTGCTTTATTGACGAAAGTCAGTGCGAGCATACCCTGTTTTTTAAGATTCGTCTCATGAATACGTGCAAACGATTTTACGATTACAGCATTTACACCGAGAAATCTTGGTTCCATTGCTGCATGTTCTCTTGAAGACCCTTCACCTAAATTCTCCTCTCCAAATACAACTGTCCCGATACCTTTTGCTTGGTAGGCCTTTGCAGAATCTGGCACAGGGATGTAATCATTGTTTACATAGTTAAGAACAGAGTTTGCTTTATCATTGAAATAGTTGATTGCACCTGTATAACAGTTTTCTGATATATTTTGGAGATGCCCCCTATAGGTTAACCATGGTCCTGCCATAGAAATGTGATCCGTCGTACATTTTCCTTTGACCTTTATCAGTATGCGCATGTCAGTCATGTCATCCTGTGTAATAGGAGTAAAGGGAGTAAGTAACTGTATACGATCAGAATTAGGATCTACCTTAACGTCTATGCTGCTACCATCTTCTGCTGGGGCGTTATACCCTCTATCCTTAACATCAAAACCATTTGGTGGTAATTCATGTCCAGTTGGTTCATCCAATTTTACCTGTTCACCCTTATCATTTGTCAAAGTATCTGTCATTGGATTAAAGTCCAACCTACCTGCTATTGCAATAGCCGCTACCATTTCTGGTGAAGAGACAAAGGCATGCGTACTTGGATTACCATCCGCACGCTTAGAGAAGTTTCTGTTAAAAGAATGTATAATACTATTCTTTGGCGCATTCATAGGGTCCTTGTATCTTGCCCATTGCCCTATACAGGGTCCACATGCATTGGTAAATATTTTAGCATTTAGATCTTCAAATATTTGAAGTATACCATCACGTTCGGTTGTATATCTAACCTGCTCAGAACCTGGATTTATCCCAAACTCTGCCTTGGTAGTAAGTCCTTTGTCGACTGCCTGCTTTGCAATAGAAGCAGCTCTAGAAAGATCCTCATAAGAAGAGTTTGTACAAGAACCTATCAGTCCCCATTCTACATCTAGAGGCCATCCATTTTCTGTCGCCTTGTCCGTCATTTCTTTTCCTACGTTAGTAGAAAGATCCGGTGTAAAGGGTCCGTTGATAAGTGGTTGTAATTCAGAAAGATTTATTTCTATAACCTGATCAAAATATTTTTCTGGATCTGCATAACATTCTTCATCTGCAACCAAATATTCTTTCACTGCCAAGGCAGCATCTGCCACATCCTCTCTGTCTGTTGCTCTTAGATATCTATCCATACTTTCGTCATAACCGAAGGTAGAGGTTGTTGCACCTATTTCTGCGCCCATGTTACAGATAGTTCCTTTTCCAGTACAGCTTAGATTTTTAGCACCCTCACCAAAGTACTCTACAATAGCACCTGTTCCACCTTTCACAGTAAGTATATCTGCTACCTTTAAGATAACATCCTTAGGCGAAGACCATCCGGATAATCTACCCGTTAATTTAACACCGATCAATTTTGGGTTTTTTAATTCCCAAGCCATACCAGCCATTACATCTACTGCATCTGCTCCACCTACACCTATTGCTACCATGCTAAGACCACCTGCATTCACTGTGTGGCTATCCGTACCTATCATCATACCGCCAGGAAAGGCATAATTTTCTAAGACCACCTGATGAATGATTCCTGCGCCAGGTTTCCAAAAACCAATGCCATATTTATCCGAAACAGATTCTAAAAAGTTAAATACCTCATTACTTGTATTTATTGCATTTTGTAAATCTTCATCCGCACCTATTTTTGCCTGAATCAAGTGATCACAATGTACTGTGGAAGGTACAGCAACCTTACTTTTCCCCGCCATCATAAATTGAAGTAGCGCCATTTGCGCAGTTGCATCTTGCATCGCGACACGATCGGGTGCATAGAAAACGTAGTCCTTTGCACGTTCGTAATTAGCCATTGGAGAATCCGCATGCAGGTGTGCATACAATATTTTTTCTGCAAGAGTTAAAGGGCGATCAAGCGTTTCTCTGATCGCTGCAATTTTTCCTGGTAAAGCTGCGTAATGCGCTTTAATCATGTCTATATCAAATGCCATAAATCTGTTTGTTTGAGCTGCAAATATATCTCTTTATATAGAGAGAACACAGAATTATGAAAACTGTTGAATAAAAAAGGGCTATAATTTCGTGATTTTTAACAAGCAGTATCCATATGGACTAAGATTGCAATCTGATATCTCCATATTCTTAAGAAGAAAACTCTGGGCGATTCCCATTTGCTATACACAATTGCCACCCACGGGTCAGGCTATGCTGCGGTTCCGCCTGCCTGCTTGCATACGCAGGCAGGTCCTTATCGCGAAAAGGGCTAGACTAAGTGCTAATATGTCCATACCTTATTCTTTAATGCATCTCGAATACGTTATTTTTAAGGGTATGAAATTATTAAGCAAACTTCTACTCCTTTCTTTATTCCTTATCTATGCCTGCGGAGATGATTCAGCAACGGACCCAGACATCTATTCATGTTCTGACTTGGAGCAATTTATTGCAAGAGTAAAAATGGAATCAGAAAATGATAATTATATCATGGATAGAGATTTCCAAGACGGTGCATATATATTTACCTATGTTGATGGACTACAGTTATCATTACTTGAAGGAGAACAATGTGAACAAAATAATCTGTTTGGAAATGATGGTTGGTCTTTTATTATGCAATTTATCGGTGGCAGTACTTCAGGAAGTCTTAAAAGAATTGGCAACATATTTCTTGACAGCAGTGTAAATCCTAATGGCTATTGTCCACTGATGTCTACTATAGAAACAAATTTACCAGCAGGCCTGCGAGTTCGTAGTGTCGTACAAGGAAAACATGGGAGCATAACAGATGTTGTGCAAGAACACGTGTCTGCAGAAAAGAATCCAAGTTTAGCAATTTATGGATTGTATCCAGATTATGAAAATACGATAGAATTAGAAGTCTATTCTGCATCTGGTGATTTTCTAAAGAGTATCTCAATAGATGTGCAGACAGATCCTATAGAACTTGATCTACCAGAAATCGTAGTTAGCACAATGGATACGGTCGCCATGCAAGAAGGGCTTACTCTGATTAGTGAACGTCTCTACAGCAAACCCAATAGACCCTTTATGATAGATGCGTATGGAGATGTGCGTTGGTATCTTGTACTAAAGGATCATCCGCAATTGTCAGACCTGATTTATGATGTGGGTATGGAACGATTGCAGAATGGCAATCTGTACTTTGGAGATCTTATAACAGATTCTGTATACGAGATGGACTGGAGTGGAGAAGTAGTTTCACAGATATCTCTTGCACCCTATCAGTTTCATCATAATGTATATGAAAAACCAGATGGAAATTTCTTAGTAACTGTTACTGATTTAAACAGTACACACCAGAATGGTACGCCCACTGTGGAGGACTTTATCTTGGAAATAACACCAGAAGGAGTACAGTTAAAGCAGTGGGATTTAAAAGATTTCTTAGATGAAAATAGAACCGCCTGGGATGATAATCTTGATGATCTACCTGTGGACTGGGCGCATGCAAATTCTGTCGTATATGATCCCAGTGACAATACCATTATAGTGAGCTGTAGATTGCAAGGAGCAATTAAGATTGGCTATGATGATGCGATAAAGTGGATTATAGGACCGCATAGAGGCTGGGGACAGAATAGGAGAGGAGAAGACTTGAATCAATTTTTATTGCAAGCTTTAGACGCAGACGGAAATCCAATTATGGATACAGCAGTATTGGATGGCGTTGCAAATCATCCTGACTTTGAATGGAACTGGTATCAACATGCTGTGGACAAACTACCCAATGGTGATTTTATACTCTTTGACAATGGGGACAAGAGAAATTTCACTGGGGACGAACGCTATAGTAGAGCTGTTCAATATCGTGTAGACGAAAGCAATAAGACGATACAACAAATCTGGGACTATGGGAAAGAACGTGGTTTGTTCGCCTATTCATTCATTGTTTCAGATGTAGATAGACTGGATAATGGAAATATACTTTTTGCCCCGGGACATAGAGTGAATAATATGAATGGAGAGGGAGGAAAGCTTATTGAAATTAATCCGGAGACAGACGAGGAAGTATGGGAAGTAGAGATAGCTGGACAGAGTGGTAGAGCGTTTCATAGGGTGGAACGGATAGTTTTCTAAGGTTTGGTGGATGGAATACTCTACCATCGATATAATGCTCTACTTTGTACTGATTACGGCACCCTTCATCTAAAGAAGAAGAAAGGCGTTAACTTTTGATTGGAGAAATCGCTCTCTTCCTCTTGAACACAAGAAAAATCAAGCAAAATGAATTTCAGGCAACTCTTCTTCTTTGTTACGACAGTTTTTATAATGGCATGTAAGGAAAGTCCCGAAAAAACAAACGTAAAAGAGGATCAAACGACCTATCAATCTGAGAAACTTGAAGAATATTTTGAAACTTTAAAGGATCTGAAAAAATTTAATGGTGTTGTACTTGTGAAAAAGCAGAATGCAATAGTGCACAGCGGGATTTATAACATCTTTGAAGATCCGACAAACAGTTTGCATGTATTTAATCATTCCCAGTTTGATATTCATTCGATATCAAAATTGATGGCAAAGGCGGTCTTTGTGGATTTAGAGAAGGAGCATATCCTATCCCGAACTGATTATATAGCTAAATACATTCCAGACTTTCCGAAAGGAGACAAAATCACCTTAGAACATCTATTAGATAATCAATCTGGTCTGCCTAGAGGTTTAAAGAACAAGCCAGATAATTTAATAGAAAAAACGCCAGATGAACTTATAGATTTAATTAAGAAAGAAGAGTTCTTGTTTGAACCAGGAAGTGAAACAGGATATTCTAATATTGGATATCAAGTGCTATATTATATCATTGCGAAATCAGTCGTTATGCCTTTTGTTGCATTGCTTGATAAAAAATTATTTAAGCCTTTACAGATGCATAGTACCGGAGCACATTTTTATTTACCTAAGGAAAATTTGAAATCCTTAGTGATGAATCATGAAGGTGAGGATGGTGATTTTATAGTTGTCCCTAATGTACAAAGTGATGGAAAGAACCAAGCAAAAATATACTCAACGGTAAATGATCTGATTCTGTTTATTGAACATGTAAAAAATGAACCCTACGCAAAACAACTTGGAAACAAAGAAAGAATAGGCTGGTCAGGTGGAGGGGATGGTATTCTGTCCCATATTGAATATAATCTAGCAGGAGATTACGAACTGTGCTTCTTTTCTAATTATGACGAAATTCCTTTTGGAGACATCATTAAGACTGTTGAAAAGATTATGACAAATCAGACCTATACATTACCCAAAGCTATTAACAGAAAAGCAACGACACTAAGCGATGCAGTACTAAAGAATTATGTAGGCAGATACAGGATGAGAGAGTTTAATAATAATGTGTTTGAATTTAGACTGGAGGAATCAAAACTTGTGTTTTATCAAGATGGAGAGAGATGATCTGAACTACAAGCGGAAACTGAGAATACCTTTTTTGACGAACCCACAAATGAAGACTATTTCGAATTTAGAAAGAAGAAGGATGGGGATTATGAATTAATCTTTCATTATAAGAAAGTGGAGGTAAAGGGTGTGCTTGAAAGAGAAGAGTGAATCCATTACATGCGAGTAAATATTTGAATAAAATTATCTTGGCGATGTAAATAAGACTGAGAAAATGAGTATCTTATACTTCACTCATTCTAAAAGATATGCAGCCATCTAAATTGTTAAAACTAGCAACAGCAGTATTATTTATCTTCATCTCTTTCACGGGATATAGCCAAACCAAGATTCTTTTGCACACAGACTTTGAAGGGAATGTGGTCTCTGGCTCTAAAGAAAAACTGATCGAAGAAATTCGCAAAGGCTATTCGGTTAGAGTAGGTTGGCAACTTGATTTTAATAAGGACGGGGTAGGAGATTTTGACCATTGGGCGCCAGCAGAGTTTATCACTATTCTTGGCAATGATGTATTTACCCAAATACGAAATATAAATGTGCAATTGCCCTATCAGGATAAACCTCAGGTAGATATTATTCCTGTGAATATTATGTGGACTGCAATACTCGGAACGAACAGTGTCTTAAGAAACAGGTCTGTGTATGAAGACTTAGAACTCGAGTATGACGAGGAGGGTAAAGCGATAATGGATGAGGAAACGGAACAGCAAATGAAAATGCGCGAAGTCAGTTCTTGGAAGGTTGCAACGTTTTGGGCGATTGAGTACTAGTTCTTACAAAGCTACTATGTTGGTGTAAATATTTGAAAATTGAATGGATAGTAAGAATATAGTATTTATTGCGCAAAGTCTAGATGGTTATATTGCTGGTAAAAAAGGTGAACTGGATTGGCTACATAGCATTCCGAATCCGGAAAAGGATGATTTGGGTTTCACACAGTTAATGCAGGATGTAGATGCAATTGTAATGGGGCGACTAACTTTTGAAACTGTTTGTGGATTCGGAGGGGAATGGCCATATAGTAAACCTGTATTCGTATTAAGTAAGACTCTGCAGGAAGTGCCTAGTAGATTCAAATCGAAAGTGAGTTTGTTGCAGGGTAATCCTAGTGAAGTTCTTGCCAAAGTTCATGCTAGAAAATTCTTCCGTTTGTATATAGACGGAGGGACAACCATACAAAGTTTCCTTAAAGAAGATTTGATTGATGAACTTAGAATTACTACAATTCCAATTTTGCTTGGGGGCGGCTCCTCACTTTTTGGAGATCTAGTTTCTGTGGTAGATTTTGTTCATATAGAATCAAAGGTGTTCTTAGGTCAGCTTGTTCAGAGTCATTATAAAAGAAAAAGATAACATGCTAATTTGTTGAATTCTATTTTCGTGCAAAAAAAATAGCAGACTAAGAATTGTCTGCTATTAAAATGGTTATGGAATTCAGTTCTTGGTTTAATTTTCTACCTCCATCAATTCTTTTACTTCTTTCACTTCTTTTGTTAAAGAAGCCTTAGATGCTTTCTTCTTACAAACCTTACAGAGTTCAGAAATTCCTTTTTGTTCAAAGGACTCTTTAATACTTCCGTTACTAAGTGACTTACCTTTAATGTACTGGCAGTCATCGTAGGCATGGTATTTATTCCCCGCAGTAGACCAGTATACATTGTCGCTATTAATATTGAGGCTTTGCGCAGCTACTGTTTGTGCATTAATTTCTTCAGAATATTTCTCAACAGACGGAGGGTTAAAGTCTGCTCCTGTTAGGCCAGCAGCTACCATAGCAACAGCAGCGATACTTCCCGCAATGCCTTTTGTCTTTCCACTAATATTTTTATTTGTAAGAATCAAAGCTACCATAGGTAAAAAGGCAAGCACTCCCATTATTGCTCCGAGTTGGTTTTGTATGAAGAACCGTGTGGAGTCTTTTTCTGAGGCTGGATCTAGTCTGTTTGCTTTTTTCCAAAGTGTAGATCCTGTAATTGCTAGTGCTAGAATTACGACTATAGCAATGATCAACTGAATCAGCGTTTCATCGCTTATAAGTTTCATGATTGCAAACACCTGACCTGCCATTGCTAGTAGCCAGGCTACAAAGGCAAATATGCGTAATTGTTTTGCTTTACCCTTTGCTTCAGGAGAAGCTTGGAATGAATTTGTATTGCTCATTAATTGTGTTTATTTTTTGACGTTGAGGTGTATGTATAAGTCACCTTGCATGTAGTGAGATTTTTTTTGGACGGGCATAGGAGAAAGACGCTAGAAAGCAAGAAATTAAATTAAAATGAAACTTGTAATGCGGAATTGTATTTTCTAAGGCTCTGAAGGAGCCGCGCGTGAGTCTGCCTGGAAGGCACCGCAGGTGGTCGCATAGCGACCGAGCCGTATGGCGAGCCTGCCTGCCTGCGTGCGCAGGCAGGTCTGAAGGGAGCGACCTCCATCTCTGATGGATGGGCACGCCCAAATAAATATTTTAATGGTTTTTCTACGAGAAACTCTAATACTAATTCTGGATAATCCACTTTTCTGTTTGTACTACTTGGCCTGCCGTGTTTTTTAGTATTAAAAGGTAGAGACCAGGACTGAGATCTGTGTCTATATTTACAAAGGAATTATATATGCTTCCAGCTCTAAACGGTTGTCCATAGCTGTTCACTATCTCGTAGTTGTACTTTTTAGAATTTCCTGGAATGTGTATGTTGAGCAAGCCGGCACTTGGATTTGGAAAAATCTTAGCGACGTTATTGTACACTTCATCCTCTGTGTTTGTTGTGGATTCCACGAAAATGCTGGATACAAAATTTGTGAAAATGGCTTGGTTGCTATCAAAATAAATTTTTGCGAAGTTTCTGATTTCCGCATGGTCCTGAATGCCTTCAACGTGATCTATGGCGAATCTAATTGCTCCCTGCTCTTCAGGATTAAGGACTATAGGTTGGAAGGTGAAGATAAGTTTATTTTCTTGTTGGCTGAGAGTGTGTGCATGTGAAGAATACAATACCTCAAGAGTAGAGATATCCAAAGTGCTAGGGAGATCATCTGTAATGACGACTCTGTATGCAGGGTAATTTCCTACGTTTTCGAAACGGATAATATATTCTAAACGCGTTCCTATCAGGGTGTAATTTCCTAAGGTACCATCATCTGGACGTACTTGTTTGTCGTTTGGATCAGCTGAGCAGACAATAACATCAGTGATAGAGTCTGTGCTTACAATTTCTTGGGCTTCATTTCTTACTACATAGTTAAGAGTAAATTCCTGCGCCACAAAGGTTTCGTCTGGTGTTTCGAAGAGGGCACTATAATTTCCTAGACTGTCAATGTCGAGTGTGTTTAGATTCCACACTATAGAATCGTCATCGTAATAGTCCGGTTCTGTTGTGATTATGGTAGAGGGTAGAAAATTAAAGAGTGAATCTTGATATAGGGTAAGTGTACCTGTGAATGGAATACTACCAGTATTAGCAACTTGCATCTTTAGTTTCATAAAGGCATTACATAGGGGGATATCGTTTAATCCTGAAAGTCGGATAGCTTCTTCAAAAGAAGAAGGATAGAGCCCAGGATTGTAATCATAATACTGCCCTAGATCAGTTATGGTGATGATACTGTCATTCGTAAATGACCAGGGTTGCGCAGGGTCAAGGATCATATTGTATGCACCTTCATTTACAAAGAAGAGGTGTGTGTTGTCCGGTCTTATCTCTGACTTAAGTGTATCCACACTTAATCCAAGACGGAT
Source organism: uncultured Saprospiraceae bacterium (assembly GCA_938045585.1). GTDB lineage: Bacteria > Bacteroidota > Bacteroidia > Chitinophagales > Saprospiraceae > CALCMJ01. Next base: position 121,283 of record CALIAU010000010.1, read on the forward strand.
ATTGTTTAAGAATGCTTCTTCTGTTTCTTTAATACCGTTTTGATTCAGGTCGTAAAAAGGCTTGCCTCTTATGATTGCTGTTAATTCATAAATGTCTGTGAAGAGGGTGTGATCTACGTACACTTCTGAAAGCAATATGTTATCTCTCTCTTCTCGGATACAGATACCATAATTAAATACACCTGCATTATTGAAAATACCGCTCAGAGTTCCATTCTCAGTATCAAGGCTTATATCGTTGTTAGGTCCAAAGGCTGTCTCCACATCAAATTCAGGCAGAAGAAAAGAAACTGGATCAAAGGGTGGCAGGCAGTTTGCTGCTTCAGGAATTACTCCATTGCAGGCATTGGGATTACCGCCCATGGTCCCCTGTGTCCCGCCTGCTGTAAGAGGTGCACAAAAAGAATAACTGAGTGCATCTCCATCTAATTCAGCCTGAGGGAGTGCAAGTGTGTTCTCTACTCCTAATACCGTTATTGATGCTGGGATATCAAATAGTTGCGGGGAATCATTTTGTAATTGTAAGGCTTCCTCTGTAATAAGCAGTTGAATCCCAAATCCTGTTTCTTCAGGACTTATAATATTAGTGAGGGTATGGACTCGACAGCATCTCTGGTAGGCTATTAAAACATCGGATGCAAGAGATCTTGGTAGAGTGAGCTCTGCACTATATACAACCGACTCATAACTTGGAATCAGATCTGTTATTACAAAAGGCAGGTTGCCTAAATTATGTTGCAAAATTCCATTATGGGGTATTTCTTCTAAGGTTGTGTAGAGATCCCAGTTTTCCATTTCACCTGTGTAAATGCCTAACTGGATAGCTTGGTCAAAATCAGCACCAGATCCATTTGCATCCCTGTAAACGGTAAGTCTTAGCTCTAGTGTAATCGTCTCTGCATTTAATTCTAAGGTCCGATAGGTCATATTTCCTCCTAAAATATGCGCCGCTTGCACTGAAAACAAACAAAGGAAGAAGCAAATAGAGGTGGAAATGAGCTGTTTCATTGGTTCAAATTTATTTAATATACTCAGAACTAGATAAATAGGCTCCTTAGGCAAGAGTTTTCTTTCTATTCCTCAATGCATAACGTACATTTGCAATCTAAAATAAGAAGAATATGTATAGGACGCATACATGTGGAGAATTAAGAATGGCTGATGTCGGAAAAGATGTCACTCTAAGCGGTTGGGTACAGATATCCAGGGATATGGGAGGATTGACCTTTGTAGATCTAAGAGATAGATATGGGATTACACAACTTGTATTTGATATGGAGGCAAATGCAGCGCTTTGTGAGACGGCAAGAAAGCTAGGTCGTGAGTTTGTTGTCACAGCAAGTGGAAAGGTCAATGAGCGCTCTAGTAAGAATCCCAATAGAGATACGGGTGATATTGAAATAATTGTAGATGCGCTAGAGGTACTGAATGCGGCTAAGACACCGCCTTTTACAATTGAAGAAGATACGGATGGAGGAGATGATATTCGTATGCAGTATCGTTACTTGGATTTGAGAAGAGGACCTCTCCAAAAGAATATAATCTTCAGATCTAAGTTGGCAATAGAGACAAGGAAATACTTAGATGAAAATGGTTTTATAGAAGTGGAAACTCCCTGTCTCATAAAAAGTACACCTGAGGGTGCGCGTGACTTTGTTGTACCGAGTCGGATGAATCCGGGACAGTTTTACGCCCTTCCGCAATCGCCGCAAACCTTTAAGCAGATCTTAATGGTTGCTGGATATGACAAATATTTTCAGATAGTGAAATGTTTTAGAGATGAAGATTTACGTGCAGACCGTCAGCCTGAGTTTACACAGATAGACTGCGAGATGGCCTTTGTTACAAGAGACCAGGTCTTAGCTACATTTGAAGGATTAACTAAGCATGTGTTCAAAACATTAAAGAATATTGAACTAGCGGATTTTCCTAAAATGGAATATGATGAGGCAATGCAACGCTACGGTAGCGATAAGCCAGATGTGCGTTTCGATATGGAGTTTGTGGAGATGAATGCCTTTGCACAAGGCAAAGGATTTTCAGTCTTCGATAATTCTGAATTAGTGGTAGGTATTTGTGCAAAAGGAATTGCGGATAAATATTCTAACAAGGATATGAAATTGCTAACGGAGTGGATGCAAAGACCACAGATTGGTGCAAAAGGATTGGTGTATGTTAAGTTCATGGAAGACGGAAGCATTAAGTCTACTGTAGGTAAGTTTTTTGATGATGAGACCCTACGTTCTTGGGCATCTCATTTTGGTGCAGAGAAAGGCGATGTGATTTTTGCCTTAAGTGGAGAAGTAGATAAAACTAGAAAGCAGTTGAATGAACTGCGATTGGAGATGGGGACACGATTAGGTTTGAGAGATAATACGGTGTTCGCGCCGCTATGGGTAATCAACTTCCCACTATTAGAATGGGATGAAGAAAGCGAACGTTTCCATGCGATGCATCATCCATTTACTGCGCCTAAAAAGGTGGACGAACAAAAAATGCTATCTGGAGATCACGAGACGCTGAAGAATCTAAAAGCAGATGCCTATGATCTGGTTATAAATGGTGTGGAGATAGGTGGAGGATCTATCCGAATCCATGATAGAGAATTACAAAGTAAAAACTTTGATCTGCTTGGCTTTACGAAAGAAGAAGCGGAGGCACAGTTTGGATTTTTATTAGGTGCCTTCGAATACGGTGCGCCGCCGCATGGAGGAATCGCATTTGGTTTTGATAGATTATGTGCAGTCTTGAATGGAGTGAATTCTATACGTGACTTTATAGCCTTCCCTAAGAATAACCAGGGAAGAGATATGATGATTGACGCACCTAGTCCGGTGGACAATGAGCAGTTAGACGAACTAAATCTTGCTTTAAATTTAAAAGAGAACGTATAATTTATTTTGGATAAAAAGAAATGGATAAAGACGTTTACGAAGTTTGACTTTGGTCTTATCTTTTTCTTTTTATACACCTTACTCACCATCATTTTTTATCAGGAAAGAACTTTATTTTTAGATAATCCTTTTCAGGTCTTCCATATGATTGTGGAAGATAAGATTGAGATTATGGCAGGCAGATGGCCTGCTAGTATTATTCGCTGGCTGCCGTTTTTGGCAATCAAAGCAGAATTGCCTTTGCAAGTTGTACTCCACGTTTTTTCCTTTTCCTATCTACTTTTTCATTTTCTTGTGTTTGTGGTATTGCGTTGGGGGATGCGCGAAAAGAAATTATCAGACTTTTATGCGCTTTGGTTATTGTTGATAAGTGGGCATGCATTTTTTTGGAATAACTCAGAACTGATTCAGGCCTGTTCTGTGCTTTTTATTTTTATGGGTCTGGTCAAAAAGGAGCAAAGTGGATTGCCAAGGATGCTTGCATTGTTTCTGAACCTAGTACTTCTGTTATTTTATCATCCCTTAATAATTATTCCAATTGTAGCAGTATTGATATTTTGGATTTTACAAAATAAGAAACGAGCTAAGGAATATCTTAGCTATACTGGAATCGCCATACTGCTTTACTTTGCAAAGACTAGCATGTTTACAAATTGGTATGACAGTGGTAAACAAGACGCCTTTAAAAATAATGTTGAAGAATATGGTTTAGGAATACTTCAGTCAGAAGGATTTTTAAACAATATGCAAAGTTTTATATCCGGTTGGAACAGTGTCATTACTCTTGCTGCACTAGCGGCAATGTATTTCTTTTATAAAGAAAAAAAATGGCTGTGTTTACTTGCTTTACCAATCGGGATTATTCTCTACAATATATTGATTGCACTTGCAGACCCTAAGGTGAGTTATACCTTTTATAACGAGGTAAACTTTATTCCCTTGGTGGCTATTATTCTTTTAGGATGCATGCAGCTCAGCCATAGAGTTGTTGCAAATAAAATACTATGTCTAGTCTTACTGTTGTTTTTTGTGTTTCGGATTTCTTATGATGCTCGATTTTATACGGATCGCATAAACTACTGGGAGTCAGAATTGTCAAAGGTCGAAGAAAAAACTATAAAAGCAGAAAGTGAAGTGGATATGTCTAAGTTGCTTATGAGTTGGGCAAGTCCGTATGAATCTATTCTTATAAATCATCTGGGGGAATCAAGGCAAGAAAAAACCCTATTGGTGCATCCTAAGGCATCGGATATAAAGGATAGAAGTAATCCTACTAAGTTTATAACCCACTTCAAGCCCTATACAATGGAGGAGGTGAATGCGCGCTATTTTAATTTGACTTCAAAAAAGGGGTATTAACGGTTTCTACCTATTTTAATAGATCAATCTTCATCCTTGCAACTAGATCTTCTATACGTTCTGAGCTTAAGCGTTCGCGCGATAGGCTGTCGACCAGGATAGGGAAGGCAAGAGGAGTTGCTTTGTCGGGATAGGTAATGATGAGTTTTTGCTTTTTTATTCTGCTGAGTGCATCTCGCATTCTTGCCTCTTCTAATTGAAATGTACGCACTTCTTCTTGTGTTTGCATAAAGAGTAGGTTGTCAGCTTCATATTCCTTAAATACCTCAAAGAGGAGTGAGGAGGAGGATTGTAAATGTCTATCTTTTTTCATTTTGCCAGGAAATCCGGCAAATATCAATCCTGATATACGAGCAATGTCTCTAAATCGTCTTCTAGACATTTCTACAGCGTTTATACTTTGGGTTATGTCTTCAATAAGATTATCATCAGAGAAAAGATCTTTGTTGATGATTGACTCTATGTCAATTTGTTTCTCTGAGAGTAATTCAAATCCATAATCGTTCATTGCAAGAGAAAAACTGATAGGTAGCGTTCTACTTATACGCTTGGCAATCAAGGCTGCCATACCCTCATGTACATTGCGTCCTTCAAAGGGGTAGATAAGCAGGTGATAGCCTTCTTTACTTTGCAGATATTCAATAAGTAGTTCGTCTTTATTAGGTAGAATCGATCTTTCTTTTTGTAATTCAAACATGGGGCTGACAAATCCAAGTTCGCTTGACGAAGGATGCTTGCCATTGTACTTATATATTTCTTCTCTTAGTACCTTAGACATCTGTGAACTGAGGGGCATACGGCCACCCATATAGCTAGGCACTTTACCAGATTTTCTTGAGGACTTGCGTACATAGAGAGTCATGTCTTTGACCATAACCATTTCTAGAGCTCTGCCTGCAAACCAAAAATGATCCCCAGGTTTTATCTGAGTTACAAACCATTCCTCTACAACGCCAATGCGCTTCCCGCGCATAAATTTAACTTGAAGCATGGCATCACTGACTATTGTTCCAATAGATAGCTTATGTCGCTGGGCAATTCGTTTATCCGTAACCTTATATAAGCCATTGATTATTTCCACCTTAGCATATTCATCATATGCTTCTAAGGATTGTGCACCATATACTAAGAAGTCAAGCAAAGCAAACCATTCTTCCTTTGTTATACTGGCAAAGCAAAACGTCTGTTTAATTTCTTCGTAAATAATCTCAGGGACGAAGCCTTCAGAAACAGCCAGGGTCATCAGATACTGTAAAAGCACATCAAAGGATCGGATAAAAGGAATGCGTTCTTCCACTAGTCCTTGTTCCACGGCATTTCTAAGTGCAGCTGCTTCAATTAGCTCTAAAGAATGGGTAGGCAGGAAATAAATGGTAGATTCTGCCATAGGTTGGTGCCCGCTTCTTCCTGCCCTTTGTAAAAAACGTGCAACACCCTTAGGGCTGCCTACTTGAACAATTGTTTCTACTGGTCTAAAGTCTACACCTAGGTCAAGGCTACTTGTACATACTACTGCTTTTAATGCTCCTGTGTATAGATTTTCTTCGACCCAATCACGTAACTCTCTACTTATAGAACCATGATGCACTGCAATAATACCAGCTAGAGAAGGGTCTGCGTCTAAAAGCTGCTGGTACCAGATTTCTGTTTGCGCTCTAGTATTACAAAAAATCAATGTTGTTTTAGAACTATGGATAATAGGTATAAGTTTGTCTAATAACTTTAAGCCAATATGCCCGGCCCAGGGCAGGGTTTCTAAGGTGTCAGGAAAGATTGTTTTGACTGCGATCTTCTTTTTAATCTTTGATCGTACTATAGTTTTATTTATACTAGCATTGTTACCTAAGAGGACATGAAGGGCCTCTTCCATATTTCCGATGGTTGCAGAAATACCCCAAGTTCTTAGAGAGGGGTGTAAGCCTCTGAGTCGGGAGAGAGCGAGTTCCATTTGTACTCCTCTCTTTGAACCTAGGAGTTCGTGCCACTCATCAACAATGATACTGTGGAGGCCTTTAAAAAACTTATGATAGCCTTTGGTAGATAAGAGCACATGCATAGTTTCTGGGGTGGTAATTAATATATTGGGAGGTTCTAGGAGTTGCTTTTTCTTTTCAGCAAGCTTTGTATCCCCTGATCGGCTGGCAGCAGTCCATTCTAATCCTAAGGTAGTTATTGCGGTATTACATGAGATCAAAATTTCTTTAGCAAGAGCACGAATAGGTGTAATCCAAATTATGCGAAGTCCGTTTGCCTGTTTATGTTGCGCTGCTTCGAGGATAGCAGGGACCAATAATGAAAAAGTTTTCCCACTTCCTGTAGGTGCATTTACTATTCCGCTATAGCCTTTAAGGAAAAACTGTGTTGCCTCTTGCTGAAATGGAAAGATATTCCAATTCTTTTTTTTGTAAAATCCTTTGACCTGCTCTAGCGTTTCCATCGTGTAGTAAATGTATAATAATTAACAATGTGTGCATTAGCGAATTTTGTTTTTAAAATTTGTTTTACCTTAATTGCTGATGACACGTCAACACCCTTACTCAGGGTAAACACTAGGGTGAATTTGGGTATTTCCACCTAACAAGTCTCTAGCATTATTTCCCATATTTAGCGTATTCCAACTGGACAACTCTAACCCCTTTGTTTTATTTCGTAACTCAAAAAAACTAATTGTATGACTAAAAGCAATTATTTGTTCTCAGTTCTCTTTGTTTTCTTGACGCTAACTCTGACTTCTCAATCAAGAGTAGCTGACATGATTTCAGTAAATGAATCTAGTTTTAAAAGTATTGAACTTTTAAATCCATTTGAAAAGTCCGATCTCCGTAATGTAGATGGCCTCATAGATGATCAGATTCTAAAAGAAAAAACAGTATTAAGATTAGGTACAAGTTTTAATACTGAGGTGTTGAAAACTAATCCAGAGCTATTGAAAATAGCAGTCCCAATGGAAGGACGGGATGACTTAGTTCTTCATTTAAATCAAATTCAAATTACCTCAGACGGATTTCAGTTGTTTGAAAGTTCTGACCGAGAAACTCCAGTACATCTTACTGCTGGTAAGTATTACTGGGGAGTAGTGGAAGGGCTTGACAATTCTCTAGCTGCAATTAATGTGTTTAAGGGAGAAATCTCAGGTATGATTTCTACCGGCAAGAATATTTTTACTATTGGGAAACTTGCTGATACAGATTATCATATGTTGTTTAAAGAAGATGATATAGAAGACCTTCCAATGTATTCTTGTTTTACAGATGACATGGATTATAAGATAGGAGAGTATGACGTTGTGGAGCCATCAAGAATGGATGAAAACAACTGTGTACAAATGTATGTAGAGGTAGACAAGGATGTTTATGATGACTTTGGGACTACCGCAGCTACTGCAAATTACATAACAGGTGCTTTTAGCCAGGTTGCGATCATGTATGCCAATGAGTTTATAAACTTTGAAATAAGTGAACTTGTTATTTGGAATACAACGGACCCTTATTCAGGACCTAGTACCCTTGATTACCTGAATCAATTTAGAGATAATTTGAGTGGAAATTACAATGGGGACCTAGCCCATCTAGTAGGATATGCTGGTGGTGGCGGAATCGCCTATGTAGGAGTACTATGTAATTCTTTCTATGGAGTTGGATATAGTGCTATTAACAGTACATATAATAATATACCTACCTATTCATGGACAGTGAATGTACTTACACATGAAATAGGGCATAACCTAGGTTCGCCACATACACATAATTGTTCTTGGTCTGGTGGAGCGATAGATGGTTGTGGACCAGCAGCTGGATATTCTGAAGGCTGTGATGGACCTATTCCTAGTGCTGGTACTGTTATGAGTTATTGTCATTTGTTAAGTGGTGTGGGTATTGATCCTAATAATGGTTTTGGACCTCAGCCAGGAGATCTCATTCGATCAAATGTATATAATGCGACCTGCCTCAGTTCTTGTTCGTCTTGTCCTAATGTGGGAGATGCATGTGACGATGGAGATGCATGTACCACTGGAGACGTAATTAATGCCAGTTGTAATTGCGTAGGTACGTATACAGACAATGATAGTGACGGATTCTGTGCAGGAGATGATCCTAATGACAATGATCCATGTGTACCAGTAGACTGTCCTGATTGTACAGATGTGACAATAGAAATTGTATTGGATAACTATCCTGGAGAAACGACGTGGGAAATTGTGGATGATTCAGGAGCAATCATAGCTTCGGGAGGGCCTTATGGTTCGTTCCCTACAGGAAGTACTGTGACAAGTAATGTTTGTTTGAATGAGGGGTGCTACGACTTTACGATATTTGATTCCTATGGTGATGGGATTTGCTGTGGATATGGATTTGGATCCTATTCAGTTTATGATGCGAATAACACCTACGCATCTGGAGGTAACTTTGATTTTTCTGAAACAACTAACTTCTGTATGGGAGGTGGAGGATCTGATTGTGATTGGGAAGTGGTAGACAATAATAACTTTGATAGTGGTTGGGGTATCTGGAATGATGGAGGCTCAGACTGTCGTCGAAGTGCAAGTGATGCAGCCTATGCATATTCAGGAAACTATTGTGTACGTATACGAGACAACACAAATACGAGTACTACGACCACGGATAATATGAATTTATCTTCCTATGATTTGATAAATGTTGCTTTTACGTACTATCCTAGAAGTATGGATAATGCAAATGAGGATTTCTGGTTACAAGTATCTACAAATGGAGGTGCAAGTTATACTACCGTTGAAGAGTGGAACAAAGATGATGAATTTGTAAACAATGTAAGAGAGTTTGACGATGTAACCATAGATGGTCCGTTTACTTCAAATACTAGATTGCGATTCAGATGTGATGCTTCCGGTAATGTTGATTTTATATATTTAGATGATATTGTGATTCAAGGATATACCTGTGGATCTAATGCATCAGGAGGCAATATAGCAATTTCGCCAATTGCTGCAGCTACGGAAGTTGCTGTATATCCTAACCCTGTATCTAAAGATGATGAGTTGCGCATAGAAACATCCTATGAGCAACAAATTCAATCTTTAGAAATTATTTCTTTAACAGGGCAACGAGTACACACAGAGATCTGGAACAGCGAGGAAACCTACCAAGATATTTCTTTAGAGAGTATGCGCACAGGAACTTACTTTCTTAAATTGATGACAACGAATGGTGTTATCACTAAGAAATTTATTGTGATTGAATAATTACAAATTTAGCTAATATCTTATAGAGGTTGTGCAAGGAATTGTACAACCTCTATTTAATTTTAATTCATTTGTGATTTGATGAAATCGACGCTTAGGGGTTTTGTTAAAAACTCTGAAACAAGCGGATTGTCTGTAGCTTTAAGGACATCATCAGGGTTCTTAGTAGTACTTAAAATAATGATTTTAGAATTTGCACTCAGATTTTTTTCTTCATATTCTTTCAAGAAGTCCCAGGCATTTTTTAGAGGCATATTCATGTCTAGAAAAATAAGATTTGGAGGAGATTGCATATTTCTGAGTAATTGTATCGCTTCATCTACAGAACTACATATGACAAGTTCTTCAACCAAGTTTTCTTCTGTAATAATGATCTCGTGATATAAATTGGTGGAAGCGTCGTCGTCAATGAGCATTATTTTTTTAATCATTGTTTTGAAATTGAAAAAATTATGTCTGTGCCACCAGAAGAATTTAGTTTGGCCTGAATGTGACCTCCGTGATGAGCAACTATTTCTTTGCAAATTGCTAGACCTAGGCCGGTTCCCTCATACTTATTTTTATGAACTCTTTGAAATTCTGAAAATACAATACGTTGATGTTCTTTGCTAATACCAATTCCATTATCACTTACTGTGTATATAACTGTATTGACTTGATCGATAGCAGAGATTTTAATTTTTACAATTGCATTATCATTATACTTGACTGCATTATCTATAAGGTTTTGGAATACTCTTGTAATTTCTGACTTTACTCCAAAGCAAGGAAGAATATGCTGATAATCAATCTTTATTTTTTCTTGATCATAACTAGATGCAATTAGATGTAAAATGTCTTTTACCTCAATATTTTCTTTTACTTTATCCGCTTTTATAACTCTGGAATAAATGAGAAGATCATCTAGTAAGTTTATTAAATGGTCTATATTCTGTCGCACTATGCCAAAATATGTATTTGCTTGTTCATCTAATTTTGACGCATAGTTTTTTCTAATGAGAGAATGAAAATTTGAAATGTTAATTAAAGGCTGTTTTAGATCATGAGAACTCGCATAAATAAAATTTTTAAGGAGTCTCTTTGATTTAGTTAATTCTAGATTAGATAAATCTTGGGCTTTGGTTTTTTGCACATTTTGATAATAGAAATAAAGAAGTAAACTTGATCCAAACAATAGGAATAGTAATGATGCAAAAATGGATTGTATAAAATCGCTAAAAGTACTTGTTACTTTATCTTCTTTGTAGGCAATTCCAATTGTAAATGGAAGTCCGAGCAAATCTGAATGTTGGTATTTGTATGCAGAGCTGTCTTTATGTAAATTTTCTACATCTTTTTTCTCGTTATATACTTTAGTTTCATCATAGACCTGTTCTCTATCAAATTCATGTTCATTATTTGAAGTATACCTGAAGGTAAATTCCTTTTTGACATCTGAATCTAGTATTGGATTGAGTAAGTTTTTTATATCCACAATGACTGCATAATACCCTTTTAGCTCATTGTTAAGTTTGAATCTAAAATCTATGGGTAAGCCAACATGACCCTCATACAGATTTAGAGGAGTAAAAGCGATTATTTGATCAGTTTTTAGTAGTTCATTGAGTTCTGCGATAACTTTTTCACTGCGTATGGCTTGGACTTTAGAGCCTTTGAGATTATTTACTTTTTTAAATTTAGTTCCAACGGAATAAATAAACCTATGGTCCTTGTCAATAAAGTTGATAATAATATTTTCAGAGTAGTCAAGAAATCCAAGTTGATTGTTAATGTAGTTTCTAATTTGATCTGGTGATAATTCAGTCTTTGATTCTTGTAAATGACTTTTTAGTCCGGCTACAAGGATGGATAATTTATCAAATTCTCTTTCTAGAATTTTTACAGATTTATCTAAGTTCTGCTCTAAATGAACTTCTTTTTTTTGCTTTTGTGTATCCTGATATTCGGTATATAGATATTGGATTCCAATAAATTGAATTATGACAAAGCAAATTAGTAAGAATAGAGGTATATGGTTTTTAATGGTATTCAAGTTCAGATTTCTTTAATAATGTTTATTAGTTTCTGACTAATGAATATAATCCATAAGGAAAACAAGGAAGGTAAATGTCCTAAGAAGTAAGATTGGTAGAATACTCTAAGAACATTGTCCTTAGAGTATTTTACTTTCTGAGTAGAATCAATTTTCTGGATACCCAGCATCTGCCCAGCACTGTAACAAGTCCATATTAGCTTGAGATAAAGCTCCGGAAGGAGGCATATCTGCATTTGTAATCGTTCTTGTAATCAGTTTTCCACTTGATGTGACCGCATTAAGTCCAGCAAAGCTTGTAAAGTCTCTGGATTCTTCAGGTATGTTCACATTTGAACCTCCATGGCACGAAGCGTTTGCACACGTATTGATAATGGCTCTAACATCGCCATCGTATGTTGCATCTAGATCTTCACAAGATACCATAGGATCTGTTGGATCATCATCACCACCACATGAGACGAGATAGACAGTCGACATGAGCAAAAAACAGATAAAAAATATTGAATTAGTTCTCATTTATATTGAATTTGTACTAAGATAGTGAATATAGTAGATTGTCAGAGTTTTGTAAAACCAAGAATATCGATTTTCACACTTATCCCGACAATTTACATTATAAGTCAAACTTAATTCCTTGAGCCAATGGAACAGAATCACTATAGTTTATAGTATTCGTTTGTCTACGCATATATGCTTTCCATGAGTCAGAACCAGATTCTCTACCACCACCAGTTTCTTTTTCTCCACCGAATGCTCCACCAATCTCTGCTCCACTTGTTCCTATATTCACATTGGCAATACCACAATCAGAACCAGCGCAAGACAAGAAATGCTCTGCTTCTCTAAGGTTCGTTGTCATAATAGCTGAAGACAATCCTTGTGGCACATCGTTTTGTATTGCAATAGCATTTTCCAATCCTCCTGAATACTTAATCAAATAAAGAATAGGTGCAAATGTTTCGTGCTGTACGATTGGCATACTGTTG
>CALIAU010000011.1 GCA_938045585.1 uncultured Saprospiraceae bacterium
GGGAAAGCTGGATCATGGTCATCTTCATCTGTTTCTGCTATACCATCACCCACAACACCAGTACCATCTCCGTCCGTTTCGTCATCTGCATCACTGCCTGGTTCTCCACCTGCATCATTTGTATCATCTGCATCAGGTGTACTATCTACATCAGTAATACCACCGTCTGGTCCGCTGCCATCCGTTCCATTGCCATCTTCATCCTCTGCATAACTTATCTCTGCGTAGTTATCCCACGATTCGCCATCTGTTCCCATGGCAAGTTCTAAAATGATGTCTACACTTAGGCATTCTCCACCTGCTAGTGGACCTGCTATCTCTGTGGTAGCTGCTGGTGCAGCACCCATCCATGTGGTAGCATTTGCACTTGCTGTAGGCATGTTATCTGCTGCATTGAAGATGTATCCTGAAGGTATATAATCGGTAACTTCAATATTTGTTGCAGTTACATTTCCTTGGTTGCATACCTCTATAGTAAAAGTCAGGTCATCTCCATAGGAGTACGGTCCTGCTGTTGTTAATACCTTACTTAATGCAAGATCAAAACAATCTTCAGCAGTAATAATAACACAATTACTCGTATCAGCACACATTTCATTTGCACAGTTATCAATACCTAGGGAACTAGAAACTAGCCTAAAGTAAGTCGTTTCATCAACAATGCCAGGATCAAAATTTAATTCTGTAGCTCCGGCTATATCTGAAAATCCTGAATCACAATCTGTCGTACTGCTTTGCCATTGATGCATAAGACTGCCTCCGGTAGGAGGAGTGACAATTTCAAATTCTCCAGGCTCTTCTCCTGCGCAAATTGTTTGATCTCCAGCAATTTCAGCAGCACTCAAAGAAATTACAGTAACATTCAACGTAATTGAATATGCTCCGCACACTGCATTAGAGCTCGTCCCATCAGAAGTATTTTCAAAAGAACCACATGCATTTGCAGCATCAATAGTAATAGACTGATTACATAAATTATAGCTAAGGCCAGAATTACCCGCTAATTCATCCCACATTCCCTCACAGAGTGTTCCACTGCATGGAAATAAATCTGTCAGTAAAAGCTGATCCCCAATATTTGCATCACACACTGTTACATCTAGAACAGTAGGTGTAGATATTGGACAACATTGTGTGGTTATCGCAATACCTTTAGCATTATCGAATCCAGACTGCCCTTGTCCCGTATCTCCTGTAGGAGAAACCACTGCACCTATAGGTGCAAAAGGATTAGTAGACCATGCAAATATACAAGGCTCTCTTTGAGATTGTGTTGCAGTAAAAATCATTCCAGTTACTTGACTATATACTACTCCTGAAGTAAAATACCATCCAGTACCATCGTTTGTATCATCATGATAATGTGTCACATAATTTCCATTTATATCGTACTGCACAAAAAGTCCTTCTGCTGGAGGTCCTCCCGGTATTATATTCGTCCAGTATGCCACATATATATTACCTGCTGCATCTACAGTAATACCTCTTGATCTAGTATTATCCTGCATTGTACCAGGCACATTCGTGTAAAGTTCTGATTCGTTAATAAATACTGGAACACAGGCTCCAGAACCATAATCTGATGATAAATACTTGTAAATGTGATTTGGTCCTGGACCGTTAGTGTTAGTTGTAGTATAGTGAAACCCAGTATTAGGATCAACAAAAAATCCCCAATTTTCAACTCCACTGTTACATAGTGCTACAGTGTCAATTTCCATTTGCGTACATATATCATATTCCCTGTTGTTGTTAGTATATAATGTTTGACCATCAGGTATGTGTATATTTCTTAAGCGAGGTGGTGGATCTATTGCGAACTCTGATTCAGGGAATAAATCACCAGCACAATTTAATTTTCTTATTTCACCATCTTCGGCTGATTCTCCTATATAAACAAATCCGTTTAAATCTACTGCCACTCCGTGCGGACTTGGAAGCTCACTTGTATTACTTCCTGGATACCAAGCATTCGTACCTCCTCCATTAAAAAGTTCTGTAAGGCTACCATCTGCATTAATTACATATTTATGCACTCTTCCTCCATTTGATGTTTCATTTAGATAGATGTACTCTTCACATTCACAAAATTGTAAATTGTGATTATAGCTTGGCAATGAAATACTGCTATGCGCATTTCCGATCTCCAATTCCCAATCTCCATCAACTCCTGTGACATCGTCAGACGCGGCAATAGAAACATCAAGAGTATTTTCAAGATAAGCAATTGCCTCAAGGCCTTTTAGACCTTTAGCAAAATTACACCCATAAATATTTAGAAATTTAATGTGTTCTAAATTTTGATTTTTACTTAACCATTCGACTATTTCATCTACTTCTTTCCATTCATTTTCAATAAATAACTTTCCTGGTTGTCCATGAGACAATAGGTTAAATGTACTCTCGTCTGAATAGCGAAAGGCTTTTTCTAAAATATCCTTATCATTTAATTGATTATCTATGAAAAGCTTTCCAATGATAGATGCTTGCTCTTCTTCTGAATAAATAGAATCCGTATACTCGTAAGCCTTAGTATTTCCAATATTACTTAGAAAAATAAAAGCAAATACGATTACAAATTTCAATTGTAAAAAACGAGTGAAATTTGAATTCTTTTGACAAGTAGATGAGAATAAGTTTAAATAGGATACTATCCTATTAAGTAAGTTAACAATGTTTGTCATAACAAATATTTGAGTAGTTGTAGAAATTTTTAATTAAGTATTTGTAATTGTTTGTTTACGTTAATGAACCCAAGAATAGTAAGTAGATATACGTCTACCCGCATAGGGTAACATAAATCATATGAATGGATTGCATTTTAAAGCTCTATGTTGCTTCAATTAAATAAGGTGGTGTGTTGTATGTAAGAGACAAGATACTCCTGCCCCTGCCCCTATTCTAATTCGATAAATCAGAAAACTACAACAGAAAATGTTAGCTACTTTACAAAGTGAAAACAGCTGAAAATCAAAGTATTGGCTTATGTAATTGATTTACAATACATTAACTTTTTACTAGCTACTTATGGAGTATTTTTTAGAAATGACGTTTTGTGAAAATTCTGATTTTATATATGTGACAATTTGATCAATTAGCCGGTGTATAGTTGCGTGTTTACAATACATTTGATTTTAAATGAGAATGGTATCAGTAAGCCAACTAATGTAAAATATACGCTTTCCTATTGTCAAGATATATATAGAATAGTGTATAATAGTCTAGCAACACAGCCCATAAGAATATATTCAAGACAAAACATATTATTTATGTAATTTTAGATGCAATGAGTATAATTTAATTTCTAATTAAATTTTATACGCTATGAAATACATAGGATTTCTCTTTGCTTTCTTCATCATAATATCTTGTTCCGAGGATCTACCCTTAGCTCCAAATATTCCACTAACAAAAATAGAGATTGAAAATGGAGCATTTAAAAATGGAGATGGTACAGCATTCTTTCCTTGGGGCTTTAATTACACAAATCCAGATGGAGTTGCTTTGATAGAAGATAATTGGTTACAGCCTGCTGTGTGGGAAACGATAAAGGAAGACTTTATTGAAATGAAAGAATTGGGTGCCAATGTGATACGTTTGCATTTGCAATATCATCAGTTTATAAGAGAAGACGAGACCAAGAATCAGGCAGCCTTTGACCGCCTTAAAGAATTAGTATCCTATGCTCAGGAACAGAGCTTATATCTAGACATAACTGGCTTGGCTGCTTACAGGATGTCAGACCAACCTGCTTCGTACACGAATGTAATTGATGCGCATAGGTGGGCGAAACAGAAATTGTTTTGGAGGTCTATTGCAGAAGAGCTTAATAGTAATCCTGCGGTCTTCGCTTATAATTTAATGAATGAGCCCGTAGTGTCTGTTGGATGTGATACGGATCCAGACTGTGCATGGACGCCAGGTTCTGGATTAGGTGGATTTCACTTTGTACAGAATATAACTAGAACCCCAGGTATTCCTGTTAGTGCTACGTTGAAAGAATGGATTTCAGTATTGATTGAGGAAATTCGTATTGAAGATTTAGAAACTCCTATAACTGTGGGTTTTTTGCCGCTGGGTAATTTTAAGCAATACGAAGATGACTTGGATTTTTTGAGCCCACACATATATCCTGTTTCAGGTGAAATTGATGAAGCCGTAACAAAGATACTAAGCAACCAAAGCAATGTGCCACTTATAATAGAAGAAACTGCAAATTTTAATTGTACTATTGAAGAGCTTGATATATTTTTAAAAGCAATAGAAGGGAAGTATCAAGGGCTCATGGGGCATTATCATGGAAAGACGATTAGTGAACTAAATGATGGTTCTATAGTGAGTGCCCTCCGCAAGAACTTTTACGAATATTTCCGCGATAATAATCCAAATTAAGAATACTTCATTTATATAATAAGGAAGATGAAAAGTCTCTTAAAGAGAATGTAAAAATACAAAGAGCTAGTGTATTTAGGATCACCATATTGAAAAAAAAAAGGCTGCATTATACATGCAGCCTCATTCGCTATGAATATTTGAACTTGATTAATTATGAATATCAAAACGGTCGAGGTCCATTACCTTTGACCAAGCTTTTATAAAATCTTTTACAAACTTTTCTTCTGATCCATTTGTAGCATATACTTCTGCAATAGCCCTTAATACAGAATTAGACCCAAATACCAAGTCACTTCGTGTGGCTGTCCAAGCAATTTTTCCAGAATGACGAGATGTTCCAGCAAACAATTCATTCTCATCGTTCATTGCTTTCCAAACAATGTCCATATCAAGTAATTTTGTAAAAAAGTCATTACTGAGTACACCTATCCGTTCTGTAAATACACCATGTTTCTCGTTATTTGTATTTGCACCTAATACTCTTAATCCACCTACTAAGACGGTCATTTCAGGTGCTGTTAAACCTAAGAGTTGCGCCTTATCAATAAGCATGTGTTCAGAATCAATAGCTAGTTTCATTCTTAGGTAGTTTCTAAAACCATCTGCTGTCGGCTCTAGCACTGCAAAAGATTCCACATCTGTTTGTTCCTGAGTAGCATCTACACGACCGGGTGTAAATGGAACACGGCTTGGATAACCCGCATCAGCGGCAGCTTTTTCAATGGCTGCCGTACCACCAAGCACAATCAGATCAGCTATAGAAATATACTTTCCAAATTCTGATTGTACCTTCTCATAGATTGCTAAAACTTTACTTAACTGGCTTGGGTTATTTACCTCCCAGTCTTTTTGAGGAGCTAAGCGAATACGCGCACCATTTGCGCCACCTCGCATATCTGAACCTCTAAAGCTAGAAGCAGAAGACCAGGCCGTAAATACAAGTTCAGTAACGCTTAAACCAGATTCAAGAATAGTTTTCTTGAGGCTTGTGATATCACTATCATCTAAAGAAATATAATTAGATTTTGGCAAAGGATCTTGCCAAATTAGATCTTCACTTGGCACCTCCGGTCCATGGTACCTTGCCTTTGGCCCCATATCTCTATGCGTCAGTTTAAACCAAGCTCTTGCAAATGCATCTTCAAATTCTTCCGGGTTTTTATAAAATCGTCTTGATATCTTTTCGTAGGCTGGGTCCATGCGTAAAGAAAGATCTGTAGTAAGCATGCCTGGTTTGTGAAATACAGAACTATCATGTGCATCAGGAATATCCTTTGTGTCACCTTTTGCTGTCCAAATATGTGTGCCAGCAGGAGTCTTACTTAGTTCCCATTCATTTTCAAATAAGTTCTTAAAAAATAGGTGCGTCCACTCTGCTGGCTTCTGCGTCCAAGTGACTTCCATGCCACTTGTAATTGTATCTCCTGCTCTTCCAAGACCCTGCGAGTTTTTCCAACCCAGACCCTGTGCTTCAATAGGAGCAGCTTCAGGTTCGGCACCTACTTGGGCCGTGTCACCAGCACCGTGCCCCTTACCAAAAGTGTGGCCCCCAGCAATCAGTGCTACCGTTTCTTCATCGTTCATGGCCATGCGCTTAAACGTATCTCTGATATCGTGTGCTGCAGCGATAGGGTCAGGATTTCCTGCAGGTCCTTCTGGATTTACGTAGATGAGCCCCATTTGGACTGCAGCTAATGGGTCCTGCAACTTTCGTTCGCCCGTATATCGTTTGTCATCTGCTTCCCATTCTGTTTCCGAGCCCCAATACACATCTTCTTCAGGTTCCCAGACATCTGCTCTTCCGCCAGCAAACCCAAAGGTTTTGAATCCCATAGATTCTAAGGCAACGTTGCCAGTTAGTATGAGCAAGTCAGCCCAAGAAATACTGTTTCCGTACTTCTGTTTTATCGGCCATAGCAATCTTCGTGCTTTATCCAAGTTTCCGTTGTCGGGCCAACTGTTCAATGGAGCAAATCGTTGTTGCCCTGTATTACCACCACCACGTCCATCTACTGTTCGGTAGGTGCCTGCAGCATGCCAAGCCATACGTATGAAGAAAGGACCATAATGACCAAAATCTGCTGGCCACCATTCTTGAGAGTCCGTCATGAGTTGTGTGAGGTCCTCTTTTAGAGCAGCATAGTCCAACTTCTTAAATGCTTCCACATAATTAAAATCCTCATCCATAGGATTGGTCTTATGTGTATGCTGCTTGAGTATATTTAATTTTAGTTGATTAGGCCACCATTTCTGATTGGTTGTACCTGCACCCGCTGATTGTGTGTTATGCATTTGTCCATTGTGGAAAGGGCATTTGCTAATATCTCCTGTTTTGTTTTCCATATAGCTTGTAAAATTTGCTCTAAATTAAAAACTAATATATATTTATAAAAACTATAGTTTAGATGAGAGTATTGATGCCATCAATATCATTAAATCAGATTCAATATGTATTAGCACTGCATAAGACAGGGAGCTTTACGGAAGCAGCTACACGTTGCATGATCACACAAAGTACGCTTAGTACTATGGTCCGAAAATTAGAGGATCAAATCAACATGCAGATATTTGATCGGAGTGCAAAACCTTTAAAACTTACTAAAGAAGGGGAGAGGCTAATAAACCAATTTACACTAATTAATAATGAATATGGAAATTTGTTAGAGTTGATTCAACAGACAAATAAGGAATACTTTGGGACCTTAAAGATTGGGATCATACCTACTTTGGCACCCTTCCTACTTCCTTTGATTTTACCGAAATTAATTCAAAAGCATCCAAAAGTAGAATTTAGAATCTTTGAAATTACTACCCATGACATTGTTCATAAACTTAAACTAAAGGAGTTGGACATTGGAGTCCTATCTCTTCCAGTGCATATAGATGGACTTATTGAAAAGAGTTTGTTTAAAGAAGATTTTTTGATTTATGATACACGTGGAACGCATCATAAAAAATTCAAGTATACCATTCAAGATATTGATGTTTCCCGTCTTTGGTTGTTAGAAGAAAGTCATTGTTTGTCAAGCCAAATTGGTAGAATATGTCATCTTAAGAATCAAGAAAGTTATATGTCAAACCTAACCTTCTCCAGTGGTTCTATATTGTCTTTATTGGAACTTGTTCATATAAACAAGGGGATAACCTTATTGCCTAGATTAGCAACTTTGCAAAAACATGTAGTCAACCCAAATTATATCTATCCTCTAAAAAATCCAGTGCCTGTGCGAGATATTGGTTTGTTAACACACAAGAATTTTCTAAAAACAAGTATGCAAGCTATGCTCGAGAAAGAAATTAAATTAGCTGTTAATCCTTTGCTAAAAAAGAGTGTAAAATATAAAGTGATTGCCCCTTTTAAGTAGGATTATTTTAACTTAGTTTAGGCCCAGTTGTAGTATGTAAATGTAACTTTATATGCCATAGATGAAAGGTTTTTTAAAAGTAGATGAGATACACCGTATCTATTATGAAGTGCATGAAAATCCAAATGGGGCATGTTTCCTTTTTATGCATGGAGGTCCTGGATTAGGTTTTACTAGTACAGATTTGGAATTTTTTAATTTGAATTTATCTCGGGTTATTTTATTTGATCAAAGAGGTTCAGGCAAAAGTTTGCCAAAGGGTGAACTAAGAAACAATACGAGTTTCCACTTAATTGAAGATATTTCTAAGTTGCTTGATCTTATTAAAGTAAAAGAAGTAATTCTTTTTGGTGGTTCCTGGGGTAGTACTTTAGCCCTCTTGTATGCTATCAAATATCCTAGAAGAGTCAAAGCCTGTATACTTCGCGGGTATTTTGGTGCAACTCAAGAGGAACGAAACTATTTTGAAAAGGGTGGTACAAGAAACGATTTTCCATTGATTTGGGAAAGATTTGCTAATCAGGTTCCAGGAATGGATACATCTTTGGTAATGGCGCATTACTTTAATACTATTTTAAACGGAAGTAAGAGAGAGCAAGAAACCTTGGCTTTTGAATTAAATTTTTACGGCACATCCTTAACAGGTGCATCTAAAGCTAGTTTAGAAATTAATAATACGCCTAAAGATTTTCTTGCGAGAGCTAGGATCTTAGCGCATTATTCCGTGCATAATTTTTTTATAGCAGATGGATTCATTGAACAACAAATACATGTCTTGAAAAAGATACCGATTGAAATTGTACAAGGACTTTCAGATGCGATTACTCTAGTAAGTTTTCCGCAAAGAATAGCTAAAGATAGGAATAATATAAGGCTCCATCTTGTTGAAGGTGGACACTCTTCTAAGGATTTAAATATCTGCTTAAAACTGAAAGATTTGACAGCAGAATATAGCCTACAAAGCAATCACTAAGTGCTCTTGGAAAGAGAAATCTTTATTAGAAGTTTTTTCATCTGCGTACAAAAAACTTTTCTGTTCTTACTCCAGATGAGCTTGTAAAGTTAGCGATATATATTCCAGCTGCCCAATCACTCGCGTTGAAGCATTTTTGCTACTCTATCGTAATATTCTTGTGTTAAGACTTCAGTCCATGATGTTGGTTTCCCTCCAACATAAAAAGCTAAATATGTTAGATCACTATATTTGGTTGAGGAATGCCAATGTTCTGTTTCTTTATCACATTTAATTACATCACCTTCTTTAAATATTATTGGCTCTTTTCCTCTTTCCTGGTAATATGCCTCTCCATCGACAATTATTATAACTTGTGCTGTACTGTGCGAATGCCAATCCAATGTAAAAACGACACCTAACAACAGACAAGATGCCATATGCTTTTTTTAAGTAGGGTAGAGGCTATCAATTAACAGTTTCGTTTTTACTATCTTTAATTGGAAGCGTGAGCAAGCATACAACACTTGTCATAATTGTGCCCATGATAAATCAATAAAATCAATAAATGAGGATTAACGTATCATTAATAATATTTCTAGTTTTTCTAATTTCTTGCAATAAAGGAAAGATAGATAATGGTTCAGTAGATGAAGAAAATTCAATTGAAATTGTCAATAAACTAATTAGTAATGAAGAAAATTTAAAAATTGATTCGATAGGAATTTTACTCTATGATCAATTCTTTGAACTTGACGCAGTCGGCCCATATCAAGTATTTTCTGGTATGATTGGTACAAAAGTGTTTTACGTAGCTCAGCAAAAAGGAATCATTACAGGAGCCTCTGGAATGCAATTTAACGTGGAACATTCTATAGATGAAGTAGACCATCTTGATATTTTGCTTATACCTGGAGGAACGGTTGGAACTGTAGCTGCAAGTAAATCTGCAGACATAATCAACTGGATAAAGAAAATTGATGAAAAAAGTAAATTTACAACAAGCGTTTGTACAGGTAGCTGGATATTAGGAGAGACTGGGTTGCTCAAAAATAAAAATGCAACTTCGAACTGGTATCGAGCAAAGGAAAAATTAGACCATTATAATATAAATTTTGTTAACAAAAGATGGGTAAAAGATGGTAAATACTGGACTTCTGCTGGTGTTTCAGCTGGAATTGATATGAGTTTAGCCTTGGTAAAAGAAATTAAGGGTGAAACATATGCAAAATTATTAATGCTAAATTTAGAGTATGACCCTAAGCCTCCATTCTCAGGTGGTTCCGTAGAAAAAACAGAGAAAGAACTTGTGGAGTATATGACTAAAATGTACGATGGTTTTCTGAATTAGAAAACAATGTAGAATATAAGCATACTCCACACGTCACAATTACTTAAGCAACATTAGGCTTGATGTACCTATCTTTTGTTATTGTCGAATCACTCTTTCCATAATATTTAATTCACTAGTCTCTAAGCGTACAAGGTATGTGCCTGCTGGATATCCGTAAATAGAAAATGTACCTATGAAATTGTTATCGAATTTCCCTACCGTTCTTTGCTGTAAGAGTTTGCCATCAATATTAAACAAATATACTTTGAGTTGATCGTCTTGTGTGGGCAAACCCTCTATACTAATCTTAAATACTCCAGCAGTAGGATTAGGGGAAATATTAACGGTAACACTTGCTCCTTGAATTTCATAAATAGATGTAAGCAATTGAACCTCTACTGTCTCCTCATAAATACATGTGCCATCAATATCTCGAACTACCACGTTATAGACTCCTGGATCTAAGTTCATAAAAATATTATCGTCAGAAAAAGTGCTTCCTCCATCAATGCTATAACTATAAGGCTCAGTACCTCCCATGGCCGTAATCATAATTATACCTTCTCCATTCGTACTTGTTTCGCTAGCTGTTACATCGATAATTGCAGAAAGATTACATTGCTTAGCACAAAATTCTAAGTCTATCTCCGTGCCAAACTCTCCATTAAAAAAGAATATTTCCTCACCTTCATTATTTGTGATTGTAATATTCCCATTTCCTTCATAGCAGCAAATACCATCTCCATAAGTATCAATAAGGGTCAAAATATAGCAATCATCCAAATCAAGACATACTGAAGTATTAATAATTGAACTTGCTTGTTCAACTTGTAAATTTCCAAGTTCCGCTATTATTTCTCCAGTGCTCTGAGAACTTAAAACATAGGAAGTCTCTTCAGGAAAAGCATCAGTCAATAAACTAATTGTAAAAGCATTTTCTATCGGAAGAATATTTGCCTCAACAGAAAAAGTATTATTTGCACTGTCAAAATCCATATCCCCATTGATGCTTAAGATTTCAAAATCAACAGTATTAATTCCTGTGGATGGTACGGCAATACTAAAAGGAATAGCTTCAGTGATTAACGTAGATATTGCCCCCGCAAAAGTAATATCTGGCTGGACATCTCCATTTAATGAAGCGGCGATTACAGCTGAGGTTATTTCAGATCCACCTAAGTTTTGTAGAAAAATAGAACCTTCAATCATACCTTGACATGAATTTTGATTAGCTTCTGCAGTTATGCTTCCATCTAAACTCGGAAGAACTTGTATAGTGCTTACTATTGTATCATTTAATGCATAAGAATCTAAGGCTTGGGTAACAAAACTTCTAAATGTATAATTTCCAACCACAGACAAATCGACACTATCAGGAAATGTGTGCAACATGGTCTCACCATTGGCTAAAGTATCCTGTATAGTTGAGCTACTCACAATAATACCATCCAATTCCAATTCTAATAAGAAATCAGAAATAGTATCTTTCCCAGAGTTCAGTACCTCTATTGTCACAGCCTCTTGAGTAGAAAGATTAGACATCAGAGATAGGGGGGTGATAAACCTAGAAGCCGTTAAATCAAATGTATCAGGGGTCAGTTTTATAGCAGCTATATTGGTAAGCGTATTGTTAGGCCCAGCATATTCTCCTGTATACCAAAATTCACCAATATTTTCAGGAGCCACAGACATTTGTGCATAATCTCCAAACCTCCCGGCAGAGAAACTTTGTATAGTATTTAAACCCTCTTGTATGGTTGTTTCCTCATACGTCATATGACCTAATGAATCCGTAGCATCTCTACCGGTAATGCGCATATCAACATAGGAATTTTCACCTGAAACACTATATCCAAGACAAATTCCACCTCGTTCATCCATTGCTATTGTACTCATATATCTATGCAATCCGTCATCAGAGCCAACAGTGCCTTCTTGGTATAAGCTCCAATCACTTCCTACCGTTCTTCTCAATTCTACCCATCGTACTCCAGAAACATTTTCTCCATCGGTAATGTCCGTTATAAAAGTAAAAACAATAGATTCATGTGTTTCAAAATTTCTATGGTGAGGAATATTCATGATTGTCTCAGGTAAACCATCTAAACCGTCACCCCCTAATTGAGGGACACATGCAAAACCGGGACTATTGAGTGAGCAAGGAAAAGCATCGTAAGGAGAAATCTGAATTTCAGTTTGTTCTATAACCGTATTATTGACATCATCAAAATCTACATTAAACGAGTATAATTCTATTCCGTCCTCGGTAGGTCCTCCTGCCCAGGAACTATCATCTAACCTCAGTACGATTGGATTATTATCAAATGGTTCATTTGATCCATTAAAATCCACGGGTGTAGAAACAAAAAAGCCTCCTTCAGTTTCAGTTGTTCCTGGAATACCTACTCGTTGAATTCTTGCATCAGTTTCGCCTGCAAATAATTCTTCTTTATTAATAAAATATTGATGTAAGGTACCAGCACCCTCTTCATTTGTAGTAACCACTAGGGCATCTGGTGTTAAGGCATATTTTGGGTAATCTGGAAAATCAGGAGTAGAAAAATTATACACAAAATAACTTCCAAGAGGGTCGTCCGTTTCACTAACTCCTATCAAAAGATTCGCAGGATCTGTAAACTCCGATAAAATCCATCTATCATGATTTTCATCAAATAAAATAATTGGATCACCTTCTGAGGATGCTCCAAATTGTGCCCATAGTGTATTCATATTAAAGGTCTCAATAAGCATTCCTTGTCTATCAAAAACCGCCACGGAAGTTACATTTACTGCCTGTAAATAATAATCTCTGGATACATCTCCGGTAGGATCTGAAGGAGATGATTGTTCCCAACCTTGCCTGTTAACACAAATCTGAAATTGGTTGTCACCAGTAATGCTGTTTACTTTCTGTAAAACACGATCTGGCCCTTGGTGTTCTTTACTTTGTTTAACAGCACTACTTCTATTTTTTCTTCCTTTAAAATTGTCCGGTACTTTTTTAGCAATCTTTCTGAGAGATTTCCTCTCAGCAGAAGTTGTAGATTTACTAATAGCCTCTTTCACAGCAACAGATTTACCAAGAAAAATTGCCTTAGTTTCCATAATCGATGCTTCCTCAACAATTCTAGTTGAAATCTGCGCCGATAAGCTAAAACTAAATAGTAGACTAACTGAGATTAAGTAAAAAATTGATTTTATCATTGTTATTAATTTCTTATTGGTTGAGTTTTTCCACTATTGGAGCTTTTATAAGATTTTTTGGAATCATTAACTTCCATTTTTTTTACATTAAGGACTTTAATATCTTTTTCAAGTAAAATAAGCAGTTCAGCAAATTGTGATTCTGAGCAATTAAATTTCACACGATACTGATTCAGTGTCCTGTTAGACCGAGCAATTTTGTCTGGTTTGTGTTCACTATATGTTTTACTTATATACTCTCCTTCTAATGAGTTTTCTAACTCTACCAATAGAAATTGATTTCCTTTACTTATTTCTTCTCCCGAAGTCTTCTTATGTGAGTTACAACTTACACCGAATACTATACATAGAATAAGGATCAAAAAATTACTGATCTTTATGTTGAAATACCTCATGACTATTTGTGATTTCGTTAGTAGGGAAGATTCAAGTCACAACTACATTTTTACAGAGAATAGTTTGTTTTCTTTCTGTCTTTTTAAAGAATAATAACTTGCATCTTTTAATTGCTAAAACATTCTTATGCATTCTAGCATGGTGGTAAATGTAAGGAAGAATCCTTTGAATTTGAAAGATGGCTTAATGAAATACTTGAATGAAGTACTAGTGGCGACATTTATAAGTTATGTCTGAAAATTAGCTTCTGAGTTATTTTAACTTAAAGTTCATAAATAGCAAAGTCATGAAAAAATATATGCTGATTTAGTATTTTCTATTTGTGAAAAACAGAAAGTGCAACATCTTTTAAGAATTATTATTTAATGCACATCATCCTGGTCTTGTTAGGAAATGTTAAACAAACTGAATTTAATTTAGAACTGTGATTTTAACAGTAGCATTGAAATTATCAGAGTTTAAGTTGATAAAATATTCTCCTGAATCTAAAGGAGCATCTATAGAATATTTAAAATTACCTTCCTTTAAATCAAGAGGCATAACTCCATACATTTTGCCTTGCACATCAAATATCTGAATTTGTGATTTTGCACTTTTATTAATTTCAACGTCTAGAATGATCTTCTGCCCAACTTGAATTCTATTTGGAAATGCTTTGAAATCAACCGTTTCTGAATGTGAGAGATTATTGTTTGATGATAACACTGAGTTATTTTCGTACAGTTTGTTAATGGCCAAAAGATCTTGATTTAGACCTATAATGAAAAGATCTTGATCTCCATCTTGATCATAATCTACAAATTCCGATTGTCCAAGAATGAAACCATCAATAATTTCTGAAGGACTCTGCTCAAAACCACCTGATCCATCATTCATGTATAATACACTTTGTGCTATAATACTATTAAATTCATTTCCTGATAGCAAAACATCTAAGTCACCGTCAAGATCAACATCTGATGCCTTTAAATCGCCATTAGCAATGTCTGCAAATGGCGAAACTTGTTCTGTGAAAATTCCTGAATTATTAATATAAACTCGTGTTGTATGTGCACCAGCAGTAGCACCAGATATGATAAAGTCTAAATCGAGATCAGCATCAACATCTAAAGGTAAAATTGAACTTCTCAATACTCCACCAAATTGGCTATTTGATTCAAGGCTAAAAACACCTTCTCCATTGTTGATATAAAGATTGGTTCTAGGAATACTTTGCACATCCCAGCCACTTATTATAACATCATTATCTCCATCATCATCCACATCGGCGAAAGCAAGTGAGCCATCATCAGCAGGTATGAAATTATTATTGGGACTTATCGAATATTGACCATTACCATCATTTAGATACAGATTTGTAGTAGCTGTATTTCCATCAAATCCAAGGATAATAAAATCTAAATCACCATCATTATCCACATCATCCACAGCTGAAGAGCTAAATTGCACGCCCACCAAATCAGGGTTAACCGACTTGATAAAAGTACCATCCCCATTATTAAAATATAAATCTGCAGTAGGAACTGAGATTGCATTCGAACCTGTAAATAGAACATCCAAGTCCCCATCATTATCTGAATCAAATGTTTGAACACTACCTGAAGTCAGTGGTTCAAAAATATTTTCATCACTTACAACAAATTCATTATCTACATTCAAGTAAATTCCTGAAGATGCCCCAGGGTCAATATTTCCGATAAAGACCATATCTAGATCGTTATCGCCATCAATATCTCCAAAGGATATACTGCTATCAAAAACACCATTAGCGTTGGGTCCGTAAGGTTTTTCAATAAATATTTGAGCCGAAAGGCTTAGACATAATAATAGTAATAAAATCGAAAGTAAGTTTCTCATATATAGTTCTTGTTGATTAGATAAATGAATATATGTAATATACGCTAGACTTATGAAAAACTAAGACAGTTTAAATTTAACTAATTTTTGCACTGTAATGAACTAATTAAAAAGCAGTGAGAGTCAATAATCGTGACTTTTAAAGAGAATCAAACACTGAAGTGCGGCCATTAAAAAAACAAATTTTAATATTGAAAAGCAAAAACATATTTAGGAACTAACTAAGTATACCATGATCTTAAGATTTCATCTTCTCTTATTGCTCATGAAGTAGGGTAGCGACATCATAGGCAGCACTTTTCTTATTATCTTTAATTGAAAGTATAAGTAAGATGACAGTGCATAAGAAAGTCATTGTATGCCATTAAAGGAATATGAAGGAAAAGACGAAAATCATAAAGTTTTCAAACCATCAAAATCCAAACTCTCAATTTGATTTAATTAGGTTGGAGGAACTTATTTTACGAAGAAATTTAGACCATTCTCCAATTGATCTTCATAGAGTTGAGTTTTACATTATTCTGTTTATTGAAGATGGACAAGGTTATCATACAATTGACTTTACGGATTTTGAATGTTCAAGAGGAACATTGATTACTATCAGAAAAGATCAAATACACAAATTTGTTAATAGCAATAATTTGAAAGGAAGTCTATTGCTTTTTACTGATGACTTTTTGGTGAGCTACTTAGAAGATATGGAAGTGCAAAAAACTATACTTTTATTCAATGAATTGCTAGTGGCACCAAAACTACAATTAGTTAAAGGTGATTTTGAAATTATTAACACAATAATTGGTAGAATTAAAGAGGAATATCTTAATGTAAAAGACAAACATTCATTGAGCATAATACGGAGTGAGCTTCATATTTTAATCACAAATCTATTTCGTATAAAAGCTAAGACGGTAAAAGTTGATTTTGATAAAAAATACCTTAAGGAATTTATACAGTTACAAGAATCAATAGAAGAAAATGTGACCAAAACCACAAGGGTAATTGACTATGCAGTAATGATGGGAATGAGTAGCAAAACATTAAATGCTATTACTAAAAGTATTGTTCAAAAATCGACAAAAGAATTTATCGATGAAATATGTACTAAACAAATAAAACGTATGCTCATCAATACTCAATTATCAATAAAAGAAGTTGCCTATCTTTCAGGATTTCCCGAAACAACAAATTTCTATAAATATTTTAAGCGTCAAACTCAATACACACCAGAACAATTCAGAGCCTTTCATTGACACTGTCCCATTTTTACAGTCATTGAGCTTTTTATTATAGTGATTGAAATAAACGACAGCTTCATCTTTGCATTATACTATCAAAGTAAAATAACCAAAGATGAAGTCATCACTAATTTTAAGCCTATTTCTTAGTGCATTTGCTGTAAGTAGCTGCACTTCAAATAAATTTTCACAATCTAAAAAAGAACTAAAAATGGAATTATCAAACAAAGAAAAAGTAGTAGCATTACTCAACAGTTTTAATACAGGTGATCAAACTCCAGTTTCTTATATCAATCCTGACAAATACATACAGCATAATTTATCAGTTGGAGACGGTTTGTCTGGATTTGGTGAGGTAATTAAAAATGCCCCTGTAGGAGGCTTCAAGGCAAATGTTGTCAGAGCATTTCAAGATGGAGATTATGTTTTTACCCATACTGAATATGACTTCTTTGGACCAAAAGCTGCTTTTGATGTATTTCGCTTTGAAAATGGAAAAATTGTTGAACATTGGGATAACCTAACAGAAGTAACTCCACCTAATCCGAGTGGTAGAACCCAATTTGACGGTGCTTTTGAAATTACTGATAAAGATAAAACAGCCTCAAATAAAAAAGTTGTTGAAACACTTATGAATGAAGTGTTTCTAAATGGGAATATGGATAATCTTTCAAGCTTAATAAATCCTACTAAATACATACAACACAATTCTGCAGTTGCTGATGGCCTAGATGGTTTAGGTGCCGCTTTAGAGTATTTTGCAAAAAATAATATGGTCATGAAGTATAGTAAAGTTCATAAGATACTTGGCGAAGGAAACTTTGTTTTAACAATGAGTGAAGGATATTTCGGTAAGGCGCCAGGAGAGTATGTTGCTTACTATGATTTATTTCGATTAGAAAGTGGACAAATTGTTGAGCATTGGGATGTAATCCAAACAATTCCTAATCAATCAGAATGGAAGAATCAAAACGGAAAGTTTTAATATTATAGCAGATAAAATTAATTGTTCTTAAGGGCTACTTAGAAATGAGTAGTCTTTTTTCGTGTTTAAGTAAGTAACTGATGGCACTTTCGCTAGCTACGCTATTCTTTCATTATCACCATAACCTTGGTACCATATGCAGTTTTAATTGAAACAAAATAATAGCCTGAATTTAAGTGACTAATATTCATATTAACATCCCCACCCAGATTGTTTTCTGATACTACTAAATTTCCAAATGAATCAAATAAATTAATTTCACTAATCTGGAGATCAGTTTTAAAGAAAAGATATTCTTTGCTAGGATTTGGATAAACTGATATTTCGCTTAACGCATTATTTTCAGTAGAAGACACAGTACCTTCAGTGATATAGAAGTAATTAAGTACATAAACACTAAAACCAATATTGTCAATACTCCAATAAAATTGAATATTAGATAGATCTTCTTCAATGTCAGATAAATCATATATAAAATCTGTCGGCTCACTATCGGCAGATAGACTTATAGGAGTATATTCTAAACTTGTAGAGAAGTCATTTTGATCTGCAATCATTCCAAATGAGCCGGTCGGAGATCCAAATTGTCGCTCAAGATTAAAAACAATCTGACCATCCATGTTACTTGATAAATCAAATATTGGACTGACCAGATATGTTAATTCGGATGTGTCTGTAGAATTGAAAAATGTAAATTGTCCATCCCCCCATATTATTGCTGCAGGCAGAGTTCCAAATCCAATCCATCCAACAGGTTGTTGGACTGAAAAATCTTCAAAGAAAAAAAAGTCTGGCAACTCCATGACAACAGAATGCTCAGCATCACCTCCATCAATTACAATCTCTCCAGTATTATCCAAAAAACCAGGTTTACTAATTGTATAGGTATAAGTGCCATCTAAAATGTTTTCATAAAAAACCAAGCCTTCGGAATCACTTAACATAGGGCCATTTCCTTGCAAAACGAAGTTGGCATCCTCAATTATATTGCCTTCAGTGTCTTTTACATCAACGCTTAGCTTATATTCCTCAAATTCAAAATCAATATTGAACACTTCAGATTGAATTATTGACCTATCTGTATCATCTTGGATGAAAATTACAACCCTTAAATCATTTGCAGTTTCAATATTCGTATTGGAAGCATCAAAATTGTAATTCAATTCTAAAACTTCTCCAGATTCAAGCTCCATCAATTCTTCTCCAGAAGGTTCAGTCAAAAAAGCCATAGCTACATCATGAAACAATTCCTCTCCATTGGTTCCTACGTTATCATATGTTAGCGCCTCTGTCAATATTACATGTAACTTTAATCCTGCTGCATAATTCTGTAGTGCTTTTACCTCAGCATTTACTTCTACTAGTTTTGAAGAACTAACAAGAGATTGTTTAGGAATAATTTCAATAAAACTCGATTCACCTAGAAACGAGTCGTAATCTGTTTGATCAATACTCAGAATGTTATTGAAAATATTTCCATTTATGTATAGACTGGGAGCACCACCTGTATTATAAAAATTAAATCTAATATCATTATCCGCTATATGATAAGGATCTCCATCTCCTGGAAAATCCATCTGATATCTTAGTGAATTATGCGTTTGACTATTTTGCTCAAGCAAGGGGTCTAAAATTGCATTAGCTGGGGCACAAGGACCGCAAGTGGATGAAGTGAATTCTTCATAAAGTGGCTTTAGTGGTACTTGTCCAAAAAGCTCCATCGTAGTGAAAAGCAATAAAATTGTGAAAATTAAAGTCTTTTGTGAGGCCATAATAATTTATTTTTATTTGAATTCTGTACTCTTAAATATAAACTACTGTATCAGCTGAATGAAACATATCTAATAATAAAAATAGGATTTTGGTTATTAGAAAAGTAAAAAAAATATCATTAATCAACAAGTTATCTACCAATCAAGAAATAGAAATAAAAATGAATAAAATAGCAATCTTATATCAAGCAAAACTCCCACCCGCAAAAGATGGAATTCAAAAACCTATGAAGCCTGGAGGGTATTCTGACAGCGGAGCAGATATTGCCGCCCAACTGAAAAAGGGAGGCGTTGAAGTTGTGACACCTGTTAAAACCCCAAATCCAAATATTGATAAAGAATGGGTTTTTCCTGATACAACGGCGGGAATCGAAGAAGCCCTTGGGAAGGGAGTCAATACTTTTTGGCTAAACACAGTATTGTATAAAGATCACCCAATAGAAAATTGTTATGACAGAGGCATAGAGCTAGTTGGACAATCGCCAGAATCAGTTGATGTCTTTGACGATAAAACACATACCAACGAACTACTAAAGCGAAACAAAATTCCAATTCCAAAAAATCAAATAATAACTAAGCAAAATAATATTGACGCAATATTAGGTTTACAATTCCCTATGGTTTTAAAACCCATTAGAGGAAGAGGTAGTCAAGGAGTAAGCAAAATTGAGAATCGAATAGAATTAAAAGAAAAGTTAGATGTTTTATTTACTAAAAATGACTTCGGAAGTGCAGCCTACATCGAGAATTATCTAAGCGGTCAAGAAATTACAATTTCAGTAATGCCAAAAGGAAAATATCAGTTAAATAATGATACGAAACATTTTGATAGACCCTGGTGTCTTCCAGCAGTAAAACGAATAAATCATAGTAATGGAATTGCACCATATAACGGCATAGTAGCTGTAATGGAAAATAGCGAAGTTCTAAACGATCTTGAGTTGAAAAGTGAACAAATCCAAGAAGTCAATAAACACTGCATCAAGGCTGCTGAAATAATTGATATAAAAGCACCCATAAGAATAGACTGTAGAGCAAATGAAAAAGGTAAATACTTTCTATTTGACTTAAATATGAAACCAAATATGACAGGGCCATCAAGACAACACAGAAAAAATCAAGATAGCCTAAGCTTACTTGCTGCCAGAAAAATTGGATGGAATTATTTGGATTTATTAAATAATATTTTGAACCAAAAATGGAAAGCCAGCTCGTAGCACAAGCTGATGGCGCAAATTATTTATTCGATTTTTGAATAGAATAGAGTATAAACTTTACATGAGGTACATTTTTCATTATCGTTAATGCTGAGCATCAGCAAGAAGACGACTCTATAATAGAGTGGAATCAAAATTTAATTAGTTTTTACTCTTAGTAAAGATTTACAAAATTATACTCTTTGTTAATTCTTACTGCGTGCATATTTGCTTGCCTTTTGTAGTTTATGTTGAGAATATTTATAAAATGCAGATGAGAAACCAAATAAAAACAGAAAAGAAAAATCAATGCAAAAGCACGATGAACTGTCGTCGCTCGACAGACTATTTTAAGCCAAACAAAATTGAATAGTATAAAAGATTTTTATCTTTGCATAGATTTTACAACAATAATGCTTTCCCATAAACGCTTTCTAAGGCATACCTAGTTAACACCTTTGGAATATCTGGAAATCGCTATTAACACAAAAAGAAAAGGGAGAGTAAAATTTTTATATGAGCGCATTTTTCTTTTTAAGCATCTCAATCCAACAATGACTTTTTGTGAAATCCTTTAAAAGGTGCCGCATTTTTTATGTAGGCCTTGATTTGATTATAAATTGTATTCTCTAAGTATTTTTGTTTTTTCAAAATTTACTAACTAAAAAACTATTAAGCTATGTCATCTTCAAATTTTCAAGTACAGGTTTTAAAATTTATTTTTTGCTTTTTCTTTATCTCTTTAAATATAGCAGCATTAAGTGCTCAAAATCAAAATTATGATAATTTATACTATTGGTCTGATTTAGGAAAAACTGAATTGGAAGTCGATAGCGATACGTATATCTTATTGGCAAAGAATAATTCAATTTTCAATTCGAAATTAAGCGCCAATGTCGATAATGAAAATATTAAAAAAGCCAGTAATACTGGATTTTTAATTTACGAGAATGAAAAAAACAAGGTTTCAGAAAAGGACATTTTCAAAGAATTGTCTTTAAATAAAGAAGACTGGGAAATTCATCCAGGGCTAAAAACAAGTGCTGGTTCTGCTCCTTTTCATCCTACAAAAAAAGTATTATTTAAAATGAAAAATGGAGAACCTATTTCCAATATAAATTACATTTTAGATAATTACGAGGTAGTTTCCTTATATGAAGTTAGATCTCATGTTTATACCATTGAAGTGTCAAGTGCTGTAGAGGCTATGACCTTAGCTAATTCTATCTATGAATCTGGTCAAGTAAAATTCTCACAGCCAAATTTCACTGTATCCTTAACATTTAATAATGATCCGCTCTTTGATCAGCAATTTCAGATGCACAATACTGGACAAACAGTTAATGGTACAACAAGTACTCCTGATATTGATGCGGATGCTTTAGAAGCATGGGGAATTACAACTGGTAGTTCATCTATTAAAGTTGCCGTTCTTGATCAAGGTTTAGAGGCACATCCTGATTTGACAGATGCAAACGGAAATAGTACGGTTGTTGGAGGTTTTACCCCAGATGTACCTGGTGGTAATGGAGAACCTGATGCAGATACAGACTTTCATGGAATGGCTTGTGCAGGAATAATAAATGCTGCACACAATGATATAGGTGTCAGAGGTATCGCACCAGGAGTACAATTGCTAGGAGTTAATATTTTTGCTGCACAAACGACAGAATCCTTAGCTTCATCTTTTACATGGGCAAAGGATAATGGAGCGGATGTAATCAGTAACTCATGGAGTTATACCGATTCAGATTGTAGTACAGATCAGCCTGCAGTTAATGATGCAATAGAGGATGCTTTTCTTAACGGTAGAAATGGAAAAGGATGTTTAATTGTTTTTTCTTCGGGAAATTCAGGGGAGAACGGATGTGTGGCTTATCCTGCTAGATTAAGCACCGTTACTGCTGTAGGTGCAATTACTTCTAAGGGAGTTGTGCCAAACTATGGTCAAACAGGTCCTGAGTTAGATCTAGTGGCGCCTACGAGTGATGTAGTTTCTGCAAATGCAAATGTTTATACGCTTGATCGAGTGGGTAATTTTGGAATTGTTTTAGGAGATTACCTAACATTTTTTGGAGGCACATCAGCAGCAGCACCCTTGGTTGCTGGAACTGGAGCATTAGTCTATAGTTTAAATCCAGATTTAACCATAGCCGAAATGCGTGATATACTCTATTCATCTGCAGATGACATGGGGCCTTCAGGGTTTGATAATAGCTTTGGACATGGTAGAGTGAATGCACATCAAGCCGTACTAAACGCTAATACATCTTCTGCTGTTAATGTAGCGCTAAACAAACCGGCGACCCAATCTTCTACAAGATTTGGTGGAGTAGCATCAAGAGCCGTTGATGGAAATACGAATGGGAACTCGTTTACACATACTGACTTTGAGCAAGGATGGTGGAGAGTAGATTTACAGGATGAATATGATATCAGTGCAATCAATATATTCAATAGAACAACTTGTTGTTCCGACCGACTTATAGGAGCAAGTGTATATGTTGGTAATATTGGTAGCAGTAACCCCAATGATTATACATTAGTAGGTGCTTTGAACGCGAATGCACAAATCAACTTTACTAATCTAAACGTAAGTGGACGCTATGTACTTATTGATAGAAACAATACAAATTGGTTAAGCCTTGCAGAAGTACAAGTTTTTGGGACCTTGGCGCCACCTGCGGTTAACGTAGCACTTAATAAACCTGCCACTCAGTCGTCTACAAGATTTGGTGGAGTAGCTTCAAGAGCTGTAGATGGAAATACGAATGGGAACTCGTTCACCCATACTGACTTCGAACAAGGATGGTGGAGAGTAGATTTACAGGATATATATGATATCAGTACAATCAATGTATTCAACAGAACAACTTGTTGTTCTAACCGACTTGTGGGAGCAAGTGTATATGTTGGTAATATTGGCAGCAGTAACCCCAATGATTATACATTAGTAGGTGCTCTGAACGCGAATGCACAAATCAACTTTACTAATCTAAACGTAAGTGGACGCTATGTACTTATTGATAGAAATAATACAAATTGGTTAAGCCTTGCAGAAGTACAAGTTTTTGGGACCTTGGCGCCACCTGCTGTCAACGTAGCACTAAACAAACCCGCCACTCAGTCATCTACAAGATTTGGCGGAGTAGCATCAAGAGCCGTAGATGGTAATACAAATGGGAACTCGTTTACACATACAGACTTTGAACAAGGATGGTGGAGAGTAGATTTACAGGATGAATATGATATCAGTACAATCAATGTATTTAACAGAACAACTTGTTGTTCTGAAAGACTAATAGGAGCAAGTGTATATGTTGGTAATATTGGCAGCAGTAATCCCAATGATTATACATTAGTAGGTGCTTTGAACGCGAATGCACAAATCAACTTTACTAATCTAAACGTAAGTGGACGCTATGTACTTATTGATAGGAATAATACAAATTGGTTAAGCCTTGCAGAAGTTCAGGTTTTTGGCACAATATCAGGAGCCATAAACCCTAATTTCGATATTACTCAGAATGAAGAAATTACAATTTTCCCTAATCCCGCAAAAGATGTTTTAAATGTAGATCTTTCAAAATACCATAATGCAAGAACTACCTATTCCATTTTTGATGTTAATGGAAATGTAATGATGAACGGACAGTTCAATGCAAAACATCTAGATCAAGAATACATCGAATTAGATGGTTTAATAGATGGGAATTATATTTTATACTTAGTATCTGAAGGGAACAAACCTACAACGCATAAATTTGTAGTACTGAAGTCTTATTAATCGAATTACTAAACGGACGGAGATTGAATCGGTTGTTTAAAACCGTTTCAATCTCCGCCTTTTTCATTAGATTAGAAATCAAAATAGGAATATATATCTAGATAATGTATGCTCATCGTTGCGAGCATATAAAAACAAATTCTAAAGACAGGATATATTAAGTTAGTTTTTTTCTTCGCGTAAAATTCTCTCCATTTTCCGACCCTTCGCCAATTCATCAATCAACTTTTCCATTTGTCTACTTTGTTTGTAGACTTCAAATTCATCTTCTATCTCTTCTATTCGATATCCGCAAACAACTCCTTTGATTAGATGTGCGTTTACATGTATTTTGGCTTTTTTAAAAAATGTTTCAAAGCTTACTTTTTCATCAATAAGAGTTTGCAAAGTATTTTGGTCAAAACCAGTAAACCATTGAATTACTTGGTCTAGTTCTTCTTTTGTTCTGCCATTTTTCTTTATTCTATTCAGGTAATGTGGATATATACTTCCAAATATCATATTAGCAACCTGTTCGTTTTTCTTTGGTGTAACTTTCATTTTTTTGATTTTTGAATTGATTGCAAGTAATATTCAAATATAATTATTAAGTCGTGATTTTTAGATTGAGGTCAGAAAATAGCGAACAATCAATGGGATTTGGAGTCTCTTTTTGGTTTTTCTTGATATTATGCTTACATGCTTAAGAGCATTATTTTTCTATCTTTAATAAGAGCACATGCAATTGATCGCAGGGTAAAATCCTATCCTAATGTATTATCCACAAAAAAAATAATTAAACATTAGAACTCAATTATATCTGATTAGGAAAGCTGCCTAAATAACATAACTAGCTTATTGCTGTATTGCAAAAATAAGACTAGACTAAAGTTCATATAGTTTATTTTACAGTTCTTAACTTTGGGGCCAGATAATTTAAATTGAAAATATGAGCATAAAACATGTAATAGCATTCTTGTTCTTCATGATGGTAAATCATTGCAATATTCTGAATGCAAGTAAGATAATAGTCTCTTCAGAAATTGGTTTTGACCCGATTGATAATACCAATTTTCTGCAATATGCTTTTGGACAAACTACTGAAGATACTATTGTAGTGGATAATGTGGGATTGGATTGGAATACTGGCCCTTTATGGATAGATAGAAGTGATATTACCATCATCTTTGAGGAAGGAGTTGTACTGCATGCCTTGTTTGGGGAGTTCGATGTTTTCGAGTCGTTAATTAATGTGAATGATAAATCCAACATCAATATTGTAGGCTATAATGCAGAGTTTATAATGAATAAACAGGAGTATGTTGATTTAGCAGATAGCGAATTTCGTCATGGAATTAGTCTTAATTCGGCGACGAATGTGCTTATAGAAGGACTTACTATTTTAGATACGGGTGGAGATGGCATTTTAGTTACTAGAAGTTTTCAGCCGAATAGTTTAAAAAATTATTGCGAAAATGTACTCATTAAAAATTGTAGATTTTCCAATAACTATAGACAAGGATTATCCATTACTTCTGCAAAGGACTTAAGCATACTAAATTGTGAATTTTCTGATACTAATGGAACGCTTCCAGAAGATGGGATCGATTTAGAGCCAGATATTCCAGAAGAAAGACTTGAGAATATTCTTATCAAAGATTGTAGGATATTCAACAATTTCGGGAATGCAATTCAACTCGCATTATTTATGATGGATGACGATTCTGAAGACGTTTCTATCACTATAGAAAATACCTACATGGCAAACAATCATCATCCTTCTAATACATTTGACTTTGCAGAAATTGCTGCAACGGACAACGGATCAAATGGTGTTGATGGCTTTGTCGACTTTAAAAACTGTTATATTCAGAGTAGCCAATGGTCAGCTGTTTATGCTTCAAAGACTGTAGAGAGCTTCGACCTAAATTTTACAAACTGTGTGTTTAAAGATGTGTCGAATGACCCAATAGACTTGAATAATCCAATATTTCTTGAAGTGACAGATTATACAAATCAGGTTCCAAGGTTTGGTGGTTTGAATTTTACAGATTGCGCAATTATTTACGATGAAAATATTCCATTTTTTAATGTATTTGAAAATCTTCCAACATCTGATGGATTGGGCAACATAACTGGAAATTTCTTTATTGTAAATCCAAACGATGCTGGTTTTTTGACAGGGTCAAATCCAAGTAATGTAAATATTACCTATGAATATTTTGAAACTTTCCCAACAACTGAAATCAGTTTAAGCTCAAGTCAATTAAATTATCTGGAAGAAGATAAATTTATTGATTTTGAAATTACAAGGAATGCTAACCTTGAGATACCACTTGCGGTAGAATTTGAATATACAGGTACAGCGCAATATGGCTTGGACTACGAAAGATCGAATGGTTTTGTTATTGTCCCATCGAAAAGCTCATCTGTAGTAGATACTATTGAAATTATTCAAGATGAAATCGAAGAAGCGACAGAATCTATGCTAATGTCAGTTGTTGAAAATGATTGCATTCAGCTTGGCCAATTAAATTCATTGGAGTTTATTATTAGTGATATAATTACTTCAAGTTTAGAAGAAAACAAATTCAAAAATCAGAATGTATTAGTGTTCCCAAATCCATTCAATGCGTCTTTAAATCTTGAAGTGAAATCATCTAATTTTGATATTAAGATTTTAGATAACAAGGGACTGCAGATAATGTCATTTAAAAACCAATTTGATAATGCGACTCTGGACCTGAGTCAATTGAATACAGGGCTCTATTATTTGTTAATTCATAATAATTCTGACGGTACACTTTCTAGTAAAAAACTGATAAAAAATTGACAGTATAACAAGTAGGTAGAAACCTGAATTACTTTCTTCTGTTTTAGCTGTTTTAAATTTCCCTCTACAATTTAATAATAGGAGGCATATGCACAGTTAAATAGATTCTGATACTATACCTAGTTGCTGCTATTTTAATTCCAAATACCTTTCAAGCTATATGTTTTCGCATCTACTACATGCACCGTTCCATTTTCTGCCATTAAACGAACTGTATCAAAGGCTTTACTTGGGAAGAAGATACTCGTAAAACTCACTGCTCCATTGTCAATGAAGATTTCAGCAGAGGATGCATCCATAATAATACGTATGTCTAATTGTTCTTTATTAAAGTTGATAGGGGCAGTATGTATATTCTTATAGAAATCTGCGTTAAACTTTGTCTTACTAGAATGTCTTCTATCTACATACATCTTTCCTTCCTTGGACTTAAAGTCAATAGTAAAATATTCACCAATATCATTTTGAAATTTTACACCAAATGATTCAGCTGTGGTTTCCTTTAAATTTACTGTAATAAGATATTCGGATTGACAAGGATCAAAAGCTCCTTCTAAAATCTGTTCTTCAGAGATATGCATTTGGTTAAAAGAAGTAGTTTTATCCCTTAAGGCTGTAAACTCTTTTACTGGAGAACTATAGAGTTCGTAGTTAAGATCTTTTTTGATCAGTTGGAGCTCCCTAGCTAAAGTCATTGTGCTTCGCCACTTTTCGGTCGGCACAATCTGTGCATATTGCCAATTAGACATCCAGCCAATGCCAAGGATACGACCATCTTCTTTGGGGACATTATTCCAAGTCACAAAGGCATAGTTGTCCGTCCCATAATCTAACCACTTCTGATCTTTTATATCACAGATAAATTGCTTGCCATCAAATTCACCAACGAAGTAAGAGGTGCCTGTTCCTCCATTCGGCGCTTCTTTTTGAATACTAACAATCAAGACCCATTTTGTCTCATCCGAACCCTCTACGCGCATAGGAAACAAATCAGGGCATTCCCACAATCGATTATCTCCCGCTATAGCATAATCAGAAAGAAATTGCCAATCAATTAGATTCGTTGAAGAGTAAAACTTAACTCTATCATAGGCTGCTAATACTAGAATCCACTTTTGGGAATCTGCATGCCATACCACCTTTGGGTCTCTGAAGTCTTTTATTTTTTCTCTGTTAGGAATAACTGGATTGCCCTTATACTTAGTCCATTCATATCCACCATCTAAACTATAGGCTATACTTTGTTTTTGGAAATCATTACTCTTTGCTTTTTCACCCACAAAATCGTGATGGGTAAATGTGGCAATGATAGGAGGCTTATTTGCAGTGCCTAATTTTGAAGTATTATCTGTATCTACTATTGCTCCGCCCGAGAAAATACATCCTATGGAATCTGGATATAAACCAATAGGTAGGTGTTCCCAATGCACTAGATTTCCTGATTCTGCATGTCCCCAATGCATAGGACCCCAGACTGTACTATCTGGATAGTATTGGTAAAACAAATGATATTTTCCATCATAATAAAACATGCCATTGGGGTCATTCATCCAATTCGCCTCTGGCGTAAAATGAAATTGTGGACGATGATTCTCACTATAGTATTCGGAAGATCTAGTGTCCTTACTTGCCTGTTCATCCTTACAGCCTAAAAACACAAGCGCTAATACTAAAATGGATAAATACAGGTTTAGCTTTACATAATGTTTCATTTTCGACTTATTGATTAGACATTAATTCTAGTTCTATTTCTTCCAATTTCTTCCCCTTTGTTTCTGGCATTTTTGTACGAACCCAATACAGCTGTAGCATCATCATGACTGCAAAAAACATAAATATAGTAACAGGTGAAAAAGCGGATAAGACAGCAGGCGTAATCATTGTAATGATAGCAGCAAACACCCAATGCGTTCCACTGCCCAGCGACATACCATTCGCGCGCACGTAGTTGGGAAATATTTCTGATATATACACCCAGATCACCGCACCCTGACCAATGGCATGGGCTCCTACAAAAGCACTGATAAAGAAAACAACTAGCCAACCTCCAGCGCCAACATAAAATGACCAAGCCACCCCAAGCAAGGTTACTATATAACCAAAAGAACCTATGGTCATGAGTACTCTTCGACCCATTTTATCAATTAAATACATACCCAGTAAAGTAAAAATTAGATTGACGACTCCTATGGGGACAGATGCTATCAAAGTATTACTTTGGTCTATACCTGCGGTTTCAAAAATTCTTGGGGCATAGTAGAGGATAAAATTGATGCCAGAGACCTGATTGAAAAACGCCAATAGAAAAGCCAAGAAGATTGGTTTTCGATATTGACCTGAGAAAAATTTGCTTTTAGTTTTAATTACAGATTGTTTTATTTCTGCAATGCGCTGTTCTACATCTCCCAAGGGATCCAGCTGCTGTAATAGTTGTTTAGCTTTTGATTCTTGATTCCCCTTGAGTAATAACCATCTAGGACTATTAGGAATGCCTAATATCATAAAACAATATATGGCTGCGGGAAGAGCTTCTATCCCCAGCATCCATCGCCAAGCGTTTTCTCCCATGTATTGACCAATGAGCCAGTTAGAGAAAAAAGCAATTAATATTCCGAATACAATATTGAATTGATAGGTAGCCACTAAACTACCTCTTTTTTTTGCAGGTGCAATCTCTGATATGTAAATAGGAGCAGCGACCGAGGAAGCACCTACACCGAGCCCACCAATGAAACGGAAAAAGGAAAACATATATGGATTTGTGGCTAATCCAGAACCAAGAGCAGAAACTAAGTACAAAATTCCAATCCAAAAGAGGGTAGTCTTTCGTCCAAATCTATCACATGGAATGCCTCCTAATAAGGCGCCTAATACGGTCCCCCAAAGTGCCATGGACATAATGAATATACCATGAAACCAATCTCCCGTATTCCAAAGTTTCTGTATAGGTTGATCAGCGCCAGAAATGACGATGGTGTCAAATCCGAATAAAAATCCTGCTAAGGCAACCGTAATAACAGAATATCTAATGCCTTGTTTCATTTAGGTAAAGTTATTAAATATGCTAAATATAATAAATTGGTAATCAATTAATCTGCTAGAAAACTAATAAGGAGTTTGATATAAATACTTAGGGCGTCCCCCATGTCTTTCTAACTTCGGTAAACATTCCTCTTAAATACCTTACAGAAGGGAAGTAGTTTATGTTTTTACAAGACATGGGTCGGGTCATTCGGTACTCCACTTCGTTTCGGTACTGCGTACTCGGCTTCATTGCATTTCGCTCGCTACCTACTACCCCTGACGCGGGTGATTATGCTTTTGTACGATTATAGTATAATGAATAGATTGTCCTTGCATGCAATACGGGTATTAAAATAGAAAGGTAGTTTAATTCATTAATTACTTAGAATATTTTAAACAGTGTTTGTATTTTTTGCTTTATTAATTCATATGTATCTGTATGTATTTCTGGATTGTTTTCAGCGAATTCTAATATACTTTGGTTTTTAGTTTTCCTGCTGTTTATAACTGCAACAATATGATCTAACAAATCTTTGTCCTTTTGAAATAAGCCTTGCATAGTCTCTTTATTTATTTCATATAGTGTGCAGTCCGAGTCTGTCTTAACGGTAGCACTTCGTAAGTCACCTAGTACAAGAGACATTTCTCCAAAAAATTGCCCTGGTCCCAGTTTACCTACTTTCTTATCCTTATCACTTATGTCATCGTGGACCATAACAGTTGCATGTCCTTCTGAAATTAGAAACATGGAACTTTCTTGCTGACCCTGTCTTACAATAGTACTTCCTTTCTTAATTTGTATTCGGTTCATCTTATCACATAAATATTCCATGTTTTCAGTACTCAGGCTTTTAAATATTGGAACTTCTGATATTAAATTCTTTTTCTTTCCGCGCAGCCTTGAATTTTTATCTTTGATAGGAGCGTGGAATATCTCTGTTCGCGCATTTGATAATGTAATACCTGCAAAGTGCAAATATTTTATCACCGCTTGATTCACATGATCTCTTCCTCTGCCAGGTGATGTCTTTGTAGGTAATAGCCAAAACCTAACCTGATAAATAACACCATCTGCCGTCGTCCTCGGTACCTTTACCTTAGGTCTTGGGTTTTTTAAAATGGAATCAAGTGAATATAAGGCTGTAAGAATAACGTCGCTTACACGTTTTGTGTCAAACTCATAAGGAACACAAAATTCTAATTCTATTCTTGACTTTTCTTCTGGAAGTGAAAAATTTGTAAGTACTAATTTTGTGAACTGATTGTTTGGTACAACAATCATTGTTCCATCTGTTTTCTGAAGTCGTGATGTTCTCCAATTAATAGAATGTACTCTACCTATGAGTGGTTCATCCCCTAAGCGTGTATTATTAAGCATTATAAAATCACCAATTAAGAACGGTTTTTCTAGATGTATAATTATTCCACTAAAAAAATCATTGATAGTATTCTGTAAGGTGAAGCCTAAAAGTATACCAAATCCTCCGCTTAGGGCCAGGATACCTGTTATAGATTTATCAAAAACCTGTGTTACTATCAGGGAAACAAATATGATTATCAAAATGAATCCTGATATGTATTTGAGCAAGGAGGGTGTCTTATTTGCAATGCGACGTGAAAAAAGACGATCCCAGAATATCTTATTAACAAGAATGTTTAGAATGATAAAAATAGCTAGCCATGATATACTGATAAGTATTTTAGAAATAAAAGCATAATCTTTGGGCAGTAGATTTATCTGTATACTAGATAAAAGGGCACTTAAATTTCGCTGCAAAAAGAAAAAGAACCCAGATACGAGTATCCAGAATAGAAGTCGCCTAATGGTCTTCATTGGAATAAATTCAAAATGATTAAGAAGTTGTTCAGTTCTTAGTTAAGTTAATCAATTTATTTCATGCAGAATGTGAAATCCTTAAAGATTGAAAAATATTAACTGTTTAACACTGTACTTGTGATCACTCTATTACTC
Source organism: uncultured Saprospiraceae bacterium (assembly GCA_938045585.1). Classification (GTDB taxonomy): domain Bacteria; phylum Bacteroidota; class Bacteroidia; order Chitinophagales; family Saprospiraceae; genus CALCMJ01. Next base: position 32,286 of record CALIAU010000011.1, read on the forward strand.
CATAAGTATAATACTGCCTTAGTTTTCTTAAAATAGCCTTTAAGTGTACCCATAGTGGGTCTAAAGTAATTACGGGCGACGTTTCGCTTCTTAAATTAGCTTGCTTCATTAAAGATTTGGAACAAATCCTATGACAATGTTTAATAGTGAAGCATCTTAGTGAAGCATTTTCGTTTTAATTTTTAAATTTCTTATCATTCTACAAAGGATTTTTATTATTTCACGGTCTAATTCACTTTAGATATCTCCAAACTTAAATAACAAATTATGAAGTTTCTTTATGTTCTATTGTTTTCAGGCTTTACTTCAATCCTTCATGTCCAAGATTTTTATAAGCTTGTAACTATGGAAACAATTGGAATTCCCCACGCAGAGAGCGGTTGGGATCAACGCATGGATGTTGTTCACTTCGAAGGAATAAACAAAACAGAATACGAAATTTATAATAACAATATAGGATTTACTACTGTAGGAGAAGTAGTAATTAACGAATTTATGGCCTCGAATTCTACTACGGTAGCAGACCAAGATGGTGAGTTTGAAGATTGGATAGAACTGTACAATAAGGGGGATCAAACTGTGGATTTAAGCGGATTTTTCTTGACAGATGATTCTGCAAATCTTACCAAATGGTCCTTTCCCGATGGGACCGTTTTAGCAGCTGATGACTATTTGATCATTTGGGCTGATGAAGATGAAGAACAAGATGGCTTGCATACAAACTTTAGATTGTCGGGATTAGGTGAATCTCTCATACTGGTAGATCCTATGGATGGATCCATAGTGGATGCCATAGAATTCCCTGCTCAAGCAACAGACGTATCCTATGCCCGTATCCCAAATGGAATAGGAGATTTTACAGTGACAAGCTCAACATTTAATGCCAATAACGATAGTGCAGATTGTTCAAGTCTTGGTGGAGATGCAGACAATGACGGAGTCTGTGCACAAAATGATTGTAATGATAATGATGCTGCAATAGGAGAAATCCAAGAAGCAGGCACAGGCTGTGATGATGAAGATTCAACAACAGAAAATGATGTCATTCTAACAGATGGATGCACCTGTGAGGGAACTCCCATAAGTCCAAGTGATGATGTAGTAATTAACGAATTTTTAGCTTCCAATATAAATACGGTTGCCGATCAGGATGGGATGTTTGATGATTGGATAGAGTTGTATAATAATGGAACAAACAGTGTAGATTTAAGTGGTTATTTCCTAACAGACGATCCCAGTAATCTGAGTAAATGGGCATTTCCAGAAGGCACTATTATTGAAGCGGATGCCTATTTAATTATTTGGGCAGATGAAGATGAGGAACAAACAGGACTACATGCTAATTTTAGATTGTTTGGCGAAGGCGAGTCGGTTTTATTAGTAGATCCTTCGGATAATTCTGTTATTGACGCAGTAGATTTCCCAGCGCAAACATCTGATATATCCTATGGAAGATATCCAAATGGAACAGGTGAATTTACTGTAATGAATCCTACATTTAATGCATCGAATTCAATGAGCGTAAGCAATGAAGATGTCATCTTGGAAAATAATAAACTTGCGATCTTCCCTAATCCTGCTGAAAACTATGTCTATCTAGAATATAATCAAGATGCAAATGATTTGCTTCTTTTAAAAATCTACAATGCAACAGGTGCCTTGGTCTATGAAAATACTATTAGCGAAAAGACGTACATTCATACTGCTTCCTGGAGTCCAGGTATGTATTTTGTCCGAGTAGGAGGTGCATTCAAGAAGTTATTAGTACGTTAAATAGGCCTGAGTTAGTTAAAATTAGCAGGGTAGGAATTATTGAATAGATACTTCCATCGATCTCTTACAGTTAAAACGAGGTAACTGTTGGGTAAAGCCGTATGAGCACCTTCAAAATCTCTCTTACTCATTTACCTTTTCTGATTTTATGGAACATACTGTTAAACATCGGTATGAAACATTATATAAGAACATCCATGCTCCTAGTAGCTCTTTTCTTTTCAGCGTGCGGTAATGACCAAACCAGTAGTGCTGTCTCGACCTCTGAAACAAACAATTCTGAATCAGATCAGCCTGATAATATCTTTAAAGTTATGAGCGATAAGGTCAAAGAGCTAGATCAAGAAGAAGGCTTAAGTGTATTATTGAAACACGCAAAGAAAGAAGATGGAACTACTGTATACGATGATATCATTAAAGAAATTCAAATCGAAGATGCAGAATCTGGTGGTCAGGTAAGTGAGATGATAAATCTCATCCTAAATACAGCAGAAAAGGAAATAGGATTGGATGTTACTAAGACAATGGAAGAGGCATTAGAGAACGCCAATAGAATACCTAAAGAGTTTGGAGGAGAGATGAATGAAATTTTGAAAACTATTGAAGTGAATGGTCACACGGAGACTATAGAGAATGTCCTTGAGGGATTAAATGATTTTATAACAACGGGAAGCGAACAGGGTGGCTTTGAAATAATACTGAGAGAAGTTGTAGATATGACCGTTAAAGAAGATCCTTCATTTGCAGATAGTGATTTTGTAAAAGAAGCGGAAGAAATACTCAATAATGATATTTTAAGTGGGGAAAAAGAAGCAGAACGATTACTTAATAAGATATTGGAGAAAAATAAACACCTCATAGAACAAGCATCCCAAAGGAAGGGCTCATAAATTTTATTAGCCTTCGCCACTCCCGTATCTAGACTCTTGCAAATTTTGATTCTATATCTTCCTGGTCTTTTTACTACTAGATTAAACCTATTACTATATATTTAGTCTAAGTTATTTCGAAAGTTAATCAGACCTATGCAGAGCCTCTATTTAAGCTTATTCTTACTTTTGACGTATGTACATGATATACAGGTAGCTCACTTTAAAATTCATGAAGAAAATAATAGGATACTTGTAGAGTTTGTATTGGAAAGAGAAGATGTATTATCTACTTTCCAGGCGAATAATATACCTTTCACAGACAAGAAGTTCAAAGATTATCTCCATTCAAACTTCAGTGTTTCCATAAACAGCATTCATCAAGAGATTGCGTATGGGGACATACTAGTAAAGAATAAGCATATCCACCTTAATGGATATCTACCCGCATTCGACGAAAATATACATGTTTTAGAAATAGCGAATACCTGCCTGCTTAATATTGAAGACCATTCTAATATTATTGAAATCAAATTGCACGATCAACAGCGTGATTTTTTGATGAATAGTGATAGAACTTCTATTCGAATTACATACTAGAAACTTTGAAAGCTTAATCCATACACATGAAGCAAATATTAATCATCTTAATGAGTTCTTTCTTTTTTGCCTTGAGCGCACAGGATAGGCCCAATATCTTGTTCATTATAGCAGATGACCTGGGGCTTGATGCAATGAACGGATTTGGTATTGATGTGCCAAATTTTGCAAATACACCGCATCTAGATGCACTCAGGTCAGAAGGTATTACTTATATGAATACCTGGGCAACGCCGCAATGTACTCCCACCAGATCAAGTATAATGAGTGGGAAGTATGGAATAAAGACAGGTGTACAGTCAGCACCAGGAAACCTTGACCTAGAACACGAATCCTTACTCAATCTTATTAAAGAAGAAACGGATAATGCATATGCTACTGCAGTTATTGGAAAATGGCATATATCTCAACCTGTCAATGTGAATCATCCTTTTGAACATGGTGCGGACCATTATGAAGGAATCATAGACGGTACTATAGGTGATTACTATGATTGGGAAAAAGTAGAAAATGGTGCATTTGTTCAAATAGACGAATATGTAACTACACACTTAACTAACGCCGCAATTGACTGGCTGTCAGACCAAACAAATCCTTGGTTTTTATGGTTAGCACATATAGCTCCCCATTCTCCTTTTCAAGTGCCTCCTGATAGTTTACATACAGTCAATAATCCAACATCAAATCGACAAATTTATAATGCAAGCATAGAAGCATTAGATCATGAAATAGGCAGATTGTTGGATAGTATGGATGAAGAAACTAGGAATAACACTTTAGTGGTTTTTATAGGGGACAATGGGACTCCAAATGGCGTTATGCGCGGATATCCAGATATGCATAGTAAGGGAAGCATGTATGAGGGAGGACTTCGTGTCCCTATGATTATCTCTGGTAAAGGAGTTGATCGCAAAGGTGCAGAAGAATTTGGTTTAACGCAGGTAAATGATCTTCATGCTACTTTTGCCAGCATTGGATCTGATGCGCAGGTTCAGGGAGGCTTATATAATAGCTATGATATTTCAGCGTCTTTTGTACAAGAGAATGCCATAGTTAGAAATTATACCTATGCAGATTATATCGATGATGGTGTAGAATTCTGGGCAATTCGAAATGATACGTATAAGCTCATTGAAGATGAAGAGGGCAATCAGGAGCTCTATAGAATAGATACAAATATCCAAGAGGAGAATAATCTGATTGGAAACCTAACAGCAGATGAAGCTGAGATTTTAATGAACTTAGAAGAAGAAGCAGATGCAATACGTAACGGCTGGTCTTGCCAAGATTTTATTCTAAATGGTACAGAAATAGAAATTGATGATTGCATGAATGGATCGGATTGTACAGAAATTGATGTCCTCAGTTTCGAAAACATTGGATGCTGTGACTCACCGGATGAGCCCAGCGTTTATTACGAATTTGAAGAAGACAACCTTAGGCATATTTACTCCAATGGATTTCCAAATCATGATTACTGTTATAATCCTAATAATATACCCACCCAATCGTATCAATACCTCAGAGTAAATAAAGAGCCGCAAATGGCAAACCAAATTACGAGTATCATTCGCAATAATGGTAGGCCAGCTAGAGATCTAGGAGTAGCATTGAATGGTGTCATACTATCACCCGCACCCGGGACTCCCTTTATTTATACGGATAAGAATACAGGTGAATTTAATTGGGATTGGGTTTTTGAACCTACAAACAATCAAGGAGATGATATGGGGCAGGTGCGTCTGGACTGTGCTACGGCACATACCAATGCGGCAGGCTATCACTATCATGGAGAAATGTTTGAATATCTAGAAACAGTAAGTCCTGGTATTACAAGTGTAAGCTCTCTTGATGAAGTATTCCAAATAGGCTGGGCATCTGATGGTTATCCTATCTTATACAAATTTGGTCCAGATGCAAGCGGTCAGATAAAAGAACTTATGCCGAGTTTTCAACTAAAGAGTGGAGAACGACCCGGTGATGGTATTTCTGCTCCCTGTGGTCCTTATACTGGAAAATATACAGTGGACTATGAGTATGTAGAGGGCTTAGGAGATCTAGATGAGTGCAATGGAATTATGGCTCCAGTAAACCTAGAGACTGCACTTGGTACGGAAAGCTTTGACTATTATTATGTGATCACATCATCTTTTCCACAAATTGGTAGATGTCTGAAAGGGATTGTAAGCGAAGATTTTGAATTAATGGCTGATCCTATTACTGGAGTTGATTTAGATGGGGATGGATACATTGCTCAATTTGACTGTGATGATAATAATATTGCAATTAACCCCAGTGCAGAAGAAATTCCAAATAATGGGATAGACGAAGATTGTGATGGAGATGATCTTATAACGTCTGTACACCAACTATCTGAAACACATATCAACGTGTTTCCTAATCCAGTCAATGATCTAATACGTATCGAATTAGATGGAGAATTGCGTTTTAGTGCAGAGCTGTATACAGTGTCAGGTGCGATAGTGCATAGCTCAAAGAATAATAAAGAAATTGATGTAAGCAAGATTTCTGACGGCCTGTATCTTCTTAAGATTTCAAGCATAACAACAGGTAAACATATAATTCAAAAGATATTAATAGAAAAATAAGAATTACTTCCGCCATTATGAGTGATATCTACTGCGAGCAAATTATCCCCGGCAAACTAGAGGTCGACATAATCTATGAAACGGATCTTGTCATGGCCTTTCACCATACCAAGCCGTACTGGGAGCAGCATGTAGTGATAATACCCAAAGAACATATTGAGTCTCTTTCATCTTACCCGAATTCAATAGCATTAAACAAAGACCTGTTTGAAGCAATGCAATACGTTACTAAAATCTTCGAAGACAAATATGGAGCCTGTCGCATTTCATCTAACATTGGTTCTTACCAATCAAGCAAACACCTGCATTGGTATGTGCACTGGGGCGATCGTTTAGTGCAAGAGAGTGAAACACCAAAAAAGTAATCGAATTATTATGAGAAAAAGGGCTCGCAGAGCCCGCGCGTGAGTGGTGGTAGCAGGCCGTAGGCGTCCAAAGGACCTGGCTGCGGACGACACGACCGCTTTTCTAAGAAAAGGGGGCACGCCCAAATCAAAAACTGAAATTACATCAAAGTAATTTTTTCAAGAAGCAGCGTTTTTCCATTCTCTCTTCTCTTCTGGGTGTACCAACTTAGTAAACTCATGAAAACGTTAATTCAGTGTTTTATCATGTTGCTTCCATTTACGCTAAGTGCTCAAGATTGTGAGATTATCTTGCCGCAGGATACCTTTCTATGCGGATTCTCACAAGAATTTTTAATACAACCAGAGGGTGGTGTTTGGTCATTTGACTGTGGTGCAAGTCCCAATGGTCAAGAACAGATGGTCAGTATCACTAACCTTGGAAATGGCTTCTGTGCTTTTAATTTTAATAGCTGCGGAATCTATGAACTGGTGTATACCTATGAGGAACCCGGTTGCATTGCTGTGGATACATTCACAGTGTATGTAGACGATCCAAGTGCTAGTTCTCAGACAATAGATTTTGATAACAGCTTAGAATATGCTGACTATAGCTGTCATAGTGGAGGTTCAGCAGAATGTACAAATATGCTCAGCATAGGAGGGCAGTCACCTCCCAGTCCGGTATGGGGAATATGTGGCGATGGATCATGCAGCGCGACTATCTACACACCCATAGTTACGCCAGATCCAAATGATCCATGCATAGCCTTTGATGTGGATATACAATCTGTGAGTACGGGATCTAGTTTTTCTAGTTGCTGGGAGGGGGTGCAAGACAGTTTTATTTTAGTAGATACAGAAACAGGAGAAGTGCTTAGTAATGAATTTTTGGCCTATCTTGATTCTCTTGGTTTAGCAGATATATTATTGAATCTAACAGACTGTTCCATCATAGATTTCTCTTGCTTTACTGTAGGAGAAGAATGTATAGACTCCATCAGACAGGACACTTCCGAACTGCTGATCCCAGTGCATCTTGGAGGAAATTGGAATTTATTATTAGCCCAGGATACTATCCGAATGATGGATACGACTGCGTTTAGCTATTTCTCTGATGATTATTTACTTATTATAGAGCCAGGTGCAGATTATTATGGTCCAGATAATATAGATCTGAGCATATATCAACTAGTAAATGGCGGGAATGACACAATCATGCCTTCAGATTATATTAGTTTCCAAATGCAATGGACGGAGGATTGGATCTATGATACACTAGAAATAATCCATCCTGAAATCGTGTATAAAGATTCCCTTGGTTGCCAAACATGCGGGGGACACAGCTCGGGTTCGTTTTTTAATGTCCCAGAAATACCAAGTTTTGATTGTGGTCCTATAGGCATCAGTTTTGATTTTACCTGCGCATGTATGCCTTTTGAAATCTGGGCAAGTGCTAGTTCCATCAATTGTTTGGACTGTGCACATCTTTCTGCAAACTCATCTGATTTTGGGGTGACCTATACTTGGTACGGTCCTGAGGCAAATGGTGTGCAGGGTTCGAATATAAGTGGAATTTGTACCCCAGGGCTGTATACTGTAATCGGTATTAATAGTTATGGTTGTGAAGCCACTACCTCCATTTCGGTAGTAGAGGATTTTAATCAGGTCTATGTGGATATAAGCCCTCCAGATGTAATTAGCACTAGTAATCCTTGTGTCAGTCTGAATGGTTCTGCTACGAGTGATTTTCCTACCAACCTGAATATCTCTTGGACAGGACCCAATGGTTTTAGTTCAAATGATTTAAATCCAAGTGTTTGTGAGCCTGGGCAATATACCCTATATGCTTTAGACCCTTGGAGTTTTTGCGATGACCAGTTTACTGTTACTGTAGAAGAAATGATTGTAGTTGTAGAGGAGATTACAGCTGAAATTTGTTCTGATGAATGCTTTGAGATTGATGACCAGGAATATTGTGAATCGGGCTTTTATGTCTATCAAGCAAGCCCTAGTTTGATTTATGAAATCAATCTGACGGTATACGAAATTCCAGAAATTGAAATTCTAACTCCTGCGGTGATAACAGAATCGCAGGGCTGTGTAGAGCTTATGATACAGGGATCTGGAACAACAGATATGTCTAGTCTACAATATATATGGTCAGGCCCTAATGGCTTTAGTTCAAACGATATGTTCATTACTGTTTGTGAAGAAGGAGAATATACACTGACTGCAGAAGAACAATCCTTTGCTTGTGCAATTAGTAAAAATATAGCGGTATTCCGATATGCAGAAACCATTGCCGAAATATGTGCTGGAGACTGCTACGACTTTGAAGGTGAAAGCTATTGTGATGCTGACGTCTACGCTGTGCAAGTGAATCCCTATTATACCCATGCGTTACAATTAAGTACGCAAGCACTTACGGAAAAGTATATAGACGAGCGTCTATGTCCAGGTGAAAGTATAGTTATTTATGGAGAAGAATACACAGAAGCTGGCCTGTATGAAATTATTATTCCTGGTCTGGATGTTTGCGATACTATTGTGGAATTTGAACTCTTTGCTTACCCAAACCTCCCTAATGTAGAAGATCAAATTATAGAAACGTGTATAGTAGATGGTTTGACAATCGAGAATACAGTTTCTATTGGTGAGGACCTAATATATATGTGGAAGGATGGCGTAGAAGGGGAATCTCGTACTATCGATAAACCAGGTATATATGAACTGGATATCATTTCAGAATGTGAAATACGTACCCAACGATTTGAAATCATTGAAACGGTGGAGGACTTTGAAGATGCTGTGTATATTCCAAATATATTTTCCCCTAATCAGGATGGTTTAAATGATGAATTTATAGTGCAGAGTGGGGTAGAGCTATTAGATCTGAAGGTCCAAATATTTGACAGGTGGGGAAGTTCCATGTTTTATTCTGAAGATGTACTTATAGGATGGGATGGAACATTTAAGGAAAGAGCTGTTCCTAGTAATAGCTATGTCTATGTCGTAGAATATAGTACACAAAGTTGTGATGAGAGACTGCATAAAAAATTAAAGTCTGGCACGATTACACTTATGAGATAGTTTTATTGCAATGTATGCGGATAGTTAATTAAAGACATTCGCGTACATTTTTTAGTTTTTGTACGATCAACTCTAAAATAAAAAGTAAGATTTGTTGTTTATACCTCGATGTAAGAATAACGTTTAGGAATTATCATAATTCCCGGAGCTCGTGCAAGCGAGCTCTGTTTTTTAGCTCCTAGTTAATATTGCTAGATTCTGCTTTACAACATCCATTGTAAATTTCACTGGAATACGTATATATCTTATACGTATTTCATGTAAAACTGTCTATTTTCCATTTTAGCCCCATAATACCCGAATATATTTAAGAAAATCTTAATTTTTCCAAATAATATGCGGTTTGAATGAACTTTTTGATGTGTAAAGCAATTATTTTAGTAGAATCGCAGTTATATACTGTGAGTTGGTCTTTAGGATCAAGAATTTATCATAAAAAGCTATATAATGGCGAGTAGAAATAAAAAGTTTGATTTCGGGAAAGAAAATTATTACTTCGAGATCAGAAATGGTAGTATTGGAAGAATTACTATTAAAAGAAAAGAAAAGCAAGAAGCTGAATACACGTTCTTGAATTATAAAAGAGTAGGCAAGAATGTTGAGTGGTTAGGGAAGTGGGAAGGTAAAAAGTTTATAGAAACCGATGAGCCTAAGTTAAAATAGAGATCATTGCATAAGATATTTGAAAGGAGCTAATTGTTAGCTCCTTTTTTTGTTTTATAGTTTTTGATAAATGAGATGCTAAGGCAATGGAAAATGGAGAGCCTGCCTACCTCTTGTAAGAGAGCAGCGTGTTAATCCTATTAAAATATAATGCAGTTCCACTTCAAGCAGAATCGAATTTTCTAGTCTGAGAGAAGTCCGTCAATTAATCTCCAATACCTTGACTTCCACCCGCTGATTTTTCTTTCTACCACCTACCGTTTCATTGGTTGCAATAGGCTTGCGTTTACCGTAGCCCTTATATTGTAGACGACTTTTCGGAATTCCTTTTTCGTATAAGTAATCCGCAATTGACTTTGCTCTCTTGGTAGAAAGTTCGTCGCAGTACTCATGTGAAGGAACACCATTTGTATGTCCACCTATTTCTACAATCAAATTATCGTTCTGTTCCAAAAAGACAAAGACCTCATCTAAAAGAGGGAAGTTCTTAGGATCTACGTTGACACTATCTGCAGGATAATACATATTTTTAATCTGCATGGTCGCGCCCACCTTCACATTCTCCATAGACAATTCAGGAAGAAGTTTTGGCCCCTCTATTATGAAGCTGGCAACCTGCGTGCATCCGTTGCCATCCGTTACGGTTACAGTGTGTTCTCCCATGCTCAGCTTTTCTGCTGTTAGTCCTCTCTCTCCATTGTCAAAGGCAACCTTCAAAGGCTGCGTTCCACCAGAAATATCTACACGTGCAAATCCATCTTTCTTACGCGACTTGCTAATACCACTTGTTTCTACTACCTGTATCTTAATAGGGCTTACGGCCTTAATGATAACCTCCTCATTCAATGTAGTTCCTCCTGCGTCTGTTATAGTCACATTGTAATCACCAGGTGCCATATTCTTCGGTTGGTTTCCAGAGACAGAAGCATCAGACCAATTATATGTATATGGAGGGACACCGCCTTGAACCATTAAGTTTACAGCAGCATTGTTTTCTCCCGCACAGGTGATTTCGTTTTCTACGACAGCAAGCGCAACAAGTTGAGGGGCACTTACACGTACTGGTTCTTTCTTGACCTGAGCTGCTAGTTCCACCTCTTCAGCAACAGGCTTTTCTGCCTCAATAATAACGGGCGGCTCTGGTACTTCAGGAACCTCCGGCTCTTCCGGCTCGTCTTTAATAGTAATCTTGTATACACCTGAACGTTTTGTTCCAAAGTAGATATTTCCTTCTGAGTCTTTCTCAAGATCTTTTGCCTCCTTACTTAACCAACCTAGTATGTCAGAGTATTCAATGATTTCATCAGAATACGGATCGAGTCTTGTGAGAATATCTGAAGCAACGTAGAGCTTGTCATTAGCATCAACAATGATGTCATTAATTCTTCCCTTGTAAAGCCCCTCGCGGATGCCTACAGGATACCATCTATTGTTTTCATCTATTAGGTAGAGGTCTTTTTCAGATAATAGCCAAACCCCTTCTTTGTTCTCAGTGATGGCAATCATTTTATCCTTCCCATCATAATTCTTCCACTTTCCTTTCTCGTTTATCCGTACGATTCCCTTATTTGTACCAATCCATAAGTTGTTATTCCTATCTGCGTGGATAAAATTAATATGATTGGATTCTAAGGCAGTATTTCTTGTAGAGTAGGGCGTCAGGTCAGAGTGCGTTCTGAGATCATGTGTAAACACGCCATCATTCGTACCTATCCAGATTTTGTTATTATAATCTGCCATGCAAGAGATAGCTAAGGAAGGATCTTTAAGTGTAAACAAACGATCGTCTGCTAGTACTACATGGTTTTCTTCCAAACCTGCAAATACACCCTTTTCGCTAGATGTAAGGGCATAGGCTTCTGCACCTGTATATACTGGACTGGCCATACCATCGGCGATTCTAAACAAACCACCCTGGGTTGCTGTCCATACCTCGTTGTCATTGACAACATAAATCTTATTAATGGCGATATCGCCAATGCCTTTGATACGTTCAAGGGTTAGCTCTTGTGCTGAAACCTGAATACAACTTATAAATACAAAAGCGAGAATTGTGAAAATGCGCATAAACTTATACTAATTATTAAAAACTGTTACGTGTACTGTTGAGACGGAGGAATGAGTCGAAGGTTTCATTTTAAGGAAAGTATAACACTGGGAGCCTGCTATGGCAAACGCATCCAACCCAATAGGTCATAATCCGCTACGGTATAAATTCCCTTAAATTCAACTATTTTTAGTGTTCTACGACTTTTCTTACCCCAGTTTTGTTGGATCATCTCTACCTCATTATCAGTGACTCGAGTGACAATCCCCATGTGACCAAAGGGCATCATCTTATTAGCACCATATACTATGATATCACCTTCACGGGGTAGGTCATAGCGTATGTTTTTAAACTGTACTAGGCCTCTTTTAGCGTTGTAACCTCCTGTAGGTAAATCCTTGTCAAAGAAGGACTTAGCGTGGCCATAACTATCTGGCATCATGTGACCATAATGCTCATAGTAGTAGCGCTTAACAAACTCCACACACTGAAACCGTAGACCCAGATTATAGCCTTCACGCGTTACATTGCGTCCCTCCACATGGGAAACATTTCCATTATAATAAACAGCCACATTGTTATGTGAATCTATAATATCGCCTATTCTAGGACCACTCGAAACAAAAGAGAGGGAAAACAAGGCAATTAAAACAATATAAAGACGTGCTATACTCATATCCAATCTGTTACAAAATTAATCAACGAATTCATCTATTCTTTAGTTTGATGATAATTTTTTTTAATATGATTTTGACTTTTTATAAGCTTTCTACCATCTTCTGCTATTTCACTGCTTTTTTAGCGCTTTTCCAATATATTTGCAGCCTAAACAGACTAACACAATGTTTGATAATCTTACGGACAAACTAGAAGGCGCCTTTAAAAATCTTAAAGGGGAAGGGAAATTAACGGAAATCAATGTCGCGCAGTCAATTAAGGAGATACGACGTGCTCTCGTAGCTGCCGATGTGAACTATAAGATTGCCAAGGAATTTACTGACAATGTAAAGAACAAAGCCCTAGGTACCTCTAATATTCTCAATGCTGTAAAGCCAGGCGAACTCATGATCAAAATCGTCATGGACGAGATGATCGAACTCATGGGAGGCGCCGCTGAGGGAATATCTGTAAAAGGGAATCCTGCCATTGTACTTATCGCAGGTCTCCAAGGTTCTGGTAAGACGACCTTTTCAGGAAAACTCGCTAAATATCTCAAGGAAAAGAAACGACTTAAACCCTTACTAGTTGCCTGTGATGTCTATAGACCAGCCGCCATTGATCAGTTGACGGTTATTGCAGAACAGGTGGGCGTGGGCATTTTCAAAAACCCAGAAAGCAAGAACCCGGTAGAAATTTCTGCTGAAGCCATCCAATATGCTAAGTCCAATGGCTACAATGTCATGATCGTCGATACCGCAGGACGTACCAGTGTGGACACAGAGATGATGAATGAGATTGAAGAGATTAAAAATGCACTCGATCCTAACGAAACACTCTTTGTCGTAGATGCGATGACCGGACAAGATGCTGTGAATGTCGCACAAGCATTTAACGAACGCATTGATTATACCGGTGTCGTTCTTTCTAAATTAGATGGTGACACGAGAGGGGGAGCAGCACTCTCGGTAAAGTACACGGTAGGAAAGCCTATCAAGTTTATTAGCACCGGAGAGAAGATGGATAAGATGGATGTCTTTCATCCAGATAGAATGGCGCAGAGAATTCTGGGCATGGGAGATATCGTCAGCTTCGTAGAGAAAGCCCAAGAACAATTCGATGAGAAAGAAGCGAAACGACTAGAAAGTAAAATTCGCAAGAATAAATTTGACTTTAATGACTTCCACAAACAACTGAATCAGATTAGAAAGATGGGAGATATCAAAAGTCTCTTAGGCATGATCCCAGGTATGGGTAAGGCCATAAAAAATCTAGACATTGATGACTCCGCCTTCTCCAAAGTGGAAGCAATTATTCAATCCATGACGCCCAAGGAACGCGGCAATCCAGAGTTACTTAACATGAGTCGCAAGCGTAGAATTGCTAAAGGCTGTGGTAAGACCATCCACGAAATAAATATGTTCGTAAAACAGTTTGATCAGATGCGTAAGATGATGCACAAGATGAGTAAGGGCAAGGGCATGGATCAAATGATGCAAAATTTCCCCGGCGGCGGCAAGTTCAATTAAAAATATTCCTTTTGCCTTAAGCAAGTTTGTACGCTCTTCACATTTGTTTTGTATAACTATGTAAGTTCCGTCTGTTCGTCCTGCCTGCTTGCGCACGCAGGCAAGCCGTTTCGTCTGTTCGTCCGTTCGTCCTTTTTCGGGAGATCCCTCCATTGCCTACTGCAACTCCGGGCCGGGCTATCCGTTCGTATGTGCTCACTCCGTTCCGCGCAACCCACTTCTATCCCTATCTCGGGGGGATAGCAATATGTTCTAGATCGTAATAAGACCTTGAAAAACCATTTTCTCTAGGTAATTCACATTCTTAGGCCTACCTTGTAAACAATTGCTAGCCTTATGAAAAACATCCTTTCCTTTGTTATCCTATGCTGTTTTGCATCCGTTCTCCATGCAACTACACACTATGCAGCCCCTGATGGTACAGCTGACTTTATAGTATCCAGTCCTACAAACCCTATGACCCTTGAGTTTGCATATTTTAGTTGTGCGCCTGGGGATAGCCTGCTTTTAGAAGGGAGCTTTATAAGGGAAGAGGAATTATATGTTACACTTACTGACTTTTATATTGGCGAGTATGGAGCTGGTGCTAGTCTGGAAGGGGATTATGATAATACAACAGAAGGATTTCCTCTCATCACCCTACGATATCCGACCAATGTTACTGTAGAAAACCTGACCTTTAGTAACCACTTTGGAAATTACGCAAGAGGAATTCTCGTCTGGGGTTCTGGAGATAATGTGAACATAAAAGATAATGTCTTTACAAACATTGGATGGAACACAGACCCTGCTGAAATTGCAGATTTCAGCGAAGGGTCCAATGCCATTCTTGTCGTGGGAAATGTAAACACAGGAAGTTTAACAGATGTGAATATTACAGGAAATGCAGTAACAAATATTGTATTAGGACGCAGCGAAGCGATCACACTTATTGGAAACGTAGACGGCTTTCTTGTCGCTGATAATTATCTCTCAGACCTTAGCAATATTGGTATTGATGCTGCAGGTCATTTTTCCTGGGTAGCAGATTATGATCCACCCTTTGACCCTCTAGATCCTGTGCTCAATCAAGCAAGGAATGGCATTGTCAGAAATAATACGGTAATCAATGCTGTATCACCTATAGCAACCTCTGCTGGTTTATACTGTGATGGTTGCCGCGATGTGCTTTTTGAAAGAAATGTAGTGAAGGGATGCGGAGCAGGCATATCCATCGGCTGTGAGGTAGGTGGAAACAAAACAGCATCTCATGTCACAGTAATAAATAACATCTTTAAAGAGAATCTGGAATCGGGCATGTTCCTTGGTAGTCTTACTTCAGAAGGCTCTGCGAATGGTCCCAGTTCTGTAGATGATTGCGTAGTTAGAAATAATACCTTTTATAATAACTGCCAAACAGATGGTGCAGACACGTTTAATGATTACGAAATATTTTTGCAGAACAGTAATAACAATATTTTCAAAAACAATATCCTGTATATGCTTAACACAGCAAGAGGGATAGTAGCTGCAGGAACTTCGGAGGTTGTTAATTTTGAAATGGACTATAATCTATTTTACAGACCCGATCAGTCAGAATTGGATCTCGTTATTTCTTCAGCTACAAGTACACTGGAAGGCAATGTGCATTCACAATATGGAGATCCAGGCTTTGCTGGAGAAACTTCTGACCTCTTTGATATATCCATCTCGGGCAGAGCGGCAAATGCGGGAGACCCAGATCCTGCATGTATTCCTGCAGGAGAACTCGATAGAGATGGGGGAGTACGTGTCCAAGGATCTATTGCGGATATAGGTGCACAGGAATCCGCATCTACACAAGAGGCTCCCATACCCAATACTGAGTTTGCAATATTCACAGCTGACCTTACCTGCATAAGCACGATTATTCCCAGCAATGCAAACGGAATTACGAATAGTGTTATGACAGTCAAAATCCAGGAGTTAGGAAATGCAAACACCGAAGGAATTATCACCGTGATTATTCCCAAAGATGATCGATTAACATTTAGTTACGATGCTACGCTAAGTGCCATTGGTCCATTTGCAGTGAATAACGAGGATTGGGTATATGATGGCTCCAATGGAAGTTTTCATATTTGGACCAGTGATGTAGAAATTGAAGAAATATCTAGTTCCACCTTTGGTTTTGAGGCTGTCTATGATCCACAGAATGCCTCAGGAATAGTAAGTTTTACTTCGACTATTTTTACTGGAAGTGGAGGCGAAGAAAATGGTGCTAACAATATTGATGTGGAAACCCTATTGTATTTCTCTAACTAGAATATTAGTTTTAATTTAAAAATTATATAGAAACAATGTATAATCATGAAAGTACACTTCCTCTTCCTCTGCGTTTTTTTACTTCTATGTAATGAAACAACGGCGCAACGATATCTCAGTTCTATATTTCAGGAGACAGAAGTAACGACTGATATTACTTATGGTGCAGCAACAAACTATCTTAGCGAAGAAGAACAGTTGACTTTAGATTTTTATCAAGCTAAGGACGATACAGAGCAACAACGACCACTGATTATATTTACCCATGGTGGAGGATTTGTAGATCAAGCACAGACTAAGTCAGGTGTTCATATTGTAGCCTTTTGCGATAGCATGGCGCGAAAGGGATATGTAGCGGCTAGTATCAATTATAGATTAGATAGCACTATCTGCCAAAGAGCAATCGTAAATGCGATGCATGACCTGAAAGCAACCATTCGATATTTTAAAAAAGAACATCAAACCTATAGAGTAGACACAAATTTAATATTTGTAGGTGGTGAATCTGCTGGGGCCATTACCTCACTCAGTGCAGCCTATGTGAACACGCCTGCTGAACTCGAAATGCCAGAGGCTGCCTTACCCAGGGCCGAAGAACAAAGTGTGGAAGGAATCAGTGGGAACCCAGGATATACATCTAATGTTACCGGAGTCATGTGTTTTTGTGGTGGTACAAAAACGACATTAAACGAATTCCTGTTTGACACACTCGCTATGGAATCTGCTTTGGATCCGCCCTTAATGCAAGTGCATGGAACCAATGATTTGCTCATTTCTACTGCCAGTGCCTTAGAGGTATCTATTCGTGCCAGTAATCTGGAGCTTCCATTTCTATTTTATCCCCTGTTTGAAGCCACCCATTGCCCTTGGTTTTTTCCCTTGCCCAACTCCTTTGCATATCTAGATACTCTTATCGACTTCACAGTACCGTTTTTGTATGCCTTTATTCTAGAAACATCCATTGATGAAACAGCTTCCAATACCGATAATGATGTAAAGATATTTCCGAATCCGTCCTCTAGGGAAGTACAGCTACAGTTTGGCTCTGCCTTAAAAGAAGATGTAGACATAGTGATATATACTAGCAATGGATATTCGGTCTACAAGGACAAGATACAACAGGGGCAAAGTGATTTTGAGATACAACATCTGCTGCCCTCCGGTATGTATTTTATAAAAATACATTCTAATCAATTTAGTAAAGTCTTACGTATGCAGGTCAAATCAAGTAATTAGCGAGGACAGTTTCTTTGTTTCCTTCATAATAGGGTGTTGCTTAAATGGCATAAGACAAACTATATACTCTAACTTAGAGATCTAAACATTACAGTTATGCGCACTTCCTTCTTGTTTGCATTATTCTTTTGCCTCTTGACTAGCTGCTCTGATAATTCGGATAGTAAGCCCTGTACTGCGGAAGCATGGCAGGGATCTTATATTGGCACGAAATCCTGTCCGGGAGTAATCAATGATGATTATCAGTTCACTGTCGTGCGTGTAGAATCACCTTCCAGTGCGCCCATACAAAACATTTTACTTATAGATAGTATCCAGTATGTATTTGAAGACTGTACATTAAGTTTTCATGATGTGGCAGAATTTGAATCAGTGGGTTCCTTAGAAGAGGGTATACTAACTCTTACAGCAGACTCTTGTACTTTGTATGCTAGTAAGCGGTAAGGACTAGAATGTGTTTCTGCTAACTCTATGAAAAAGTCTATGTAAAAATATAAAGAGATTGTCCTGTTTTTCTCTTCTGGACTGGAGTACTAAGCCACTTCCAAAATGTCACATTTAATTAGTTTTTATATTATATCCCTGAAAAAAACTATTCTGACAAAATTCCTGCAGTCTAGGATTTGCTTATATTTATTGTGGACCTTAAAATTTGAAGTAATGAAATACATAGCTTTATGCTTTTTAACATGCACTTTTGTTTCACTGAACGCGCAACAATTTATTGAAGTATTTCCACATATCTTAGATGATAGTGGAGTAGCTACTAGTCAAGCTATGGGTTTGTCTGATATAGACTTGGATGGAGATATTGATATACTAGTTACAGGCAATAGATTTGGAGCTCCCTATGAATTTGATGAAATCGCTAAACTCTATTTAAATGATGGAGATGGAAATTTTACTATAAAAACCAATAATTCTATTGGACCAGTTAGAAATAGCGCAGTTTCTTTTTCTGATGTAGATAATGATGGAGATGAAGATGTATTAGTATTAGGAATAAACACCTTAGGTAATAGCACTACAGATCTTTATTTGAATAATGGAACAGGAGTTTTTCTTAGACAGTTTCCATCTACTTTTCTTCCTGTTGATGACGGAGTAATTGCCTTTTCAGATATTGATGGTGACGGTGATGAAGATGTTTTAATAACTGCATATTTAAGTACAGAATTATATGAGAACGATGGTGACGGAGTGTTTACGAGAATAGAGAATTCAAATTTATTGGGAGTCTCAGACAGTGACGCAGCCTTTTCAGATATTGATGGTGATAATGATATGGACTTTCTTTTACATGGAAGGCTGCCAGGTTTTGGAAATATTACTATATTTTATGAGAATGATGGCTTGGGAAATTATAAAGAAAATATAGATACTCAATTAGTGCATGGTAATTATGGTTCTGTGGCATTTGCAGATATAGATCAAGATGGAGATGATGATTTGTTAATCACAAGTAATTTAGACAATTCCACTTTTATCTCTTACTTGTATATAAATGATGGGCAGGGCAATTTTACTAAGCACCAAGAATTGGAAGGCTTACGTACCGGGACCACCTCTTTTGCTGATGTTGATAATGATAATGATTTAGATTTATTTATGTGTGGTTCAGGACACATGTCGTCTAAAGAAACACATTTTTATTTGAATGATGGTGATGGAAATTTCATTGAAAATACTGAATCAAATTTTGAAGGTTTTAGTGGAGCTTCTCTAGGCTTTGTTGATGTTGATAATGATCAAGATTTAGATTTACTTCTAAACTCGTATAGCCAAGATTTTTATGTATTAAGGCTATTTAAAAATAATTTAACGACGACTTCTGTGGAAGCTACTATTAATAATTCTAACTATTTAGATATAATTTCTAACCCTATCTCACGTGATATGATGAGAATTAGATTTAATTCAAATCGGAATGCATTACATAAGTTTCTAATCTACGATGAGCAGGGTCAACTTGCTCTACAGAGTTCTCAAAATATGCAAGTAGGAGAAAATCAAAAGGAAATTGACATCTCTATGCTGTCTAATGGAATTTACTTTATTCAGTTAGAAGAAAAAGGAAACAGCATAAGTCAAAAGTTTGTTATTAGCCGATAATCTATATCACCAAATGCAGATTAAGAGTTAATTATTTGTCTCCGTCTTACTCTAGTACTAAAAAGCTACGATAGAGCTAAGATTGAGGATTAGATTGCTTTCTATGTTAATAGCAAATATTCCGTCAAGGCCAGGATAAATATTTTGTATTTCAGCAGTTTCAAAATCTTAAAAATTACAGAACTAAACTAGGAATGCAGTTGAAATCCTTATCTTTATTCTATGGCAAAACATATTATACTACTGGCTTTCTTTCTATTTTCTAGCACTCTCCTAGCACAGCTACCAGATGGTGCCACCGCTCCAAATTGGACGCTGACAGATTTGGATGGAGAAACACATACACTTTATAATGTGCTGAATTCAGGTAAGCATGTCATTTTAGACTTTAGTGCTAGCTGGTGTGGCTTCTGTTGGTCATACCATAACTCGGGTGCCTTAGAGGATATTTATCATGACTATGGTCCAGATGGCACAGATGAGGTACGGGTCTTCTTCATAGAAGCATCCAGTGGTACAAACGATGATTGTTTGTATGGCATGTCAAGTTGCACAGGAGGGACACAGGGAAACTGGGTGGCAGGAACAGATTATCCCATGTTTAATTTAGAGGGTTCTGATTTAAATGTAGCAAGTGCTTATAACATTAATTTTTTCCCAACCATCTATGGCATTCATGCGGAGGATAAAACGATTTGGCATGTGGGCCAGTTTACCGCATCAGAATGGGAAACCTTATTTTTTGAATCCTTTATACTCGATGCCAGTCCCAATATTATCGATGGGAATTGTTCGGGTGGCGGTGCAATAGAATTAAACCCCTCAGGAGGGGCGAATGATGCGCTTAGTTATGCCTGGTCAGATGGGTCTACGGATGAAGATGCAATCGATCTTGAGACAGGCATTTATTCTGTGACCATCACAGATGATCTTGGATATTTTATAAGTATTGAAGATATGTTTGTAGAAAGTGATTCGGATTTAGAAATCATATCTGCCTTTACGGAGGATATCAGTTGTTTTGGAGAAGCAGATGGCAGCATTGAATTAACTGTGGCATCCAGTTCTAGTGTTTCTTACATCTGGAGTAATGGCATGTCAGGAAATTTTATCGAGGGACTTTCTCAAGGAATATACGATGTTATTATTGTGAATAATTCCAACAACTGTGAAATAACAGCAAGCTATTTTGTAGATACACCGGATGAAATTGTCTTTGATGGAGTTGCTGAATCAGCAAGCTGTGGGGAAGAGAATGGTCTTATCGAATATAGTTATGATGGAGCTGAAGAACCCATTACAATTTTTCTCAATGGCGTAGCCGTGAATGATAATCCTATTATAAATCTGCCTAGTGGAAACTATGAGTTAGAATTGTTAGATGGTAACAGTTGTTCGGTAACTACGGAACTCGTTGTAAATGATGTCGCTGCTCCCATACTCCAAATTGAAGAAACAGAGGTCCTAAGCTGCTTAGTACTACAGAGTACCTTGGATGCTTCAATGTCCACAGGGAATAATCTTGCCTTTACTTGGATGGATGATCAGGGTGTGCTTTTAGGAGAGGAAGCAAGTGTTGAGGTGTTTGAGCCAGGTATCTATACCTGTCAGATAACGGATGCAGTCAGTAATTGCGTGGTGACAGAGACCGTAGAAGTACTTGGAGATTTTGAAGTTACGGATGTTCTTATAAATACGCCAGAGCCTATCGCCTGTATAGGGGATGTGATTCAGATAGAAGCGGAAGAACTCAGTGATGTGATTGTTAGTTGGTCCACGGTAGATGGAAACATAGTAGACGGGCAGGATGGCTTTACGCCTACCGTTTCAGAGGCAGGTACCTATGTCTTGGAAGTACTTAATCCAGCTAACGGCTGTACGGAAGAGACGACTGTAGAAGTGGAGGCCCTAGGCAATTCAGTAAATGCACAATTTAATTATACCCTAGATGGGAATACTGTGCTTTTGGAAGATCTTTCTGTTGGCGATGGACTGAGTTATATTTGGGATTTTGGAGACGGAAATACGAGTACAGACAATGTGACAGAATATACCTATGCCGAAGATGGTGTGTATATACTTTGTGTAGAGGTAGAAAATAACTGTGGTGTATCCAATGATTGCAAAACAGTATTTGTGGGCGGCGCGCCGAGCTTTGAATTTGTGCTCATGGATATATCTTGTTTTGAATCTTCAGATGGTAGCATTACAATCGATCCTACTGGTGGTGTGCCGGATTTTGAAATCGCGTGGGAGGGTGTAAATGGTTTTATCTCAAACGAATTTAGCATAGAAAATCTAGAAGCAGGAGAATATACTATGGTACTTACGGATGCCACAGAGGCCTTTGTCGAACAAAGTTTTGTTATAGCAGAGCCAAGTGCTATAAGTATAGAAAATGCAATAATTGTAAATGATGAAAATGGACAGGGTCTGGGATCCATCGAGCTAACTGGTACAGGAGGGACTGGAGAGTTGGACTATATCTGGGAAGATGGTGTAGAGGGACCTCTGCGAGAAAATTTAGAGGCAGGGGAGTACACAGTAGAAATTAGAGATGAGAATGACTGTAGCAATAGTTTTGACTTTCTTATTGAGAATGTCTTGACTTCGAGTGAGGATATAGAATATTGGAATGGTTTAGAAATATTTCCTAGTCCAGCAGTTGATATGCTGCAGGTCATATTGCCTAGGGAAAATACAGAGGCGATGCACATAGATGTTTTAAGTTTAGAAGGAAAAATAATACTACAAAAGAACTACCTCTCTGGAAACACACAAGTACAGCTAGATGTGTCTGATCTACATACTGGCATGTATCTCTTGCGTATTGCAACAGAGTCTAAGAGCATTGTGCGCAAAATTCAGATTGTGGACTAGCTTTTGTTGCCAAAAGCCTGTATATTTAATGTATAGATTATTAAAATCTGTAGTATGGAAGCAATTTATATATTAGCGATTTCACTTTTTATTGTGTCGACCTTCCTTGTGTACAAGTTGTCTATTGTAAAGTATCGCGAAGAATACAGTGAAAGGGAATGGAAGCTGCGTGGTGGAAGACTCTACTACTGGCAGGGTGCAGTGTATATTAGTGGTTTTATAACTGTGCTTATCATGCTGCTCTTGAAAGCCCTCAATCTGTTACCCGTATAGTATGTTGAAAGACTTTATGGGCATGTCCTTAACAGAGTTTCTTCCAGATCTTACAACAATTAAGAGAATGCAAGATATGCTATTGTTCTTCTTAATTAGTATAACTGTATCCCTTTCCACTGGCTATGCGGAAAACATACCTTTAAACAATAGTCCCTTAGATCAGACCGAATTGATCGGGGATTTTGCAGAGAACTCTATCATTCCATTTAATGCTTTTCAAGCTAAGACGGATGCTACATATACGATAGCAAATTCATTTGAATCATTTCTTTGTTCCAACTGGATTGTGTTTGAACTTTCTCACGTTCTATTACAAGAACGATCAAGTATTCGCCAGATACAAAATCTGTTTGTACAGACTTCAAATCAACAGTTTCTCATAAAACATATTTTTCTTTCTTCTACGATAGAGTCTCTATCTCTTATAAGAGTAGCCTAAGACTAGGTACTTAATTTCAATTCTAATAAGTTCAAAAATTTGACGCACTGTCACTGGCAGTGTGATAATCTAAATTTCGTAGATGAAAATTCTGAAGAAAGCAATTAGGCATTGTATGTTTATTTGTTTCATACTGATAGCCGGTTTAGCCGTGGGTCTAAGTGGTGGCGTGCCCGTCCCATTTCAAAAAATACGTAGAGATGCAGAAGTAGAAACTGCTGAGCTCGTTGAAGAGAAAAATGTAGATGAAGAGAAAGATCAATTTAAACTATAATAATTAGGTTCTTAAGACTTTACTGATCAGTCATTTTGCGCTGAAGATTGTGTATCTTCAACGTAATAATTAACTTATGAATACAGTCCTTAAGCCCTTCGTACTTTCTCTAACTATTCTAGTGTGCTTAATTGCATGCAAAAATGAAATATTCAAAAGCCAAAACCTAATTGGTGCTTGGAAGGTCGATTCATGGAAGATTGAAGAAACGGGAAAGGTAATCACCAATAAGATGGATATGAATTTTAATGCAGATGGGAATTATTCCATAGATTATGGACCCAAGAACGAGAAGGGTCGATATTGGATTGATGGAGAATTTCTACATACTGTTGAGTCCGAACAAGCAGAAAAAACTGTAAAGATTATAAGCTTAGGGGCAGACACAATGCGTCTTAAGATGAATCGCGGTGGACAGTTGGAGAATGTAGTTATGGTGAAGAGGTAAAGCCTAAGACCAGTGCTTTAGATTTAAGTTATCTCATGCAAAAAAGCTATTGCAGCTTTTCTTTTAGCTCAGCTAACTTAAGCATACATTCCACGGGTGTCATGGCATTAATATCAATGTCTTCTAATAATCGTAGAATTTCATCATGTACAGGTGTGGACGAACTAAACATTTGCAACTGTACTTTCTCTTGTCGTTTTGGTATGTCTTCTGCCTTTAGTTCAGAATTATTTACAGACTTCTTTTCCAACTCATGCAAGATCTCATTTGCTCGTTCGACTAAGCCCTTGGGCATACCCGCCATCTTTGCAACATGAATACCAAAACTATGTTTGCTTCCACCTTCTACAAGTTTCCTGAGGAAGACCACCTTGTTGCCCGTTTCGCGTGTTGATACGTTGAAGTTCTTAATGCGCGGATAGGTCTTACTCAGTTCGTTTAATTCGTGGTAGTGCGTGGCAAAGAGTGTCTTAGGATTTGCATCCGCATTCTCAT
Source organism: uncultured Saprospiraceae bacterium (assembly GCA_938045585.1). Lineage (GTDB taxonomy): Bacteria > Bacteroidota > Bacteroidia > Chitinophagales > Saprospiraceae > CALCMJ01. The sequence continues at coordinate 56,913 of CALIAU010000011.1, forward strand.
GAAGATATTCTGCTATTGACCAGGCAATAGATATACCATCATAGGTAGAAGTTCCTCTTCCTATCTCATCTAGTATGATAAGCGATCTAGGTGTGAAGTTGTTCATGATGTTAGACGTCTCATTCATTTCTACCATAAAGGTAGATTCCCCACTAGATATATTATCGGAAGCACCTACACGTGTAAAGAGTTTGTCTACGATACCTAAGTGCGCTGCACGCGCTGGCACAAAACTACCAGTCTGTGCAAGCAGGCATATGAGTGCTGTCTGTCTCAGCACGGCTGACTTACCAGACATATTGGGTCCCGTAATCAATATTATTTGTTGATCGGAATTATCTAGGTAGGTGTCATTAGGAACATAGTTAGTGCCCGGTTCCATTTGCTGTTCTATCACTGGATGTCTACCATCCTTGATGTCTAGTGCAAAGGAGTCATCGATGACAGGCTTACAGTAATTATGTTTATAGGCTAGCTTGGCAAAGGAGCAATAACAATCCAATTCTGCAAGAATACTAGCATTCAGCAGGATGCCCTGCATGTGGCTGGCTAAAAAAGCAATCAGTTCACCATAGATTTTATGTTCGATCGCAGAGACTTGGTCCTGTGCAGTGAGTATTTTGTTCTCTAGTACCTTTAGCTCCTCTGTAATATATCGTTCACTATTTGTCAGCGTCTGTTTCCGTATCCAATCCTCTGGAATAAGGTCTTTGTTTTTGTACTTATTGGTGACCTCCAAGAAATAGCCAAAGACATTATTGAAACCTATTTTTAGATTGGCAATTCCCGTTTTTTCTGCTTCGGTTTTCTGGATCTCTACGAGTAATTCTTTGCTGTTGTTTATAATGTACTTGAGCTCGTCTAGTTCTGTATCTACACCTTCCCGAATGCAATGCCCTTTTTGGAGGCTCACGGGTGGTTCGTCTACAAGCATAGCATTTACCTTATCGATAATAATCTGGCTATCTAGGATTTTTGCTGCTAGGTTTTTGACGTATTCGTTTTCCGTATGTTGCAACAAGTCCTGTACAGTAGCTAGACTGATTAAAGAGTTTTTCAGCGCTTCTATTTCCTTGGGGTTTATTTTGCCTGTAGCAATTTTACTGACGACACGTTCTAGATCTACAATTTTATGCAGGTAGCTATCTATTTCTTCTAAGAGAGGGTAGTTAAGACGTAAATGATCTACTACCTCTTGACGCAGGTGGATCTTAGAAGGAGAGAGCAGCGGCATGAGAATCCACTTTCTTAATTTACGCGCACCCATGGCAGTTACTGTATAGTCGATAATGTCCATTAAGCATTTACCATCTCTATGCTGTGGACGAAGGAGCTCTAGATTACGTATAGTGAAGTTATCTAGCCACATGTAGTCTTCCGTAAGCAGTCTGTTTATCCGACTGATGTGTTTAAGACTATCGTTCTTAGTAAGTTCTAAGTAATGTAGGATTGCTCCGGCAGAAATTTGTCCAGACTTAAGGTCTTCTATGCCAAAGCCTTTGAGGCTTGTCACATCAAAGTGCCCTTTTAGCTTTTCGTCCGCATAGTCTGCTTGAAAAATCCAATCATCTATAGGGTAGGAATAGAACTCTTCACCAAACTCTTCTAGATATACATTTTTCTTTGCCTTGGAGATCAGTACCTCCGACGGCATGAAACTGTGCAGTAGCTTTTTGATATAGTCTGGATTTCCCTCGGAGACATGGAATTCTCCCGTGCTAATGTCCAAGAAAGAAATACCTAGCCAATCTGTTTTGAGTTGATGTACTGCTGCGAGGTAGTTATTTTCTTTATGATTGAGTAGGTTATCATTGAGTGCTACTCCCGGTGTAACCACATCTGTAACACCCCGCTTCACGATCTTCTTCTCCTTACTCGGTTTTTCTAATTGTTCGCAGATAGCAACTCTATAACCAGCACGTACCAGTCGCGGTAAATATGTGTCAAGAGAATGGTATGGGAAACCGGCAAGCTCTATATCTACGCCTCCATTATTTCGCTTGGTAAGTATTATGCCTAGGGCCTGTGCAGTCTTCACAGCATCCTCTCCAAATGTTTCATAAAAGTCACCTACTCTGAAGAGTAGCACTGCATCTGGATGCTTTGCTTTAAGCTCTGCATACTGTTGCATGAGCGGCGTTATCTTCTTGCTTCCGGTCTTCTTTGCCTTGGTTTTACTCACAGCTTGGTTTGAAGGGGGGAAGATATGATTTTTTGGACTAACGGACTAACGGACGATCGGACGATCGGCTTGCCTGCGTGCGGAAGCAGGCAGGACTGAACGGACGAAGCAGACTAAGCAGATATATTTTCGGGGAAATAAGCAAAAGTCTGTGTTCAAGGGGTCATGACCCCTTGGGTATGTTTGTTGTGGACGGAGTAGTGAAGAGGAAGAGATATTATGCGCTAGATGTTATACGATATACCTTAGACGAAGGTGTACTAAAGATGAGCAAGACGGAGAGATTAAGAGATGAAGTGACGGAGAGATTAGATGAGGAGTTTTAATGCTTTGATCTTTGACGTAAAGACTAGACTGGAATTTGAGGTTTTATTTGTATGTATTATGTATAGTAAATAATAGATTAACAGTATATTATAAAATGTTATATAAACTATTACTTTAAGTAATCATTGCCTATCTTTAACATCGCTCTCCCTCCATCCATCCCTCCATCCCTCCATCCCTCCCTCCATCCCTCCCTCCATCCCTCCGTCAAATCTAGCGTCTAACTTCTATTGTCTAGCGTCTCCCCACGATCCCTGCGCTAAGGGTGGTAAGGGAGGTCGCAGACCTGTCTGGAACAGACGGAACCCCTGGACGACCTGACCCGGAGCCTGCGGAGGGGAGCGCCCAAATAACTTATATATAATAGCTGTTATAGAGGCTTAATTCTTTGGATTCTAGTATAATTCCTCTATTTTTGCAGCCGTTAGAAATCCACCGCTTGATGTTTCAAGTAAAGTGGGTATGGTTTAACCATTTAAATTTAACCTTAAAATTATGTCAGTAAAGATCAGATTGGCCCGAAGAGGCCGTAGAAAAAAGCCATATTATCACATCGTAGTGGCTGATGCAAGAGCTCCAAGAGACGGAAAATTTATCGAAAACATAGGGATGTATAATCCTATGACTAAGCCAGCAACTATTAGTCTGGATAGAGATAGAGCGTATGATTGGCTCATGAAGGGTGCACAACCCTCAGAAACAGCAAGAGCAATCCTAAGATTTAAAGGAGTGTATTATAGAAAACATCTAATGCGTGGTGTTGCAAAGGGAGCCTTCTCTGAGGAGAAAGCAAACGAGATGTACAATGCGTGGATAGATGCCAAAGAAGCTAAAATCGCGGCACGTTTTGAAGAGACGCGTATAGAGCAAGAGAACTTCTGGAAAATGTTATCTGGTGAAATTAAGCCTGTTCAAAAGGCTGCTGCAACTACGGCTGCAGAGGATTTCAAACCAGAAGAGCAACAAACGTTAGCAGAAGCAGCAGAAGAGAAAATGTCTGCAGAGGCGGCAACAGCAATCGCAGCAGGGGCAGAAGTGCCAGCGGCAGAAGCGCCAGCAGCTGAGGCTCCGGAAGCTCCAGTAGCAGAAGCACCAGCAGCTGAGGAAACTCCAGCAGCGGAGGCGCCAGCGGCAGAGGAAGCTCCAGCGGCAGAAGTGGCTGAAGAAGCACCAGCGGCAGAAGAAGCTGCTCCTGAGGAAAAACCGGAGGGAGACGCATAAGCGCTGAGATTAGAAAAAGATTTTTTTTAAAACATACTAGATAAGAAAACCTGGCTAGCCTAAAAACTCGCCGGGTTTCTTATTATTAAGACTAAACATTATTTTATGAAAGCACTAGATCCAAAGTATACCACTGTTCTAGATAACATCATGGGCAGTATCCAAAATTCTGATTTATTGAAAGCGTATTTAGATGAAGAAGAGGATGAACAGTATAATGCCTTGAAGGAAGCTTTCGAACCAGAAATACATACTCTGTATGATAAGGTGGCGCGTGAGAACCCCTTGCAGGTGGAGGCCTTTGAGAATTACTTATTGAATGATCAGTTTGAGGGTTTGTATCTTCCTAAGGTCTTGGGGTATTCTGTATTACGATCTAAGGTGAATGAGAATGTAAAGTATGTGAAGCCACAGGATCACTTTAAAAAGGTGCTGAACTATATAGTAAGTTCTTCCAACTTTGAGCAAATTAAAAACAGAGTAGGTCAGTCTATTCAGATTGGATTTGCGCTAAGTAGCGATATTTGGATTTCAAACTTTTTTGAAGGCATCTCTAACAAAAAAGTACTCAGCTATTTAAATAGTCAGAAGATTGATAAGTATAGAAATGTTTTAAATAGAAGAACGGCATTAGTTAAATACCGTAAGCAGTTTGAAAGTCTAGTATTTAGTTCAGCTGATTTTCCAAAGACTGCAACGGAACTAAGACTGAATGCATCGACCATTAAAAGTTTCTTACGCTATAGGGTAAAGCATGATTTTGATAACTCCTCATTAGAAGGAGAGATTCGTGATTTGATAAATAATAAGGACCTGCAGGGGGATCCTGCTTATGCCGAATTACTTACGGTATGTGCGATGAATTACGGACAGGGGAAAGAGCAGGATATTCAGGCGGCCTTTGATACCCTGCGGGCAGAGGAAGGTTTTGAAGATTGGTATTTTGAAAATCTTTTAGAAGTACAGGCGGATAAGAAAGGAGTATCTGATGCAGAATATAAGAGTCTGAGTGGAGTTATTTCTAAATCCAAAACGGATAAGATTAGTGCCTTTTACAATGTGATGGATGTTGTATTAGCCAAGGGCTTTGTCCATGAGGATAGTGTAGAGACAGTGCGTAACTACTATAATATGAATGAGGGACAATCGGATGAGAACTCTTGTATTCGAGGTGCTATCCTTTCTTCATTTGCTAAGGTGATGGATAACCTTCCTGAAGAGGCGTATGCAGATTATTTTGAGATTAACAAGACCTTTGGTCAATACATGGATATCTTCTCTAATCAGAAGTTTAATCAGGATGTGAAGAGTATGAGTTTGCGCTATGTAAAGAAACTTCTTAAAAAGTATATCGATAAGAGAGGGAAGGATTACCAAGACATCAAGAAGTTTGTGCGTGCTACCTTCCTCGATTTTGACTTCATGACGGACAAGCAGCTGGTAGAGTTGTTTAAGACAAAAAGAAAGAAGAAGCCTGTAGCGTAAAACAATGGAAATGGACAAATAGCAATTTTTTAGTTGTGGATTACATATCCATTGTACTGTTTAAACTGACTTGAATTTATTATAGCTTAATAAACTTCTGTATTCCAAAAGTTCCAGATTGAGTAATACCCTTAAGTATATATACTCCAGAATCTAAGTGATTAATATAGATTTTTTTGGTACCCAGATTTTCTATTATCCTCACAAGATTCCCATTTGCATTATATAATTCCATCCTCTCGAAGTTTTCAAGTGTATTTACTTGAATAAAGTCTCTGGACGGATTTGGAAACAGCTCCATTGGTAAGAATTCTTTTACTTCTTTTATATGGGTGATTTCTCCTATGGTTGTGCTGGTGGTATTTGTGACTATTGGAAAATTAAAATCAAAAAAGATACTGGCTGTATTTGTAATCTCATCTCCTAGCTGCAGATCAGAACGAGTTTTAATCTTGAATGCTACAAAACCATCATTTAGATCATCCTCAAATGGCAGATTTATATCAATAAAATTAAAATGTAATTTATTTTTATTAATTTCTAATTCGACTGGATGGCTAGAGTCAAGTAATCGCAATGATGAAACATCAAAACGAGATCTATCTAATACATCTGTAATAACAACATTTTCTGCGTTTGCTGTCCCTGTATTTTCAAATCGAATAAGATAGTGCAGATATTCACCAATTAATTCTTCCTGTATAAAGGAACCTTGCAAACAAGTCTTGTCATTAGGATCAAATGAGTTTACCACTTCTTGATCTACACAGCTATAGTTGTTAGCTCTTTTAATATCGATGCCTAAAGGATAAACAATCCCTTTTATGTTGAGCAAATCACCAGAGTTCAGCGGAGGATGGTCCATCGGTGAATTTAAGTTAAAGTCTGTATAAATTATCTGCGTTTGAAATGGTTGTAGGTTAACGTAATTCCAAAGTAATTTGTCCGTTTCCTCTCCAGATATTTCTGGGTCACTTTGTAAAAAACGCATATATTCTGATGGGTAAATAAATTCGATCGTATCTGACACTGGAATACTTCCGTGGTTGCTAATCACAATTTTATAGGTGATATCAAAACCTGGTCTTGCAATTTCCAAAGGTATTACCGTAATTTCTACATCTACTAAATCAAAATTTGGGCGAATGCAAAAACGTACATCTAGGTCTTGAGAATTCGTGTTTGTACTGATTACAATTGAATCTGGGCTAATTGTAAATTGATCTGAATTCTCAACTTCAGCTTTAATTGTATAGCCTGGACCGAAATTTGGTAATTCAAGACATCCACCATTATGAATTATATATTCTAAATCTGCATCTTCTTGTCTTACTACATATTTTATCTTGTTCACTAGTGTAGATTCATCATCACAATTATCAGAATCATATTGCGATTTGCAAACTATTTTAGGAAAGGAACAATTATTAATGGAACCCCCATCAATGATGTCCCAGTTGTAGGCATCAGTCAAGAATTTACGCGCTGTTTCACCAAGGCAATATTTGGTGTTTTCTCCCGCATGAAATGAGACATCTGATTGCGGATTGCTTAAGACCCAAGATCTAAGTAATGCGTCGTAGTTTTGGGTTGACATTCCTGCTTGCCAAAACATAATTCTCATGGTTGTCACTTTACTTATATCCCATCGACTGATATTCTGGTCAAAAGCAAGGGCCCAGGTAAACATAGATTCCATATTTACAACATTACTCACATCCCAATCTCCTATATCTTGGTTAAATACCTTATTACTACTAAACATTCCATCCATATGAGTGACATTACTCACATCCCAATTTCCAATGTCTGAGTTAAATACAGTAGCACTGAACATATGGCTCATGGTGTCAACACTACTTACATCCCATTTGCTGATATCTTGGTTAAAAATCTTGTTTAGATAAAACATGCGTTCAGTAGTTTTTACACTGCCCATATCCCAATCTCCAATATTTTGATTAAAATCGAGTGTATTGTAAAACATATAACTCATGCGCGTAACATGGCTTACATCCCAATCATTTAAGTCTTGATTAAAATCTATTGCACTACTAAACATGCCATCCATATTTGTAACACTACTTACATCCCAATCTCCAATGTCTTGATTAAAATTACGCGCAGCACCAAATATATGATCCATGTTTTTAACATTGCTCACATTCCAATTTCCTATGTCTTGATTAAATCTATTTGCAAAACCGAACATGAAAGACATATCTGTAATGTTGCTTACATCCCAATCTCCTATATCTTGATTAAAGCTTTCACACCTGAAAAACATGTGACTTGTACTTTGTACTTTGGATAAATTTGGAGTGTCAGTAGCTAGGATAATTAAATTTTTGCAACCACTAAATGCGGACTCCATAGATAGCCACTCTTGATCGCCCCATTGATCAACTGACATGAGTTGTTCCTTTTGAGGCGATGTGTCATCTATAAAAAGATGTGGGAATTCTCCAGTTATGGAAACCTGATAAATGCCAAACGATGCATAGGTATGTTCAGCATCAGCGGCATGCTCAGTAGTAATGTTTCCATCTCCCCAGTCTACAGTATAGTTGTAATTTTCTCCAGATGTTTTGATTGTTAGGGTAGGCTGATTACTAAAGGAAGCATTAATATCCCAAGATGTAATAAAGGCGGATTGGCTTATTAAAAAATTAGAAAAAGCAAAAATGAGGAGTGTAAGGATTAATTTATGCATTGTTTTATGGTAAGTACCTTCTAATTTATTAAATAATAAACTGATACACAAGGAATAGCGAAGTCAATTCGCTATATCACTATTGTCCATTATTCATTATTTTTGTTTTCGTCGATAATACGCAAAAAGCTATCGAATATTAGTCCATAGTTAATATTTAGACCATACCTTTAGCTGTATCATGATAAGTCAAGCAATCAGATCACTCGGGTATTACTTCAAAGCGATTCCATTAATAAGTGAATTACGCTTATGGAAATATGTCCTTCTTTCTGCACTGATAAGTTTATTAGTTGCAGGTGCTTCCTTTTATTCTTCTGGTCTCATTGGAGAATTTATAGCTGACTTTCTCGGTAGTTTTTACAAATGGGAAACAGGTTCTGGAATTTTTAGTTCGGTCACAAAATGGCTGACCACCATCCTAACGGGGCTCTCTTTTCTATTCTTGCTCCGCTATATCTTATTGGTGATCCTAGCACCGCTGATGAGTTTTTTGAGTGAGGAAGTGGAAGAAAAATATACGGGTGCATCATTAAATTCAGGCTTTAGTTTTTCGCGCACTGCGAAAGAAATGATTAGAGGTCTGCGTATGGCGCTTAGAAATATCACTCGGGAGTTATTATTTACAGCCCTCTTTTTTGCGCTTGGCTTTATTCCCATATTTACTCCCTTTTCCTTGGTAGCCATTTTTCTAGTGCAGGCCTATTATGCAGGGTTTGGAAATACCGATTATTATTTAGAACGACACATGGGTTTACGCGAATCTGCTCGCACTGTTAAGCAGAATAAGGGTTTGGCATTAGGGAATGGAAGTATTTATTTAGGCTTACTTCTTATCCCTGTGGTTGGGGTGATTTTTGGACCTGTGTTGGCAACGATCAGTGCAACGGTGCATGCGATTGAGGATGAGCTGTAAGTAGGACTAAACGGACTCAACAGACTCAACGGACTGATAGACGAACGGCTTGCCTGCGTGTGCAAGCAAGTAGGACTGAACGGACTAAGTGGATTGGAACGGACGGAGAGATGAAGAGATGAAGAGCTTGCCTGCGTGCGCATGCAGGCAGGATGAAGAGACATTGTGCAGGAGCGACGTGCTCTTTGTGCTTGGCGTGAAACCATCGAACCACGAAGCCACGATGATGCGAAGAGATTAGATTTAAAGAACGAATAGTCTGGGGTACTAGAATTTCAAACCTGCCTGCACGGGGAACGCAGGCAGATATTGAATTTTTGTTTTACTCAAGAAAAAGGACAATCTATATATTTAGTTAATAATCAACTTTCCTGTTTCTACACGTCCATCTTCAGAAATAATCTTTAAAATGTACACGCCTGTCTGTAGGTTTTCTTGGATAGGGATCTTAGCTGATTCTACCACGCCTTCTTGAACGACTTGTCCTTTTATGTCAATCAAATTATATTGCTCCTTGCGATTTTCAAATCCGCTGACTAAGAGGGACTGTCCACTTTGTATTGGGTTCGGGTTCAAGACGAGTGTATTGCCAATAAGAACTTCCTTGGTACTTGTTGGAAGAAAGTTTTCTCCTACAGTATGGAAGGTCGTGTTTGTTATCACTGGTTCGTTGAAATCGAAGTAGATGGCTGCCGTATTTTCAATTACAGTTTCTAGATCTACGTCGATGTTTTGGGCAATCGTGAATTCAAAATAGCCATTGGAAGCAGGTTCGTTTACGAAGCTATCTGGCAACATAATATTATCAAATGTAAACTGTAGGCTTCTACCAGTAATATCCAGTTGATAGGGGTGACTACTGGCACCGGGTTTAAGCGTACGCATATCTAGATGTTCTGAAATTTCATCTGTGACTACGACCTTGAATGCCGTGTCTGTTCCGGTGTTTTGGAATCGAATGAGATAATGTAAGTCAATATTTCTTTCTATGTAATGCTGCTCTCCATAACCATTCGGGAAGCCTTGTTTATCATTCGGGTCAAAGGATCCAATAATTTCTTGACAGAGTTCATCGTAGCTATCTCCATAGTCCGCGACAGGAAAGTTAAGATGAAAGCCAGTTGTAAACTCATCTGTAGTGCTACAGGCTTCTACTGTTGCACTTGGAAGATTGTTCCAGGGGTGCGCTTCTGCTTGTTGGGTCTGAACTCTATAGGTGTTTCCATCTGCAGGGAAAACAAGTTCGCGACTTTCCCCCTCTGCTAATAAGAAGCTACCTGAACCAGAGTATTCTCCGTTTTTAATAATCTCATAGTTGAGGGAGTTTAACATAGGACTTTCGCTATCATTTGTTATATCAAACTGGATCTCTCCATCTTCACAATTTCCAGTCACTACAATATTGGATCCATCCCAATTGGCATTTGTAGGAATACAGTTTCTATCAAATGGGAATATATTAGCCTGCGAACAAATGGTCATTCCTAATTCACCATCACAACTTAGCTCTGCTACATATTTAAATTGATTGCATTCTCCAGTTTCAAGTAGGCCAATATCAAAGGTGTAGTTGTTGCCGTTTGAGGTGAAAGGCATATCACTTGATATGATTGTTAATAGGGGGTCTAGAGTGATTTCGATATAGGCATCTAAGGCATCTATACTTCCTAGGTTACAATAATTCACTGTGTAGTTATTTTCAAAACATCTACGTACTAAAGGACTGGAAATATCTACAGTAAGTAGGGTACAATCTTCTGTGGCTTGGACTGGCAGGTCTAATAAAAATGATTCATCATAATCAGTAATGTCTATGTCCACCTGTCCTGAACAATTATTCCAAATAAAAGAAGGTGGTACGACTTCTACGACATAGTCCCCTGTATCTAAGAATAGATTATACCTACCGTCAAAACCTGTATAGGTAGTTCTTGTGTACGCAGGTTTTGTTGCAGTGATTTGGAAGCCTGCCATGGTTTGTTCGTCAGAGTCCACTAAGCAATTCTCATTGTCATCTGCCGCTACTGTACCCGATACAAGACTGGTAGGGGTAGGTTCGAGTGAAAGGCCAATTACTACTGTTTCTTCATTTTCTAAATATAACTTTAGGGTGGCACAGGTACTTGCTTGTACATGTACGGATGGAATAGTTATACCAGTTGTAGCACCTTCGGCCATTTGAATTACTTCATCTACATTGTTGCAGATAAGAAGTGCAAGTGCTCCAGCGGTTTGCGCATTCAGTACTTTTAATCCAAATTCGCAATCACCGCGATCTGCGAACGCAATTTTACCGCTTAAATCATTTACGTCCTCGCAGGCAAGCGTGTCTATCCCGTTTGTAGCCGCAGCTAGTTCGCCGTAGATAGGGGCAAGAACAGATGGACCAAAGGTAGCACCTCCAAATTCTGTTGATGGAATACTTTCATAGATGGGAGTGACAATGTTTAAAAATATATCTTGATTGGCTGTTTGGCTATACGCAAGACTCGTGCAAATGCTTAACATGCAAAATGTGATTAGTTTTTTCATTCGAGAAATTGTTTTGATTAGAATGCTTAGTGCTTGTTTCCGCTTGGTGCAATTCTAAAATACGCATTTTCTAATGAAATCCTTAAGCCCTAAGCCTTCACCACGACATTTACCATCTTTCCTGGAATGACAATCACCTTGACGATTTCTTTTCCCTCTGTCCACTTGATGATTTGTGCATCTTCTTTTGCCGCTGCTTCGAGATCTTCTTTACTCATGTCAGGAGAGACGGATAGTTCGGAACGTTTCTTTCCATTCACGCAAAGAGGGACAGCGATCGAACTACTCGTTAGATACTTTTCCTCATGTTGTGGATAGGTATTTGTGTGCACGGAATCATCGTGTCCTAATTTTGCATGTATCTCTTCTGTTATGTAAGGCGCAAAAGGAGCAAGAAGAATATTGAGTGGAGAAAGAATTTCCCTTTTGTTGCAATTCAGTTTTCTTAATTTATTTACACAGATCATAAATTGACTGACTGCTGTGTTAAAAGAAAACTTCTCTATGTCAGCATTTATTTTTTTTATGCTTTCGTGCAGGACTTTTAATTCGTCTTCATTTACAGCCTCTTCAGATACATTAAATGAATTATCATCATTATGGAAGAGTCGCCAATATTTTTTGACAAATTTTGATACACCTTCAATACCTTGAATATCCCAGGGTTTGGATTGCTCGATGGGGCCAAGAAACATTTCATACATACGGAAGCAGTCTGCTCCATATTCTTCTACCACGTGATCTGGGTTGATGACGTTGAATTTAGATTTTGACATTTTGCCCACCTCTGAAAGCGTTAAGAAGTGGCTTTCGGTAGCATCTGCAATAGGAGTAAATTTACCAGACTGGTAGGTTCCTTTAGAACATACGAACTTTGCATTTTTGTAGGCAGGTCTCCAAGCAATGAAGTTATCTATGCCTTTTTTGTTTATGTAGGAATCTTTAGAGCCATAATCAGTGACGTAGTCCACATGGATAGGAATTTTCACATATTCTACACCATCATTTAGTTTTGCAATGCCCGCGCAATGAAAGACGCTTTCTCCATTTTCTTTTTCCTTGAGCATATATAGAAACTCGATTACACCCTGAATCATACCCTGATTAATCAGTTTTTTAAATGGTTCAGTGGTAGGGACGAGGTCTTTGTCAAATAGAAATTTGTGCCAGAAACGCGCATACATAAGGTGCGCAACTGCGTGTTCGGCTCCACCCACGTACAGGTCTACATCCTGCCAATAATCAATGTTTTCTTTCTTAGCAAATTCGTCTGGATTATTAGGATCCATATAGCGTAGATAGTACCATGAAGATCCTGCTACTGCTGGCATAACATCTGTTTCTCTAGAATAGTTGTTTTCTAGCTCTACCCAATCTTTTAAACGAGACAGAGGTGCTTCTCCGCCCTGACCTGGTTTGAAGTCATCTGTATCTGGGAGGGCAAGGGGGAGTTGTTCAAGAGATAGTGTCTCTGGGATATCTTCTTCGTTATAAACGACAGGGAAGGGTTCTCCCCAGTATCTCTGTCGTGAGAAATTGGCATCTCTTAATTTGTAATTTATTCTTCGTTTACCCAGATTCAATTCTTCCATTTTTTGCAACATAGTCGCTATGGCTTCTTTTACGGAGAGACCATTTAAGAACTCCGAATTAATCATCTTGCCAAGCTTATCAGACATACCTGCATCTGGAAATTCTGACTTATCTACAACAGGTATTATCTCTAGACCAAATTTTAAGGCAAAGGCATTGTCTCTTTCGTCATCACTCGGTACTGCCATGATAGCGCCTGTACCATAATCCTTAAGTACATATTCTGCGATCCATATAGGGACCTTTTTCTGCGTAAAGGGGTTGATGGCAAAGCTTCCAAGAGCAGTGCCCGTCACTTCTTTGTTGCTCATTCGTTCTAATTCAGACTTAGAGCTGACATAGTCTACATAGGTCTCTACTGCTTCTTTATTATCTGGATGCGTGAGTTTTTCTACGAGCGGATGTTTTGGAGCAAGTACCATATAGGTAGCTCCAAAAATTGTATCTGGACGTGTTGTAAATATTTCTATATGCTCGTCGGAATCTGCTACCGCAAAAGACATACTTGCTCCTTCAGAGCGACCTATCCAATTGCGTTGTATAGCTTTCAGAGCATCTGACCAATCCAGCGTATCAAGATCATTCAATAAGCGTTCTGCATAGGCTGTGATCCGCAGATACCATTGCGTCATTGCTTTTTGTTCGACAGGATGGCCACCACGTTCAGACACACCATCTTTTACCTGATCATTGGCAAGTACGGTACCTAATTCTTCACACCAGTTAACGTAGCCTATCTTTCTAAACGCAAGTCTATAATTTGTTAGCACAGCATCTTGTTCCTTAGCAGAATACGCATTCCACTCTGCGGCAGTAAATTCGTCTGGATGTTCGTTGGCCGCATTGACCTTTGTATTTCCGTTTTTGCTAAACTCCGAAATAAGCTCAGAGATTGGAAGAGCTTTGTTAGCTGTGTTGTCATAGTAGTGTGCAAACAGTTGGGTAAAGATCCATTGGGTCCATTTATAGTAATCCGGTTTGCAGGTACATACCTCACGACTCCAGTCAAAAGAAAATCCTAGTTTGTTTAGCTGCTCCTTGTAGCGAAGCATATTCTGTTCTGTAGAAACAGCAGGATGAATTCCTGTTTGCAGTGCATATTCTTCTGCGGGCAGACCAAAGGCATCAAAGCCAATGGGATGTAGTACATTAAAACCTTTGAGACGTTTGAAACGTGCATAGATATCAGAGGCGATATAACCAAGAGGATGACCCACATGTAAGCCAGCGCCGGAGGGATAGGGGAACATATCTAGCACATAGTACTTAGGTTTGTCCGAGTTGTTTTCAATCTTATAAAGCTTGCTCTCTTCCCAATGCTTTCTCCATTTCTCTTCCGTTTCAATATGCTTGTATTCCATCTACTCCTAGTTTTCGGCCTTTTTTAATATTCTTCTTGACTTGATATAATAACGTGCAGGTTTGTCATTGACAAAGCCCCATTTTTCTACCCATTTTCCTTCTTTGTCTTTTTGGGAGATATTGAAATATTCCTTGACGATGATTTTGCCACTTCCATCCTTGGTAGTTACTGAGGTTTCGTTCCCAGCCTCATCAAAGGTAAAGTTGTATTCTCTTTGTAGGAAATTATCTGAAGAACGCAGGTACTTGGTGATTCTATTTCCGTTCTCGTCATATTCAAATTCTTCGATACGCAGCATAGCATCATTGGATGCATCAAAACCAATTTTACGTGTGAGCTTGTCGTCACCATCATAGAGCATTTTATAATAGCTCAGTAGGGAGTCTCTACCATCGTAGAAGTTTGATTTCTCTGGTGTGTTGTTTAGTTTTTTGACTAGAAATTTTTCGATACCCTTGATTGTCTTGTCCTTATTGTACTGAATTTTCTGTTCCATCTTCTTGTCTGGAGAATAGAGTTCAGATTCTGAAAATAAGATCTCACCAATTTTGTTTTCTTTTTCTCCTTGGATCACACTATGGATTTCCATTATCTCTTCTGTGTAGGTGCGGTCCTGGGTACAGGAAAGCATAACGGAGAAACAAAAAAACACGACAGCTATTGCTCTGAAATTCATTATTTTAAATTGAGCCGTAAAATTAGTCTAGTCAAGGCATATAAACGAAGAATGGCTAGGCAAAATCGTGTAATAATTGCCTACAGGAATGGTTTATCTCAGTCTTTTAAGAAATTCTAAGATTCTCAGTTCGTGCCAGTACCATTTTCTTCCGGGTCGCACAAAGCCAACATGTCCTCCATATTTGGGATCTAGGAAGCTAAACAGTGGGTTTTGCTTTGCTTCTTCGTAGGGATAACACTCTTCACCTAGAAAGCTATCATCATGGGCATTTATGAGTTGTGCCGGGATTTGCAAATCTTTGAGAAACTGTTTAGAACTTGATTTCGCATAATAATCTTGTCCGTCGATGAACCCATGGAGTGGGGCTGTTAGGAGGTCGTCCAGTTCCTTTAGGTTTTTGATTTGTGCTACTTTTTCCTCGTCGAACAGTCCAGGATACATTTCGTTTTTAATCAGGGCCTTACGACTCAGGTCTGCGATAAAACGTTTTTCGAAGATATGATTATGGGGTTTTACAATTTCATCTGCAGCAGAGGCTAATTGTACCGGCACAGATATCCCTTGGACAGATTTCACACTTGGGGAGAGACCATCGGGATCTTCTCCAGCCAGTTTTAGCACTACATTGCCTCCTAAACTAAATCCTATCAGATGAATTGTCTCATAGTCATTTTCATACAATGAAATGACATGCCGTAGATCAGTGGTTTCACCCGAATGATATAAGCGCTTTGCTCGGTTCATCTCACCGCTGCAGCTTCTAAAATTGATTGCAACAATATCATAGTCGTTATCTACAAGATGGCCAGCAAGTCTGCGTAGGTATTTGGAAGAAGTGTCTCCTTCTAATCCATGACAGAGAATAGCGAGTTCTTTTTTATTGTTTTGAATCAGATCTAAGTCTAGAAAATCATCATCAGGTAAACTGATTCGATTTCTTTTATACACAATCTTTCCTTTTGGTCGGAAGATAAAGGGATAGATAGTGCTCACTTTAGCATGGGTGAATGGGAATATTGGCTTGTACGAAATCATGATTTAAAGTGTCGCGCTAAGATTAAAAATTGGATAGATTTAGAGTTAGCTAGCAAGACGATATTCTCTACCATCTAGAGTGCGTGTCAGTAGTCCTGATCCACACATAAAGCGACGTAATGAAGCGGGGTCGTTAAAGCTATGATATGCATTTAGTATTTGATTGACTTCCATTTCTGTATACACCCTTCCAGGGGTAAAATGCGATGCCAGTAGTTGTAACATATAGTTTTGCTTGATTTTTTGTCTTTTTCCTGGATATCGATCAAACTTACCCTGTGCATCGATATAGCCTTTTAAGGCCTCTGTCATTTCTTGTAATTCCATTTCTATCTATTGCTTAACGATTTTTAGATAGGATTTGTTTCCTGTATCAATCTCATTTATTTCAAGAAAATACATAGCGTTTGGTAAATCTCCTAAATGGATCTCCTGGGTGTTATTAATAGTACGTAGGGTTCTGCCTTGCCCGTCTTTCAATAGAACATCTAAAGAGCTATTTGATGTATGCTCCAGCAGCACTTTATCGTTTGTCGGATTAGGAAATACATGGAGTCCTGCAATAGCCTCTTGTTTTGTAGAGGCAGCAATATCTCCACATATAATTTCATTTAAGAATGCACAAGACTTATCGATTACAGGTGCTCGTTGATCTTCAAAAAAGAAGTAACTCACATGAATTATACTTTCGATTACATTTAGCTCATTAAATAGTCCTACCGCATTCGCTTGATCCGAACAAGATTTACTGCCATACATGAAAATGATGTCAAAGCCAAAAATCCGTGCAAAATCATCTTCAAAAGGAACAACCTCATCGCCATTATCATGAAAACTGATAAAGCTAGGATCATCACTGTCTATCCAAGTATTATCAGCTAAGCCTCCAGAATAATTGACTAGCCCCTGGACCTCAGAACTGTATTGGAAATTGTCACTGGAATTGCCCACAAGGCCACCATTTTCTGATAATATTTCCGCGATTTCTTCACTGACAACATCCTCTTCATCTAAAAAGGCAGTATGGCAGGCTGTAATGGAGCCAGCGGAGATACCTCCAACAAATATATTATCAGGATCTATGCGAAAATTGTTGACTGTTGCAGCATCTTCACGCATATAACGAATGGCTGCTTTCATGTCCGAGATTGATTTAATCACTACCTCCGTAATTTCTAATTCGGTAGGGAGAGGGAAGAGAGGGAGGTCGTACAATCTATAGTCAATGGAGACAGCAACATATCCTCTGCGCGCATAATCCTCACATAACCAGTCAATATCCGTTTTTTCTCCACCGATATAACTACCACCGAAGGCTAGAATGACTACGGGTCTCTTTTCTGCATTATCCCCCTCAGGTTCATAGACATCTAAGAAGAGTTCTTGTTCTTCTCCACCTATTGTGACACCTGAACCGAAACGCAGATCAGAGCTAACTTGCACCTCAGAAAATACTTCTTGCAAATACCGTTGTCCATCGCAGGATGGGTTGCCTTGGCTTATTAGATAGTTTGAGAAGAGGGTTAAGACTAAAAATAATAGAGTTTTGGGTATAAACTGCATAGTGCTTAATTAGAACGGCAAGATACTGATAATGGCGGTCTATTTTATAGGGGTAAACTCTATATTTTAGAGGAATGCTGACAATTGGTAATGTTTTGTCTTTATATGCTAAAAACGTAAACAAGCATCTGATCGTTATCAGATGCTTGTCTACATGTTCTCAATTCTAACTAAATTATTCTATACGGTATTAGGCCGTTTATTTAATTAGGGATAGTTTTCCTGTCTTTAGTTCATTTCCTATCTGTAGGGTGTAGTAATAAATACCTGAACGTAAGTTTTGACCATTAAATGAAAATTCATGTTTTCCAGCGTCTAGTACTCTAGCTTCTTGCAAGCTTGTAATCTTTTTACCATTCATATCAGATATTATTAGAGAGACATTTTGAGACTCATGTAATATCAGCTCGATTTTAGTCTTATCAGTGAATGGGTTAGGATAATTTCTAACACTGAATTTTGATTCAATTACAGTTGAAGCTTGAGATTTTTCAATTTCTCTTGATTCTGTGTCCTTGATATAGTCACTATGTATGATGTAAATTGGATCTTCAAATGCGTATGCGACTTCTTCTTCCTCTTCATCATCTGGGTTAAAGCCAGTACATTCTTGAATCACTCCGATAAAATAGTTTCCAGTGTTTGGTTTGGTTTCGAAGCCAGGATTCAAAAGAATGTAATCTTCAGCGGTAAAAGCGATGACCTCAAAATTAGGGTTAACATAAGCAGTAGATGTAACAGTATATTCTGCAGCATATAATCCAGGAACAGATAAATGTGGGATAACCCAGTGCTCTACAGAACAGCCACCACCTCCTCCAAAATTTTCCGCTGCCAAAACAGCGGCTAAGGCATCTATTAAACCATAGCCCACTTCATTGTTCCAAGTGCCGTTTGGACGTCCAGTAACATTTGTGTATGCGTATAAGTCTGTTCTAACTTTTTGACCAGTTTGTTCTATCATATTGTTTACATCCAAGACAGTTAGTGAAGGATTTATACTTAACATTAAAGCGGCGACTCCTGCTGCTGCTGGGCAAGCTGAAGAGGTACCATTAAATGTAGATGTGTAATTATAGTTAGTATATGTGGATGGTGTTATCACGCAACCAGCTTCAGGAGGACTGTAATCTCCGCAAGACCCTGGAGTATCGCCTTGAATATCTGTTGTAGCTATAAATACTCCAGGAGCGATAATATCTAACTCAGATCCATAATTGGATCCCCATCCTTCACCATCACAAGAAGAAGGGTTTATCCGTTCACCACATGGGCTCATCGCACCTACAGCAAGTATGTCAGGATCTGAATTTGCAGGCCATGATACGCCGCCATATAAATTGTTATCATTCCCTGTTGCAAACACTACGACAGAACCAAGTCCACCTCTTCCATTTGCTATTGCAGCAGTTATTGCATCTTCTACAATGGCGACTGCAGGGCCTCCACCCCAAGAATTACTAATTACATCAGAACCATTTATCCAACTCCAATTTATAGCATCAGCTAAATCTTGATACAAATTAGTACTTGAAAAGGTGATACTTACAGAAAATAAGCCTGCGTTTGGAGCTACCCCGGAAATCCCTATCCCGTTATCATCAATGGCTCCAACTATACCAGCACATGCAGTGCCATGTGGTCCATATAACACACTAGGAGAAGTGCCAGAAACTGCGTCATGACTTCCAAAAATATTAGCCGACATATCGGGATGCGTTAAATCAATACCTTCATCGATTACAGAAACAATAATACTAGAATTTCCTTTTTCGATTCCCCAAGCAGTTTCTGCATTCATATCAATGCCTGGAATACCACCATATTGTCCAGTGTTTAGCATTCCCCACTGGTCAGGAAAAAATTGGTCAGCGCTGATAGGTGCTTCTTGAATCATGTCTACCATAAAGGATGGTTGTGCGTGTTCAAAAAGTCTAGACTCGTGAAAAATATTAGCCATAACCATAGCGTTTGCTGATTCAACTGTTGTACTTAATGTAAACCATAAAGGCATGTATTTATTGTAGCCAATTAGATCTACTTGATGCTCATCAAGCATTTCCATCATGCTGTCAAAATCACTTTCATCTCTAAGTTTGACATAAAAGTAATTTGATAAACCAACTTCTTTCTCGTTTTGGAATATAAATGAAGGAGCAACAAGTAATTCAGTATTACTGCGAAGGTCTTGTACCTTTGCTAAATATTCATCTTGAGAGAGCCCTTCAGAGAGTTCAATTTTTGAATTATATCTAGGTGAAGTATCGCCTTGAAAATTAATTGGTTTTTCAAGCTTTTCTCTTGTATTGTCCAGTAAAATGGTTGATATTTTTTGGCTGTTAACAAGAGAAGAAAAATCCGTATCCTCTATACTATTTGTACTTTCGCCAGAAACATGAATATACCGCGTATCTAAACTGAGATATATTTTTACTCCATTGTGATAATAGAAGTTTGTTTGATCATTCCCATGTTGTCCAAAACTTATAGACGAAATGAAAATGCATAAGGCGACCATTGATAAAGTGATTCTAAACTTTATACTTTTGTAACGTATTATTTTTTTATTGTGATAATGCTCAAATGAATATGCATTAGATTTACCACTAAATATTTTTTTCATAATATAATTTTAGGAATTAAAAAATAGTGTGATAATCTTATTTCTTTTCATTTAGCTGAACTTTAAGTTCTTTTAGTTCTTTATGCAATTCAATAATATATAAATGCGCTTCTTCTATTTTTTCTAATAAGGTTGCATCCATAGTGGCTACGTCTAAACCTTCTTCTACCATTTCTTGCGCTGAGGGTACATTTGGCAGGTGTTTGTTTTCCTGTACATACTCTTCTAGTTGCTCAATTGGTAACATTTCGTAGTCATCTTCAAATACATAATCACTCCAATTGCCACTGGTTTTTACAGCGACCTTTACTTTCTCGGTAAGAATTCCTTTCTCTACAAATAGTTTGTAATTATTAAATGCATCTGTTGAAACACTACCTATTTTAACAACGTTCTGATTTGCTATTACTCTAAAGGTTGTATTATCTATATGCACATTCCCATTGTTGTCATTATTTAGATGCAGTGTTGCGCCCGTGTTAGTGATTATTTCGTTGTTATCTAGTCTCAAGCTATTTGCAATTTCTAAAGAGCCTGATCCAGGTGTTCCGTTGGCATCTCTATTTTTAACAACATGTACGCGTCCATTTTGATACGCTACCAATTTGCTTTCTTTGGCTACACTTAAAGCTGTGTAAGCATTTTTTTTCGCCAATAAAGTCCAACCATTATCTGCGTCTTTTAAGCCAAAAAATGTTCCATCTGTTGCCCCAGTAATGCGACCGTACACAGTATTTTGTTTGTCTCTAAATAATAATTGAGTATAAGAGTCATTGTTACTTTTGAAGTATAAAGCTGAAGCGTTGTCTCCGACCAAGCTTTGCACATCTCCAAAATAGACTGCCCTTCCCATAGTTTTTATCCAAGACTTGACTTGTAATTTACCCTGTGTATTTAATGCAGCTACGGGAGTTTGGTTGTTTACTCCCCAGGTCCAGCCACGGTTAGTATTATTACTCATGTTGCTTTTTAAACTGTAACTAGTCACCGGACCATATTTGTATGTAGCGGTGTTTGCCATACTGATCTTATAAAGGTCGTTATTCCAAAATCGTATTCCTTTCCCATTACCAGATTTTACATTGTAAAAATCATTTGTAATGGTTTGTGCAATAGTTAGGTTTGTGATAAAGAGTGAGGCAAGAATCACAAGTGTTTTAGTAAGTTTCATAATTGTTAATTTAGATTGTTAATTAATTTGAAACTATGTGCAGTTATAAAATTGCAATCATAATGTAGACTTTACATTTGCTTATAGTTCCATAGGTGAACTCAAATCTAAAAAGTAGATGGAATGAAATTTTAGCTAAAACTATTGATTAACATTTCTCCCTAATACTTGTAGTCCGTATCCCTAACACTAGGGATACGGACTACAAGTATTGTGTCTTAAAAACAACAAGCAATGAAGGAATTACTTCAGTTTTGGTGCTAGGTGGGCACCCCCTTGATGGAGTGTCAAACTCTGTACTTCCTTATTTTCTAGATTGAATACTACCTTCGCCTCTATTTCTTCTACAAAAAAAGTATGCTCCTCGATAGGTATTAATGCAAAGCTCGGTTGGCCTGTTGCCTGAGCAATAAGTTCTTCGCCCTGTACTTTAATATGGATAGTGAGTGCAGGAGATAGGGTATAATCTCCCTCATAGCTACGCAGCTGTGCAACTGGAACTTGGATGGATTTGGGTTGCTGTATAGGAAGTCCAATGGCAGTTGCAGCAAGTTTTTGTAGTAGTTTATTTGGATTGAGTGACGAACTGTTAGCTAATACTGTTATAAAGGTTTGCTTTGCAGGAATATAGGCAGATGCACTACTAAAGCCATTAATTCCGCCACCATGTTGTATGATTTTCAAATCTTTATAGGAGGTTAGGGTCCAGCCGTAGCCATAGTTAGATAGTTCCCCATTATTTAAGGTAAATGGGCTATGTGCTTTCTCTCGACTTTCTTTGCTTATCAAACTATCAGAAAAGATTGCATGGTACCATTTACTTAGGTCATCTGTAGTTGAAAGGAGTGATCCCCCTGCATAGGGCTGGCTCATACTAAGATAGGGAGCATTCTGTAATTTTCCTTGGTCGTCTTGTGCATAACCAGAGGCTCTATTCTTGATAAGGCGTCCATGCTCTCCATAAGAGGTGCTGCGCATATTTAAGGGCTTGAAAAAGTTCTCTGTCAGATAATCAGCATAGCTAGTACCGGAGACAAGTTCGATGATATGGCCCAATAAAATATATCCAGAATTATTGTATTTAAATCTATCTCCTGGATCAAAGTCCATGGGCTCATTTTTGAAATAATCAATAAGCTCAGTAACGGTAAAATCCTTTTTTCTTGTTTCTGCGTCCCAATGCTCTAGGGAGGTATACGATTTGATTCCAGAGGTATGGTTTAGTAAATGTTCAATGCGAATGGTTTTTCCTAGAGTTGGGTAATCGCTGATATGTTTTTCGATAGGATCGCTGAGGCTTAGTTTGCCTTCTTCAGCAAGTTTTAAAATGGCTACTGCTGTAAATTGCTTTGTGATCGAACCTATTCTAAAAATGTGCGCATTGCTCATAGGTACTTCCAATTCAAGATTCGCATAACCAACAGCTTTTGTATAAAGGTTTTGCCCGTTTTGATCTATTTGAATGGCATAACCGGGACCATCAATACGTGCTTTAGCAACTATGCTATCTAATTGCGAACTAAGGTCCTGTGTATTTGCTATTAAGAAACAGCAAAGGAAGAGTAGGGTGGAAGAAATGATTCTCATGTTGTATGGTTTTATTTATTTAGTAATTTATTGAGTTCGTCTATGTCAATATTTAGCATCTTCATTTTCTTAATGATGGCAGGTAGCTCATTTTTTAAGAACGCTTTCTTTAGATTTTTTTTAATTTTTGCGGATGCATGTATACTTACAAAGACACCAATCCCTCGTTTGAGATAAATAATATCTTCTTCTTGTAAATAGGTGTAACTACGCATGACGGTGTTGGGATTTACACCAATCATCCCAGCCATCTCACGCACTGACATGATCTTAGCACCCTCAGGGAATTCTCCAGTAAGGATTTTTTCATTTATAAAATCTACAATCTGCAGATATATTGATTTGTTTTTATTGAATTCCATTAGGCAGTTTTTCTAGTGAAAACAAAATAGCTGAGTGCCCAAAAGAAGGGCGCGATTAGGAGAAACTTCTTGATGTTTTCTTGTAGGGTAAGTAATACATTATAAATCGCTTCACCC
The DNA here is from genome assembly GCA_938045585.1 of uncultured Saprospiraceae bacterium. Taxonomy (GTDB): domain Bacteria; phylum Bacteroidota; class Bacteroidia; order Chitinophagales; family Saprospiraceae; genus CALCMJ01. The sequence goes on from CALIAU010000011.1 coordinate 80,382, forward strand.
CATACAAAACTGAAGGACTGCCCCTTGTCTAATTGAAATACAGTAAGTACAAGTGTTATAAGAAGGAAGACAAGAGCAGTTAGGATTCCCCCTTTTACAGCTGCGAAAGAGTTAAACAGAAATGAAAAGAAGAAAGCTATAGAATGCCCAATGATAAATAGCATGCTAAAGAGTGGAAAGAGTCTCTCCGTGAATAAGGCATAAAGTCTATGTACATTATCAAAACCTTTATCAGCAAACAAGTTGAAATAGCCATAGGCAAACCCGTAAAATATGATTAGAACTACTGCTAAGAATAGAACTAGGGTGTACAGCCATTTACTCAAGACTTTTTCAAAGTTGCTTGCAGGCATAGCAAGATATTGTATTCTTCTGGCAGGAGTCTTGAGGTCTCCTAAATTACTGCTGGTCAGAAAGCCACCAATAAAAATTATTGATCCAAGATATCCGATCATAATTAGTTGAAGTCCACCTGCTTCTTCAGGATTGATAAGGCGATGTCCCAAAAAACTAAGAAATGAAAGCACTAGGATCAATAATAGGATAGATGCAAATGCTCGTTTGTTATGCAGTATGTAATCTCTTTTGAGTAATTGTGTGAATCGTGTCATTGAAAAATCCATATTAGCTATTTATTAGTTTAGTGAGAGAATCCGCTTCTTGCAGCATGGCATTAAAGAAACTTTCTATTTCGATTTGTGAATCTTCTCCTTCTTCATTGGGGTATAGATGAACAGTACCACCTGGGAGTACTTCAGAATATATAGATGTCTTGTTAGCTATGGAATAATTTGAAAACAAGACCTTGTTTTCTATCTCAGTAATATCTTTAGACAGTGTTATAACACCCTTATCGATTATAATGACTGCGTCTAATAAATTGGATAAATCTCTGATTTGATGCGTTGAAATAATAATGGACTGGTCTTCTGTAAAGTGTTTAGCGAGTAATTTTCTAAACTGTGACTTAGAAGGAATATCTAAGCCATTCGTCGGTTCGTCAAAGAAGATATAACTGACATTCGTTGCTAATCCAAAGGCAATAATGACTTTCTTTTTTTGGCCAAAAGACAGGCTAGCAATCTGTTCTTCAGCTCCTACTTCAAATTCTTTTAGGATACTGTAAAATGTATTTTCATCAAATCTTGGATAAAAGCCAGCATAGGCAGCTATATAGTCAGGGATACGTACATTCGGCAATTCAAAATCTTCATTTAAGAAAAATATATTTTCCATTAATCCTACGCCTCTGTTACTGGGTGTATGCTTGTCTACTAGGAGAGTGCCTGCATGAGTAGGAAGAAAACCGGCAATTAATTTCATCAGGGTAGATTTACCCATTCCGTTTCTTCCGAGCAAGCCATAGATTTTATTCTTTTTAATCTCTAGGCTAAGATTATCAAACAAGGGCTTTTTCTTATTGTAGGCAAACTGCACCTTATCAAGCTTTATCATATATACCGTTTTAGTGTATTAGTGTAATAGTACACCAAAGCTATATATAATTTTTGTATTGGTCAATAGATTTTGAAATATTTTTAAAAGTTTGTTTAAATAGGGCAGGGAATTCTGTTTTTAATAATACATGTTCGTTGAATATTTGCGTGTATGCATGCAGCATAAAAAAAGACCCTGTTAGTCAAACAGGGTCTGGTGATACAAACTAACAACTAAATCTAATTAGCAAGATGACTAGTAAGGGTGCTTAGAGCTTAGTCTATTAGTTTGTGCTCGGATTCTTATTCAAGGATTATAAACTTTTTACTTTCTGTTCCTTGTTTCGTACTAACTCTTGCGATGAAAGTGCCTTTGCCTATCTGTGCACTTTGTAAAGTAAGCTTGTCAGTAGAAGTGAAATTTTTAGAATGAATCAAAGAACCGTTCAAATTGTATATTTCCAATTTACCTGAGTTTGCTGTGGTGTTAAAGTGTATAAGCTCTGATGCAGGGTTAGGAGAAATTGTCAAAAGTTCAGTATTTGTATTTGAAGATCTAAACTCCAAACTATTTGGAATATTTGTCCCAGTATTGTATCCTGGGTTATCATCTTTTCCGTCTTCTTCCTTGTCACCACCATCATCATCGCCACCGCCATCATCATTTCTGCAACATGTACGTAAGATATGTTTTGCCTGTGTTTCATATGCGCATTCTCCTGAGACGGTATGGTAGAGAATATAATCACTACATGCATTCAGCGCAAGAGTAAGGTTTGTGGTACAAGAGGCATCATTATCCCACCATACATTCGTTACCTCAGATCCGGTAACTTCTCTAATAAGTAGGGTGCTTGTATTATCTGGATTACAATCTGAAATTGAAATTGAAATTTCCATTACATCACATTCTACACATTCTTTTTCACCTTCTCCCTGCCCCTCAACACATTTAATAGTTACAGTGAAGTTGGGGTTTACTGGTCCTCCTTCGCAGCATTCATTATCTGCAGTTGCTATGCCCAATGGACCTAGTAAAACTGGGTTTGAATTAGGGCAAGGAATGTTCACACCGCTAGAAGTCCATTTTCCTTCATTACAACCAACAGTGAGTCCTGCCTCAGCAATCATGTTTTGTGCATTGGCACCATCCGCGATGTAAGAACCTGTAACCCATTTTGCATAGTCATTTCTACAACACTCTTCTTTGTCATCTTTAAATATGGAGGATATTGCTAGTGAATACCCCGTTTTCACATGTCCATCTACATCAATGTTCCCTTTATTACAAAATGTTTTTTTGCCCCATGCATCTGTGTATCCTAATGCAGAACTGGATACTATACAATAATTTACTACCTCATTGGGAGAAATTGTCTTCTCAAGTGGCTTAACTGTGATTAGATCAGTAATTGAATTTCCACCATTATTGTTTGTGTGAATAACAGGATCTTCTTGAATTGTCTCTAATAAAAGATCTAGGAATTCTTCGATGGCATCCGGATCTGCATCTAGAATTTCTTCATAAGAATCAAAGCCATCGACAACGAGATCTATAAGGTTCTCCCAAAATTCATAATTTTCATTTGTTTCCTCGACAACTTCAAGTGCATTATTTAGCACATCATTCATCATTTCTATTTCTCCATCTTTTACCTCCGCAATGAAGGACATATCAGCTGCCATTACACTGTAGGCACCTTTTTTATCATAATCACCATGCACAAATAATTCATGATCAATGCGGGCTCCCACCAAGTAATCAGCATCACAACAGTCATCGCTATCGCAGCAATATTGAACGGAAAGAGCTGTGTAACTAACAAATTTTTCAATTTGATATGCATCCGCTTGATTTTCTTTTAATCTACCATCCATGTGGAGTTGCATTTCTTTTGCTGCACCATGACGCTCTGTGAATGAATTAGATCTTTTCCAATCGCCACAGAATACATCTCCTGAGTCATTGTGTTGTACTACCTCAGGTGCTCCCTGATCTACATTATCAAACACTACAAAATCACAATTGCATCCTTCACCATCACCTCCTCCAGCTCGCATGCCGGCGGTCAAGCTCGGTAAAGCACCTTTGTAGAAGTTCATTAAGAATGTTATTTTATCTTCCTGGCTGATGTGTTTTTGTGCTTGCACATAATCCTCAATATTGTTATATGAGTCCATGTGTTTAGGCCATTCCTTCATGAGCATTGCAATTTCTTTGGTGGCTTTCACGGGGCTTTGGTAGGCTGTTGTGAACCCTTGCCATTCTGTATATTCTTGGTCTCCATCTGCTTCTAATGAAACTCTCCAAGAATAATTATTTGGATAGTCCAGATGTTTGATTTCGATAGCTCCATTAAAAGCTGGATAGATCTCTGTGATTCCTGTAGACAGATTTTGAACTTCGACAGATGTTTTTCCCGGTGTGAGTGCTGCATCCCAAAATAATTTTACATACACATCACTCAGAGTGCGGTATACATTTGATTTCAAGTAATCAGAATCATAGCTCTGATTTTGTGTTTGGTAAGAAAACTCCTGTACTTGGTTTTGTGCAAGTAGCGTAGTACTAAAAAATACTGCTAAGCATACGAGTAATTTTTTCATTTTTTATTAAATTTATTTGTTACAAAATTTTTGATTTAGGCATCGTTGGCGCGGTGCCTTTATCTTTTTGAAGATGTGTATCGAGTCATCTTCTTTCAAATGTTTATACAAGAATTCAAAAAACGTAACAAGTAAAATTTAAAATTCATCTAGATTATTTTTATAGATGAATCTCAATAAATAAAAAAAAAACGGATTGAGATTTTACTCAATCCGTTTCCGAATATATTTTGTGTTTTATTACAGAGCCGTGCTTAATCTGGACAGTTATAACTCAGATAAAATTTCTTTTGCACGCATATGATGATCAGCATTTTTATCAATACTTAATCGATTTAATAGCTGTCTAGCCTCATCAATTTGTTCAGTCTTTAGATAGGAGAGGGCAAGGTACCAATCTGCATGATCTTTCCAGAACAGATTTTCGGAGTTGCTAACCTGTTTTAGATCTACTCTTGCCTCAGATATTTTATTGCGTTTCAATAAACAGATTCCTCTGAATATTCTAAGCTGTGGGTCGTCAGAATCTTTTAGATAGTTATTTAGCTGTACTATTGCTGCATCATAATTGCCTGCATTGTAATTGCTTTGGAGAGATTGATATGCTATATCATCTATAGTCCGTTCTGCTTGGTTCATCTTCAGTGGCTCAAAATGCATGGCATACATCTGTGTAGGATTAGGAGCAGACGACATGTTTTTACTTGAAAAGTAATATGCTAATGCCCCCAAACCTAATGCCAGTAATATGTATCTCCAACAGACTGATTTCTTCTTTTTATCTTCTTTGCTATATGCAGTGTGAATGGATTCTAATCTTTGCTTAAGTACAAGCACCTCATTATTCTCAAAATCTGTGATCAGTTTTTTTCTAAACTGCACCTCATCTGCCAAGCTGTTTTCCTCTTTTCCATCAAATACTAAGCCCTCCACATTCGAGTTGGAGTTAAATGCATATTGATCTATTAGTTGATCGTATTTCTTTTTCTTATTCATATCGAATTTTGAAGGATTGATTGTTTAGTAAGCAGGTGTCTTAGTTTTTTTAAACAGCTAGACTTTTTGTTTTTTGCTACCTGTTCAGTTGAGTAACCCATTTTGTTGGCAATGTCAAACATTTTTAATCGTTCGTAGTAATATAGTTTAAGTACACGTTTACAGTCTCCCTTTAAGTGTTGTACCATATTTTCTAATTGGTCTTGGCGTTGTGCACGTAAAATGAATGCATCCGTATCTTCCGGTATTTCAATGAAATCATGTATTTGATCGTCGATATTTAGATGTACTTTTTTGTTTCTTAATGACTTCAACCAAAGATTTCTAGCAATAGAATATACATAGGTTCCTATTTGACAGCTAAGTTCAAAGTCCTCTTTGCGTAAATTTTTATGTACAACAATTAGAGCATCTTGAAATACGTCTTTAGCATCTTCTTCTTTTCCGTTGTTTCTGGTAATCATTGCCTGTACCGTTTTGTAAGTATTACGGTATAGGTACATAAATGCCTTATCCTGATCCTTAGCAAGCGGAGAACGTATGAGTGTAAGAATGTCTTTGTTGTTGTATGTCATATTTGCTTTCATTGATTAATACCATATTACTCAAAAGGTAACATACTATGCTTAGGGTTTTAGAGATTTAAAATAGAAAAAGGAGAAAATAGATAGGATTAAGAAACTTAGTATGATAAAACCATAAGAAAAATTTCTTTGCGGTTTAATAAACACATCTGAGTTTCCTGAAAATATAAGCCCTGCCCAGTAATACGGATGTGCAGTCTGGTTGTCTGCTTGTGATAAATATTGAATTTTGGATTCTTGTAGGGAAGAAGCAATATTTTTTTGTTTCAGCCTTGTATAAAAACTGCCTATCAATTCTGCTGTCGTGCAGTCATTCAATGTCCAAAGAGAGTGAATGATGGAATGCACGCCAGCCTTTCTAAATCCACGTCCCAGATGCATTACGCCTTCACCGCTTTTGATATTTCCCATAGCAGTGTTGCATGCGCTAAGCACTACTAAGGATGCTTTAAATTCAATGTCGGAGACTTCCTGTACAGCTAAATAATCATCAGAAAAATAGAGCTTGTTGAAACTCGAATTTTGATCATCTAAGCTGCCATGGGTTGCTAGATGAATTATATCATAATCAATGTTTTTTTTGAAGGATTGCAAGCTAGCTGCATTATTTATCAACTCCGTATTCTTGAAATTTTTCGAGATCGCATTTAATTCATCATCGCTACATTTTAATAGACCTAGGTCACGATTCGTTTGGCTTATGGTTTCCTTTTCTTCTGTAATTTTTTCTACAAAGGGCGCATAGGAAATGACCTGTAAATCATTTTTAAATGCATTATTCTGGATGCTTTGTAAGAAGAGATCTGATGAAAAGGCATATTGTATACTTGCCATATGCAGAAAATAGGGCAGAGACTTAAACGAACGTACATTCTTATCCAAGTTAGTCAATAGGGTCTCAAATGGAAGATAATGCAACTGCGCATATGGACTGATTATAATATTGTTGTACGAACCTAAATCTTGCGGAATTATACTAGAGTATAAGGCAGAACCTAAATTAGCAAAGCGGATAAGATCAGACTTGGAGAAATTTGATTCTGGTTTTTGGTGCAACAACTGTAAATACGGACTAAGCAGAAAATCGATAGAGTCTAAAGAAGGGAACGTATGCAATACTTGTGTCTCTTTAGAAATTTGCACACAGATAAGTTTGTCCCCTGTGTCAAAATAATTTAGATAACAATCATCATTTTGTAATTCCTCTTTCAGTGCATGGAGGTCTGAGTCATTTATTGAATAGCTGCTTTGGTAAAAGCTAGGGTATTCTTTCTTTAATTTCGATTGGAATCTACTGTAGGTTATCTTGGTTTGCGTCAGCTCCTTTTCCCACTGTGCTTTCATCTTCTTATTATCAGTCTTCAGTTTATCTTGCGAATGGATTTTTCTTTGAAGGTTATTTATGTCTAATCTAAACTTAGCTTCTTGTTCAGAAATTTCATCTGGAATTTCCGCTAATCCCAAATGCTTTTTTTGCAGAATGTCTTCTTTTAGGACGATGGCTTTATTGTCTTCAATTATTTGGAAAATTTTATTTAACAATTCAGTGTCCCCTTTTTCTTGATACAGGCCAATCAGGAGGTTTAGGTATTTGCTAAAATAATTTTGTAGGTTAGAATTTAATTGAATTTTGTCAGAAGGCGAACTTATTTCTTTATACAGATACTTGGTACCTCTAAAAGCTTGTTCATATCTCTTTAAGGCAACGTTTCTTGATTTTTCATTCTTGTTTTTATTATAGTCAGCTAATGAAGATTCAGCAATTCTACTAAGAATTTTGACATGATTTAAATTAAAGCTAGAACCCGTAAGATAGTCATTATAGGAGTCGTATTTTTTATCTAAGGGAATGTCCAAGTGTTTTGCAGCATAGAAAGAATACTGCTGTGCACTATCTAAATTGTCTAAATGTAGGTAGCATTCTGCAATTTTGGATTCCAGAGAAGCTAAGGTTTTTGGCTTTTGAATCTTTAGTGATTTATAATGTGCTAATCCATTTTTATACGAATCGAGACTTTCTGAAAATTTATTTTGTTTGAATAAGATATTTCCTTTAGCAGAAAAATCTACATACCGTATTTTTTTAGTTGCCTTCCTCTTAATTTCAATGGACTCGTTTATGAATTGAAGGGCAGTGTCTTGTTTTCCATACTGATGGTAGGTGTTTGCTAGAATCCTTAGGTAGGTGTGCTTATTTTTAAATTTAAGCTTTTCGTCCGTAAGTGCATTGTTTTCATTCAAAGCAGAGTTAAGGGTTAAAATCGCTTTTCTGTATTCTGCATTATTACGTTGACTAATTGCTTTTTGTAGAAGAAAAAATAGAGATTGAGATTTCATTGTTGCTTTATGATCTTTAGACTTTTTATAGTAGTAAGTTGCAAGATCAATGGCCTTCGCATTTTCTCCTTTTTGCTGATAGGCTTTTAAAAGATTAGTTACTGTATTGAAATACATGGGGAGCTCTGTCTCCGATTTTTCAAATCCTTGTACAGCTTCGTTTAAATATAGAATTGCTTTGCCATAGTTTGTATTTTCTAATTCTTCAAAGCCTAAGTTACTTGTTGTAAATAAATATGCAGGATCTTCTTTGGAGAGCATGGAAGTAGCATAAGTATATGCAGAATCTAGGGCAGCCGCCATTTCTTCAAGATCTTTATTTGCGTTAGCAATGACGTAGATGTAATTACACTGGTTTACAAACTCAGGCCATTTTTCTAATTCTTTTAGATAGGCAGTCGTTTTTTTTCTTTCCTGAATAGACTTAGTAAATTCACCCTGACCATAATAGGTATCAGAAAGTGCTAACAGACTATCTACAGTCTTTTCTTTCTTCTGTATGTTATGCTGGGACAGGAGGCTGCCCCAGCATAACATACATACTAGTAATATGAATACATAGCCTTTCAAGTTACAGCTTTAATATCTTTCGCATTTCGATTTCTCCACCGCGTTTAATTCTTACAAAATAAATGCCACTTAGCCAATCAGAGGTATGTATTTGTTGTCTTGAAGCCTGAGTGGAGAACATAATTTTTCCATTGCTATTATAAATTTCAATGTCTGCTTTCTCGTTTAGATTGATGTGTAGCATATCAGAAAATGGGGAAGGAGCGATTTGTACATCGTGCATTACATTGAGCGATCTTCCACTTGAGTCATTATTGCCATCTTCGTCTTTTGTACCACCATCATCATCTGGATCATCTTCTCCAGTCCCCTCACAGCAGTATCTGTAGTTTATAAGAGTACTAGGATGCGCACTAGATGTTAAGCATGAGAAGTAATTTGGATGTCGTTTAACTGGATAAAAATCTGGATTCGGTTTAACATCATCATCCACAAGGGCATATAAAAGTTGTGTACTTCTTATTTCATCAAACTTGCCTGCATGACTACAATCAGTTAAATTCTTAATAATATCATAAATGGGGAAGCTAATTTTCACCTGATATAGAAAATCACTTCCACATTTTTGATTCATAGCATCGAACTTAGTATGGCCCTCTGACAAGAAAAGTAAATCTAATTCATCCAGATCAGTAGGATCGGCAGATTCTGGAACCTGGTATATTGCCAAATGCAAATCCGGCATGTCTGGGGTAAAACTTATAGTTGCTACATCACTTTTGTGATGCACTCTTAACATAACGTAATCTCTAAAGTTTGGCGGTTTGATTCCACAAGGTCGTGCATGGTCTCCGTCATCACTATCTGGGTCGTTTACAGGTGGAGTTAGGGGTGGACTTATTAGACTGAGGTCAGGAGGATTATTACCATTCGATTCTCCTTCTTTGTCTCTATTCTGAGCAAATAGACCAGATGTTAAAACAAGAAAAGTGAGAACCATTGAAAAGCTGAGATTTAGATTTTTCATTTCAGTAATTTTTTTCTGTGACGAACAAGCTATTGGAAAGCTTTCTTGATATGGCAACTTTAGGATAAGGATTGACTAGGCGTAATCGCTGCGCATGTTTGCTAAAGGTGTGCACCACAGGTAGTTTTTGTTAGTTTAGTTAATGTATCATTGGTTTATACCAATTCTCCTAAAAGGTAACAGAAAATAATTAATTTTTTTGATTTTGTGCTGCGCTATTAGGCTAAGACGGAAAGGAATGGGTACGAAAAACGAATAATTATCATATACTTACATGTTAAAGTAATATTTAATATGATCACTATGAATTAACAAGAAAAATCTAGAAACCCGCATAGTGAGGATATAAACCTTAGCTGAATTATTTACCATATTTATATCTTGTACGCAAAGTGTATTCATGAAACCCAATACAAAATTTCAAGTGCATGGACATCGCGGCTGCAGAGGATTATATCCTGAAAATACTATTACAGCATTTGAACATGCCCATAGTTTAGGCGTAGATGCCATAGAGTTGGATATAGTAATATCTAAGGATAAGCAGGTGATAGTTTCGCACGAACCTTATTTCTCGCATAAATTCTCAACAGATCCTAAAGGGAAGCCAGTACGTAAATACAACGAGCTCAAACACAATTTATATCAGATGACAGTGGAGGAAATTCAACGCTATGATGTAGGCCTACGTAGGCATCCTGATTTCCCAAAACAAAAATTAGTGGCAAGTTATAAACCCACCTTGGTGCAGGCAATTCGGCATATTGATTCTCTGCGAAAAAAGGAAGGTAAACAGCCTATGCATTACAGTATAGAAGTGAAACGGAAGAAGCGATGGGATAATAGATTTGCTCCAGCTGCAAAAGAATATGCATCAATAGTACTAGCTACAATTAAAAAATTGCGGATAGCTAGTCGCATGAGTTTACTCTGTTTTGATATAGAATTTTTAGAAGAAGTGCATGCCCAGTCTCCTAAGATTGAACTGGTATATTTAGTAGATAATCTTCTTTCGGTAAGTAGAAATATGAATCGACTTAGCTTTACACCAGATGTCTACGGTCCCAAGTATAGTCTTGTAAACAAAAAAACAGTGGACTATTGCAATGCACATGGGATTGACATTGTTTGCTGGACTGTAAATACTTTAAAAGACGCAAAAAGGCTAAGCCGCTTGGGAGTAAACGGGCTTACCTCAGATTATCCTGATAAATTAATTGATTTTAGGTCTAAGAATTAATCTCTGATCTTTGGAAGTCTATTCATTCTAATTTATATATTTATGTTTATCAAAATCAAAATGAAGGACAGATTATGAAAAAATTATTACTCAGCGTTGTTATATGTTTAAGTGCATTTAGTTTTTGTCAAGCTCAGGTGCAATTTGGAGGTGGTTTGCAATATCTAAAACCAAGCGGTGGAAGCTCTATAGGTATAGGAGCAACGGCAATTATTCCACTCAATGAAAATTTTGATATAAAACCTTCTTTTCATTATTTCTTTGAAGAATTTACTCTCTATGCAATTGATGCAGATGTACAGTACACAGGTCTCGTGCTCAACGAGTCAGTGCGATTAAATCCTTTCGCTGGTCTTAATCTTTTTGGAGGAGATCTTGATTCTACTCTAGGTATTAATTTGGGTCTATCTGTTATTGCGCCTATAAATGAAACTCTAGACTTGTATGTAGAACCAAAACTTATCCTGATATCAGATTTAGATGGCTTTGCTATCAGTGCGGGTGTTTTATTTTAAGCAGTTTGATATAAAAGCTTAGTATGATTTGGGCGTGCCCACTTTCAAGAAAGTGGTCGGGGCATTCAGGGGTTCCGCCTGCCTTCCGAGGAACGCAGGCAGGCCCCTCACGCGTGCGTATCAAGAAAATCACCTTAAGGCTTGTCCATCCTTGTTACGTTTCATATAGTTTGTAACTACATGTTTATATCTATACGCTTTACACACTGCGTAAAAGGGAAGATGTAAATGAATGAAGCAGGAGCATGTAGCTATATGTGACGGATCGTTTAAACGTTGCAAACCGTGATGCCGCGGAACCAGGAAACCGTGAACCCGGAAGCACGAAGTGCTTACCCGCGTGAGGGGCCTTCCTGCTTAAGCACGTAGGCAAGTGGGAACAGTCCGAAGGAGTCCGTAGGACCGAGCTGTGGACGACCCGACCTCTTTTCCATGAAAAGAGGGCACGCCCTAGGCTTTATTACAATTAATGATCGGCGACATATTATCAATCAAGACATTACCTTTTTGCCTCCTCTTGATGTAGCTTGCTTCTATGTGTATATATCTAGCCTGGTCCTTAGCATAAAACTGTATAGGGTAGTTGCGCCATTCTGGATGTTCAATTAGTTCAGTTTCATGTATAAGTTGGCTCGTAGAACATTTTTCATCGCCTATATATATTTTAAGTTTGATGGCGCCATTGTATCCTGCATAGGTTTTAGAGTGTGCAAGATCGATACTAAAATTATAGCAGAGGCCAGCCTCCAAGTCTTCCGTAAGTCGAGCAGAAATACTTTCATAGGAACCATCCTCTCTTGTAATAAGTCCCACAAAGGTATCTCCCTCGGTAGGTTCATTGTACACCCCCCAATAGCCTGGAAAGATATCCGGCGTTGTATATGGCGCACAGGGAATCCATCCCTGGGGAGTGGTCGCATCTGCTGGTTGGTCTTCAAATGAAGGGTTCTGCAAAAAGACCTGTGCATCTGCTGAATAAATAAAAATTAAGGAAAATATACATATTAGGAAAAGCGATATATATCCTTTTTTTACATTTGCCATATAAATTGAAGCTTTGGAGTATAAAAGTAAGGGTAATCATTTTTATGTCATACTTTCTACAAGTATAGTCTTGTTCTTTTTGGGCTTATTTCTCCTTGTTCTATTGCATTCGCAGCATTTGGTAGATATTTTGAAGGAAAAAGCCATCCATGTGGTTGAATTAAAGCAAAATATCACGGAGGCCGAGAAAGAAGGGATACGGACTTTTCTAACAGCACAGGAGTATGTTATTCCAAATAGTGTGCAATTAATAGCCAAAGAAGAGGCATATAATAGTCTAGAGCTTACTGAAGATAGTAAGGTCTTGAGTGGTGGGATGAACCCCTTTTCAGATGTGCTGTCTTACCAGCTCCTGTCTACTTTTACAGAAAGAGAGAGTCTGCAGCAGAATATTGAAAGCATGGCAGGTGTAGAACAGCATTACTCACAGAATATCTTTTATGAGCAGATTAAGACAAATTTACTCCGTGTAGGCTGGGTATTACTTCTTCTTGCACTCATTTTTGGTGTGCTAGCCTTTGCGCTCGTCTATAGTACCTTAAATCTTCAATTGTATTCTGATCGATTTGAGATTAAGACAATGGAACTGGTAGGTGCTGAGGACGAATTTATTATCAAGCCATATATCGCGCAGTCTTTGCGTGTGGGCTTTTTATCTAGTTTGATAGCCTCTATACTCCTTATTATCTTTTACTTCCTGACTGGGATTAGTTCTGGATTTTTTGCGGAGATACTTCAATTTCAATGGATTTTGCTGACTATCGTTGCCATCAGTCTAGTAGCCATGTTATTCCTAAGCATGACGAATCGATATTTGATTAAACGGTATTTGTCGAAGCAAATGAGAGATTTATATAATTAATAGCTGTATTGAAAGTAGTTTGCAGGAAATACAATACCTTAGAGTAAACTTATCTCGGATATGAGTAAGAAAAATAAAAAGAAAAAAGTAGTAGTCAGCACGAGCAATAAGCCAAATATTGCTCCAGCAGTATCCAAAAAGAGGAAGGCTGCTTCTGCTACGAAAACAATGCAACAGGATTTTGTCTTCAATAAAGACAATTACACCTTCGTTTTTATTGGCTTAGGCTTAATTGCTTTAGGCATGGTACTTATGATGGGAGGCAGTATGCCAGATCCGAATGTATGGGACGAAAGTTTGATCTATAGCACACGAAGAACGCTAATCGCACCTATCATTATACTAGCAGGTCTTGCTGTAGAAGTATACGCGATATTTAAGAAATAATTAGATGGTATCTGAATTATTTGAAGCCATTGTCCTTGGAGTCATCCAAGGATTAACTGAATTTTTACCAGTCAGTAGTAGTGGTCATCTCGAACTAGGAAAAGTAATCTTAGGAGATGATAGTTTGTCTGAGCAAAGTATGCTTATGACGGTAAGTTTACATGCTGCGACTGCACTGAGTACTATGGTCTTCTTCCGGAAAGAAATCAGCGCAATTTTTTTAGGTGTATTTAACAAAGAAGGAGTAGAGCAGAGGAATTATGTATTGAAAATTATTTTATCCATGATCCCAGCAGTCTGCATTGGACTCTTTTTTGAGGAGTTTATTGAATCTTTGTTTTCAAGAAATATCTTACTTGTAGGATTGATGTTATTTGTGACAGGAGCAATCTTATTTATTGCAGATAAAACAAAACGCACAGAAAGAAAGGTAGGCTTTAAAGATGCCCTTCTAATCGGTATTGCCCAAGCCATTGCCATACTCCCTGGAATATCAAGATCAGGAGCGACCATTTCTACCTCCGTTATTTTGGGTATCGATAGAGAGGCTTCTGCTCGGTTTTCTTTTTTAATGGTGATTCCATTAATATTTGGTAAAATGGCCAAAGATGTATTAGACGGTTCGTATAGCACTGCTGACGCAAGTGGCATTCCACTTATCTGTGGTTTCATTGCAGCTTTTATCACAGGTATTCTGGCCTGTAAATTGATGATTGATATTGTGAAGCGCAGCAAGCTTGCATACTTTTCTTATTACTGCTTTGTAGTTGGTGGAATTGCAATAGCTTATCACCTCTTCTCTTAATGATTGAAACGATTCTTTCAAAACACACGATAGGAACTGAGATTGACTTTCAGGCGGGTTGTATGATCTTAGTGGATAAACCACTGGAATGGACCTCCTTTGATGCAGTCAACAAATTACGCTATCAGGTGAGTAGGAAGGTAGGTGTAAAACGTGTTAAGGTAGGGCATGCAGGTACACTGGATCCCTTAGCGACAGGACTACTATTAATTTGCACAGGCAAATACACGAAGAAGTTAGCAGACTTACAGGTGAAAGATAAGTCCTACTCCTGTGTGGTGCGTTTAGGTGCCACTACGGCTTCTTATGATGCCGAACATCCTGAAGAGAATATTATGGACCCCTCGATGATCGATCTGAGCCGATTAGATCAGGTCATAGATAAGTTTGTTGGAAATATCAATCAGATGCCGCCCATGTTTTCAGCATTAAAGAAGGATGGAAAAAAACTATACAAGTTAGCACGTAAGGGGATAGAGGTAGAGCGCCCAGCTAGACCCATTGTCATTCATCATATTAAAAAGGAAAAATTAGAAGGTCAAGATCTGTATTTAGACGTTTTGTGTGGTAAAGGCACCTATATACGCTCCTTAGCCCATGATATTGGCCAAGAATTAGGCTGCGGTGGCTATTTAAAGGCTCTGCGACGCACGACAATTGATACATTCAATGTGGAAGATGCATTATCAATAGAGGAAATAGTTAATTATCTTGCAGCGTTTTAATATCAGCTATTTCCTAGAGCTGAATATTGATTTCATTAAACTAGACCAGACGTGTCCATAAAGTTAGAGAACATAACAAAACTATACGGTACCCAAAAAGCACTTGATTCTGTTAGTTTTGAGGCGAATAAAGGCGAAATTATTGCCTTGCTAGGGCCTAATGGTGCTGGGAAGAGCACTACGATGAAGATTATCTCATCGTTTCTGCCTGCCGACGAAGGTTTAGTAGAGGTCTGTGGCTTAGATGTCAAAACCCAGGACATGGAGATTAAGAAAAAGTTGGGTTACCTACCTGAAAGCAATCCGCTTTATTTTCAAATGTATGTAAAGGAGTATCTCAACTTCGTTGCAGATATCCATAAGTTGGATCAGAAGTCTACGCGCATCAAGGATGTGATAGAACGAGTAGGATTAGGACTGGAGCAAAATAAAAAGATAGGAGCACTGTCAAAGGGATACAAACAGCGTGTGGGCATTGCACAATCGATATTGCATGATCCGGAGGTACTTATCTTGGACGAACCCACCTCAGGATTAGATCCGAATCAATTAGTAGAGATACGTAGTTTAATACACAGTCTAGGTAAAGAAAAAACGGTTATTCTATCTACCCATATTATGCAGGAAGTAGAGGCGATTTGTGATAGGATAATAGTTATAGATAGAGGTAGAATTGTTGCGGATGACAAAACAGAGCGTTTAGTCAGTGCAGATAAGACAGATGATATTATCCATTTGGAACTTATAAAAAACCTAAATGAAGATGTGCTGAATGCACTGGTAGGTGTGCATAAGACGATACGTGAAGGCAACAATGTATACAAACTTTTTGTGTCCAAAGAAACAGATATGCGACCCGCGCTTTTTGACCTAGTCGTCAAAGAAGGGAATAAAATATTAGAAATGCGTAGAGAGAAAATAGCAGTAGAAGATGTTTTCCAAAAACTGACAAAAGAATAGGGAAAATGAAGAGCATCTTTTTTAAAGAAATACACAGTTTTTTTAGCTCGATTATGGGCTACCTCAGTATTGCCATCTTTTTGGTAGTAATAGGTTTGTTCTCTTGGGTGTTTACAGATACCTCCATATTGGATGGCAGGTATGCGAATCTAGACCAATTGTTTTCGATGGCACCCTTTGTGTTTATGTTCTTGATTCCAGCGATTACCATGCGGACCTTTGCGGAAGAAAAGCAAAACGGAACCTTAGAATTTTTATATACCAAGCCAATATCAGAATGGCATATTATACTCGGCAAATACTTTGCCTGTCTAGTCTTGGTTTTCTTTTCCTTATTACCAACAGTCTTATATTATTATACAGTACATCAATTAGGAAGTCCGGTAGGAAATATAGATTCGGGGGCAACACTTGGTTCATACATCGGTTTGTTTTTTCTAGCTGCAGTATTTACCGCTATAGGGTTTTTTGCTTCCTCCTTAAGTACAAATCAGATTGTATCCTTTATAATGGCGGTCTTCTTTTGCTTCTTCATGTACCTTGCATTTCAGTATCTGAGTAAGCTGCCTATTTTCTTTGGCAAGACAGATAGTATCGTACGGGAGATAGGAGTTAATAATCATTATCTCTCTATGAGTAAGGGCAAAATTGATACGAGAGATATGGTATACTTTTTAAGTGTGATAGGCTTCTTTATCTATCTAACACATGTTTCATTGAGTAAACGTAAGTGGGCATGAGTAAGAAGTTAATAGAAATTATATTGGTCCTAGGTGTGCTCATTGTTATCAATGTTCTTGCCTCGTATTTTTACACCCATTTAGATCTTACCGAAGACAAACGATTTACGCTGAGTGATTCTTCAGTGGATATGATAGATGAGGTAGACGATAATATCTTTGTACAAGTTTTACTGGATGGTGAATTAGAAGCAGGTTTTAAGCGATTAAGAAATGCGACAGGGGATATGCTTAGAGAATTCAATAGTTTGAATGGTAACATTGCATACGAATTTGTTGATCCATCTGCTGGGAATCTAGAAAAAATAAATCGCACACGAGAAGAGCTAAAGAATATAGGACTGACACCAACACGTCTCAGTGTTATGGACGGTAAAGAGACGGTAGAAAAATATATTTATCCCTATGCTCTTATTAGTAGAGGAGATAGAAGGACGATAGTAAGCTTACTGGAAGAGCAACGCATGGGTGTATCCAATGAGTTGATTTTAAATAACTCAGTTAGCATGCTCGAGTATAAATTAACGAATGGGATTTTTAAAGTTTGGAATGAAGAAAAACCCAATGTGGTCTTTACAACTGGAAATGGGGAACTGAGCGAAATGGAAACAGCCTTTTTAGAGAGAAGTTTGCGTCAGTACTACGATACGGGGAGGATTAATTTAGATAGCCTGTACAAGATAGATGCAGGTGCGGATGTTTTGATAGTGGCAAGGCCCCAAGAAGAAATGACCCAACGTAGCCAATTTATTATTGATCAATATGTGATGAATGGCGGCAAGGTCATTTGGTTGGTGGAAAAATATTTTGTGAATGTAGATAGTGTTGCCCAATACCAATTTTATGTACCTCGGCCCTTAGAGTCGGGTTTAGAAGATATGTTTTTTAGGTATGGTGTGAAGTACAAGGATAATGTGGTCTTAGATTTGGAGTGTAGTACAATTCCTCAGGTGGTAGGTGATCAGGGAGGTAAACCACAGATAGAATTCTTTAATTATTTTTATCATCCCTTGCTACAAGCAGGTTCGTCCCATCCCATAGTTAAAAATCTAGATCGAGTCAATGTGCAATTTCCAAGTACCATAGAACAGATTAGCAGCAAGGCAAATATCAGACATACCCCCTTACTACAAAGCTCTCAATACTCAAGATTTCAGATGTTTCCCATGCGTTTAAGTTTTGATATTTTGCGCTACGAACCAGAACCTGATAAGTTTGACAAAGGGCCGCAAACGGTAGCTATGTTAGTAGAGGGCGAATTTGATTCCTATTTTAAAAATAGAGTATCAGAAAATATGCGATCGACCCTAACGCAAATAGATGCTGAGTTTGTGGAGAAGAGCCCGGAGACAAAGCAGATGTTTGTAAGTGATGCAGACCTCATAAGAAATATCTTTAACCCACAGACGAATCAGGTAAGTCCTACTGGTTATAATAGATGGGAAGAAAAAGCCTATAAGGGCAATTTGGATTTTATAGTAAATGCAATTGATTACATGGTAGATGATTATGGTTTGGCGGATGCGCGGTCAAAAGAGATAAAGTTACATCTACTCAATACCATTAAGGCCAGTGAGGAGAGTAGCTTTTGGAAGTTTATAAACCTGGGTTTACCTCTCTTGTTTTTGGGTCTTTTTGCAATGCTATACTTTTTTATTAGAAAAAGAAAATACGCACAATAGCTATGAAACGAAATTTGACATTATTCCTCGTCTTAGTCCTATTAGCTTTCTTAGCCTATAAGATGTTAGGGACTACAAAAAATAGTTCGTCCGTGGATGATCGTGCCTTTACTGTTGCTGATATAAATGCAGTAGACAAGGTCTTTGTAGCCTATAAGAGCAAAAACAACATTACTCTAACTAGAAATGGGAATCACTGGTTGTTAGATGAGACACATCGTGTAAAAGAAGGAGCAATCAATGGTGTGCTTTCTGTCTTAGAGCGTGCCCGCGTAAAATTTATACCTTCAAAAAATGCAACTGAAAATATTATCAAGGGTATTGCGAAGGTTGGAATCAAGGTAGAGGCCTATGATAAGAATGGTAAGAAACTGACTAGTTTCTATATAGGTGGCAACACACCCGATGAAAGAGGCACCTATTTTTTAATGGAAAATGCAGCGCAGCCCTACGTATTAGAATTACCCTTTGAAGAAAGTGTACTGCGCGAAAAATTTTCTAGGTCTTATTTAG
This sequence comes from uncultured Saprospiraceae bacterium, assembly GCA_938045585.1. GTDB lineage: Bacteria > Bacteroidota > Bacteroidia > Chitinophagales > Saprospiraceae > CALCMJ01. Next base: position 99,352 of record CALIAU010000011.1, read on the forward strand.
AATGGAGAGATTATAGCATCTTTAGAGAGAATGATGAAAAAATAAAAGAGCTCACTGTCGAGTATCCTAAAGACCAAACAAATTCATTTAGAATAGTGAAAGACGGCGACTATAAGGTACTCCCTTTTAATGAAAATGCGCCAGTGAGTGGAAAGAAAACAAATCAAAAGCTCGTGGAATCGTATTTAAAAGACTATAGATTTTTGATGGCGGAATATATTGAAAACGAACATCCAAGAAAAGATTCCATAAGTTCACTACTACCATTCTGTCACATCACAATTAAATTTGATGATGGTGGGTTTAAAGATTTAAAATTATTTCCCGTTCTTGATGTGATGAAGTACGATTCTGACCCAGTAGAGTATGAGGCCTTAAAAACCCTTCCTCGGTTTTTTGGTTTGGCAAGTTGGGGGGATTTTTATTTAATTCAGCAACCACTTATGGAGAAATTTCTTCTGCGTTATAATTACTTTTTAGAATAAGCATGCGATACCTACTTAGCTACCTTTTGATTTTATGTTTTGCCTGTATAGAGATGGGTTTCACCAAGGTGGATGAAGAGGTATGGGGTTTCTATGGACATAGAAAGATTAATCGTATGGCAGTGTTTACCCTGCCACAGGAAATGCTTGGCTTTTATAAAAAGAACATTGAATTTATAACTGAACATGCGGTAGACCCAGACAAACGCAGATATGCAATTAAAGAAGAGGCAGTACGCCATTATATTGATATTGATCATTGGGGTGAGGAACCGTTTGAAACTGTGCCCCGACAATTTGAAAAAGCTTTTTGGAAATATGCTAAGGTGCATATCTTGGAAGGCACAGATACAATTCAAGCGTTTACGGATTTGTCAGAGCATGCTGCTTTTGCGTCTTTGGAACAGTTTTATGAAGACTATATATTTGAAACAAAGCAAGAAGGGAAGTGGCGCTTTGATGATAAGGCCACAAATGAGTTTAAGCGCATTTTGGATATACGATCACGCGGCTCGGAATTACATATAGAAGATACGTTTAGCGGATATGGGATTTTACCCTACCACCTGCACGGGTTTTATTGGCGATTAGCCAATGCCTTTAAGAATAAGAATCAAAAAAATATTTTACGCTTTTCTGCAGAGATGGGGCATTATATAGGAGATGCACATGTCCCTCTACACACTACTGAAAATTATAATGGACAACTCTCAGATCAGTTAGGTATTCATGCCTTTTGGGAAAGTAGAATTCCCGAACTATATGCAGATGATAGTTACAACTTTTTTGTAGGGAAGGCAGAATATAAAAAGAATATGCATAGCTATATCTGGTCTGTTATAGAAGATAGTCATGCATTGTTAGATAGTGTGCTTTCCATCGAGAAACGACTAAGTCGCACGTTTCCTGAAAATCAACAATTTTGTTTTGATGAACGCTTAGAACGGACTGTGCGTGTGCAGTGTCCAGAATACGCAGAAGCCTATCAAAACGAAATGGATGGCATGGTGGAACAACGCATGCGCGATGCCGTTAAGTCACTTGGCAGTGTTTGGTATTCCGCCTGGGTTGAAGGGGGCAGTCCTGATCTTTCTGTCATAGGAAAGATTGAAGTAGTGGACAGTGAGGAACAAAAGAAATTAGACGAACAATTTAAGGAAGGAAATATATATGGGCGCGAACACTAGAGAAGAGATAGTTTTTGGAAAGATAGCATTGATGTTGCGCGGAATGGCAATGGGAATAGCAGAGGTAATACCAGGGGTGTCTGGAGGAACGATAGCCTTTATAACTGGGATTTATGAAAAGCTATTGGCTACAATTACGCGATTTGACCTTTCTTTATTAAGTACATTTAAAGAGTCTGGTATAGCAGGTCTCTGGGATCGCATTAACGGTCGTTTTTTACTCTTCTTGTTTGGAGGGATGTTTCTGGGTGTGGTAGCTGGTATAGTAGGAGTGAGTTATTTATTAGAGCATTATCCAGAGCCTCTTTGGGGTTTCTTTTTTGGTCTTATACTAGCGTCCGCTTTATACTTTATGCGTCAGTCAATTGGGGAAGGAGATATCAAGAATATCCTTTTGTTTTTGTTTGGATGTGTGCTTGCCTATATGATTGTGAGTATCAGTCCCGTGCGTGGTTCTGAAAATCTCCTGTATGTATTTTTCAGTGGTGCCTTAGCGATATGCGCATTGATTTTGCCAGGTATTTCAGGCAGTTTTATTTTACTTCTCTTGGGGATGTACACAGTAATTATTCCGGGCATAAAAAGTTTGGCTACTGACTTTAGCAGTTCGACCGCCATTATGATAGTTGTCTTTGCTCTCGGGTGCTTAACAGGCATTTTGCTTTTCTCGCGCATTCTGTCTTATACGTTTAAAAATTATGAAAAGCCTACGATAGCCTTGATGGCGGGTTTTATGTTGGGTTCCTTAAAAAAGATCTGGCCTTGGAGAAATCCTACGGAGGTGATGCACAAGGAGACAGGGAATGCAGTGGATATTAATAGCTTTCTTTCTGATCCAAAAAATGAGATGTATAAGCTTGTGCAAGAAGCGACTGTTTTGCCTGCAGACTATATTGGAGAAGTGCGTATGCTGCCAGTTATCCTTTGTTTTGTTTTGGGCTTTGCCTTGATTTTTTTGATGCTGCGGTTTAGGGATAGCTAATCTCTGACCATAAAGCATGTCTTGCATTTTAAATTAAACGCATGAATAAATTTATACTAATTCTCAGCTGTGTAGTATGCGCACATGTTAATATGTATTCTCAAAGTACAGATTCCTGTTTTGAGCTAAGAGAGTTTGAATTTCCAAAAGAAATCAATGAAGAGTGGGAGGAAAGCTATGCACAAATTCTCCAAGAGCTTTTACATTGCGGTTATGATGTTTTAGATGTAGAGGCATTAAAGCTAAATTCATTTGTTGGTTACCTTATGAGTGAATCATTTAAAAAGAGCGGAAGATCTATTAATAATATTAGTGCATTCAAATTTGATATTATACTGGATGAATTGGATACACTCAAAATGAGAAAAGATTATAATGCATTCAGAAATAAAGTTCTTACTAATCTTGCTAGTTTTGAAGAGAAGTATGACACAAGAAAGCATATAGCATTAGATTCCTTGTATTCTGATATTAAGCATTTTTATGAACTTGATCCAAAAAAAAATAAGAGAAGATTAAAAAATTCATTGCTTTACTTCAGGAGCGATAATAATGACGACTGCAAAAATTTTGAGGACTTTATACTGAAAGAGGAATCTATAGTCAAGTCAATTGATAAGAAATATGAATTCTATATACTGGATGTTGGTGTAACTATAAATAAATTAGATTCACTGCAGTCAATAAACTATCAAATCTTCAAAAGGTATTGCGCAGAAGACAATCTGCCCTGTATGGTAATTTTAGACGATGCAGGAAGCATGATAAAAGAAGTAAAGTGCGAGTTTAGTTTTGTAAATATTTGCAATGCGTTGCATATGGATACAGAACGATAAGGCAATTTTTTCTTGATCAGTTCAAAGGATAATTAAAAACTCAAAACCAAACCCACACCATTCGGCGTAACACCCAAGCTAAGATTCGATTGTGCATCTAAATCATGATTATAGTTTAGTATGGCACGATTTCTTGCATTTCTTGACAAGTAGTCAAAGGTGATTGAGATTACAGAAAAACCTGCAAGCGCATAGAGGGGTGCAACAGAAGTTGTTTCTAAGGAAGTAAGCTGTCGGATGTAGTATATGGTGGCCCCTAGCTGTAGACCTGTACTGACTAAAGATATTGTAAAGTAGGTATCTGCCTTATTCCAATCTTCCAGAGCTTTGGGATTTGTTTCCATTAATGCAGTCACTTCATCTTTAGAGATTTCAGTGTTGTCTTGATAATATGTCATAATTCCAAACAGGAAATCTCTGTGTTTTGATAGTTCCTGTGCGGAACAATCCATGCTAGGGGCAAAAAAAGATAGAAGTAGAAATAGGCAGATTAACTTATTCATGTAGTATGTATGTATAGCATAAAAAAAAGGTCAGCCTTACAGAGCTGACCTTTTACAATTTGTATTGTTCTTATCTTTCTAAAGTGAAATTCAAGAAGAAACTTAACGTAGTATTATCGCAATCGAAACTTACGATATCCATATCAAAGTCTAAACCTCCATTCATAAAGTCATAATCGAGGTTGATAGTCTGGTCCGCTTCATTATACGTCCAAGTAAAATCACCACTTCCTTCATCATTTAACTCTGCCCAGAATACGCCGTCTTCAGATCCTGTTCCCGTTCCATCAGCTCTGAAGGTTACTGTTCCTGCTTGTGCTTCTCCTATATCTGGAGAATCCCAAGTACCTATAATGTTTTCTTCAAAACCAGGAGCTACACAGTCTTCTCCACAAGAAATAAAGCAAACGCTCAAAGCTAAAGTGCATAGAAATAAAAATTGTTTTGTCATTTTTTTGTTTTATAAGTCTGTAATAAATAATCAAGTTGTTCTGAATAAATGATTCTTTATTCAATTAAGGTTATATGTAAGCTATAAGTTTTTGAAAAGGTATTTTCATCCATTATATCCTAGGTTTCAATCTTGTAACAAAACTAATACTTTTCTGACTATTATTTCTCATTTCTAATTATGAAGAGATATGAATGATGTTGCGGACAAGGCTAAAAAATTAAATTTCCCCCAAATTCAAAATGTGGGGAAAAGCGACTCTTGACATAGATAAAACTGAAATTTAAAGTATTTGATTTAGTTTTAATTTATAAAATTAATGTCTTCAATAACATCAAGTAATTCATGAATGCTAGCTTTTAATTCTTTAACTTTAGTATATAACCAGTACAAATACTATGTTTAAATGGGTATTTACCTTAGCCTTTTTATTTAATGCCATATTAATTTATGCGTGCTCCTGTGGACCATATATTGATCCATTCTGCCATTCCGCAGATTCAACAGACTATATAGCTTTAGTAGAACTGATAAGTTTTGATGATGTCTCAGCTGCACAATTTAAGCGCATTGAAAATATCCATAAGGAGATACCAGATACTATTGCGGTACTGGGGCAGGACGGATTAAACTGCAACTTGGATTTTACTGCTTTTGAGGTAGGAGACACTCTCGTTTTGAATTTATTTTACGATGGACTAGAAGTCCAAAATTCTTATAATTTAGAATTTTATCAATGGCAGGTGTTTGATTGTACAAGACATTATTTAGAATATTCTTCGGGTATTTTGTATGGTAGATTGACATCTGCTTCTACTCAAGTTGAAACAGAATACGAACATTTCAAAGAACAGCTATTTACTTGTTTAGATATTTCTTTGAATATGTCAGAACTATATGAAGAGTCTGTGCAGATCTATCCAAATCCTTTTCAAGAAGAAATCCGGATAGATACAGAAGACTTAATTATTATGCAGGTAAATGTGTATAATATAAATGGACAGCTTATACAATCAGTTAAGCCTGCAAATGTCCATAGTCTGAAAATATCCATCAGCAATCACGATTCTGGGATATATCTAGTTGAAATATCTACACCAAAGGGTATTATAAGGAGAAAGCTTTTGAAAAGCTGAATCTTGCCGATTAGGGTCTTTTCTCTACGAAAAACGAGTCTGATTCGCATTCTTGATATTATCTCTTAATTCTATCTTATCCTAAGTTATCTAGTGAAAGACCCTGCGTGAGTTGCCTAGAAGGCCACCTGCTTGCTGGTGGGTCCCTACGGGACCGCAACGTATGTGGAGTCTGGCAGGGAACGACCCTACGATTGCTTGAAATCAGAGGGGCACGCCCAAGCAAAATATTAAGAATTCTAGCGAATAATAACATATTATAAAAAAATCATATATATTTATACCTCAATCCCAAGGATATTCATATATTTGATAATTATAATATATCAAAATAGGAAACTATGGGTCTCAATACACTACGTAGCCTAGCTTTGACACTGATGTGTATATTCGCCAGTGTCTCAATATTTGGGCAAAAAGCTTATCTCAAAGCAGAAAAGCAGTTTCAGTTAAAGGCGTACGATCTGGCAGCTGAAAACTATGAACGTGCATTATCTGAAAATAAAGACTGCTTAAACTGTATGTACGGTTTAGCTATGTCTAATAAGATGATGAACAAAAATATGAAAGCGTATAACTGGTTCAGCGAATTAGCTACAGTATATACGGAGCCTCAATTTTACTTTCAATACGCGCAGGTGTTGAAAGAACTTGGAAAGCTAGATGCTGCCAAGGAATATTTTCAAAAATATAGTGAGTTTGATCCTCTCTTGGGTGATCACTATGCATTGAGTTGTGACTTTGCGCAAGCACAACTAAAAGAGTCTGATAAATATAAAGTATCTCTTGCTGAATGGAACTCAAAGGAATCCGATTTTTCCCCTACCATTTTTAGAGATAGAATTATCTTCTCTTCTTACGAAAACGCTGATCTGCCATTAGTGAATAAACACAAAACTGTAAATTATAGCTGCGCTGCGAACGGTGTAGGTACAATTACTCCTTTTGAATTTTTAGATGAATCCCGACTTTCCCAAAATAATATAACGGCCATTTCAATAACCGATGATTACTTCTGTGCATACATAAAGCACAATTTTGTAAATGGATATACACAAACAGATGCAGACGAGATGGATCTGGGTATATTCTTGGCTACTTTAGATGAAGATGGTATTCTTAGAAACGAGACACCATTTTCATACAATTCTATTGGCTATGCAACTGCCTACCCAGCCTTTGCTGACAATGGAAATGCACTCTTCTTTGCTTCCAATATGCCAGGTGGCTTTGGAGGTTTTGATTTGTATGTTTCATACAATGAAAATGGTAGATGGTCTGAGCCTATTAATTTAGGAGCTAACATCAACACACAAGGCAACGAAATTACTCCTTTTGTAAATGAAAACACACTGTACTTTTCTTCTGATTTCACTATGGGAATAGGAGGGATGGATATCTTTAAGTCAGAAGAAGTAGATGGTTTGTTTGCAAAGGCATCTAACTTAGGGAAGGGAATTAATTCACCAGAGGATGATATTTTTCCTGTATACTTAGCAGAAGAAGATGCCATGTATTTTACATCAAATAGGCTAGGTGGTAAAGGCAAGCATGATATTTATATTGCCTATGGTGTAAACACAAATAACTATCTGTCTAACATTGCAGTGGAGGCTTCTACTGTTGAGGATGTGGTTGTAGATATGCCAGAAGCATTAAACCTAAACGAACTTGTGGTAAAGAATACCGTAGATGTACCTGTAGAAAATGTGATGTCAGTAGCGAATAAAACAGAAACAGTGGTAAGTAAGGTACGTTCCGAAGATATCGCTGCAGCTAAAACAGTGGCAGTTGCTGCTGAGACAATGGCAGCACGCAAGGTGTCTGATGGAGAGGTAATTTTTAACGATGGCGAAAAAGTATTTTTTATCCAATTAGCTGCTTTCTTTTCTACAGATGGTAACATGGACAAATTTCAAAACGTTGCGCAGTTCGGAAATATTTACAGAATATATAAATCAAATAGTACTAAGGTAAAGCTTGGTTATTTCTACGATAGATATCAAGCGGATCAGGTCTTAGCGCAAGTACGTGCGAATGGATTTAGTGATGCATTTGTAACACATGAGGTATTAAATACTGGTACGATGGAATTAGCATTATCGGACTCAGGAACATACAGTTCAAGTACCTATACCAATAGCTACAATAGTCCAGAAACAACAAGCTATACGCAAGGATCTACGCAGGCTAATACACAGCATGATAGCCATAGTTCATACTACGATGCAAATCAAAATACAAATACCTACATCGAACCATATACTCCTTCTAGTGCTGTAGTCTACAAGGTAAGACTTGCATCATACGAAGACCCTATTTGGTTTGATCTGAAGGCAGTTAAAGACCTTGGAGAGATAGAACAGTGGTCAAAAAATGATTGGACTATATTTGTATTGAGCGGCTTTAACAATTATGAAGAAGCAGAAAATGCACGTATCAAAGCATACAACAGAGGTTTTCAAGACTCTAAGGTAGTGATTGATAATAACGGAATACTAGAACAGTTACATAGTAACTAAGAGATACATACTAAGTACCCTAATCTGCATATTTACCCTTATGCAATTAGACACAACTTTTAACGAGGACTTGCTTTTAAGCGAGTCCTTTTTTTTATTTTAAGTTTGTCAAAGTAAATATGCAGCTTACTCTTCTGAAAATATTAAGTAAAATTCAAAGCCTTTACCGCCTCCCTAAATCAAAGCGCTTTAAACATTATCTTCACCTTCTGCATGGAAATGCTGAGCAAGATATCTTACTGCCCATCGCTGGCTATAACCCTATGGGAAATATCTTAGCTATTTCTAAGTTAGAAGATCTAATACGATTAGATGCAGAAGGACTTGCACAAGAAGAAATCGAATTATTTAATTCTAAATCGGATTCACGAGACGGTAGCAAATTTAGTGTTGGAATAAATTTAGTAGATGATCTAGAAGGGGCATGGTCCCATTATTATGATACAGATTATAAGAACAGATTTGAAATGGATTCCATATTCAATAGGAGTTTCATTACACCTATTTTCTATACGAGTGAAGAGTTCACGGAAGAACTTATAAAGAGACGTCTAAGGGCGAGTATGTACAGAAGCTTACATTGGAATCAGCATTCTAAACCTGAAAATCTTGAAGCTTGTTTGAAACAAGAAGTTTTTGTTCAATCCCAATTAAACTGCTTAACTGAGGATAGCAATGACCATGATTTTAAAGATCTGAAAACCTTCTTAGAAATAAATAAAGATAGAACGGAAACCCAGCTAATTTTTAATTTCTTTTACGGCGATAAAGCATCTGACTTGTTAGCTTACAATTCGTTTGGGATAAATGAACATGCAGGTAACAAATACGCAGCCTACCTAGCCACAAAATCCTATAAGATCTAGATTCTTATGTCTGGCTTCTAAACCTAATGCATCCTATCCCCGCGTACCTCCAATTCACCCATTATCTCCTTTTCTCGCTCTAGGTACTCTGACCACCTTTTCTTCACTCTATCCTTATCAAAATAATGATAACATAGATCTAAGAACATTCTATAATGACCGGCCTCAGAGACCATAAAACCATGATAAAATGTTTTTAACTCTTCCTCACTGATGTGTAAGGAAAGCAGTCTGAATCGTTCACAACTTCTAGCCTCAATAAGAGCAAAGGTGAGTAGTTTTTCAAGCATTCTATCTTCTCTACTGCCGCCTCCTTTCTGAAAGTCTATAAGTTTGTTTACATACTCATCTTTCCGTTGATAGCCTAGCTGTAGATTTCGCTTTTGCAGTTCTTTAAGAACAAGTCTAAAGTGTCCCCATTCCTCTGTAACAATAGGAGAGAGCTCTTTTACCAATTCTTCTTTATCAGGGTATCCTTGAATTAAGGTAATGCATGAAGTGGCTGCTTTAAGTTCGCAGTAGGCATGATCCGTTAGGATTTCTTCTAAATCTTTCTCGGCAAGATTAACCCATCTTGGATCTGTGGGAAGTTTTAATCCTAACATTATTTTTCTAGACATTTAATTTGGTTCATCAATAAGTCAACATTAAAAATTTCGTAAGACTCGAATCCTGAGGTCCATACTATTTCAATTTGATCCAATTCTGCATCTTTGAGCTTCTTTCTATTCGTTCCTGACATTTCAAATATGCCATCATAGATAACGCGATTTGTTTTAGGGTCAGGCTTTGCATCTACATGGACAGCTGTCTTTAACTGTGTCTGTGAACCATCTAAAAGCGTTATACGTATTTCTTGCTCTTTTTGTATGCTTCCATAGGCCCGTGCAGCATCCTTAGAATCAAAGATCATTTTAAGATAGAGATAATGCTTTTTGTCCAGTATGCCAACCGAGCTATAGCAGGTTAAAAAGTCTCTGCCTCTGTAATAGTTAAGTAGTTTCTCTGGCGTATACTCAAATAACTTCTCGTAGGCAATATCTTTCTTATAAAAGCCAGTTTGATCATCCAAACCATCTTGAATTACCTTACAAGGAAACTTGGCCGTTTCAATCATCTTGGGTTTGGCAGGCTGACCAATCTGTGCTAGAGGATCTACGGCTTGTTTACCGCATGCTAAGAAAACCGCCAGACTGAAGAGTAGAATATAATTTCTCATGGTTTGTTAAATTCTGTGCAAATATAGGATTAGAACAGTCGATTCCCAATAGGGATTCCCAATTTTAGCTATGCATTTGTAAAAATTCACAAGAATTCAGAGCAGGCTGTGGTTCAGAGCCATTACATATGGTAAATTTTAGTAATTTTATCAGACTAATATCATCATTATGAGGCCATATATTCTCTTCGTATTGTTTGCAATCTTATTAACTGCCTGTAATTCCGAAATGCCAAAACAATTAAAGTACGCTGAAACGTTCAAAGACACCACTGTGGTGGAGAACTATCATGGCACTGAGCTTGCTGACCCTTATAGATGGTTAGAAGACGATAACTCAGATGAAACAGTAGACTGGGTGAAAAGACAAAATGCAGTAACCTTTGATTATTTAGATGGTATTCCATTTAGAGATGCGTTTAAAGAACGTCTTGAACAGTTATGGAACTACGAGAGATTGTCTACGCCTTTTGAAAGTGGTGGAAAATACTACCAGTTCAAAAATGATGGTTTGCAGAACCAATCGGTTATGTATGCCCTGGATACAGATTCTAAAAAACTTACAGAGGTGCTAGACCCCAATAAGTTTTCTGATGATGGCACTGCCTCGCTGGGGTCATACTCCATTAGTGATGACGGAAAGTATCTTGCATATCAAATTTCGGAAGGGGGCTCAGATTGGAGATCTGTCAAGGTTCTAGATTTGGAATCTGGAAAGCATACGGAAGACAAGGTAGAGTGGCTTAAGTTCTCAGGAATGTCTTGGTACAAAGATGGATTCTTCTACGGTAGATACCCAGAGCCAACAGATGATGAGGCCCTGTCAGGAGCAAATGAGTATCACAAACTATATTACCACAAGCTAGGCACAGATCAGTCTGAAGACAAGCTAATTTATAAAGACGATAAACATCCCAATAGGAATGTATATGCAACCACAACCAGTGATGAAAAATATCTAATACTTAGCAAGGTAGAGTCCACAAGTGGTAATGCCTTTAGTGTGAAAGATCTATCTAATATAAATAACCCCATTATAGACATCGTAACAGGCTTTGATGCTGACTATAGTTTGGTGGATAGTGAGGGACCTATAATTTATGTACAGACAAATGCAGGTGCACCTAACCTAAAAGTAGTTAAGTTGGATATGCGCAAGCCCAAAGCTGGATTTCAAGAATTTATTCCGGAGCAAGACAACACACTGCGTAGTGTAGAAAAAATTGGCGATCGATTTTTTGGAAATTATATGGTGGATGCCAGTTCACAAATTAAAATATTTGATAAAAACGGAAAGCTAGAACAAAACATGCCATTGCCTGGTGTGGGTAGTATAGGCGGTCTTAATGGAAACAAAAAAGGAGATAAGATATTTTACAATTTTACCAGCTTTACTTCGCCTGGTACTATCTACTCACTGGATCCCAAAACCCTAAAAAGTACAATTTATAGTCAACCAAAAATTGACTTTCCGCTGGATGAGTATACAACCGAACAGGTTTGGTACACCAGTTATGATGGCACAAAAGTGCCTATGTTTTTGACCTACAAAAAAGGGATTAAGAAGGATGGTGCAAGACCTACCTTACTCTATGGCTATGGAGGATTTGATATACCTATCCTACCTTCCTTTAATGTAACGCGCTTACCACTACTTGAAAATGGAGGCATCTACGCCGTTGCTAATATCAGAGGAGGAGGAGAGTTTGGTTCAGAATGGCACAAGTCCGGAACGAAGGAACGTAAGCAAAATGTTTTTGACGATTTCCAATCGGCAGCGGAATATCTCATCGAGCAAAAATATACGTCATCAGAAAAATTAGCTATCGAAGGAAGATCCAATGGTGGACTTCTAGTTGGTGCATGTATGACACAACGACCTGATCTCTACAAAGTAGCTTTTCCGCATGTGGGAGTACTTGATATGCTACGCTATCACGAGTTTACAATTGGTTGGGCCTGGGCTGGTGACTATGGTCGCAGTGATGATCCAGAAGCCTTCAAGTATTTGAAAAAATATTCGCCTCTACACAATGTAAAGGAAGTTGCTTATCCAGCTACTATGGTGACCACAGCCGACCACGATGATAGAGTAGTGCCAGCACATTCCTTTAAGTTTATATCGGAATTACAAGACAAACACACAGGGACAGATCCTGTCTTAATACGCATTGAAACCTCAGCAGGTCACGGAGCAGGAAAACCTACGTCTAAACGTATAGAAGAGGCAGCAGACTTGTTGTCCTTCATGTATCACAATATGGAAGAAGGAGTAAAATATTATAAAAATTAGTTCACTCATTAGCATAGGAGCCCTGGAAATCAGGATTTGGGATGTGCTCGATGTCATCATCGTGGGCTATCTGATGTATGTACTCTACAAACTCCTGCGTGGTACAGTTGCCTTTAATATTTTTATTGGTGTTGTATTATTGTATGGCATTTGGTGGTTAGTAGGTATCCTTGATATGAACTTACTTTCCATGTTGCTCGGTAGATTTGTAGCCTTTGGTGTGATCATCTTGATTATCATTTTCCAGCCAGAGGTACGTGAATTTTTATTGGTCCTAGGGAATACAACACTCAAGGGACGGCTTAATTTCCTTGAACGATTTTTCCCGAGAGATGAGTCAGAATTGTCAGAGTCTAAGGTTGCTCAACTAAAAGCAATCGGCGACAGTTTAGACTATCTATCAAACTCTAAAACAGGTGCACTCTTAGTCTTTTCTAGAGAACCACTTACTACGATAGAGTCCACGGGAGTTGCCATTAATGCCGATATCTCAGCACCCATGTTGGATAGCATCTTTTTTAAAAATTCCCCCTTACACGATGGTGCTGTTCTTATAAGCGGTGACAAAATTCGTGCAGGAAGTTGTATACTTCCCGTTACTAAAAATCAGGCTGTACCTCAGGAGTTAGGTCTGCGTCACAGAGCAGCCATTGGCGTTACAGAAAATGCAAACGCTCTATCCATTATCGTGTCTGAGGAAACAGGTGAAATTTCTTCAGCGCTACGTGGTAAAATCAAACGAGACATCTCCAAAAGCAAGGCTAAGAAAGTCATTTCTGAATTCATGTTTTCTAATAAGTAATACAGATTTTAATTCACTTATTATTTTGTTTTGGGCGTGCCAGATGTCTTCCATACATGTAAGACATCTGTCGGGTCATCCAGGGGTTCCGTACTGTGCGCCGCACAGCACAGCCTGCGGCCCTGCCTCCAGCTCCCTTACTCCCCCTCATGCAGGCTGGTCTCTTACTACCTGCCTTCCAAGCAACCCAGGTAGACCACTCACCCTGATCATTCCGCTCATTTACTTTATAGGCAAAAATGAATTGTTGGAGACTTCCTCAACTAAGAATTGTATATATTCTTAGATTGTAATTTCATCAAGATTTTTCGTAATTTTAAACTTAATCATTAAAACTCCAAATCAATGAATAACTCCCACACAACGCACGACACTGCACTCCATAGAGTGGAGAGAATAGTCGCGCTTTTTAAAATGGAACGTATCGTTCATCTCGTTATCACCTCACTCTCTTTAGTTATGTTACTCTTTAGTGCTGGCTGGATCATTGTGAAGACAGAAGCAGATATTAAAATCTTAGCAGCTCTTTTTGGCTCCACAGGTTTAATTGGATATTCTGCAAATCGTCTTCTCAGAATGTTTGACCAAGCAGTAAGTTTACTTAACTCTAGTAAGTAGCCATGGAACATGATTTAGAAAAAATTAAGAGACGTTCACAGTTGAACGCCTTAATGAGCCTGTTGTCTGCCTTGCTAGTTATCGGTTCTCTTGTCTTTAGTTTTTACACCTTAAATCGAATGGAAAAGAAGCGGGATGCTCTCGATAAAGAGATAGCTAAGAAGCAGGCTCAGTTTGATAAGATAGGTCAAATGTTGGTAGCAGCTTCACAAGAAGAGAACTCCTCAATAAATCATTCTATTGACGAAGCAACACAGTATTTCTTAGAAGTAAAAAAGGCAGAAGGCGGACTTACTGTTTCAGAAGAACTAGCCTACTTACAGTCTGTAGATGCATCTGTTCTCAGTGCAGAGCAAAAAAAACGTAAACGAGAATTAGAAGAACAGGTAGAGAACAATGCAACGATACAGGATAAGTCAAAAATTGTTACCTGTACAAATATTGTAGAAAAACAAGCACAGGGAATACAGTCAGAATTCAATGCTGGCGATAAGGTATATTTTCATGCACAGATTAATTCACCTGGCAATGAAACGATTCGCGCAGCATGGAAAAAGGATGACGAAGAATTCCATGCAAAGAATTTCGATATAGGTGTAAATACCGGGAACGGATTTAAAATATGGGATTTTAAACAAATAAGAGAGGCTGGAACATATTCCATCATGTTATATAACTCCAGCGATCTCTTAATAGGTAAAACTAATTTTAGTGTTGAATGAATCTACCTTTCGTTAGGGTCATGACCCTGTTCATGTCCAGTTGCTATGTCTGATGAAATTCTGCTACTCGAATCAATATCACCTTCTGGAGTGATTTGTGGTATTTGTATGCTATCTGCAATATCACCAACAGATTCTATTCCAGTAGGATTAATCGAAGGCAGTGGATCAACAGGTTCAATGCTAGGAGGATTCATTGGATCAATAGAATCTGATGAATCCGGTGGATCCGGAGAAAATTGGAAGTTTGACATTATAAAAATTTTAAGTTAATCAATACTGAAAGATAGATAAAAACAAGATCAAAGTAAATACACCTTGGGTTTATATGAACGTACAGAAATTTTATCAAGAATGTAAAGAGCGTAAGGTATTAAGAAGCGTTTCCTTATTCGGTATTTTTTCCTGGATTTTAATACAGGTTCTAGCCACAACTGGTCCATACCTCGGAATACCAAAAGCCTTTGTCACGAGCTTGATTGCCTTACTATTATTTTTATTTCCCTTCGCAATTCTTATTCCTTGGCATTTTAAGTTTGATTCGGACAATGATAATCTAAAACTTACAAGAAGAGATAAAAGCAAGAAAAAGCCTTTGCATTATCTGCTAGCTGGTGGCTTATTCCTTAGTTCCGGCTTGCTTGCATATAAGATTTTGTCAAATCGAAATTCAATTGATGAGAACCAAAATGTGGAAACATCATTGCCTCTCGAAAATAGCTTAGCTGTCTTTGAGTTTGAAAATAATACGGGAATTGATTCCTTAGATGTGATAGGGAAGATGGCTTCTGATTTGATAGCATACAAAATCAATGAAAATGAATTTGCAAACACCTTAAATTATCAGGACCTTTTACACCACAGAAAGGGGAGTGCGGGTGCAAATTATGATCAAGCGATTTTGTTCGAAAAGTTTGCCAATGTATTGCATGGCGCTTTTTATCTGGAGGGAGAGTCTCTCATGTTTATTTCCCATATAAAGCAAGCAGGAAGTACTAAGCAAAATTCCTTTCCACTAGTTCGTTGTGATGCGAAGAGACCCATGGATGGGATTGCTGCCATGTCCAGCCAGATTCTAAGCTTTCTCCTGAGTAAGGATAAGAATTTGAACTTTGAAAACAAGCCTCCAGAATTTGAAGCATACAAAGAATACATTAAAGCTCTGGATCACTATACCGATCATGCTGAGGCAATTGGATATTTAGAAAATGCGATTCAGATAGATACCAATTTCACCAGCGCAAAAATATTTCTTATCAACAAGTACTACAACCGAGGAATGTATGCACCCTTAGATAGTCTGCTGAAAGTCTTGCAATATGATCTTACAAAATTGACAAAAAGAGAACGAAATCTTATTAAGCATTACCAGGCATGTCGTGATGGGAAAAATAGAATAGCCTATACCTACTTTAAGGATGAATACAATTATCTGCAACAGGACCCTTTTAAAAATATCAGTATGATGGTACTTGCATTAGAATTTGTAAATAAGCCAGAAGAAGTAAAAGAAGTCTTCCGTGATTTAAAAACAGCGGAGTCGGATTATAAATCCAATCCCTATCTACTTAGCCGACTGGAACTCTTTGCTAGAGCAGATATACGACTTGGAAATTATAATCAAGCGATAGTAGAATTAGAACCCGCTTTAGAGTATAGTTATACGAGAAGGACACGCGAGATACTTATCAGAGCCTATACGCTTCAAAATAATCCTGCCCGTGTCAAAAAGCTTATTGAATTTGCTAGAGAAGAACCACTCGATAAAGACTGGCGCTACCTGTATTATTTTGCAGGTAGAGAGGCCCTACTTAAGGAGGATAAACATTTAGCAAACGAGTATCTAGATGCTGCTATTGAGGTCTATAGTAAAGCGCCTATCAGTGCAAAAATGTTAAGTAGGTGCTACCTCTTAAAAGATGACCTGAATAAGGCAAAACAAGGATTTGAGTCCATTATTCAGAATAGGCCTACTGACTATTTTTCAATTGCAAAATTGATGCAGATTCATCATGCGCAGGGAAATATGAACGAGCTAGAAAAACTTAAAGAAAGAATCCAAAAACAGAATGGGACTGATTCTGCATATTATAATTATTATTTAGCACAGATCTTCGCGCAGATAGATAAAAAGCAGGCCATGGATTACTTAGAGGAATCCATTTTGAATGGCAAACGTTTTGATTTCTATAGCTTCCGTTATGATCCGTATTTTAAAGATTTATTTTCAGAAGCCAGATTTCAAGAAATAGTAGCGTTTAAGTAAACTTTACTTCTACCTCTTTAATATATAATCCTACAACAAAAATATACTTCATATAAACTGTGAAAATGTATCCAATGCCTTTTTAAAATCTCTCTTTTTTCTTTTCTGAGTTTCACATTTTATTACGGTCCCTAGAAGTACTATGCGCATTCTTAGTTAAAGCCACCGCGTGAGTGGTCTGGAATATGCCCGTAGGGCAGTCCTGTAAGGACCGTACGCATGTAAAGTATGGAAGGGCACGACCTGTACCTGAGCCTTTGGCGAGGATAAAAGGGCACGCCCAAAATTTTATTATAAAACTAATAGATAGTCTCTATTGTATTGCAAAACAAGTGAGAGCCAGACATAAGAATATCTTGGAATAGTTTATTTTTACAAGATGAATGCAGTACAAGATAATATCCAAGCAAATAAAGAACGATATCTAGAGGAACTCTTAGAACTTCTGAAAATTCCTTCCATAAGTGCAGACTCAGCCTATGCAGGTGATGTGCGTAAAACAGCAGAATACTTGGCAGAAAAACTGAAGTCTGCTGGAGCGGAACATGTGAAGATATATGATACGGCAGGACACCCCGTTCTGTATGGAGACAAAATAATAGGAGATGACCTACCTACCATACTTGTCTATGGTCATTACGATGTGCAACCACCTGATCCGCTAGATCTATGGGATTCACCACCATTTGAGCCCGTTATTAAGAAGACGGATAGACATCCGGAGGGCGCTATTTATGCCAGAGGTGCCTGCGATGATAAGGGACAGATGTATATGCATTTTAAGGCCTTTGAAGCGATGATGCAAACGGATTCCTTACCCTGCAATGTCAAGTTTATGTTAGAAGGGGAAGAGGAAATAGGATCGGCGAACTTGGAAACCTTTTGTAGAGAATATGCGGACATGCTAGCCTGTGATGTGGTCTTGTTATCAGACACCTCTGTAATTGCAAATGATACGCCTTCTATTACAACGGGTTTACGTGGCCTATCCTACTTGGAGGTAGAGGTGGTAGGTGCCAATAAAGATTTGCACTCAGGAGTATATGGAGGAGCAGTAGCAAACCCATTGAACATCCTTAGTAAGATGATTGCGCGTATGAAGGATGAAAACAACAGAATTACGATACCTGGTTTTTATGATGATGTGGAAGTGGTATCTGATGCTGAGCGTACGGAGATGAATAAGGCACCCTTTGACTTAAACGAGTACAAGCAATTTTTAGATATAGATGAAATAGAAGGAGAGGATGGCTACACAACTTTGGAGCGTACATCCATACGTCCTACCTTGGATGTAAATGGTATGTGGGGTGGTTATATAGGAGAAGGAGCCAAGACGGTTTTGCCATCCAAGGCGGAGGCTAAAATTAGCATGCGCTTAGTTCCTAATCAAGATCCAGAAAAAATTACGCAGCTGTTTACGGAGTACTTTAATAGCCTGGCACCAGCAAGTGTAAAAGTGAAAGTGAAACCGCATCATGGTGGCTATCCAGCTGTTACGCCTACAGACACTTTGGAGTATAAAGCGGCGCATATGGCGATGGAGAAAACCTACGGTAAGGCACCTATTCCTCAAAGATCAGGAGGTAGTATCCCTATTGTTTCCATGTTTGAAGATGTGTTTAAGGTAAAATCAGTTTTGCTAGGATTTGGTTTGGCAACAGATGATATCCATTCACCTAATGAACACTATGGCTTATTTAATTTTTACAAGGGCATAGAAACGATTCCATATTTTTATAAATATTATGCTGAATTAAAAGCGAAGTAGGTTTAATGAATTTATTAATTGTAACTGTGCAACTATGCGAAAACATTTAATTCTAAGTCTTCTTATAACTGTAGTTTTTTTAGGATGTGGCGAGGATGAGCCAAGTGAGTTCTTCTTTAGGGGTGAATTGGATGGAGTAGAAATAAGTACCGAACGATCAATTGGAAATAGACCAGCAGATACCAATTTAGAATACATAATTGCGGCTCAAATCATTATTGACGAAATTGGATTAATCTCTATCAATTTTCCAGAATTACCAAATGAAGGAAGTTATACTGCCAAAGATGATGGTATCGTTTTTATTATAGCCGAAGGGGAGGATCTTTGGACGACCAGTTTTACAAAGGAAGTAGGGACGGTTGAGATAACAGAAAATAATTCAGAATATATCGAAGGAAGCTGTTCTTTTGAAGTAGAGCATCTCATGCTTGGTACGAAGCGCGTTTTTACAAATGGGAGCTTCAGAGCTCAGAAAATCTAGAATTATTCGTGATATTCCTCAATAATTCTTAGTAATACGTTAAAAGAAGCACAATTCTATCTCAATTCAGAACGGTTTAGATTACATTCGCGTTTCAAAACGGAGATTGTTCCGAAGTAAATTTTAGAAAAATGAAAAAAATTCTTTTTGCCGCATTGGCACTCATCATTACAACACAAACAATGACAGGACAAGACAATGATACTATGAGCTACAGCTTAGGTGTTATAGTAGCTCAAAATCTTAAAAAACAAGGTATTACAGATATAAGTGGAGATCGTTTTGCGAAGGCTATCCAAGATGTTCTTACTGGAGCTGATTTAGAAGTCTCTTTTGAAGATGCAGATAGAATATTTGCAGAGTATTCCCAAAAGAAACAAGAAATGGCACATGCAGGAAATAAAACAGCTGGCGAAGAATTTCTAGCGGCTAATAAAACCAAGGCGGGTGTATCTACAACGGCAAGTGGTTTACAGTATGAGGTAATCACAGAAGGCACAGGTGCAAAGCCTAGCTTAACAGATAAGGTAAATGTACATTACCATGGTACACTTATTACAGGAGAAACCTTTGATAGTAGTGTGGACAGAGGAGAGCCTATCTCTTTTCCATTAAACGGAGTAATCGTAGGATGGCAAGAGGGTCTTCAACTTATGACAGTGGGTTCTAAGTATAAATTCTTTATACCCTACAATCTAGCCTATGGGGAACGCGCAGCTGGGCCTACAATTAAGCCTTTTTCAGCTCTAGTGTTTGAAGTAGAGCTATTAGGTATTGAATAAGAAATTCTAAATTTATGAATAGCTATGTGCGCAAGTGCATAGCTATTTCTTTTTATAGCTTCCTATTATGCAAATTGATATCATCACTGTATTACCTGAACTATTGGAAAGTCCTTTGAATCATAGTATTATGCAAAGGGCAAAAGATAGGGGCTTGCTAGAGGTGAACCTTATTAATCTTAGGGACTATGGCAAGGGTAAACATAAACAGGTAGATGATTATCAATATGGTGGTGGAGCAGGCATGCTCATGACAGTAGAGCCTTTGGATAATTGTATTGAAGATTTAAAATCTCAAAGAGACTACCAAGAGATTATATTTTTAACACCAGATGGCACTCCATATAATCAAGCTACTGCAAACAAACTTTCACTGCAAAAGAATTTATTGCTTATCTGTGGACATTACAAAGGCATTGATCAACGTATCCGAGACATGCACTGCACTATGGAGATTTCTATTGGTGATTATGTTCTTTCAGGCGGTGAATTAGCAGCTGCGGTGCTTGTAGATTCTATCGGTCGTCTATTACCTGGAGTCTTAAATGATGGCACCTCTGCATTGACGGATACATTCCAAGATAACTTGTTAGCACCACCAATCTATTCGAGACCTGCGGAATACAAGGGGCACAAGGTACCTGATGTCTTATTAAGCGGGCATGATGCGAAGATCGAAGAATGGCGACTAGAACAGGCCCAAGAAAAAACAAATCGCCTGCGCCCAGATTTGAACACAGACGATTAGTCTTATTTTATTTTCTAGAGCGTTGCCATTTCCTATAAAAGTCTAATAGGAAGGAGCCTCCCACAAGGAGATACAAGGCACCGAATGCGTAGTTATTTAAACTAATACCAAATACATTGTAAGCAGTATCTGGATTTACCAGTGCCGAAGCACCTCTACCTCCAAAGTAAAATCCTGCAAGTAGCCATAAGTAATCAACTGGTCTCATATTATTTGTTTAGTATATAATGTTATTTACCTTCTAATAATTGATTTGCTCTATAATGAATATAAGATAATTGTGATTTTGCAACATCCGATCCTTTTGCTTTTTTAGTCTTATCTACAATATCCGCTAAGGTTGCACGTGCAAAGACAGCAATATCTGACATGATGATTTCCTTGTCTTCACTGTTTACTAATTCACCTAACTTTTCTACATAGCTACGCTGTAAGTTACGAATGTATGGATCTTCAAGATTTTGATTCTTTGAGAAGATACTCCTATTCGTGTCAGAGAATAATCTAGACAGGGGATAGGCATTCCCTCCATTCGTGACCTCATTTTCTACCATGCGCTGCATTCTATCTTTATTAAATAGAGACCGGAACACAAATTCTTGTAAGCCACCCAATCTATCCATGTAAGCACCTGGTGTAATTCTACTTAGAATTTCTTTGTCATTTAACCAAGTAGGCGTATTAAATACGTACGAATTCAGAAATGACATGGCTCTTCGCTGTTTATTAGAACTAGCATAGGTGTAGGTAGCTTCGTTTTGATCATAGGTCTTATACACTTCTCGTACACCTCCTATGTTTGCAATCACATGTCCCATATATCGTCTATATTGTCCAATGACCTGACCATACAACTCGTCGAGATTCTCAAAACTCTTTCCTTCCTCTGCGGTCCATTCAATAAGATTTGGAACGAGTCGTTGTAGGTTTTTAATTCCAAATTCACTCGCACGCATGGAGTCATCTCCAATGTCTTCAGTTTGTGAGGTATGATCTGGTGGTAAGCCTCGTTGTCTACCGTAGCGGTAAAGAGGATCATCCGCATGTTGTTTTACCCATGCGTTTAATTTTTTCTTTTCCTCCGCTTCTGAACGCGCATTTGGGAAGTAGCTATAACCGTATTTTATAGACCAATCATCATAGGTACCTATGTCTGGCATGAGTCCTACGTCACCATCCTCTGGCTGTGCTACATAATTAAATCGTGCGTAGTCCATTATGGAAGGCGCTGTTCCCATTTTTTTGGTGAAGGTAACAGATCGCAATGAATCTACAGGGTAGGCTACAGAGGCTCCCATATTATGTGGTAAGCCAAGTGTATGTCCCACCTCATGAGCAGATACAAAGCGAATAAGTCGGCCCATGACCTCTTCTTTAAATTTAGGAGTTCTTGCTTCCGGATTAATTGCTGCTGTTTGTATAAAGAACCAATTACGTAGGAGGTTCATTACGTTGTGATACCATATAATATCTGATTCTAAGATTTCTCCAGTACGTGGATCATGTACATGCGGCCCCATTGCATTTTGTATGTCTGTACTTACATAGCGAATTACAGAATAACGCACATCCTCTGGAGACCAATCAGGATCCTCTTCTTTAGTTGGTGCATCTTTGGCCATAATAGCATTCTTAAAGCCAATTTTCTCAAAGGCTTTCTGCCAATCGTTTACTCCCTGTTTTAGATAGGGAACCCACTTGTCTGGAGTAGCCGGGTCAATGTAATAAATGATAGGCTTGACAGGTTCGCTTAACTCTCCGCGAGCAAATGCTGCTTCATCTTTTGGCTCTAATTTCCATCGCGTGATGTATCTCTTTGAAGCAGCCTTTTGTTCGTCCGCACTATAGTCCGTTTGTCGAATGCTGAAATATCCTACCCGGTTGTCATATTCTCTTTTACGCATAGGGACCTCTGGAAGCATAATAATGGACTGTGCTAATTCCACAGACATTGTTTCTGTGATTTGATTATCGGGTAGTTTTTCACCGCCCTTATACGTTACTACATGTCTTACCTCTAAGTTTTCAGGAAAGCTCTTTACCTGTGAGATAAAACTTCTATCGGAGTCCACTCCCTTGATGCCAAAGTTCTTTTTCTGGTTGGCATTCACGGCACTAATCATGGGAATATCAGAGGTGAAGAACTTATCAATTTTAATCACATAAGAATCTTTATTCTGTCCTTCCACTTCTATGTCAAAGGCATGAATTACTGGTTCAAAATTGTTATTCTTTACTGATTCATAGATGGGATCTTCGAAGCTTGCTACGCTGTTGTAAGAGACCGAACGTAAGAGAATTTTCTTTCCTTGCTTTTGCCAACGGATCACTTGTTGGGGCTTTGATTTGACACCTGCACCTCCAAAATTCAATCCTTTTACGAATCCAGCAATGCGAGTAACGATTAACATTTCTTGATCTAAGATATCCTCACTTATTTCTAGATAGTTAGTGCCCTCTACTTCATGATGTGTAATTATTCCAGTCGAGCTATTGGCCTTATCTGTAATAATTTCAGAATAGCTTTTCTCTTTTTTCTCTTTGTCTCCTTTTTTGTCTTGTGCTTCTAGTTGAAAAGCTGGGAAGAGAAAGAGAATGAGAGTAAATAGTAGTAAATTTTTCATTGGTCGTTATTTATACTCCTAAACTAGGATATTTTTTAAATAAAGTAGACTAATAAAACTGGATTAAACGAGGAGAGTAAAAGATTATCGTGAAAAGAATCTAGAATAGCATTAAAAGAATGCCAAATAGAGTCCGGCACCAATGAGGACACCACCACAAAACTTCCTAATTCTATTGCTTTGTTCCTGGGTAGAAATAAGTTTGCCTATGAGCATGCCTGTAATACCTAAAAGCATTGTGCCCAGAGCATAACCGCTTATGTATTTTAATGCAGTATTATTTACAGACATCTCTGCACCATGTGCATAACCATGTACAGCCCCAAAGAGGCCCAGTAAAAATGCAATAAGTGCTGCTGGAATTTTTACGTCTAATACAAGAAGAAAACCAACTGCAAATACTGAAAATAAAATGATATTCTCTATGAATGGAGTAGCCTCATTTCCAATGCCTAGCATACCTCCAAGAATCATTGCCACTAAAAATGAAAGGAAATATAGATACCATTTAGATCTAAAGTGCACAAAACTGAGAATGCCTATGCCGAGTATTGCAACTGCATGATCATAACCAAATATGGGATGCGTAAATCCAGCCATGATGCCATCTCCATGACTTCCATGTGCTAGTAAGAGCTGCGGTACAAGAGCGAGAACAAAAATGACTAAATATTTATGCATAGCTAACTGATTACTTTGGCATAAATTAAGAAGTCTTATTCAAATCCAAATATGCATTTGATTCAATTGTCTGTGTGCGAACATTCTTTGTTTGAAAGTTTTCCTTTCTAAAGTCTCTTACGGACTGAGCTGATAATATCTACCAGCTGTTGCAGTGAATCAATAATGTAATATTTGCCCTGAAAACTATGTCTGTCATACGATTCACCTGAACCTAAGGCTTCATAAGTAAATGTGATTTGATTTTCTGGTTTAAACGCTTCAAAGACTTCAGAAGAAGAATAGAGTGTGGAACCCAAAGCTTTAATGCCTGACTTCTCGCGCATAAGACCAAGTTCTATAATCATTCCACCTATAAAGTCGAGTTCTGCTAATAAATCTGTTCGCTGATTATCAAAGGCTTGGATATAGGTCTTTGCAAGTAACTGATACATGTCAGAATATTCTTTCTGCGCTAAAAATGGAATATGACCCATGATGTCATGCCAGATGTCTGGTTCGTCACAGTATTCTAATTCAGCAGGTGTACGCACAAAACAGGTTAGGGGCATCTTGTAGTCTGCAATCATCCCATACCAGTCTCTTTGTTCAAGAATAAGATGTGCATCTGTTTGTATAAAAGTATACGCAGTAAATGGGGCAATAGACTCAGTTAGGTCTTGTGCCAGTGGCCGTTTGTCATTATCAATCCCAAGCTTGGCAAATCCAGATATCCACATAGATGAGATAGCATTCAGCGATTGCATGTCTTGAAAATGTGTTTCAAACAAGACTTGCCAATTTCTATCATCTACTTTTGGGTCAAAAGAACGCTTCGCTTTCAAAATGCAAAATTGTTTTTTAGATTATTTATTCACTAAGTCGATCAATCAATTTGCCCAACATGACACAACATTTTTCCAATTGTTCTTTTGCCACAAATTCATTTGCTCTATGTGCTTGCGCAATATCTCCAGGACCACAGATAACAGCTTGGAACCCTGCTTCTGCAAACTGGCCTGCTTCTGCTGCATAAGAAACAGTGCCTAAGTCAGATCTTCCAGAAATAGCTTGTATAAATTCTACAATAGGTAAATCTTCGAGAGTGTCTAGGGGCGGCACATCGGAGTGGTTCTCTATGGTGCTAATTTTAAAGTCTTTATAGCGCTTTTGACACTCGGCCTCAACTGATCTGCAATGTTCTTCAAACTCTTGTAGTATAAGTTTCGAACTGTCCTTTGGAATAACACGCACATCCCAAAAGAAGCTTGCTGCATCAGAAATTACATTGGGAGCAATACCAGAATGGGGTAGCCATCCACAATGTATAGAAGTGTGTGGAGGTTCAAAGCGTTCATCTAACTGCCCAGCATCTACTAAGGCATGCATTTTATTTTCTAGCCAGACAATTAACTTGGCTGTTTCATGAATTGCACTTACCTCTGTACGAATGCGGGAGGAATGTCCAGCGGATCCATTAACACTTGTTTCGTAAATAACCATACCTTTTTGTCCGACAATTGGCTGCATCATACTTGGCTCTCCTATAATGGCATAGGCTGGCGTCTCTTCATAATGTGTATTAATGTGTTCTGCTAATTCTGGTGCTGCCAAACATCCAATTTCTTCATCATAAGAAAAGGCAAAATAGATAGGCTTGCTAAGTTTAGCAGCGATCATCTTAGGTAGCATAGCTAAGCAACAGGCAATATATGCCTTCATGTCACAGGATCCTCGACCATAGAGTTTGCCATCATTTTTATCTGTCAAAATAAAAGGATCTGTATCCCAATCTTGGCCTTCCACAGGTACTACATCCATATGGCCAGAGAGTATGACACCACCATCTACAGATGGACCTATTCTGCAATGAATAGATCGCTTGCTACCATCCTCATTCGGGACATTTGTATATGCCACTCCATGTGTATCCAAATATCCTTCTATCCATTCAGCAATAGGAATATTGCTTTGCCCACCAAGGACAGGAAAGGATACAAGTTTTGCTAATATCTCGTGCGTATTCATAATCGGAAGATACATTTTTTAGATAGAAGGCAGGAGCAGATTGTCCGAATCTATTGCCAATTAATCATAACCATAATTAGTAAAAATACCCAACTAATGAGAAGCAGATACGTTGCGACCGGAAAAATAAAACGTAGCCACTTATCGAATGGGACGCGACACATGCTCAACATCGCTATAAGTCCACCAAGAGTAGGATTAAATAGATTTGTAATGCCATCTCCAATTTGAAAGGCTTGAATAGAACATTGTCGGGTAAGTCCTGCTAGTTCACCTACTGGTATCATAATAGGTAGGGTCGCCAATGCCTGTCCACTGCCAGACGGAATCATTATATTCATGATACACTGAGAAAAGGACATGAGGATAGCTGAAATATATGTTGGAAATGATGTCAGCATATTAGATAAATAAAAGGCTATGGTATCGCTAACATTTCCCATTTCGAGAATCACTTTTATAGTCGTTGCAAAGCCTACCATAAAGGCACCAGGAGCCACAAGTGCAATTGATTTGAGCACGGTCTTACTTATTTCAGTAGAAGACATGCGCGAGACTAATCCTGCGACAATGGAAATCATAAGAAAGACAGCGGAGATTTCATTGATGTACCAATGATGAGCAAAGACACCATAAAGCATAATGCTCATTCCGCCTAGAAATACAGCCAAAACCAAGTAGTCTTTACTGTTTAATGAATATTCTTCGATTCTCTTAGTCAAAGTAAACCCTTCTGTATCCAAGCCCACGCCCAAACTATGTTCAGGATCACTCTGTAAGTTTTTGAAATATCTGAGATTGTAAAATGCAAGTAAGGCCAAGCCAATAAAGCAAAGGATAGACCTATATTCGACTCCAGAAAATAAAGGCATTTCAGCAATCTTATGTCCCGTGCCAATCGTATATGGATTTATGGGAGAAAGTCCAAAGCCAACTGTAATAGCAGCAACTGAAATCCCAGCGGCTAAAATCAAATCACCACCAATGGCAAGAGCAAGGACTGCAGCAATAGGAACCAAGGCTATGTTGTTTTCGTAACCAACAGCAACACCACACATCCCAAAAATAAAAGTAGCCAGAATGACAATCGTGTTTTTATTATTCACTCCCATTCTATTAACGATGGTGCCAATCACATTTTCTATCATCTTGGTCTTATCCAAAATGCCAAACATGATACCACTGGCAAAGACCACCCACATAATATCTGATGCTGCTTTAAAGCCTTTTGAAAATGCAACAAACATATCTAGTAGTCCCACCGAAGTCTGTGGAATGGTATGAAAGGTGCCCGGTATAACACGCTGTCTACCATCTACCAGTTCCCGTTCAAAGAGACCGGCTGGAAGAATATAACTCAAGAGTGTTGCTAGTACTACCATCCCAAAGAGCATAGCTACAGGATGGGGGATGTATTCGTACCAGTGTTTCCTTGGAGATGTGGACATGGCTTGAATATAGAAAAGCCCTGAGGTATATCAGAGCTTTTCGTATTATATTTGATTATAAGTTTAAGATTCTTTTACACAGCGACAGGGAGAACTAATTACTTGTTTAACTGCAGGAGTAAAATCACTCAATAAAATATTTTCAAAGAGTTCAAATACAAGATAACTGGTTTCATCTAATGTTTCTGTGATGGTTGCTAGAGTCCCAAGATTATATGTTCCATCAGTAAATATTTGTCTGTATGTAGAGTTACCCGTTTTTAAACTGTAGCCATCAGCATCCATTGTAAAGTCTGCATTTGGGAGCTGTTCAATTGCCCATCCTAAACCTATCAATTCTCCGAGTCCATTTGGATCATTCGGATTAGATACTGCTGCAATTAGATTTTCAAAGTCATTTTGCGTAGGTACCCTATATCCATTTGGACAAATATTACCTAAAGCAAGTTCTTCATAGCTATAGTGCCGACCATAGATAGATTGTACACCTAAATTTCCATCTGGTCCATCATAATCTAGATTTTCTACCATCCAACGTGTGTTTCCAATTAAACGTGTACAGTATTCTTTATCATTGGCATCCTTAATAAGCTCAGTGCATATGCGTGGAGCATCTTCAGGTTCAATCGATGCCTCCAAAACACATTCATCAGCTACTAAGCTGATAACAATAACCTGGAGTTGAGTGAGTTTGTTTTTCAACTCGATTTCGTGATCTGAATTAAATGCAAATTGAGCATCTGCAGGTACGTCCACAAGTCCACCATTGAGAGAGCGCAAAATAAAATGGTCTGCTGTATTACCAGAAGGGTTGTTTACCCGTAATAATATTTTTTGGTTAGATAATTGACTGTCTTCAACTAGACCAAGTCGTTGAATAACTAGTGTTTGGTCGCTACATGGTGTAGCAATAGGGATTACCTTCTTGAAAATGTTAAATGAAAGTTTATATCCATGACCTAATTTTATAAAATCACTTTTCTGTACCCCTTTAATTTGTGTATTGAATAGATTGCCTAATCGAATTCCTGCAAAATTCGGCGGGAAAATAGAACCCGAGTACATAGATAGATTGAGGCCTGTGTCAAATCGTAGTACAAGGTTTCTATTTATATCGTCAGTTGCATCAGCAATAGTTGCAGAAAAAACAGGAATGACTTCTGGGGCAACTGCTACACCGAGTGTACCCAATACAGGGAAGGCTATTATAAATTCCATACCTACTCCTAAGGATGCACTCAAATTTATATTGAAGTCACTGCGTTTTAAAGTGTCTGAAATTTCCCATGTCACCTCCTTTTGTAATGCCTCTTTGGAGAAATTATCTCCATCTCCTTCCCAAGTGTAGACAGTGGGTTCGGTTACTCTCCGCACTAATTTAAAAACCTTACCTAATTCAAATTCCGCTTTAATTGCGCCAAAAAATCGCAAACCAATACCAAGAGCTAATCCTGGAATTGGAGTAGGTGATATAAGTCGTATAAATGGTACTGCATCAGCATCAGTAATTTTTGGTGGAAAATTAAAACTTTGTGATACGCCTACCTTCAATGCCTTCATTTCTACAGTAAGAGTTGAATTATCTTCATTACGCGTGATCCTTGGTTCACTCATAGTGTTTTCATCCCATATGTGGGTTGTTTTGATACAGGCTTCATACCCAGCAGTTAGATTAAAACTAATACCAATGTTTTGCATTGCAGCAGTGGGCGTAGGAACTGTAAAAGGAAGTATTTCTGATCTGGTAATACTTAAAAATTGCATTTCGTCTAGAGAGCTGATCCCGTTAGATTCTAATGGACATGCATCTCTATTTCTACCAAAAGAAAGTTGGCTAGCATGATAGTACTGAGAAAACGATTCTTTAATAGTTGTCTGTTCAAGATGAAATATTTTTCTTGTGCCTATATCTTCAATACTGACAATTTTTCCAAGAATGCCACCTATAAGTTTATGCGATGCCATGGGATAATGAAAAAGTATTTCTCCCACTTTAAGAGTATCAAGTTCAGGAGTATTTCTTAATGCAATAAATGTAGAGTCGACAGTAAGAATATCCGCCGTATCCATATGGTTAAGACTCTGCGTAATGGGTTTAAGTACAGTTGGTATAGGAGCATTTGGGTCGGCTACTGGATCTACAACAAATGCTTCCTTCTCACAATTCCAATGGAGAAAGGCCAAGAGAAATAATATCAAAATGCTATGCGTTTTCATAAGGTATAGTTTAGTATAGTTGACTTTTTAGTTTTCTTTCCATTTTTTCCTACCGCTACGATATAATACTCGTAAGTTCTTTCTTCTTTAATGTTTTTATCTGTAATAGAAAGTTTGTTAGGCTTAACAGTTTTAAAGGTTCTGAATGGGCCGTCGTTTACCGATCTATAAATGATATAAGCACGAATATTTTCTGTCGATTCATTCCAAGTTAGATCAAGAGCCTTGTTTTCTTTGTCAAAACGTAGATTGAAGTTCTCTATCTCATCTAAATAGAGTTTTCCCATGCCTTTTAATCGCAGCACATCAGTAGCCATACTACTATTACCCGAGTCGTCTATACTAGAAATAGTATATTCATAGATGACTCCTTCTAGTGCCGTAGTATCTACAAAATTCATTGCTTCTTTTCCTAGTTCTTCTAATTGCAGCCATTCGTTTTCACCTAAGATCCTTCGCATAAGCAGCTGCTTTTCAAGATCGATACTATTGCTCCTTTCCCAGGTCATCTCAATAGCATTTTCCTTGACAAAGTAGTCTTTGAAATAGGCAGGTAGGGGTGGATGTTTGTCTGGTCGTTTAAGTTTGATGGGAGCGGACAAAGCAGAATGATTAAAATGTTTATCTAGGGATTGTATTTTGAAATATACATCCTTGTTTAGGTTGTTTAGATCTAAGTGTGTTGTCCACCTAGTGTCTTTGTAAGCCTTATTTACTAGGTTTGTATATATTCCATCTTTATGATTTGCGATATGTACTTGATAGCCGAGAAGGTCTTTTTCCGGGTTTTCTTCCCATATTAGAGTTACTAAGCCAGTTGTATCTAATTCTGCACTCACAAGAATAGGTATGGTAGGTGGAATAGAATCAGGAATAGATATGCCCGTTGGATTTGAGTAGATATAGTTTTTATTAGAGTCTATTAATTTTAATCGGTAGAAATAATACGGATTACTATCATCTATCTTGTCGACCGCAGAATTTGAATTTGAACTACTTACCAGTTCAAAATTCTGATCTGCTTGTAAGGACCGTTCTATTTCTACTATTTCTAAATCTTTTGATTTTTGCTGATTTCTGTATTCCCATTGGATAAGTATTTCATTATTTTCCTTCAGGCTCAACCATAGAGTGTCAGGTAGGGTAGGTGCTGTTTTGTCCTCTGCCTGAGCTTCGACTATATTGGAATATTCTGATATTTCACCAAAGGGGCTAATGCCTTTAATTTGGTATTTGTACGGTTGGTTATTTTCAACATGATCATGGAAATGAATGTAATCATTGTCCAAATCCAAGAGAGGGTCTTCAACGTAGAAAAATGGCAGCGATAGAATGTTTCTAAAGCTGCCGGAATCGTTGGCTCTTTCAATCAAGTAGGCCATATAAAAGCCTTCATATATTTCTTTCTTCCATTGCAATGAAATCAAGGAATCACTCTCAGATAAGGCATGTATTTCTAATGCTGGGAGAGTATGTACTTTGTCTCCCTCTATTTGAATAATATTTGACAGGAGTTGCTTTCCATTGGCTGTGTTAGAAACAATTCTAAAGTAATAATCCTTGGATGCCTCTACCTTACCTATGTCTGCACGTAAACCTAGTAACATGGAACTTGTAATGTCTAGGTCCGCTTGCATCATTAGGATGCCATGTTGTTGATTTTGTTTATAAACAAGATCAATATGTCCAGTAATGTCTTTCTCATGTACACTTGGGGTGCTGTCTGGGTGAAGTATTGAAGCAGAAGCTATGAGTGATTTGTTTCTTTTGTCATTTTGGATTGCTGCAAAAAATGTTTCCCTATTTGCGACTTGTGTAGTTTGGATTTTTTCAAAGTTCTGTGAACTAAAAGACGCTCCTTTATCTATTATTTTTTGTTCTATAATAAAACCGTTCTCTTTCGCTAAATTAAAATCGGCATAATTATCTATGCGCCAACGTAGTGTTATTTGCTTTCCATCATTTTTTCCCATGAGTAGAATGCCATCCTCATTGTTTGATGAGTTTGTTTGTGCCTGTGTAGGCATTGCAGGATACATACTCAAACAAAGGAAAAATAATTGTAATAGCCATTTGCTTTTTATTGTATACTCCATAACTAATAGTTCTTTTTGATTTGTGAAATCGTTTGGTTGAAATGTTTGTAGCTAAACTGAAGTACGGGACCTCCTTTGCTGTTAGACATGTCTGTAGACATATTTTCTAAACTTACATATTTGCTTGCAAGCTCGGCTATAAATAGGGGGGCAGACACCTGCGTGTTTTCAATGCTTGGTTGTATGGAAATTACATCTGCTAGCCAAGTTAGCGTTGCTGTTTTATGATTATCTAAATAGCGTGCTGGGTGATAGTCAATTGTAAGCTTATTTGTATTCTTTTTTAGAAAGGATGAACTGTTGAAACCAGAAATTTTGTTTTTTAAATTATAGCTATTGTCTGGTATAGGCATCTGTCCTATATTATTTGTGTTTATAGTCAAAAGGCTGTTAATGCCATTTTGAAAAGGATCGGTATAGTATGGATTGTAGCTATTGTCTACTTCTCCAAGTTGAATTTTTAAACCCTTTTGATTGCTGTTGTTCTTACTTAAACTTAGTTTATCTAGTCTGCCATTTTGAGCAAATCTTCCCTTGCCAAAAACAACATCTTTTTTTAAACTGCTTGCTGTTTTCTTATTGTTAGTATAGCTGGCCTTTAAGTAGTTGAATTTGCTTTCTAAGCTGCTATAATAATCGTTGCCATCTAGAGGATCTGCAATAACAATAATGGGGTGCATAACTTCAGTTCCATTTAGCTCTCTTTCTTCAAATAACTCAACATTATTTAGACTAATTTTTATGGGCTTTCCACTTGATTGTGTGGTAGGTTTATTACCTGTTTTCCCAAGTGTGTTACCATTGATGTTTAGTATAAATGGATTGTTATTTTCTTGTTCTGTGATCACTGCTATTTGAATAGCATTTACTTTGGCATTCAGGCTTGCATACCTAGAAGTCTTAAAAGAGTAACTATAGAATTTTTGGAATTCACCCTCTTCCATATTATCATCTATATGTATACTCGATGTGCCAAGCATGTTTGTACCAAAGAAGGGGACATTCCCTTGTATTATAATATTTAGCTTTTTGCGGGATTGAAACTCTATGGCATATTCTTCGGAAGTGGATAGCTCTGGAATTTCATAACTGATAATGCCATTCGAATAGCTAGCAGGTAGTTGGAAGTATTCACTTTGATCATTGTTTTTTATAATGACCTGATAGTTAAGTGAACGCATGAAGGAAAGATCTGCTATTGCCTCCTCAAATATTAATTTGCCCTCTCTGCCGCTTACCTCATCAGATAGAAGATACTTTTGATCTCTAAACGGAAATGCTCCTTTTACGTCTTCTGCAGTCATGCTAAGTTTTTCTGCTATAGTGAACTGTGCAGTACGTTGCTCACTTATAACTTCTCTATTTCCTTCAAGTCCTGATGCAGTTACTTGGATTGAATATGTCAATTCAGGTAGGAGAGTAGCGCTAGGATGGAAATGCACAGTAGTCTGATCTGCATTTATTTCCCAGTTTGTTTCTATCTCTCTTCCAGCTGAATTGAGTAATCGAACGTCAGACAGTTCAACTCGAAAACTTTTAATTTCTTTGTTTCCTTCTGCATCAATTGTTTGATATTCAAAATTTTGATTAATAGGATAGTTAAGTGTAACTGAAGGAACGATATTGTAATTCACTTCGGAGGAATCCATTGGGCTTAACACACTAATGAGATTGGAACTTTCAAAAGGATTTTCAGTTGCTTGAATACAGGGTTCACCTATATTGAATTCAAATGCTACATTCTGTTTCCAGGTAGTAACTACCATATCCATTTCAATATCTAAATAGGCTTTCCCTGTTGCCCAAACTGGTGCTGGTGCTCCTGCTTCTAAGAGGACTAAACTGCGAAGCATAAACAAAGTCATTTCTTCTTGTATCTGAAAATCTACTTCTTTATCATCACCCGTAATCAAATTCCAAACGTTTAAACCTGCATTAGTAACAGCTTCACCTGCTTCTGCTGCATTATCTAAAGATTTTTTGAGCCATTCGGGTAATCGTACACCTACATTTCCTTCTACACCCATATATCCTGCTCCCTGTCCATACCATCCATTCATACCAATGTTTTCATGTGCACCACATGACCTGCCAAAAGCCTGCGTTAAATTGAGATCATAGCCAACAGTAGACGCAAATCGCCCATATACAATAAGTGCATCTACATCTATTTCGGTACTAAACCGCGTTCCGTGCGCAATGCCAAACCCCGTGGAAGGACCTCCACTAATACCACTGCCTTCTTCGGTAGAAAAGGAACCGCCTCCTCCTTCCGTAGTGGCAGCTTCTATAATGGAGATTACTGTAGGAGGTTTTGGAGGTAGATAAGTAGGAACATCTGGCCCAAACCAGAAATAGGTTTCTAGATCGATACTGCCTATGTCCAGATTATATTCTTCAAGGTTTAGACTTAATCTATTCGGTCTCCATTCTGCTTCTGTAGGACCATAACTTCCTGAACGCATTGTCCATTTCATATTGCCAGGTCCGTTCGAATAATTATCCATATAGAAGAATGCATTTCCAGATAAATAGGGTACATGTTCATTGGAATTTCCATACAAAATAGCTGGAGCACCTACAGGGAATCTTACAAAGAGATTGCCAGAAACCTCTAATGAAAATTTACTTGGGAATTCTGGGAATAGCACCTGAGTCCCTATATCAAACCATACAGGTGAGAGTTCTAAGTTCCCGTTAACTGGCATAATATAACCAGTGCCTTTTGCCTCCATAGATCGTATACCTCCATTGACTAAATCAATTTCACCTGCGATATACATTTTCCCTAAGAAAGGGTCAGGTCTAGCAGCTCCCAAAGTCAACCCAAATCCCAAGCCAAAGTTTCCAAATTTAGGTACATACTTTAGTTCTCTATTTCTAGGAATTTGTATAGGTGGACTTGGTTCTACTTCTTCTCCAGCCTCATTAACAGCATAGCGCGTATTGGTCAATGGATTAATTGCTATCTTCTCCATGTTATATCTAATACCTCCTTCTAAGCCATACAAAAAGATGAATTGCTGCCCCATTGGAATTCCTACATTTGTCTCAAATGAAGCATCAGCATAGAAAAAATTAAAATTGTCTTCAGTAAAGTGTGGTGCATCGACATCTCGTACAGCGGAACCAAATGTGCCATCCATATCTACACGAGCATTGATCATAGGTAATCCAACACTCAAGGAGCCATAAATACCCTCATATTTTATTTCTTGTTCCTCTGTTTTGTAGAAACATAATTCGCCTGCTATTCCAACACCACTATAGAGTACATCCATCCCTAAACAATTCAATTGTGCGGATGCGAGTTTGTATTTTCCTCGTTCTCTTCGTCCAAATACAGAAAAATTTGATTGGATGCCGAGGCTATTATCACCTCCCACCAAACTAAGTCCTACACTTAAAGAAACACTAGGTTCTGTAGGAGTACCTCCAAACTTGATATCACTAACATTAATAGGGAAGCCTGCTACCTTAGGTTTCTTGACGACCCCCTCACCGGGATTTGTTGCCGTTTGATTATTTTGAGAGCCTAATAGTGTAAACTTGGATGCTGCATCAAATCCTGTTTTTGAATTAAACTTGATTTCAAAGGGTATATCTGGAAATGTGACATCCGCATCTGGTTTTAAAGCATTTGCTTCTATAAATTCAGAACTCATGGTTAAGTCACCTGCTAATACTAAATCAATGTCAATATCATCAAAGAAACTTGATTCTTCAGAGGACTCTTCAGGAGCTTCTTGTGTAGCCTGCGTATATTTCATTTTGATATGCGTAGATGGATTTAGATTAGCCTCAGCTATTAAAAAAGGCATTGCTACTGCATCTTCACCAACTTTTACATCCAATACATAGGAAATTGTATCTTCTTCAAGTTTACTAATGTCCAAGGCCATGGTATATTCTAATCGATCCTCGTATTCAAAAAGTGGCAGTCCAACCTGACCTTCAACACCTGCAGATTGAAGAACATTCCGTTGCATACACATGTACATCTTTTCTAGGCTAAAGGCAAAACCTGAAGTAGAGTCAGCTGCACTAGATGTATCAAAATCTAAAAAATCATTTGTTTCATGGTAGAAAGTAGCAGAAATACCACTTTCTTCAATAAGCACATCTTCAACGCCATATGCTAATCTACCTTCCATGCCTAAAAAGTTATTTGGTAAACGGAGCTCAGCAGCTTTTATATAAATACCTTTCCAACTGGGTTCGTATTCGTCTGCATGGAACAGTTCATTATTGCTACACTTGGATGGTGGTGTTTTTGACGTAAATGGATTTTCTATTTCAGATAAATCCATATATGCTTCTTCTACTGTAAAACCCCAACCATCTAATACACTTAGCTGGAAAGGGGAGAACTCTAATCCCAGCATAATATCAAAACTTGAATTACCCAGAGCATCATCGATTACAATGTCTTCTAAGTCTGTATTACCAGCAGAAATACCACCACCATCAAGGTCCAGTACAAAATCAAAATCAGCTTTAACAAATTCCTCTAGATTGCGTTCACCAGTTTCTGGATTTTCTACGACTAATAGTGATTTTGGAATACTCACATTGCCGCGTAATGCCATTCCCTTAATGCCATTACAATCAAATTCAAAGAAACATGCATTTTCTCGCGCTTCTTCAGGAGAATTTATGGAGGAATTTCCTGCGAGTTCTACTGAAAGGCCATATAAAGGATGTTCAGGAGAGATGTCGGCTTCTTCGTTGAGAGTAAAGGTTCTAAAGTTTTCTCCTAAAACTAGCATGGCACGAGATGCTAAGCCTTCAGGATTTAAGCAACTGCTTGATCCAAAGGCGATAGTTTTGTTCATTCCCGAAATTGGAATTAACTGTGGCATCGTTAGAAGAAGTGAAATATTCGCATGGGTAGGTGTAAACTCTAGATTGTTAATACCCATTTTAAACGTATGGTCTCCCAGTCCTAAGTCAACTCCAAAAGGTAAGCTGACTCCGTTGACAAAGTCCGCAGCAGAAAAACCAACACCTACAATTTCTTGAAATAATTCTAGGTAATCTAAATTTATCTCGCCGGTCTCTGCGTTAAATGTGGAGTCTAATACAAACCAATTATCTCTAAATTGAGCTCTTACCGTCCCAGCAATCATTTGTTTTTCACTCGTCAATTTTAAGTCACCAAAATTTACCTTAACCCGCATATTAGATAATCCAGCTATTTCGATAATCCCTTTCCCTTTAGCCTTATTACCTGACTCCACCACCATATCAAACTTACCTACCTTTATAGAGTCTCCTACGCTGACACTTACATTTGCTTCTTCAGCATTTCTAAGGTCAACAAAGCAATTGCATTCATCTACAAGATTTCCATCCTCGTCCATGTCAATATTAGAAAGACTATCTACAGAAACGCTATAGGCAAAACGATGAATTTCTGATCGACCTCCGTTTTGTAAATCAGGCAGTTCATCCGAACCAAAAGCTTGTACCTGAATTGCATATTCTTTTCCCATTTCTAAGCCTGGATCACTTCCGTCACCTGGATAAAAGTAGCTGAGTGCATTTATGTTTTCTATATATGCGACTAGGTCAATAGTAGATGAACTATGCATCAACTCTTCGAGGTCATCCTGGCCAGGTGGTATATCCATAATTTTTAAAGCATATTCAAAAATCTGTGGAGCTGAGGTGAGATGCTCCCAAGTAATAAATATATCTGAGTTTGGATTTGCAATCACAGTACTTAGATCATCTGGCGTTATAATCCTTGGTGGTTGCGTTATCTCAGCAAAAACATTTCCGCCTATAGAGCAACTTGAATCGGATAATTCAAGGGCCAACGCTTCTTCTTGATTTGCAAATACGGCAGTAACGCATAAGCCATATTCTCCTTCAGGTAGAACACCACTAAGGTAGAGCCCAGTTAGGTCGTCAAAAGCAGGATCTTCTATTAAGAGGTATTCCTCTATTGCACTCAAGTTCCCATTTAAAAAAGGGTAGGCTTCTGAGATATCCAAAGACCTTAAAAGCATAATCGTATTTCCCGTTATGGTAAATGGATTTAATTGTTGGAGTTGTGGGTCGCTTTGGGCAATCCCTTCAGAGAATGTTGTATAGAAGGCCGTTTGGCCATTTCGAGTTACTTCAAATTCTAAGAAGAATTCAATATCAACTGGAGTATTGTTTGACACAGTAATAGCAACTTGGTTTTCAGCAAAATCTAAGAGTGTACTAAGGTCACTTGAAAAGCCACTACCTAACTTAACATTGTCAATCGTCATAGCAATTTGAGCTTCAGATCTATTTGTTCCTAATGAGATTGCTATATAGATAAAGAGCACTTGTATGGGTAGCGTTTTGAGCACCTTTAATAACCAAGCCATTTGTGTTTGTATAGAATTAAAAATTGATACCATAGCCTGTAAGAATTCTGTATTCTGAAAAATCATTTGCAATAACAGAGCTTCTTTGTATTCCTAGGATTCTGAAATGCAATGCATTTTTAGAGTTTATTTTAAAAAGGGATTGAAATTGATATTTTAATACTTGTCCATTACGTTTTTGTTCAATGTCATTATACAGAAGACTGACGTTACTGCTTAGTTGAATACGTTGGTCTAACATAAGTTTTTGAACTGCTAACCTCAATCCATACCGTATAGTCTCTCTATCTAAAAAATTGTAGTTTGAATAGAGTAGGGATGGATGTATGCTAAAATGATAATGGACAAGTTCTAATCGAAAACCTATATTAGATGAGAAACTATTGTAGCTGTTTTGGAATACAGTAATATTTGAAACATCATTAAATTGCTGTAAACCAATAAAACCATTTGCAGCCAATGTAATAGATTCGCTATTGAGGAAACGATAATTCGATGAAAGATTAAGGTTGCGCGAAACAGAAACTTGTCTAAGGGTGTCATTAAACTCAACAATCTGTCCTTCTGTTGATCGTTGGTAGTTTGAGAAGCTAGCACTGATGCCAAATCTATCATTAGGTGCTGCATTAACAAATAAGGAACTCACCACGCGTCTTGATTCTCGAACTTTAGTTTTAGATATATTATCTCTAAAAATTCCAAGATTAGAACTTAGCGTAAGTTTTCCTGTTTTACTTCGCCAGGCAAAATTTCCTGTAATTTCTTCTAAATCATTTTGAAAGAAACTAGAACCAAGTGATCTGAATAAAGGATCAACTCGTTTGTACTTGATGCCAAAATTTGATTGCTTTAATGCATATTTAAGTAAAACATGTCCAGCAAAATTCAAACGCGAACTAACAGTTGGATTATAGATGCTCTTTAAGCCGGAATTGTCTTCTAGCAAGGGGTCGTCACGTCTATCATTTGTAAATCCTGATGCAGCAATGTTTGTCTCAAAGTTAAGTCGATTAAGTGGTCTCAAATGAAGCTTTGCACCAAGAATAAAATTTTCATTTGGACTGTGAGTAGATGTGTCGCCTTCCGTTGTTTCAGCAATTTCATCGATAGACTTGAAACCAATAATGTCCAAGTAATTGCTTTGTTTTCCTATTCCAATTTTGCCTCCAATGGCTTTACGTTCAAACGAGCGTATTGAACTAGCTCCAAATTCATCTAAGAAATTTTGCTTTAATCTAAAATTTCTGATTTTGCCATACATTGCTCCAAAACGAAACCAGCCTGGATTCCCTTCCACACCTGCGCCAAAAATATTTTTTCTTGCCAAGGTGTATTCCGAAAATCGCATGGTGGTATGACCGAGGTAAAATCTATACGATTTATACCTCGGCTTAAAACCAATTCTTGATAAGTTGTAATCCAGCTCTTTGCCAGAAGAACTCAATAAGAAACGCAAAGGTGCATTAAACTTCCACAGTTTAATATTTTGTCTTCCCACTATTCTCCAACTAAATGGATTAAACCTATCTGTAGTACTGTCTGTATAATAGAGAGCGCTGCTTAAGTTAATACTCCCATTATATTTGACTAGTTTTTTCTCTGTTTGTGCTTCCATCTGCGTGTGACAAAAGGCACATAAGCAGATGGAAGCTATAAGAAAACGATAGGTCTTTAAATAGTTTACTCTTGTTTTCATTACTTAGCAATTAAGAGTCGTTTGTTAATTATTCCACTCTTCATTTGCAGTTGTAACATGTAATATCCATTGACATAATCAGATAAGTCAATACGCAAATTGGAATCTGTAAATTGAGGGTCTAACTCCAAGAAAATTGTTCTACCATTTACATCAAACAGGCGAATTGCTTCTATCTTAAGATTAGATCTTAATTGTACTGTTATATGTCCTGATGTTGGATTTGGAAATACTAGAATCTGATCAACTAGCTGTGCCTCTTCAGTAGACGTGCTCTCACACGCATCTCCAATACCATTTCCATCTGTATCGGCCTGATCTGGATTCTCAATAAGTGGACAGTTGTCTTCCAAATCTAAAATGCCATCATTGTCATCATCCTCGTCGCAAAGATCACCCTCACCATCACCATCCGTATCTGTCTGGTCGATATTCATCATTTCTGTACAGTTGTCATCTTCATCAAGAATACCATCATTGTCATCATCAGGATCACAGAGATCACCTAAGCCATCTCCATCAAAGTCGGCTTGATCCGGGTTACTAAGAGTAGGGCAGTTGTCATCCATGTCATTTACACCATCTCCATCATCATCCGCATCACAAGCATCACCTATGCCATCTCCATCTGTATCTAGTTGATCTGGGTTAAATACTTCAGAACAATTATCATCCATATCACCAACTCCATCTCCGTCGCCATCGTTTTCACACGCATCCCCAATACCATCTCCATCCGTGTCAGCTTGATCAGGATTATCCGTAAGTGGGCAATTGTCTTCATCATCATTTACTCCATCTCCATCGTCATCATCATCGCAGGCATCCCCCATGCCATCCCCATCTGAATCTATCTGATCTGGATTTACCAAACCAGGGCAGTTGTCCTCACCGTCTGGGACTCCATCTCCGTCTGTGTCGTTTTCACACGCATCCCCAATACCATCTCCATCCGTGTCAGCTTGATCAGGATTATCCGTAAGTGGGCAATTGTCTTCATCATCATTCACACCATCTCCATCGTCATCGGCATCACAAACATCTCCTTCTCCATCTTGGTCACTATCTAATTGATCCGGATTAGAAGCGAGAGGACAATTATCATTTAAGTCAACAACAGAATCATTATCGTCATCTTCATCGCAAACATCACCCACACCATCCCCATCATTATCTGCTTGATTCGGATTGGCAAACATTGGGCAATTGTCATCTATATCATCTACACCATCTCCATCATCATCAGCATCGCAGGCATCACCAGTTCCATCCATATTAGTGTCAATTTGTGAGGCATTTGCTACATTTGGACAGTTGTCTTCCGCATCTGGAATTCCATCCCCATCTGTATCATTTTCACAAGCATCTCCTGTACCATCTCCATCCGTGTCTGTTTGGTCTGTATTTGAAGCAAATGGACAATTGTCAGAATTATCTGGAATGCCATCATTATCATCATCGTTGTCACAAATGTCTCCTTCGCCATCGTTATCATTATCTGCTTG
The DNA here is from genome assembly GCA_938045585.1 of uncultured Saprospiraceae bacterium. Lineage (GTDB taxonomy): Bacteria > Bacteroidota > Bacteroidia > Chitinophagales > Saprospiraceae > CALCMJ01. Next base: position 140,664 of record CALIAU010000011.1, read on the forward strand.
ATTTGTATTTGCAATAGTAGGGCAGTTATCGCTGCTGTCGGAAATACCATCATTATCGTCATCATCATCACAAACATCACCGATACTATCATTGTCAAGATCGGCTTGAGCTGGATTTGATGTCAAAGGACAATTGTCAGAACTATCTGGAATCCCATCGTTATCATCATCCGTATCACAAATATCCCCCTGCCCATCATTATCATTATCTTCTTGATCTGGGTTAATTTGATTAGGGCAGTTATCAGTAGAATCAGAAACACCATCGCCATCATCGTCAGAATCACATACGTCACCCATCCCATCATTATCAAGATCCGCTTGTGTTGGATTTGATGTCAAAGGACAGTTGTCACTAGCATCTGGAATCCCATCGTTGTCATCATCTTCATCACACATATCACCTTCTCCATCATTGTCGTTATCTGCTTGGCCACCATTTGCAATGCCAGGGCAATTGTCACTGCTATCGGGTATTCCATCACCATCGTCATCACTGTCACATACATCTCCATCTCCGTCGCCATCAATGTCTGATTGGTCAGAATTTGCTATAGTAGGGCAGTTATCATTGCTGTCTGGAATGCCATCTCCATCTGTATCATCTTCACAGGCATCACCTATGCCATCTCCATCTGTATCTGCTTGGTTCGAGTTACTTACAAATGGACAATTATCATTTGTATCTGATACTCCGTCGTTGTCGTCATCTGTATCACAACTGTCACCCATCCCGTCATTATCATTATCTGATTGAGCTGGATTACTAATAGTAGAGCAGTTGTCCGAACTATCAGTTACTCCATCATTATCATCATCGGAGTCGCATACATCTCCCATGCCATCATTATCATTGTCTGCTTGATTCGGATTGCTGATCATAGAACAGTTGTCAGATGTATCGGGCACACCATCATTATCGTCATCTGTATCACACACATCACCCATCCCGTCATTGTCGTTGTCTGCTTGACCCGGATTGCTGATCATAGAACAGTTGTCCGAACTATCAGGTACTCCATCATTATCATCATCGGTGTCGCAAGCATCTCCCATACCATCATTATCATTATCTGCTTGGTTAGAGTTACTTGTCATAGCACAGTTGTCCGATGAATCCGGTACACCATCATTATCGTCGTCCGTGTCACAGACATCACCCATACCATCATTATCGTTATCAGCTTGATTCGGATTACTTGTTGTGGTACAGTTGTCGGAAGTATCTGGCACTCCATCATTATCATCGTCTGTATCACATACATCGCCCATTCCATCATTATCATTATCAGCTTGATTCGGATTACTAATCATCGGACAGTTGTCAGAAGAATCTGTTACTCCATCGTTATCATCGTCTGTATCACAAACATCTCCCATACCATCATTATCATTATCTTGTTGTCCGGAATTGGATGTAGTCGGACAGTTATCACTTGTATCAGGAATACCATCATTGTCGTCGTCTGTATCACACACATCTCCCATACCATCATTATCATTATCAGCTTGATTCGGATTGCTAATCATATCACAGTTGTCCGATGAATCCGGCACGCCATCATTATCATCGTCTGTGTCGCACACGTCACCCATACCATCATTGTCATTGTCCTGTTGTCCGGAATTGGATGTAGTAGGGCAGTTATCCGTTATATCTGGAATACCATCATTGTCGTCGTCTGCATCGCAGACATCACCCATACCGTCATTATCATTATCTGCCTGATTCGGATTGCTAATCATATCACAGTTGTCCGATGAATCCGGCACGCCATCGTTATCATCGTCTGTATCACAAACATCTCCTATACCATCATTATCATTATCCGCCTGATTGAGATTTGAAATGAATGGACAGTTATCTGTTGCATCAGCTATGCCATCATTGTCATCATCTGTATCGCAGACATCACCAAAGACATCGCCATCATTATTTTCTTGATTCGGATTTGAAATAAATTGGCAGTTGTCAGATGTATCAGGAACCCCATCATTATCATCGTCTGTATCACATACATCTCCCATACCGTCGTTATCATTATCAGCCTGATTGAGATTAGAAATGAATGGATAGTTATCTGTTACATCTGCTATGCCATCATTGTCATCATCCGTGTCGCATACATCACCAAAGACATCGCCATCATTATTTTCTTGATTCGGATTTGAAACAAATTGGCAGTTATCATTTGTATCGGGTACACCATCATTATCATCGTCAGAATCACATGGATTACCCATACCATCATTGTCATTGTCTAACTGATTTGGATTAGAAATATTGGGGCAGTTATCACTTATGTCTGGAATACCATCGTTATCAGAATCATCATCACAGACATCTCCGATCCCATCGTTATCACCATCTGCTTGGTTAGGATTAGAAACAAATGGACAATTATCTGTAGCGTCTGATACACCGTCATTATCATCATCATTATCACAGGCATCACCCTGACTATCTCCATCATTATTTTCTTGACCCGGGTTAGCAGTAATAGGACAGTTATCAGAGGTGTCTGGCACGCCATCATTGTCATCGTCATCATCACAGACATCTCCATTACCATCATTATCATTGTCACTTTGGTTTGGATTAAAATTAAAATGGCAATTATCAGATACATCCGGAATACCATCATTGTCGTCATCAGGGTCACAGACATCACCTATGCCATCTGGTTCAAAATCTTCCTGTCCTGGGTTAGGGTCATTCGGACAGTTATCTACAGAATCTGGAATGCCATCCCCATCTGAATCTGGGTTCATGTTTGAGTCTATGATTACAGTAATAAATGATGGAGTAATACATGCTGTAATATCTGTCACCTCGCACAGATAGGTTCCGTCCGCCACTGTTGGAAGTCCGGTAAATCCGTTGGAGTTGAAATTGTAAGTACCTACATGTGTTCCAGTTGTACTGAAAATTCCTATCGTACCTGTGCCATAGTCAGCAGCATCACCATCTATAAAGGGATTTACAACTCCTGATGGAAAAGTTGTTTTAGGAAGAAAAACCAATCCACTGTTAACTATTTGACTTAGATTAATGGAACCCTCAAAATCTTCTAAATGCCCAGATGTTCCATTAAAAAATTCTGGAACACCGTGTGATCCTGTGTAATCAAAAATTGTCCATTTTCCTGCATTAAAAAAGGTTCCACTGCCATCCATCTCACCATTTATCAGAACTGTAGAACCACAGTTGTCATTTGAAAAAACTGCATCCGATGGAGTATTGCGTATTGCTTGTAAACCTGAGTCAAATACCGAAATACTATTTCCATTCAGTACATTACCCATGGTTCCAGAGTTATCAATGCCTTGATCACCTGCATCAATTACTAATAAACTAGCATCCGAGGAATTGAAAAATTCGCCATCGTTATTGAGACCTATTTTTGAAGTCTCATTGATTGCCATTTCGAAGTTGTTTAAAATAACTCCGCTTGTTTGATTTAAAATTCCATCAGCCGCTGTGTTTCCTAAACTGAGTAGGCCATTATTCGTTATATCGCCACTATTGACTACACCATGAAAGCCTGCGCTAAGGATGAAAAAAGCACCATTATTTGTGAATTGTGCTCCAGGTCCTATTGCAATTCCACTGCTGCTGGTATTGTCAATAGTTACAATAGCACCACTCTCAACAAATAAATCATCATTTACAATGACTGTTTGAGACGTGTTAGGAAAGTCACTACCCTGTAAGGAAGCGGGTATGGTCATTTTGGAACTACCATCAGGTGGTCCCATCCCTAAGGGGCCACTGGACCAGTTATTATCTGTATACCATTGGGTATTGTTACCACAGCCAGTCCATACATGTTCGTCAAATGAAAAAAGCATTGTACCTGGACCAGTTCCCACGATTATACCGCCGCCACCTAGATTGTATATCACACCATTGTTGCTACTGATATCAGAAAGACTGCTGGAGTATTCTGCAAGTATCCCATCATTCATTATATTTCCAATTACAGGCGTACCAGAAGTAGCATGAATTACACCGCAGGGTTCGTTGTTAAAATTGTCTCCATCAAAGTCTATAAAGAAATCATCACAAGCTCCTTGCACAATACCATCATTCGTGAATTCTGATCCCGAATTTTTTGAGTGTATGCAATTGCCATCTACTGAAATAAAATTTATTAATCCTCCTGATGCATTTAAAACCTCCCCATTATTAAGAAATAGACCATGCAAACCAATGTTAGGACCGATGTGTATTTCACCTTCGTTAATCAGGTTTCCAATTATGTTAATTGCTTGTTGAGTTCCTTCTACTACAGCTAAAGTACTTCCTCCTCCAACTATTAATGTGCTGTTTCCATTAATTGCAATTGGAATACCTACAAGAGGACCAGAGGTTTCTACCTGCATATCGCCTTTTACAATTAATTCCGCAGAATTATTTAAGGTGATAGGATAGGCTTGTGCTGTAAATCCCGTGGGTACTACACAGCTGCCTGAGTTTATTATTATATGCTCATCTACAGGTACTGTGCCTGTAGACCAGTTAGACGGATCATCATAATCACCTGCGCCACCAAACCACGTGCTTTGACCCCAACTTGGGGAAGAAATGATTAGAAGAGAGAGTAAGAATATCCATTTTAGTTTGTCCATTGTAAAGGCAGTTTTATGTAAGAAAAAGCTGCCAGAATATTATCAATAGAGTATAACTTGCGTTACAATAAAAAAGATAATCCAACACAGCTTTAAGACTCTTCAAAAATATCTATAGTCTATGTGAAATGAATCTATAGAAACCTGTATGGATAAAAAATCTATGTTTACCCCTAAAGAACATGAAGTGGATCATATAAACAATTTGCACATTGATCCAGATACAATTGATTTTTCTTAACTTACTGTAATGAATCCGCACAATAGAAAAGTCTCACCCTTACCCACTTTAAAACATACAGGTATACGTCTGAGCAAACCTGCGAATTATGCAGCTGGTGCTCAGGGAGTAAAAGTTGCAATGGAACATGCCATCTCAGAAATGGGAGCTATCCGGGCTTTTACAACACTTGCGAAGATGAATAAAAAGGGTGGCTTTGATTGTCCAGGTTGTGCGTGGCCTGATCCAGATGATAAGCGATCTGTCTTGGGAGAATATTGTGAAAATGGAGCAAAAGCTCTGGCTGAAGAAGCCACCTTAAAACGTGTTACTCCTGAGTTTTTTGAGAAACATTCTATTCAAGAAATTGCCTCTTGGTCAGATTTGAAAATAGGGAAGAGTGGGAGGTTAACACATCCTATGCTTTTAAAAGAGGGATCTAACCATTATGAAGCTATCACATGGGAAGAAGCCTTTGATCGAATAGGAGATGAAATAAAAAGTCTAGACAGTCCGAATGAAGCAGTTTTCTATACATCGGGAAGGAGTAGTAATGAAGCTGCATTTTTATACGGGTTATTTGCACGTGCTCTTGGCACGAACAATATGCCTGATTGTTCAAATATGTGCCATGAGTCGAGTGGTACAGCCCTTAGTCAAACCCTAGGTATAGGTAAAGGGTCTGTAGTCCTTTCAGATTTTGAACAAGCGGAAGTAGTTATTATTATGGGTCAGAATCCAGGTACAAATCATCCTCGTATGCTTTCCGCACTACAGAAGTGTAAGAAACAAGGAGGGAAGATTATTACAATTAATCCCCTAGAAGAAGCAGGTCTAAAAAGATTCGTTAATCCACAACACCCTACAGATTTTTTTACGGGAGGCACAGCATTGACTGATGTGTTTTTACAAGTTAAAATAAATCAAGATGTTGCTCTGCTAAAATTAATAATGCAGAAGCTGCTTAGTTTAGACGAAAAACAAAGGGATGTTCTGGATCATGATTTTATAGTAAATAAAACGGCAGGATACCAGGAGTTTGTAGAACAATTGCAAAGAGAAAATACAAAGCATCTGCTTCAAAGAACTGGTCTGAACATGGAGGATGTAGATGCAGCAGTAGAACTGATTGCAAAAAATAAAAAGATAATAATATGCTGGGCAATGGGTTTGACGCAGCATAAAAACGGAGTTGAGAATATTAAAGAATGTGTAAACCTGCTTTTGTTGAAAGGGAGTATCGGGAAGCCAGGATCGGGCACCTGTCCCGTTAGAGGCCATAGCAATGTGCAAGGGGATAGGACAGTAGGAATTATTCATAAAAATGTTCCGCACATCACGGAAAACATTAAACATACCTTTGGCTTTGATTCTCCCACCGAGTCCGGTTATGATACTGTGGAGGCTATCCAAGCCATGCATGCAGAAAAAGTAAAACTCTTTGTATCCTTAGGCGGGAATTTTGTCTCCGCTGCCTCCGATACTCTATATACAGCAGAGGCAATACAAAATTGTAAACTGACTGTTTCTATTAGTACCAAGTTAAATAGAACACATACTATCGCAGGACGCACTTCTCTAATTTTACCAACGCTTGGAAGGTCAGAGAAAGATGAAAAAAATGGAAAGCTAAGGAAGGTCTCTGTAGAGAACAGTATGGGTAAAGTGCATAGTTCTCAGGGTAAGTTAAGTCCAGCTTCAGATCAGTTGTTAAGTGAGCCAGACATTATTGCAGGAATTGCTAGTGCGGCAATAGGAGAGGAAAAAGTGCCTTGGCAAACACTTGTAGAAGATTATGACAACATACGGGACTCCATAGCCAAAGTAATTCATGGATTCAATAACTACAAAGAAAGAATAGATGGAGCTAAAGAATTTTATTTACCGAATAATGCAAGGGAAGCAGACTTCAGCAAATTACCAGGGGGTAGAGCGCAATTTACTATTTGTACATTACCGGATCACAATCTTGCAGATGATGAGTTTCTCCTCATGACAATTCGGTCTCATGATCAATTTAATACGACTATCTACGGTCTGCACGATCGCTACAGAGGAATTCATAATGAACGCAGAGTGGTGCTTATGCATCCAGAGGATATGAAAAAATTTGGATTTAGTAAATTAGAATTGATTGATCTTGAAAGCAGTTACAATGATCAGATACGGACGGCAGAACAATTCTTCGTGGTACCATATTCCATCCCTAGAGGAAATCTTGCGAGCTATTTTCCTGAAACGAACGTTCTCGTACCTATAGACCTGTTTGCAAAAGAAAGCCAGACGCCAGTTAGCAAGTCCGTAAAAGTTCGCTGTAAGAAAAGTAAGGTGAAAGCAACAGGAATTGCAACTGTTTGATTGAATACGATGTTGTTTTATTTGGGCGTGCCCCTCAGTACTTCGGGTCGTGCCCTTACATACTTTACATGCGTACGGTCCTTTCAGGACTGCCCTGCGGGCATATTCCAGACCACTCACGCGGAGTTACACTAAACGATTTTCCTTTGCGCTAAAAGTAGTTTGATCTTATATACAGAACAGTAACTACTATGAATGTAATTAAAAAAATAGTATAAGCTATTTCTAGTTGCAAGTAATTCCTAGATATGCTTTTACTCATAAAATAATTAAATCTAGTAAGGTTCCCTATTTGTAAGTTTTGACTCTTTAAAACCTTTTGCATGGACAATTCGTATTTCTCAAATTCTGGAACTTCAAAAATCATGAAGTTATTTTCTTCTAGATTTGGATATTTCTTTTTGATGATTTTATTAAAGACTTTATACATAATATAGCTGAAAGGTTTCGCCGCGAGAATGGCAAAAAGCAATGAAATAGAAAGCCCAATAATTAGTACTGGTATAATTTGATTATTAAAAGATACATTTCCTTCAAAGTAACTTTCAAATACGATTAAAGCAGATATTATTGCCGTATTTATTCTAATCAAAATTGCAGCTTTTTTATCCGCGATTGCGATTGAACTCATTATGAGTCTATTTTGATTTTTCAAATAGACTCCCATGGATTTCCTTGGTTCTTTTTTTGTATCATACATGTCTTTACCTAAATTAATTTTAGCTTTTGTAATCAATAAATCAGGACCTATATCATTTGAATCTTGAGTTTCATTGTTCATTATTTTTATTGGTTCAATTTTCAAGATTGTGTTTAAACTATTTCAAACTAAACATTTTTTCTCTTTATTTAATGATATTCATTGTGCTGCTTGTTAGCAGCTTTTATTTTGCATTTCGAATAGGTTTATTCTGTTCTCCTTGCAATAAATGAGGTATGATTCTAAATTGAAATTCGCTAATAAGGCATAACATAGCTACATACTTCATTTCATTTAAGAATTTAGTATGTAGTTGTCCCATTTTCCCAATTATCCCAAGTGCATTATTCCTACATTAGTTTGCAATGCTCAAAACATCGATAATTTGTAATAACTACAAGGCATAACTAAAAATTTAGTTATATTATCATGTGATTTTGTCGATAGTATACAAGATCCTATCGAATAGAAGTAAATTTTAAAGCGAATGTGATTAATTTTCTAACCTTATTAAAAAATACAAATCAACATGAAAAGACTTTCTTTTGTTATCCTAGGATGCTTTTTATTCCTAGGTACACAATCCTATGCCCAAGACTTTAAACTGCCTGCTGGAGTAAAACAAACTGCCTCCGTAGAAGGAATAACAGAATACCAATTGCCGAATGGTTTGAAAGTTTTGCTCTTTCCAGACCAATCCAAAGCAACGATAACAGTGAATGTTACCTACATGGTAGGTTCTCGACATGAGGCCTATGGTGAAACAGGAATGGCACATTTACTAGAACACCTTGTATTTAAAGGAACGCCGGATCACCCGAACATTCCACAAGAATTGACAGAACATGGTTGTAGACCAAATGGAACAACCTGGTACGATCGAACGAATTATTTTGAAACCTTTAGTGCTACAGAGGAGAACCTGGACTGGGCCTTGGATATGGAGTCAGATAGAATGGTAAACTCTTTTATTGCAAAAAAAGATCTGGATAGTGAAATGACAGTCGTTAGAAATGAATACGAACGGGGTGAAAATTCGCCTGGAAGTGTTCTTATGAAAAGAGTTTTAGGAAGTGCATTCCTTTGGCATAATTACGGGAACACTACCATTGGATCAAGATCTGATTTAGAAAATGTCCCTATTGATAGATTGAAAGGATTTTATAAGAAGTACTATCAACCAGATAATGCCATTCTACTTGTGGCAGGTAAAATAGATAAAGAAGCAACACTCCATAAAATTGTAGCCACCTTTGGAAAAATTCCTAAACCTACAAGAGAGTTGATTCCTACCTATACCAAAGAGCCTACACAGGACGGCGAACGTTATGTGGAGTTACGAAGAGTTGGAGATTTACAGTCAGTTTCTGTTGCCTATCATACACCACCTGGACCACATGCAGATTATGCATCTATTGCGGTAATAGACGAACTCTTAACCAATGAGCCTGCTGGTAGATTATACAAATCTTTAGTAGAGACAAAGAAAGCAAGTTATCTCTGGGGGTTTGCACCCTCATTAAAAGAAGGAGGATATTTCTATGTGAATGCAGATGTACGTAAGGAAAATTCAATGGATGAGGCAAAGTCAGTCTTGTTAAGCACACTGGATGACTTAGCAGATAACCCACCAACAGAAGATGAGGTAGAAAGAGCAAAGGCACGTATTCTTAAGAACTGGGAATTATCATATAATAGTTCGGATAGGGTAGGCATGACCATGAGTGAATATATTGCACAGGGAGACTGGCGTTTGTTCTTCTTGTTCAGAGATAGAATAGAACAAGTAAAAGTAGAGGATGTCATTACAGCAGCAAAAAAATATTTTAAACCTTCCAACAGAACAGTTGGCGTATTTATTCCAGATGCGAATCCAGATAGAGTAGAAGTACCAAATGCTCCCAATGTGAAAGCTTTAGTTGCTAGTTATAAAGGGAAAGAATTGATTGCAGAAGGGGAGGCCTTTGATGCTTCACCAGAAAATATTGATGCAAGAACAAATTCTGGAGAAATGACAAATGGAATGGAGTATGCAATGCTATCAAAAGAGAATAGAGGAGATGCAGTAATTGCTACGATAAGACTGCGGTATGGAACACCTAAATCCTTAGTAGGGAAAAGTGTTGTAGGTAGTTTTGCTGCAAGTATGTTGGATAAGGGGACAGCAACTATGAGTCGTCAAGAAATACAAGATAAGTTAGATGCTCTTAAGGCACGTACTAGAATTTTTGGAGGTAAAGAAGGAACAACAATTCGTGTAGAAACAACAAATGAGAATCTACCTGAAATCCTTGATCTTGTAGCAGATATGACTAAAAATCCAGCTATGAGCCAAGAAGAGTTTGAAAAAGCAAAGGAAGAAAATCTTGCTTTCCTAGAAGAACAGCTATCTGAACCACAAGCACTTGCAAACAGAGAGTTTAACCGACTACTCAACCCATATCCAAAAACAGATGCAAGATACAGTATGACAATGCAAGAGGAAATGGATGCAATCAAAGCGCTTACTCTTGAAGAAGTGAAGATGTTCCATAAAGAAAATTTTGGGGCAAGCGAAGCAACAGTAGCTGTAGTTGGAGATTTTGACGAAAAGCTTGTGAAGGAGAAAGTAGATAAGCACTTTGGTTCTTGGGAAAGTCCAGGAAAGTATATTCGTTTAAAAGATGAGTATAATATGCTTCAACCAACGGATGTAAACCTTGAAACACCGGATAAGGCAAATGCGATGTTTTTTGCTGGAATGAATCTTCCAATAGGTGATACACATCCAGATTATCCAGCCTTAGTGCTTGGAAATTACATGCTTGGTGGTGGATTTTTAAATTCAAGACTAGCAACAAGAATACGCCAGAAAGAAGGTTTAAGTTATGGTGTAGGTTCGTGGTTCTATGGTAATTCTCAAGACGAGAGTGGTGGATTTGGAGCCTATGCTATCTACGCTCCTGAAAACAGGGATAAAGTACAAACTGCCTTTGTTGAAGAAATTGAAAAAGCAACTACTGATGGTTTTACCCAAGAAGAAATAGATGCAGCTAAGTCAGGATGGCTTCAGTCAAGACAGGTGACAAGAGCGCAAGATGGTAGCTTGGCAAATAGTTTTACAAATAATCTTAGATTAGATAGAACAATGGCCTGGTCAGCAGAATTTGAAAAGAAAATAGAAATGCTGACGATGGAAGAAATTAATGCAGCGATGGCTAAACACATTGATGCATCCAAGTTTATATATGTAAAGGCAGGAGACTTTGCAAATAAGTTAAACGACTCAGTCATTAAGCCTTAATGAATAGTTTAAATAGTAAGAGGCTCTTATGCAAAGCATAGGAGCCTTTTTTTATTCCCTAAATCTCCATCTAAATAATTATATTAGACGACTAGCTAGAAACGAACCATTACATTACTATATAAACCCAATTGATATGAATATTAAAAACATCATAGTTGCCATCTGTAGTCTTATGTTTTTTATGATCGGTGCAGACAAATTTTTGAACTTTTTGGAGCCTCCCTGTTCACTAATGACGAGTATTTCACCTATCATTTGGAAAGTGCTTGGTGTCTTACAATTGCTTGCGGGTGTTCTTATTTGGCTACCTAGTACAAGAAAATATGTTGTTGGTTTTTTTACTGTGTTTATGATTGTATTTTCAATAGTCCATTTAGTACAGGGTACTACTGATGTAGGCGGTGCAGCATTTATGGCATGTTTGCTTGGACTATTAGTCTGGGATCCGCCATTCTTGGGAGGGAAGACGAATGGACAATAAAGGAGCAATGAGAAATTGGAATTTAAATATTGCTGCTTATAGATCGTTTAAGCTAGTTTTAATTTGTGGACTTATTTATTTGTTTCCGATTTGTAAGGAAGGGCATGCGACAGCTATAGACTCCATAAAAATTGAACATCTTAGTTTTGAAAGCGAAGGAGTAGATTTAGTTGGAACACTTTTCCAACCAATGAATGCATATGCAGCATTAATTGTTGTGCATAGTTCAGACCCAGTGCCAAGAATGACTGAGTTTGCTCAACAATTAGCAAAAAGAGGAATTTCGGTTTTAACCTATGATAAACGGGGTGTTGGCGAATCAGGAGGAACGTATGTAGGACCTCAAGTTGGAACAAATAATATTAGTCCTGAGAATCTAAATTTACTGGCGAAAGATGCAAGTGCTGCAGTACATACAATGCAAGAATATACTTCGCATATCCCAATTGGTCTGATTGGGTTCAGTCAAGCAGGATGGATAATTCCTATAACAGCAGCCCAGAATCCTATAATCGATTTCATGGTTTTGTTTAGTTGTCCAACAATTATAACTCTTGAGCAATTAAGGTTTCAATTTTATACCAATGGGGATAAGGAATTTTGGGAAGAGCATACAGAAGAGGAAGTGCGCTACCATATTAAAAATGATCATGATCGGTATCAGTTTGTAGATACTGATCCAAAACTGACTCTAGAAACTCTATCAATTCCTGGTCTTTGGCTGTTTGGAGAGAAAGATATTCAAATCCCAGTAAAATTAGGAATTGAACATTTGAATGTACTGAAGTCCAAAGGGAAAGCATATGAGTATTGTTTGTTTTCAAATCTAGGACATAACGTCGCGTTTTCAGATTCTAATGAACCATTAGATATTGCAATCCAATGGATAAAATTGCATGTAATAAAACTGTGAAAAAAGAATATGAGAAGAGCGAAGACTACTCCTTATTTAAAGAAATGATCATATCTGAATAAGGAGATAAATGGCTGCCATTTTGTATCAAGCGAATTTCAGTTGCATTCCGATGTGCATCGGATGTTTGATCACCAAATTCGACTTCATATATCTCTCCACTTATAGAGAGTGTAAACATTTTACATTTGGTAAATCCACAGTTGATGTCTTCCTCACTTAGGTTCCATGTCCCAGACCCTACTTGTAATGCACCATTTCGAGAAAAAGAGAAAAGTGCTTCGCGATTGCTTTCAAATGTAAACGTACCTTCTGTATTCTCTTCGGTTATATTTTCAGTAGAATTATATAACTGTATTTCAGTCACATTCCAAATTCCTGTTAAAGAATCTTGGGCTGAGTTTAAGGAATTGCCACATGCTATAATTATGGTACTAACTACTAAACATAGTAAAAACAAAAGATTTCTATTCATATCTAAAATTATAAAGACTTATACCATGAACATAAAAAAAGCGAGAAATTTCTTTCTCGCTTTTATTGACTAATGTAATTTAAACTGTTCAATTCCTTTTGCTCTAAAAGTTGACTAAGCATTGTTAGCCGGTAGTTGTGGTATTGATCTCATTGACTTGTTTTTAAAGGAGTTGTTAAAAAAAATAATGTTCTACCTATAAGACGCATCTTAGGACACTTACCCTCATCTTTAAAGATGGATTATAGCTAGAATGTCAACTATTTGGCATTTAACAAAAAAAAAAAGCGAGGAATTAACCTCGCTTAACTGTTTAAAGTAAAAAGTGTTATTAATCGACCTAATTTTGGTCATTAATCATTAAATTTTCTTGGGCGAAAATTTATCTTAATCTTAAATCAATTATAAGACACTTTATTTTTAACCCTACCCCTATGTCCAGAAATTTTATATTTTTTTGTGCGTATGTAGATTAGATGCTTTTATTGGAAATCCCTGATTTAAGCAGAATTATATATCCCTAAAGTCTATCTAGTGGAATAAAAGTTGGGAAATCAAGATAATACCTAATTTTATTCCTAAGTTCTAATGTACTCAGCTAAGAATGGTAATTTTCGTATTACAGTTTATTAAAATATTTGAAATTATGACCGCTTTTTATAGCAAGTAGTGATTCATACATGAGTTTAATTACATTCTCCACATCTGATTTTGCAGCCATTTCTACAGTCGTATGCATATAACGCAATGGTAAAGAAATTAATACGGATGGAACACCTCCATTAGAATATGCAAATGCATCTGTGTCAGTGCCAGTGGTGCGAGAAGACGCAGATCGTTGGAATGGAATCTTTTTCTTTTCTCCTGTTTTAATAATTAAATCAAGTAGATTATTGTGCACAGCGGGTGCATATGTTAGACTTGGTCCAAGACCACATTTAGTATCTCCCTGCTTTTTTGCATCTACTAAGGGGGTAGAGGTATCATGACAAACATCAGTTATAATTGCTACATCTGGCTTAATTGTATCTGCGACCATTTGTGCACCACGTAAACCTATTTCTTCTTGTACTGCGTTAACAACATATAAGGTGTACGGTAGTTTTTTCTTATTTGTCTTAAGCAATCGTGCTACTTCAGCTATGCAGAAGCCTCCCATCTTATTATCTAGTGCTCTTCCAGCATAATATTTCTTGTTGACTTCAATGAGTTCATCTTCATAGGTAATAACACAGCCTACATGAATACCCATTTTAAGTACTTCTTCCTTATTTGCGGCACCTACATCAATAAAAATATTTTCAAGCGTTGGAGAAAGATTTGCATCCTTACCCTTACGTGTATGGATTGCAGGCCAACCAAAAAGACCTTTGACTATTCCTTTCTTTGTGTGAATATTAACGCGCTTGGAAGGGGCAATAATATGATCAGATCCACCATTTCTGATAACTTGAATATATCCTTTGTCAGATATGTAGTTTACAAACCAACTAATCTCATCTGCATGTGCTTCTATGACTACCTTGTACTTTTTCCCTGGGTTGATTATTCCATACGCTGTACCGTAGTTGTCTAGCTGCCACTCATCCACGTAAGGCTTGATATATCTCAGCCAGATCTTTTGACCTGATGCTTCAAATCCAGTTGGAGATGCATTATTAAGGTATTCGTACAGAAATTTTTCTGATTTTTTATTGAGTGATGGCATGAATTAGGACTTATTAAGATTAGAAAACCAATGTTCTGGATTACGGCTCCAATCGCTTAGAATTGAATGTTCCGCGGCGCTAATATAGTTTTTTTCCACGGCACAGTTTAAAAGTTCAGTATAATTTGTAATAGTCGAAAATGCACACTTATTTTCTTTAAAAGCATGAACTGACTTTTCAAAGCCATAGGTAAAAATAGCAACTACACCCAGTACCTCACAACCTACCTCTCTAACAGCTTGTACAGCTTGTAGAGCACTACCACCAGTGGAAATGAGATCTTCTACCAGAAGTACTCTTTGTCCAGACTCCAATTTTCCCTCTATTTTATTTTGTCTGCCATGACCCTTCGCTTTAGATCTAACATAGGCAAAGGGTTTGTTTAGCTTTTCTGCAAGCAAGAGTCCATGCGGAATGCCTGCTGTAGCAACCCCAGCAATAATATCTATGTTTTCATAGCTCTTTGATAGCTCTTCTAAGCCTGCACAAATTTCATTTCTAAGCTCAGGATAGGACAGACTTAAACGGTTGTCACAATAGATTGGTGAACGTAAACCAGAAGCCCAAGTAAAAGGCGTTTGGGGATTTAATTTTATTGCATTAATTTGCAGAAGTTTTTGCGCTATACGAATTGAGAAACTCATGATTACAATCTATTTATAAAGGAAAGTCAAATGTACAAAATCTACATAAATGAACAGGCTTTGATCCTTTGCTCGAATGAAGAATTAAAAGATATTCCGAAATCCAATTCTCACATAGTCAGTAAATACTTTGGAAAGAAGAAGTATTTATTGAATTACATAGATATGCTCGAGAAGGGCAGTAGCTTTTCTAATGTTATTATACATTCTGATGACTTTAAGCAACTCAAGAAAGATTTTAAGAGCTTATATATACGGTCAAAAGCGGGAGGTGGCGTTATTGTAAATGAGAAGAATGAAATCTTATTTATACACAGAAGAGGCTTCTGGGACTTACCCAAAGGTAAAATTGAGAAAGATGAGACAATTAAGGAATGCGCAATACGAGAAGTTAAAGAGGAGACAGGGATAAAAAAAGTAAAAGTAATTTCTCGCTTAACAGTCACACGGCATCAATATAGACAAAAAGGTATACGATACCTCAAATTTGTTCGTTGGTACATAATGGAGTCCAAAAGTCAAGAATTGATACCTCAATTAGAGGAGGATATTGAAAAAGCGACATGGATGACCTTGGAGAAATTTTATAGTAAATCTAGAAAAGTATACAAGAACATCATCGACGTTTTGGATGTCTACGAAGAGTCTTTAAAAACAATAAGTTAATTAGAAATGAGAATGATAAAATATCTATTATTATTTGTACTCACTATGAGTATTATTAGTTGCAGTAAGAAAACAGCAGTAGAGGATCATACAAATGCAGAAGCGCAAGAAATTCCAAAAGGAGAACACATCCAAGGCAAACCAAGTAAAGGGAAGTCCATGGTGGATGATAGAATAGATAAAATGATTGATGTCATAGGAATGAATAGTGAAAAGGCCGAAAAGTTTAGAGAAATCGAAAAAAAATATAAGGAAAAACGGCTTGCATTGCGTGATGAAGATTTAGACCAAATGGCTAAACTAGAGAAAGCTCGAAATATGATGAATACTATGGATGCCGAATACAAGGACTTACTTAGCGATGAGGAATATATGAAGTATCGAGGGATTATGAACTCTAAAATCCACACAGCACCAGCTCATCAGTAAACCTTTCTGATTACTTCTTTTTTTATTTTATTTGAGTAAAACAGCTCCTAGTATATCTTGTTCGCTGTTCTATCAGCATGATATCTATGTTATTTGCTCTGCTTGATCAATCAATATTGGAATTGCAAACTAGAAGTCAAATTAGATTTGCTTTCGTCACATGAGAGCCTGACAAGTATTATATGCCTGAACACAAGATAGAAGTATTAGAATGGATCATTAATTCAAATAATTTTTCTAATCAATGTTTACCTTTTACAAATTTGTAGCATATATAGTTGAGAAAGGCATAAAGATGTTTTTAAAGAAATTGAATTGTAATATCTACTTAGATACGGAAAGAATACTACAGCAAATTTAAAGTCTACAAACTATGCAACGTTTTTGCTGGTATAGAGTATTATAAAGAAAGGAAGTATGTTGAAAAATCTCTTGTGTTTAAAATGACATATTTTAAGATTTATCGCATAAGCTGGTAACATTTTCGTTTTAAAAGAGATATATAAGAGAAACAATGAATATGAAAGATCATTTTACAAAGCAATAAATTTTACTAACAGTTTTTACCTAACCAGTTTTTACTAACCAATAAAATAACTTTAAAATGAAAAATCCTCTCAGTATAGTATTTGCTTTGCTCGCTTGTCTAAGCATTTGCTTATCCTCATGTGCTAATAGGGGCACCGGCTGTTATGTTGACAGCGTTAAAAAGATTGAAATTGAAGACGTGCAGATTGTAAATACACATGCCGTTGAAAAAGAAATCGAACTAAACGCTGAATAGAAAAAGCAGCAATTAAGTCATTTATATAACCAATAAAAAAAGATAACATGAAAAATATACTTTTCGTACTGGGACTGCTATGTACATACAACATCACAGTCGCACAAACAACCTTAGGAATAAAATTAGATTATAGTACTGGACTCTCAAAGTCCAAAATGCTAGAACTTGATAAGGATAATCGTATTACGTATAACTTTAAGTATAAAGGACAGGAGAATGTCATATCCTTTGGACTTAGTTCAAGAACACAATTAGGTTCTTTCTTTTTTACGAAAGATGTGTTGTATCGGAAGACAACAAATACATTTGATCTTGAAAACTTTACCATAGAAGATGACATCTATCAGCGTAGTGTGTCAGAAACAATGCACCAAATTATAGCACCAATTTCCGCTGGTATTGAAGTTGGAGATATGTATTTTGGTGGTGGTCCTATCCTAAAATATGGATTGGATACAGAACGATCAGTTGAGTTGACAGAGGCATTTGTTATAAAGGATAGAAAATTTAGTGCAGCTTTCCAATTTATCGCTGGCTACAAACTAAATAAACATATACACTTGGATGTAAAGTATGAAGCTGCTCTCAGTTCCATAGGTGACGGCTATTACTATAACTCTGAAAGAGTCAACTTTAAAACTCCTCCCAACATGGTTTCCTTAGGCTTGGGACTTTATTTCTAAAATCATTTCCTATTATTCATAGATAACTGATCATGAAATGTCATGGTCAGTTATTTTTTTTTGAATTAAATTCTCTTATCATTGAGAAGTGGTCTATTTTTAATGCCTTAAATGAGAAGATAATAGACTATAAATCTAATCTGATTAAACATCGAATGAAGCGAGTTTAATGCTCAGATAGGAGGGAACAACTCTAGCGATTAGCTTTTTTAATATATGCAACTCCTATGATGTAAATAGCAAACTACTTTTGTTTTGCCCGCATATCAAAGAAGTCCAGTCTCCTTATGTCAAAATTCAAAATCACTATTTAAGCACCATATATATACATAAGTCCTCCACTTATGAAAATATATTAGCATATTTAATATATGTTATTTTTGAAATGTCAATTTTTTTACCTAATTTCATTATTAAGATCGATTAGGTCAACCTCCACTTTTCAAACCCTTAAGGAATTTTAACTTGTTAATGTGTATTCATATGATTATATGAGTACCTCACCTTTGTAACTTTTTATTCTTAGAAATATTGAGAAAGTTTTCTACTGCGGAGTACTGCGGTATGTGTTTTAGTATGCACTTATTTGAATTCTTTTTTGTGAACAAATATTTAACTATGAATAAATTTTATTTCTTCTATTTAGTTTTGATAGGGACTATGTTTTTTAATGTTGAACTTGTGGGTCAGTTACAAGACCGACTGTATGCAGGCCTTAATAATGGGGGTACCAATTTAGAAATATGCTACTCGGTCAAGAATACATCTCAGAATAACTTAGCCCTGACTTCAGGTAGTGAAAATCAGATAACCATACTATATGGATCTGCTCCGCTGAATGGTTATTTTACTCTTCCAAACTCCTGCTTAGAAATTCTAAATTACAATGTAGTAAGTGCGCATCCAGATTTAGATGCGGATAGCTTTGATAGTTTCGAAACGGAAGAAAAGTTTTTATGGTTTAGTTTTAAATCTGAGAATGATCTAAATATCCCAATTGATATTGAAGTAGAGTTATTTTGTTTTAACTGGACAGTAGAAAATAATGCCTGTTCAGAATTAGTATATTGGACGTTTTGCGACGAAGAAGTACCTGATACGTATTATAATGACTTTGGGATATTTCCTTTGGGTTCTGATTGTACAGAAGGAGATCCACAATCTGCAATTACTCAATTTATCTTACCTGTAGTCTTGTCAAATTTTACTGCTGAGCGTGTAGGTCAAAACAATCAAATTTCTTGGTCAACTGAGTCAGAAATTAACAATGATTACTTTACCCTGCAAAGATCAAGGGATGGAATAACTTATGAAACTATCGCGCAGATAGCATCTAAGGGTAATCTTAACAAGTCTACAAATTATACCTACTTAGATAAAGAACTAGCCTATGGTCAAACCTACTATTATCGACTAAGCCAGTACGATATAGATGGAACTATAACGAAATTTCCTAAAGTACTTAGCATGAAAGGCTTGGCAGCACTGGAAAATGAATTCAATATATTCCCTTTGCCAGTTCAGGATGAATTTCATTTTAATTTTGAAAACAAAGATGGAAAAAGCTTTCAACTTATGCTTGTTGATATGAGAGGTAAGCTTGTGTTTGAAAGAACATTCGCCTCAGATATAAGATTAATAAATATATCTGAATTAAAGAGTGGTATGTACAATGCTCTGATCGTGAAAGAGGATGAAACTCTCAAACAAAAGTTTTTGAAAATATAAGAACGGCTTTCATTTTAGTCTAAAGAGTGTGACCCTGTATTGCAAAGTATAATATAGGGTCATTCTCAAAAATTCTTCACACTAAAATTTGTACTTATCTCCCCAAAGTTTTCGTAAGCGTTCCTGTAGCTTTTGCTCAACTACATTGTCTTGACTCTCATAAATATTTGTCTTGCTAAGGCTCTCAGGTAGATATTCTAGATGGACAAAATTGTTTTTTTCGTCATGGGCATACTTATAGTCTTTGCCATAATCCATTTTCTTCATCAAATCAGTGGGCGCATTTCTCAAATGGAGTGGGATAGGAGCATTGCCTGTTTGTTTGACTATACTCTGTGCCTTTTTAATTGCAGCATAAGCAGAGTTGCTCTTAGGACTGGAAGCTAGATATATTGCAACTTGCGACATAATTATTCTCCCTTCAGGCATGCCAATTTTAGAGATAGAATCAAAACCTGCATTCGCCAAAAGTAAGGCATTCGGATTTGCTAATCCAATGTCTTCAGCAGCTGCAATGACCATGCGTCGACAAATAAATTTAGGGTCTTCGCCTCCTTCAATCATACGGGCCAGGTAATACAGAGTAGCATTTGGATCTGAACCACGTATGGATTTAATAAAGGCCGATGCCAAATCATAATGCATTTCACCCGACTTGTCAAACAAAACAAACTTGTCATGCAAGACATCTTCCACTAAGGCATTTGTAATTTCTATTTTTTCATTTTGATGATATTGGTTAATGACGAGTTCTAAGCAGTTGTATAATTTTCTTCCATCACCTCCAGAAAATTTAATGAGTGCCTCTTTCTCCTTAAGTACAATATCTCTTTTCTTTAAAATCTCATCTTGTGCAATCGCAGATTCAATCATGTCTACAAGCTCTTCTTCCAATAAATGCTTCAAGGTATATACTTGGCAACGTGAAAGTAAAGCGGATATAACTTCAAAGGAAGGGTTTTCTGTTGTAGCTCCTATAAGTGTAACTGTACCATTTTCTACAGAACCTAAAAGTGAATCCTGTTGTGACTTGCTAAAACGGTGAATCTCGTCGATAAATAAAATTGGATTGGGAGCATTAAAAAATCTATTATTCTCTGCTTTTTTAATAGTTTCTCTAATATCTTTTACCCCAGCATTGATGGCAGTGAGATGAAAAAAAATCCTATCGGCCGAATTTGCAATGATACGTGCTAGGGTAGTTTTGCCCACACCGGGTGGCCCCCAAAATATCATGGAAGGAATATTATTATGTAATATAGTTTTGCGCACAGGACCATTTGGCCCTACTAAATGACTCTGACCAACGAAATCATCTAGAGTTTTTGGACGCATCCGTTCAGCTAAAGGTTGCATATCTGCAATAATACAAGACAGACTTGAGAGATGAAAGAATGCGTAACATTAGTTTTTATATATTATTAAAGTTTTCATAATTATTATCTATTTGTCGATTTAAATCGTCTACAATGTGAGAAGTGTTTAATACTTTCACATTATATTTTTTATGCATATAATAAAGAAACTTAAAATTGGATTATTTGTCTTACTATGTATTTGGTGCAGTAGTAATACATTCGGGCAGTCGGTGCCTGAAGTAAACAAGTATATACAATATGTGAATTTAAGTATTCATGGGATGAATGAAATCCATAGACATCTGCATGTCTTAAACGAAGAGCTACTCAAAGTGCAAGAAAATCCTTCCTATGAAATTGACAAAAAGATAATTTCTGAACTTCCCATAACACTATTTAAAGATGCTTCCTTTTCGCTGTATAGCTATGCCACTCCAGAGCAAATATTTAACAGTATTGACTTAGAAGTACATTCTGATTTTAAGCGCTCCCTACAGAATGTGAAATATGTATGTGATCTAACTGTATACGAATTAAATACCATCAGACGATTCTTGTTGACCAAGAATATAAGAGAAGGGAATAATTTTAATTACATCATGGCGAAGCTTGGGCAGTTTGAAAAAATTTATGAAGACTTTTTCAAATATAGATCTATTATGCATAGGGTGCTGCTTGAATGGTCTTATAGATTAACAGGAGAGAAGAAGTATCAAGAACTCTACGATAACATAAAAAGCATATACCTTCCAGTGTCAGATATTGTCTTAAGTCTGAAGTATGTACCCAATTACTTGCCTGATGAAGATTTATATATTCTACATAAAAATTTCAGAGAATTTTTGTATTCAAGAATGGAAATAGAGGAGGACTTTGATTTTAAAGCAATTAAAGAATTGTTGACCTACAAGATGGGGATGTTTATTACAGATGCAGCAGCTTATCTGGAAGCAAAAAAAGCAAATGGAAGTAATGATCTAGCATTAACCTACATGTATTACAATACGATTTTGACAAGACACACAAACTTAAGTTATAATGGCTTCTTGGATGATATAAATCAAGTAATCACAAACCAGGCTTTCCATGTTCCCATATTGTTAGAATACCCAAGATATTTTAAAATGAGCTATGATAGAATAGTGGGATATAATCAGGTAATTGAACAGCCGACGCATAGAGTTGTGCTAGATCTGGAAAAAGATGAGCCTAAAGAAGAACTTGTAGTAAAAGAGATCCCAAAGGAACCAAAAGGAATAGCAGCACCCGTAGTTACAGAAATACCAGAAACAATTAGAGATAGAAAAGTTAAAAAGACGGAATTAGAAATGACTGCAGTTTCAGGTGTTCTTACACTCCGTTTTTATGACCATATCCTTTTAGATGGGGACAGAATATCACTTAATTATAACGGTAAGTGGATCTTAGAAGATCACTCTCTTGAAGCCAAACCTGTAGATTTAGAACTTAGATTAAATGGAGAAGGATTACATTATATCCTAATACATGCTGTGAATATGGGCACAAAACCACCGAATACCGTAGGTATTGAATACGAATTAAATGGTGAGAAATACAAAAAACTGCTCCAATCAGATATGGGAAACTCAGAAATGATCCAAATAAGACTGAAGTAATAAACTTAGCCGAAATTCACTTTCTTAGCGTAGTCCCTAAAATATTATAAGAATTTATATCTTTTTAATATACTGATAGTCAGTGTTTTGTGAAATAAATGTAAATTATTTTATAATTAACCCAACCATCAGCCAATTTATCTCGTGTACCCTAATGAAACTTATAATTCCAACACACACGATAAGTTTCGTAATGCTGATCAATTCATTTTTGTCCTTATGCTGGGGACAATTATCCAACGCGAAACAATAGCAATTGTCGAAATGCTGATCAATTATGGGCTATTTCTGTAGATTTGTACAAGAAATAGACTAAGTTTTATTGCTTATCCTGTAAAATGAAAATTGACGCATTTCTCATAAAAGCTTGCCTGAACGAAGAACGTAAAGCACAGTATACTTTGTATACACAGTGTTACGGCTTTCTTATGAGTATATGTGTCAGGTATATGCAGGATAGAGATGAGGCGAAAGATATACTTAACCAAGGCTTTTATAAGATCCTAAAAAACTTGGATAAGTATGATACAAATATCCCTTTTGAAGCGTGGAGTTCCAAGATTATGGTGAACACCATAATCGATGAATATAGAAAGAACAAGAAGAGAAGGGAATTGGTAGAGCACATTGATACCTTATTGCATGTGGATAATTTTTCTTATTCAGAAGCAAATGAGGCAGATGAAATGTTTGATGCAGAAGCAATTGAGCTGATGCTACAGTCTTTACCAAAGCTAAGTAGAATTGTATTTTCTATGTACGCTATAGAAGGATACAAACATAAAGAGATTGCCGAGAATTTAGGAATGAGTGAGAATACTTCTAAATGGCATGTGTCAGCTGCAAGAAAGAGATTGCAGAAAATGATCAAAGCCTCATTGAATACATCAAATTCATTGAATTATGGAGAAACACCTGGATAAATTTATTAAAAACAAGCTCTCAGAGCAACGCTTTCCTCTAGATGATGATGCCTGGGAAGGCATGGAAACCATTCTGGATAGTTCCGATCCTCCCTCCTTGGTTGCTAGAGAAAAACCATTTAAACTATATAAACTTGCAGGTCTCCTGAGTCTAATGGTGCTCTGTTATGCCATCTACATGTTTAGCATGAAAAAGCGAAATGCTAATCTAGAAGAAATACATCAGTTAAAAACAATAGTAGAAAATACCGAACCAAGGAACGAAACAATTGCTGATATTTCCAATACAGAAGAAAAAGAAACTAGTCAGCTTAGCAAATCAATTGTAAAAAGTAGAGTAGATGAAGAACTTGATATAAATACAAGAACGGCGCAAACAAGCACACATCAGATTCTAGCAAATGATGCGTATGAGAAAGAAATTAAGCCAACAAATAATCAATTTGGAATTACGACTATAAAACAGCTTAGTAATGAGGCCCTAACAGAAAAAAGATCTGATGTAGCAATTCAACAATCAGCTGAACAGCGAATGGACTTTACAGACAATGGGACTCATTCAAGTGTTGGAAACACAGAGATAGTGGAGACTAGCAAGGAAACTATAAATGCGCGATCTGTTATAGCAACTATAGAGAGTTTGCAATACGTAAAAAATGCATTCTTGACAATGGATAGCCAGTTTACAAAGCTCCCACAATATATGCATCATCAACAGGAAGTAGCCGTCGTCAAAGAAAACAGACGTCCTCTTTTTGGCGCCTATCTCGCTTCTCAAAACTATACAACAGATAGATTATATTTAGCGGGCGTTCATGGTCAACTCTTTTTGAATAAAAATATGTCTCTGAGCATAGAGCCAGGATATAGTTATAGAGCATTGGAACAAAGCTCAGTAGCTAAAGATTCCTCTGAATTTGTAAGCTTTGGAGCAAACACGTTCGAACAAGACATAGTTGGTCAGTCAGTACATGCAGTACACCTACCAGCAAACTTGAATTACTATTTATCAGATCAATTTACACTCGGAGCAGGAGTTTCATACAATCATGTTCTTGCACTGGGAGCTATTAAAGAGACTCGCATAGATGGCATAGTTACTGAAGAGAAAGAAATCTGGTTAGATAAAGAGTTCTATACAACGCAGTTCTATCGTGGGCAAATCAATGCAGCTTATTTCTTAAGCCAACACCTATCTGTAGATGTGCAGTATGAAATGCCACTTAAAAGGTCAAACTTATTTAATGAAGAATCTTCCATTGGATTGAGATTAAAATTATATCTATAATGAGAAATTGCCTACTATTATTAATTTGTAGCGTACTCTGCTTTTCTTGCGAAACGGAAGGCTTTGATGATTTTCAAAAAGAAGCTGTATTTGAGACCAATTTGGTTATTGATGGGGAAGAGGTGAATATACAAGCGGGTGCAGAGGGCTACGTAATGCAGACTGGCTTTAATGAAAATATTTCTGGTACGTTTGACTATTTTTCGGAATTCGCAAATTCCCAAGAGGGCAGTAAACAACTGAACTTTTATTTTGATGACCTCCCAGTTTTACAAACTCCTTCAGAGGTAGCAGCTTCTGTACACAGCGATTTAAACTTTGCTCTCAATTTTACTGGTTCAGAAGGAATCATGCTCGTGCCTAATCTTGATGGCCTAAGTACTGCATACACCACAGAATGGTCTGTAGGAGAATTAGAAAAAACAAACAACAATAATACACTTATCCCTTTGCCTATTTTAAGGGATATTCAAGATATTCCAGTGCAATACAATCTGGAAGTTTCCAATGGGTTTAAAGCGACCATGAATGGTAGTTTCAATGCTGATCTTACAAAATCTTGTAATGCAATCGTTCAAACTTCATTCGATCAAAGTAATATTTACTTTGGACTAACGGCTTTCACACAATCACCACTCCAAATTGATTGGAGTAATGGGGAATCCACAACTACGGCAACTTATTCTGTAGATACAGAGCAAGTTACTGTAGATGTGATTTCTCAAAATTGCAACTTTGACTTCTCCATGGAAATCACAAATGCAGAAAGCCTACCTGCGCAGATCGGTTTTGAAACCATCTTCACATTAGGTCCTGCAACAACCTATACAGGCCCAGGTGTAATCTTGGAGTATGTCGACGAAGATGGCAGCGTATTTAGAAGTGATTATGGGCAACAAGACAATACAAGTAGCTTTGTTGTCGATAGCATAGAAGAATACGAATTAAATCCAGCAGGAAGTAAAACAGTCTTACTCGAAGGTAGAATA
This sequence comes from uncultured Saprospiraceae bacterium, assembly GCA_938045585.1. Lineage (GTDB taxonomy): Bacteria > Bacteroidota > Bacteroidia > Chitinophagales > Saprospiraceae > CALCMJ01. The sequence continues at coordinate 166,570 of CALIAU010000011.1, forward strand.
TCTTGTAAAGTATTTTCTTTAGATGGAAACACATCAAAAGAAATAACAGCGGAAAGCATTAAAATTGGACTTGCATACCAGTCCTAATTTCCTTTCGTATTTACCTTAGTTTTTCCTTTATTTACATCATGTATACGGCTGCATTTAATGAACTAAAAGCGCAATTTGAAGCACATGCAGATGCGGATAATGCGGTAGCTATGCAAAATTATATGAAGGGCAAGTTTAGTTTTTATGGAATAAAAGCTCCGCTACGTAAAACAATAAATCGACCCATATTTAAAAAATATAAATGTAATCCTACACCAGAGTTTAAAAATCTAATCTCCTTGCTTTGGAGTCAAGAGCAACGTGAGTATCAATACACAGCTATGGATTGGATGGAACGCTTAGTGCAAAAAATGGATGCATCTTGGCTTCCATTCTTAGAAGAACTAATTACTAAAAAATCATGGTGGGATACTGTGGATTGGATTGCTGCAAATGGTGTAGGTCGTCTGTTCTTAAACTACCCAGAACTGAGACCCCAGAATTGTAATGCTTGGATAGAAAGTAAAAATATCTGGCTTGTCCGCACAGCTATCCTACATCAACTAAAACATCGTGAACAGCTAGATTGGGAATTACTCCAAAGCTATATCTTGAAACATGCAGACGCAAAAGAGTTTTTTATTAACAAGGCCTCAGGCTGGGCTCTACGTCAGTATCATAAAATAGCACCGCAACGAGTTTTTGCCTTTGTAGATGCACATCCTGAATTATCAAATCTAACTAAGAGAGAAGCACTTAAGCATCACAAAGAATAAGTAGACATCATGAACGCCTAACCCACAAGAAATAAAAAAGGCAGCGCTAAAAACGCTGCCTTCTATATTTCTCTGTTAAAAGCTTACATGCGATCTAGCTCTTTCACAATTCTATCTGCTTTGTAAATGTATTTCAAAGCAGCATAGATTCCACCTGCGTGCACAGATACTGTTCTGTTTGCTTCTTCATCAAAAATAAAGTTACCCGGTAATGACTCTATATTTCCATCGAATATGAGTCCAACAGCCTCTCCCTTCGCATTGATTAATGGAGATCCTGAATTTCCTCCAATGATATCATTGGTCGAAACAATATTCATAGGTGCCATCAGTAATTCCATTGGTGGGTTTAACCACTTTTCTGGTAATGACCAAGGCGTTTTTGTATCGTTTGAATAGTGCCTGTCATATAATCCAAAATAAGTCGTCTTATATGGTGCAACTGTTCCATTGTAATCATATCCATTTACGATACCGTCAGATATTCTTAAAGTAAACGTCGCATCTGGTGGAAGAGAAGTACCATATAGATCAAATGCTGAGTTAGCAATTTTTGTTTCTAGATCTCTACGCATAGGAGCGGAGGCACCAAAAGCAGCCGAAGCCGCATCGTATTTTTTTCCAAATACACGCGACATAGCTAGGAAAGGATCCTTGCTCTCATTCATTTTCTTACCATCCATCAACATACCACGTACATTTTCAGTAGAACCAAAATCAGATTTGGATATGGCATCAACAAACTGATAAATATTTTTGCCATCTAATACAGTCTCAAGAGAATTATCACCAGGATAAATATCTTCTGAAATCTCTTGTAGTAACATCGCAAACAATTTCATCTCTCTTTTGTCAGACAAAACAGGAGCCTTTTCTGATATACTAGTAACTGCTGCAGTCAGATCGTCTGGAGATGCCTCTTTGTCCATAGACAGTTTGTCAAAATTATAAACCTCGTGCATAAGTCCTAGTATCTGCCCTCTAAAGCTACGTGGAGCTAAGTGACTAATTGGCCATGCATGCGGGTTCAACTCTTCATAGGATGCTGCTAGTTTATCCCAATAGTCCGCACCAGAATTTTTCTGGATATTGGACTCCATTTCCTTCTTACGTCCCATAAGCGATTCATTATGTAAACCACCTACGATGCCACCATATGCTTTCATGCTGTTTGACAAACCAAAGATATTACTTAGTAATTCTTGTGCCTCCATCTCCTGCGCTGGATCATCTTTGATTACATTGTATTCTTCTAACAGCATGTTATGTCTGTTCGTGAGAGACTTAAGCAACATCTTATATCGGTAGTCTCTGTCATATTCTAGTTGTGCAACAGTTCTATAACGCTCCGTTCTTCCTGGATTACCCACAACAAAAACAGGATCTTGATCCTGAACGCCGTCTGGATTAAACTCCAAGTAGTTTTCTGAAGTATTTAAAGGCTGCCCATTGTCATCATAGGCTCTCCAGAATGTACAATCTAAATTATACCTAGGGTAGGTAAAGTTGTCAGGATCGCCACCGTAGAAGCCTAGATCTAGTTCAGGAATCCATACTAATCGGATATCATCATATCGCTTATAGCCATACAGTGAATATCTACCTCCAGAATAATACGTGACTACCTGCAGTCTGAGACCCTCCCAGCCAGGCATAGCTGCGTACTTCTCTTCAATCTGCTTAAGTAACTCGGCACGCTTTTCCATGGCCTCATCCTTTTTAAATGAAAATTTCTCATTGTTTAATACCTCATCTGTAATATCTACAGTCTGGACAAGTTGCTCTACAAAAAGACCATCTACCTTCCGTTCTTCACCTAATGTATTTGCATAGAATCCTCGTTTGTCAAAGTTCTCTCCCTCTTGTTGTACCTGTACAGATACCTCTCTAGAACAATGGTGATTTGTCATGATAAGACCACTTGGTGAAACAAAAGAAGCCGAACACCAACTAGCAAAACGTAAGGAAGAAAGACGTACATCTTCAAACCATTCTTCACCTGGTTCAAAACCATAGGCTTCCTTAAACCACTCTTTTGGAGGAGTTTCAAATGTCCACATCTTTCCAAAGTCAAATGGACTGGCTGCCTTTTCCTGCGCAGTAAGTTGAAATCCTCCCAAGATGATCAGGAGACTTAATATCTTAACTTTTAGTTTTTTCATAAAAAATTTAATTTGAATTTTAGTTGTATAAATATACTTATTCTGACAGTAATACATCCATAGTTTGCTTCGAAACAGAATGATAATTTTGTCTCGCCTTAGCATAGATAGCCTTTGCTGTCTCTAAGTCCTTATTTTCTTTGAGAGCTCTATAGAGAGGAGTAAGAAATTTACGCCGCCCAACCTGTATTAAAAAACGCTCTATTTCTGGAGTAATATTTTTATAATAACCGTTGTGAATAGATTTTTCATACCAGGCTGCTGCAATTTCTGAATTCCCAGAATGTGTAAAACTATATTTTGTATCCAATACCTTAAATACATCCATAGGAGCATCCTTATCAATGCTTCTAATAAAATGCAGCCATTCATGCGTAGTCCAGGCATCTGTTAAGGCATCATCAGGAATTGCTCCTGTTTCTATGAACGCACCCAAAGATTTTTCAACAGAAACAAATTTATCTGAACGACTAACCGGACAATTCTCAGGCAAACCAGCACCATAAATCCATTCGTCTGTATTAATTTCTATGCCCCTTTCTTCTAGTAGATTTTTAGCAAGATAAGATTCAAATTCAGTCGTTGACATAGACTTAAATTTGTTTTCGTTAAAATACTTTTTTAGAAAAGCATCAAAAGTCTCTCTGCCTACCTTAGATTCTATCATACGCAAAAAATGCGCACCCTTCTCATAAGCTATATCTGTCATGCCATCATCTGGATTCCTACCAGCTAAGTTTAATTTTAAATGGGTGTCATGAGAGTGCGCTCCGAGATCCTTAATCTCATGTTCTAAATCTTGATGGCCTAATAAAGACAGCATATCTGCATACTCCTTTCCATATAAAGCTTCCATAATCCTGTTTTCAAAATACACAGTAAAGCCCTCATTCAACCAGAAATCATCCCAGGTAGCGTTCGTAACTAGATTGCCCGACCAAGAATGTGCAAGCTCATGTGCAATAAGTGAGGTGAGAGATCGATCACCTGCAATAATCGTTGGTGTTGCAAACGTAAGCCTTGGGTTTTCCATGCCTCCAAAAGGGAAGCTCGGTGGTAAAACAATAACGTCGTATCTATCCCATAAATAGGGACCATATAACTCCTCAGCTAAAACTAGCATTTTTTCCATCTCACCAAATTCATAGACTGACTTTTCAAGCATGGATGGTTCAGCATACACACCTGTTCGTGCACCCACTTTCCCAAACTCCAGATTGCCTATAGCAAGTGCAATGAGGTAGGGTGGTATGGCCTGCTTCATCTCAAATGTGTACTTACCATTGGGCGCTTTACTTGTGGTGTTGGAAGCACTCATAACTGCCATCAATGCTTCAGGTACTTCTATCTCAGCATTATAGCTGATGCGAATACCCGGACTATCCTGACATGGAATCCATGTTCGTGTGAGTATCGCCTGGCCTTGAGTAAAAAGAAAAGGATGTGTTTTGTCAGCAGTTTGTATTGGGTCTAACCATTGCACGGCTTCGGCATCTGCAGTAGTACTATAGTCTATTGCTATGGATTTACTGTCTGCTGATATGGGTATGTGCAATGCAGAACCTTTTATAGGATCATTACCTTTTACGGTATGTTCTACAACTGCGTTATTTACGCGTACACTAGCAATGTCTAAGCCCTTTATATCTAAGATGATTTCATCCGCATTGTCATGTTGGATGTCATACCGTGCCGTACCAGTCAGGGTTTTAGATTTGAAGTCCGCTTTAAGTGTCAAGTCTAAGTGAGTACATATCGCTTTTGAAGGTTCTGCAAAACTATGCGTGTCCTTTCTGTCTTTTGAACTGTATTGACTTAGAGGGGTTTCTGGAGCTGTGCTGCACATCATAAAACTGCATGAAATGATTAGGAATAAAAAATGTTTCATATTCTTGTTATGCTATTATTGTAACTGGGAAAGAAAGCTGTCAAGATCAGATCTGCCATTTTTCAATTCCATTTTAATTTCTTCGTAAGATCGTTCCAAAGATTCAATCGCTTCTTTTTCTTCATTCAGATGTTTGTCAAACTCAAAGAAATTATCTTCTATACGTTGACGGATTCTTCCGGTATATGATTTAAGCTTTTCAGGAACCTCCTGTTCTAATTTGCTTCGCCCTTTATCAATTTCGTCATCAAAATTCTTAAGAATTTTTTTCCGTTTTATACCCACCGTTACACCAGCAAAGACAAGACCTATAGTAGTAAGGATACCACCTGTAATGTCAAAAACTGCACCCTGCAATACAGTTGTCAGCGCACCAGCAATAGCAATGCCACCACCTGCGACAAGGCTAGGTGCAAGACGACTATCTTCTTTTAATAACTCCTCTTGATAAAAATTCTCAGCACGCTTAAGGAAATTTGAAAATGCCTTTTGTAAATCAATCAATACATTCGCTCTCTTTTCTGCTATATTTGAAAATATCTCGTGGTTATCCTTTAGAATAGTTTGGCTATCCTTGATTTTTACATCCACCAGCTTACCCATGTATTGTATACTCTCTGCAATGTCCACAACACCATCATTCAGTTTGTCTTTCAGCGAAGTATTTAATTGTAGCTCCAGATCTTTAACAAGATTTTCTAAGTATTCCTTTGGAGATTTTTCAAAACCAAACATCGAACTAAATGATCGTTTGATCATTGTGAAAAACGAAATTCCATTTCTGAGTTCTTCTTGTTTTTGACCTGTAATTTTATTGTACGTAGCTACCAGGTTTTCTACGAGGATGTTTATTTGACGTTCTGTTTTTTCTTGTTGATTGGTAAGTGTATTTCGTATCTCATCTCTAAAAGTAACATCCGCTTCATATTGCATTCGACGTATTAACAGTCCATCATAGATCTTTTCATTGATATTATAACTTGTATCATTAATATTGATAAGCTTGAGAATAGGTGCCCTGCCTCCCGTGATATTTGCATCAATATATTCTCGCACAGGAAGATAACCACTTTCTTCCCGTTTACCTTCTTGCTCCATCTTAGCAGACACATCAAAAACATGGATGTCAGTCATTCCTTTCTTTTCTGCATACTCCCTCACACCAGCGATATTAGTAATCAGATCATCTGGCTCCATTAAATCTTTTTGCTGCAGAATAAAGATGATTTTCTTATGCCATTCTTCCTTTATGAAATCAAAAAATTCCCAAGCAGATTGTCGATATGGATTTTTTGATTCAAACACAAAAATGATAAGATCAGAAGCAGGAATAAAACGTTCAGTAATTTCTTGATGATGATCTATAATTGTATTCGTCCCAGGTGTATCCACTATCGCAATATCTCTCAGTTTTTCTTCAGGGAAAGTAATGCGCTTTATATATTCATTAATCCATTCCTCCGTGTGCGTCTCCCCATATACGATTTGTTGAATAGTATCCGTCATAGGGGAGGGTGCAACCTTACATATATCTTGCTTCGTATTCAGTAAGGCATTTATAAAACTAGATTTTCCAGCCTTCACCTCACCGACAATGACAAACATAAAAGGATCATGTATCCTATCCCGCAGGTCTATTAAAGTAGAATTTAGATTTTTATGATCTATCTGTGACGTAAGTTGATATAACTTATCTACAGATGCCTGCAAACCTTCTTTGTATGTGCTATGTTCCATCAGCGTATTTCAGCCCAAATATAAGGTTTAGACAGTATAGCAAAGCAATCTTAAGATTCTAAATAGAGGGATTATTTATAGCTGTGTTTTGGGCGTAACCCTCATAATACCTGCGTATTATAAGGGTCGCTCCCTTATAAACCTGACTGCTTTCGCATTCAGGCAGGCTCCACATGCGTTCGGTCCCTACGGGACTCTCGCTTAAGCGAGACCTTCCAGGCAGCTTACGCAGAAAATACTACTGAGCTATCTAGCTTATAATTAGAAATTTGAATCTTTAGAAACTAAAAACCTGTCTGTTTAAATGGAATATAGATTCGGGCCCACAGCAGAAAAGCAGGTCTAGTATGGACAAATTTGGAATAAAACCCTTTTTATCCTCAAATACCTGATTGTATCTTAAGCCGTCCAACGTTCTTGAGCGCATTTGGACATAGTTATCACTATTGGAATCTCTAAAATCATATGTATAATCTGTATGATATACATCCGTATACTGAATCTTAGCTTCTATAGACAAACAAGAACATACATACGAACAAAGCGCTTGATTCAGATCCCATAAGAAAGAATGACGCGCAAAAAGGATGTCTCGTATCCCATCAACATAGTATTCAAAGAAAGGAGATTTACCATAATAACTTTGTAAAGCCTGCATGTGGTTCTTTGGCCAATTTTCATCATAAGAAATCTGTACTGCGCGCATAGGAAGCTGCGCATTTTTACCCTTCATTAATGGTACAGACAAAACAGCTACACCCTGTGGACTTAGTATATACAAACGATTCCTAAATGTACGTTTTTGATAATGCTCATTCTGCTCAATAAAACAATAGCCTAAGTGAAATAGTCCGGAATAAAATTCAATTCCTCCAAAGTATTGACTTGAAAAAACCGGAAAATTCTGTTTTGTTGAACTCATCTTAGGATGAAAATTAGTCTTTTGATTTATATTTTAATAAAATATTTTTCCAATTCAATACGCCTTGCTCGTATAGACATATTTTTTTTGTCAGCTATTAGCAAATTGAATTTGTTTTATATTTTAATTTTCTATTGCTAAACAGATGTATACTATATGCATTGTACACTTTTTGTAGATAGTTTGTCATATTTTTAAAATTTCAAAATAGGGTTTACATATATAAATTTATTTAATATATATTTAATTATTCATCAACCGCATGTATTGTTAAAAAAGTAATATTAAGTCCTTAGATCAGTCATAAATTATTGCAATTTCCAATTTTATTTTCTACAAAAATCAATTTGTCAACTGATTTACATTCCGAGTTGAGACTAGAAAGTTCCACCTTTCGCAGCGTTATTTTTTGTCGTAGGTTTGAATTGTATTTCGAACATAACCACATTTAGGACACCCTCACCATAACAACTTAACACCGCACACCACTTAACAAGAGTATAGCAACTCTTACACACAAACTCCTTTAAAATTAAAGTTCCGAGAGGGACATTACATTTCACCTTTACCTGACTGGATTAAGTCAACCCTACATAAATACTTTTAAATGTTAGTCTTCTGTTATCCAAAAACCGGAAGATATAACCCAAAATCGATTGTATGCTAAATCGTATCCCGTGAGAAGATATGATTTGGCGAATGAAACTTGATTTATAACATTTAAACATTAGGTAATGAAACGTTTGAAACTTGGATTTTTTCTCACCCTTATACATGCCACATTATTCGCTCAAACTTTCCAGATGGAAAAGCAGGAGTTCAGATCTTCTGGAGTAACTGAATTTATTAGTGAATATGAAATTTACAATCTTGACTTACAATCGCTAAGTAGGTCGTTAACACAAACAAATGGATCAGATATTGCGCTAATATCTGATGACTTTTCACTAGAAATGCAACTAGTAACAAATGATCTCTTAGGAGAAGATTTCAAAATACGCGCTCTAAGAGCAAGCGGTGAAGAAATTCTATCATACAATGATCAGCATACCTACATTGCATATCTAGAGAATGATCCATCTATTGGCTATAGATTCTTTGTATCTGATAATTTCATACAGGGTAAGTTTTCTAGCAAAGGAAAAACATATCGCATTGAATCTATTAACAATTACGAAAAAGGAATAGATAGAAATACAGTTGTAATTTATGATGTAGAGAACAGAAAAGATAATGATGCAAGTGGGTGGTGTGAAGATATTCATGAAGGAGAGCATGACCACGATGATCATAATGAATCGCAGCATGGAGAAATTACAACTACAAATAGAAGTATGGGCTGTGTTTCATTAGGAGTTTCCGTGGCAATGGACTATCTCATGTTTGTTGATCAAGGAGAAACTTTAGAAGGAGCAATGCAGTTCGCTATTTCAGTATTGAATGATGTAGAAGGTGATTTTGATACACAGTTTGATGACCAAGTTGAATTTTATATTTCAGAGCTATTAGTATCCTGCTGCGAAGATTGTGATCCTTGGTCATCTACAGTAAACATTTTTGAATTCTATCAGTCTTTCCGCGACTGGGCAATGTATGATTCTGGATTTGATAACGCTTACAATTTTGCTACAATTTGGACAGATAGAGTTTTTGATACTGGAGCAGTAGGTGTAGCTAGTTCAAATGGAGTGTGTAACTTAAATAAATACAATGCAGTTAGGAAGTTTTCCACTAATCCTGACAAATTAAGAGTAATGCTTTCGCACGAGATTGGACACGGTTTTGGAGCAAATCATAACTATACACAGGGTGGAGATTGTTCGCCTCCAGGAAGAGATAGAATGATAATGGATCCTACTGTGAATCCTGCAGCTGTTACTTGGTCTACGGGAGAAGAGGTTTGCGCAATTAATAGTGTAGCAACAATTAATAACAAAATTGCAAGCTCAGATTGCTTTGTTTCTTGCGGAGCGAATCCTTGTGATGTCGTAATGAATCTTGTAGTCACTAGTCAGTTTTCTAACTATGCAGAAGTAAGCTGGGAAGGATCAGCAGGAGAATACCAAATTATGCTTCGAGAAGAGGTTACAGAAACATTATTATTAGATGAAACGATAACTGGGGACCCTACAATAGCATTTGATGCAGATCTCTTAGAAGCTTTGACTAACTATGTTGTGATTGTAAGATCTGTTTGTGGAACGGATGCCAGTGATTATAAATCAGCTTTGTTCAGAACGACGGATTTAGAATTTTTTCTACCTATTGAATTATTAAGCTTTACTGGAAAAGAAAGAGAAGGAATGGTCACACTTGACTGGTCCACGGCATCAGAAATAAATAATGAATATTTTGAAATACTGAGATCAAATGATGGCATGTATTATGAACCAATAGCTAAAGTAATGTCAAAAGCTAACAGTAGTACAAAACAAAATTATACCCTATTAGATAAAGAACCTTTTGCTGGCACCAATTATTACAAACTAGTACAATATGACTACGATGGGAATTATGAAGAATTCCAAGCTATAGTTGTTAACAACACATCAGGAGATAGAGAATTTGCTTTAAGCTTAAATAGTCAAACTGAAACGGAAGTTTCACTACATGTGACTGATGATGAAGCATCTGATGTAAACCTTATTATCTACGATTCAAATGGAAGAATAGTCAACAATACCCGAGGTAGTGTGAATGAAACCTACACAATTGATACCTCACATCTAAACACTGGAATTTACTTTGCAGCAGCAAGAACAAAGGACAGTGTGGAGACTATTAAATTTTTGAAATACTAAGATATAGTATCATTACCTGTATTTGGGCTTATTCATCACTTATTGAGAAATAGTGATGTTTAAGCCTACTTTTTTAGCATTTTGTGCTCGTGAAAAGTTTTGAAAAATATCTTGAACAGCACGCAGTACGCAAGGGAATCATTACCAGCTCAATACCAGATAATGATCTTGAACTTATAATTGTAATACCGGCTTGCAACGAAAAGGAAAATTTACAGCAATGTCTAGCGTCACTAGAAAAAGCTGTAGCTATTCCGGCAAGTATTGAGGTTTTAATTATTCTCAATGATGGGATGAAACCCACCGAAAAAATTACAAACAATAATCAAGAATCTTATCGCTTAATCAAGGATTATCCTATTCCCAATAATCCAAAACTAAAGATTCTTCCTGTCTATGTGGACATTTCAAATGACAAAAAACCTGGCGTAGGTTTAGCGAGAAAAATTGGAATGGATGAAGCAGTCAGGAGGTTTCTTTTTTTATCTAAAGATGGTATTATAGTATGTTTTGATGCGGATTGCACAGTAGACAGAAATTATTTTGTATGCATTAGGAATGGGTTTAAAAGACACCCAAACTACTTAGCAGCAAGTATCTATTTTGAACATACTTATAATTACAATAAAGCAAGTATTATCCAATATGAATCCCATCTTCGATACTTTATTGAAATGCAAAGGAAAATTAATTTACCCTTTGCGATACAAACAATCGGAAGCAGCATGGCAGTAACAGCAAAAGGATATTGTAAGTATGGAGGAATGAATACAAAGCAAGCAGGCGAAGATTTCTATTTTCTACAAAAATTTATTTCTAACAATACCTGTTTTGAAATTAATGACACAACGGTGTATCCGAGTGACAGAGGCTCACAAAGAGTTCCCTTTGGAACAGGTAGGGCAGTAAATAAACTAGAAGAAAGTCAATTAGAACTGAAAACCTATCACCCGGATAACTTTTACCTCATATATGATTTTATTCAACTTGTATTTAAACACCACGGTTCTGATAACTTTACTCCAGAACAATTTCAAAGTTTAAATAGGGGCCTCATAGATTTTTTGGAAAAAAATGATTTCTTAAAAGCCCTAAACCAGACAAAGAGGAATACGTCCTCAATAGAATCGTTTCAAAAAAGATTTTTCCAATGGTTTAATGCATTTAAGCTAATGAAATGCCTACATAGTTTGCGTGATTCTGCATATCCTGATATTGAGATATCAAAAGCTTTAGAGTTATACTTCGGTCCCTCATTAGAAGCAGAAACTAAAGACTCAGAAGAAATGCTTGAAGTCCTGAGAGAGAATGCAAAAAATAGTCCGCAATTCATTAAATAAATTAATGCAATGCGGCTCTAATTTCAAGTCCTTCAAGAATTTCAGCTTCATGCTTTACCCACCAACGCAATCTATCATAGACCTGCTCTTTGGGGAAGTAATTAAGCGCCATTTTTACGAAAATGTGTCCATGTTTTGCCTCAGACACCCATAGCATTTTATAAAACTTTTGTAATTCTTCCTCTGTTTGTGCCTCTGCAACCATTTTAAATCGTTCTGCACCTCGAGTCTCCACCACGGAAGCAATTAATAGCCTATCCAGAAAGCGCTCTTCTCGTCCTGAATGACATAATTTTAACAAGGCCTTTAGATAGGGATCCTCACCAATAGAATGACGCAGAGGTACACCCCGCGCTTCCATCAGGTCATATACCATTTTGAAGTGCTCTAATTCTTCAATGCCTGTATCAATAAGCTCAGGAATAATTTCTGTTCTGTCCGGATATTTTGCAACAAAGCTCATTGCCATGGCAGATGCCTTTCGTTCACAATCACAATGATCTTGCAGAAAACTATCGAAATCTGCCATGACGGCATCTATCCATTCTTGCTTGCTTGGCACAGCAAGGTCTAGATTTAATTTCACGATCTAAAAATAAAGTATAGTATTACAAGTAATATAACTGTAACAATAGCGGTAATCTGGAAAAATTTCTTTTCCTGTTCCTTTTCTTTAATTTCTGCTTGTCTTTTACGTTTTGACTTTGCCATATCCTAAAAGGGTTTAACTAAAAGCTTTAATTTACAAATACCTTTTCAGACTTGCATAAAAACTGTGAATTCTTTCATCAACAAAAATATCTCTTGGTCTAAGTGGTTTTTCTAAAACTATGCCGTCCAAGGTTTTACATCTAGACAGCGCAACATAGGTTTGACCATAATCAAACGCTCCTCTTCCTAAATCAATGTTTACATGTTCAAAGGTTTTACCCTGACTCTTGTGTATGGTTATTGCCCAGGCAAGCTTTACAGGGAGCTGGGTGAAAACGCCCACAGATTCTGTCTTAAATTTATGGGGATTTTCTTGGTCCACACGATATTTTAAAATTTCCCATTCCATAGGATGAATTTCTAATATATCTTCTCGATCTCCACGTCCCTTAGTATCGATCACTACATGTTCTCTATGGAGCTCTAAGACCCTGCCAAGGGTGCCATTTACAAATTTCTTTTGAGGGTCATTTTTAACTAACATCACCTGTGCATCTATATGCAATCGCAAGGAAAGATCTGTAGGATAAAGTCTTGGGTTAAAACTGCCAGTAACAGTTCCATTATACGTCCTTTCTTCCGTATTTAATTTTCTTAACTCTTCCTGATTTCTAGCATTGGCAATTGCATTTGTTGCACAGAGTGTAATTGCTAATGTGTCTGGGTCCGCCGTGCGTTCTGCAGCAACATTAATACTGTTCAAGTCATCTTCATCAAAACTGCGCATACGGATATTATCTAGTAGGCGCACAAACATTTTTTCCTCCTGCCTATACACAGTATTCAACTCAATTGTGACAAAGTTTTCATCATTTTTATATGCCATGGAGGAGAAAAAATAAGGACTATCATAACGCTGATTCAGAACTTCTCTTTCATAGGTACTGGCAATAACAGGAGGGAGTTGGAACAGATCACCAAAGAAAATCATTTGAACGCCTCCAAAGGATTCAGAACTATCCCTATTCACCTTTAGCATCTGGTCAATGGCATCTAACATATCAGCTCTTACCATAGAAATTTCATCTATGATTATCGCATCTACTTTTTTATAAAACCAGTGATTCCTTCGCTTTGAAATTTCTTCAGGAGAAATCATTTTTGGAGGAAAGCCAAAAAATGAATGTATTGTTTGTCCCTTTACGTTCAAAGCGGCCAATCCTGTTGGTGCAAGAGTGACTAAGTTTTTTCGACTTGTTCTTTTAAAGAGATTGAGGAGGGTAGACTTACCAGTGCCAGCTCTACCTGTGATAAAGTAGTTGGCCTGCGAACTTTCTAATTCGCTAAGGATGTCGGAGAATTCTGAACTAAGTGTGCGCGGTAATGGTAGATCCAATCGTTTTTTATACTTTCTTAGCTAAATATACGAAAACCGGAAAATGATCGCTGTAGCCGCCTATATATTCACTTCCGCTAAAAGTTCTAAATGGGTAACCGCTGTATTTACCACTCTTTTGAATCAAGAACTTCTTGTTGTATACTATAGTTTTGTAGTGAAAATAACCAGATTGTTTTTTACTTAAAAGTCCGCTCGTCATTAATATTTGATCAAATAAACTCCAAGCATCCCTATAGGCATTAGATCCTATTCCTCTTCGATATAAGTCTGCCATTGGATTAAATAAGCCACCTTTTTCAACTTCAGATTTTTTTGATTTAGCACGTAATATACTCTTTACACTTTCACTGCTTGGATCATCATTAAGATCACCAAGAACAAAGATTTTTGCATCTTGATTCACCTGAGTTATCGAATCAATAACAGATTTCACTACACGAGCACCCTGATTGCGATATGCCTTCGTTTTCTTTTCACCTCCACCTCTTGATGGCCAATGATTTACCATAAAATGCATCTGCTCTCCATCAAGTAAGCCTTCAACATATAGTATATCTCTAGTGGGACGTGTACTACCTAATTCAGTCAAATTCAAAGTTATAGGCTCTGCTTTTGTTAGCTCAAAATGACGTCCCTGGTAGAGTAGGGCCACATCAATACCACGCTTATCTGGAGAGTCAAAATGTACAATTTGATAATCTCTTTCTATAAGATCTTCATGCGCCACCAAGTCTTCTAATACCCTCCGATTCTCAATTTCTGATACACCTAGGATTGAGGGGCCAAATGGAGTGACATCCGTTCCCATTTTGGATATGACAAAGGCCATATTATCCAATTTTTCACTATAGCGTTCTTTAGTCCAAGCACGTCTACCTGCTGGTAAAAACTCCTCATCATTTATGAGAGTGTCATTTTCAGTATCAAATAGATTTTCTAAGTTATAGAAGCCGACGCAGGCAACCTTATAATCCTCCATTTGAGCAGATAAGGAAAGCGTTAGAAAGAGTAAAAGTATCGTACTTTTCATTCGTTGTAATTTACACAATGATTGGCAAAATTGGCTAAAACATATTAGATAAGCATATATATAAATAATTTAATTTTTTATTAATTACTACCTAACTTACCGTAGCTTAGCGTTGTCTTAGTTTAAACCGCCATAATCAATACGCATGAGTCTGCAGATGAAGTTCCTTTTTGCCCTAATATTTGTTGTTTTTAATATTTCATTAAGTTTTTCTCAAAGTATTACTGGTAAAGTCCTTGATAGTGAGGGATTTCCATTATCAGGAGCTACTATATCATTAGAGGGAACACCGGTCCAAACTACTACCAATTCATTAGGAAAATTCAAACTCGAAAATCTTGCAAAAGGGAGCTATACACTCATAGCTAAAACTGGAAATACCACTATACACAGTCAAAATATCGAATTTGAAGGCCAAGATTTGAAACTCGGACAAATCCAGTCAAGTCTTGGAGAAGACGAATCAGGCGATAATGAAAATTTTGTCATACTCACTCTAGATGAATCTGACTTCGAAAACGATACAGATGATCAGGAAGTCTCAGGTATATTATCCGCAAGTGAAGACCCCTTTTTAAGGACTGCAGCCTTTGGTTTTGGCTCTGCTCGTTTTAATGCGCGAGGCTTTGGTACAGAATATGGAACCATGTATATAAATGGGATACCAATGAATGAATTGGAAAGTGGTAGATTGTTTTTTGGACAATGGGGAGGATTAAACGATGCACTCAGAAATAGACATATTCGACATGGCTTAGCAAGTTCAGAATTTGGTCTGGGGGGGATGTTAGGGAATCAAAATATTGACGTAAGAGCAGGAACACAAAGGCCAGGCACCCGTATTAGTTATGCACTCGCAAATAGATCCTATTCTAATAGAGTAATGTTAACTCACAACACAGGATTTAATGAGAAAGGTTGGGCATTTAGTTTTTCTGGTTCGCGTAGATGGGCGAATGAAGGGCATGTCACAGGCACATTCTATGATGCCTGGGGTTATTTTGCTGGCGTTGAGAAAAAAGTAGGGAATAATCATGAATTCTTTTTTAATGCCTTTGGGGCACCCAATCGAAGAGGACGAGCTGCTGCAGCATTACAAGAAATAATAGATATCAAAGGAGATAGATTTTATAATTCATATTGGGGATGGCAAAATGGCGAGAAAAGAAATTCTAGAGTAGGACACGCACATCAACCTATCTTTTTACTAGGACACGATTGGAATTCAGATTCTGGGAATACCCAAATATCTACTGCATTTTCATACCAATTTGGACGCAATGGAGGAACAGCGTTGAATTGGGCAGATGGCAGTAATCCTTCTGGAGATTTCCATAGAAAATTACCCTCAAGAATTGAAGATGAAGCACTTCGGAATGATGTCATCTCATTATTGCAAGAAGAGGATAACGACTTTTTCCAATTAGATTGGGATTATATGTATGAGGCGAATAGAATCAACAATAGAACTATTGACAATGTAGATGGTATTGAAGGGAATTCAGTTTCTGGAAAACAAGCAAGATATATCATTGAGGATAGAAGATTTGATTCCAAAGAACTCAATGGAAATCTGACAATTACACAAAGTTTAGGAGAAAATAATCTCCTACGAGGTGGGGCAAGATATCAGCTGTATAAGGGTCACAATTTCACAGAAATTGAAGATCTGTTAGGAGCGGATTTTTATTTAGATATAGACAGATTTGCTGATGCATTTAATAATCCTGCCTCCGTACAAAAGGATTTGGATAGACCCAATAGATTAGTGCAAGAAGGAGATATCTTTGGTTACGACTATAATTCTAATATCTCTAAACCCTCAGTTTGGCTTCAAAATGAATACAGTTCACGTAAGTTTGATGCCTTTGTAGGTGGAGAGCTCAGTAATACCACTTTCAATAGAGTAGGAAACATGAGAAACGGATATTATCCAGAAAATTCTCTAGGTGCCTCAGAGGATCAAAGTTTCAATAATTTCATGCTCAAGTCTGGCTTAACCTATAAAATTACAGGAAGAGCACATGCCTGGGCCACTGGTTTCCTAGGAACCCGAGCACCATCTTACAGAAACTCATATTTAAACCCAAGATCAAATGATTTTACCGTTCCAATGTTGGAAAGTAGTAAACAAAAATCTGCAGAAATTGGATTCCAATATAAATCACCTTCCATCACACTAAAAGGCTCAGGCTATTTTGCAGATATTGACGATGAAACGGATGTGGTGTTTTTCTTTAGTGATACGGATTTTGTTCTTTCAGATGGACAGGAATTGTCAGGGGCTTTCGGTTCTTTTATTAATCACAATATTGATAAAAGACATGTTGGACTAGAGCTTGCAGCAGAAGTGAAATTGAATACAGAGTTTACTTTGAAAACAGTAGCTGCTCTTGGCCAGCATCTATATGATAGTAGATGGCAACAATGGGCTAAAGCAGACGAAATTCCTGGTTTCTTTAGAGAAGATGTGACGGTATATACAAATAACTTTTATGTGGAAACTTCACCGCAAACAGCAGCAAACGTAGAGTTAAAATACTCGTCGCCGCACTTCTGGTTCGCTACATTAAGTTTTAATTACTTTGACAACAGATATTTAGATTTTTCTATGGACCGACGGCTTGAAGCAACTACAAATTCGTTTGTTTCTGGTTCTGAAGAATTGAGAGATATAACTATACAAGAAAAGTTACCTAGTAGTTATGTGATGGACTTCTTCGTATATAAATCGTTTAAATGGAATGATTACAGAATGGCCTTATCTTTTAGCTTAAATAACATACTAGATAATCAAGACTTTATAACTGGTGGTTATGAGCAATTACGTTTTGATGGCACAAGAGGCAAGGACTTTTTTGCATCCAAATTTTACTATGGATATGGAAGGAACTACTTCTTGGGCATTGTGTTTACTTTGTAAGAACTTAAATCAATAATAATGAAATTCATTTTTAGATCTTTTTTACTTCTCTGTATCCTTGGTGCGCATGCCTGTGTAGACCAAGAGTTTGATATACCGCCAGGTTTTCAATTACAAACAGAAGATATTTCAACCTCTACGATTGAACAAGTTAAATCCATGCATACAGTTGGGAACGAAGCTTCCCAAATTCCTGCAGGTACAATTGTGAAAGGGATAGTAATCTCGGATGATAGAGAAGGGAATATTTTCCAGACATTATTTATTCAAGATGAAACAGCTGGACTACCCATTCGAGTAGGTTTGACAGATTTGAATGCACTATATCCTCCTGGAAGAGAATTGTTCATCGACATAAGCGACCTGTTTGTAGGAGACTTTAATGGCTTGATTCAAGTTGGTATTTTTGATGAGGCTAATAATGTGGAGCGTATTCCTGAGGCGCAAATGGCTAGCCGATTTATCCTAGGTGAATTAAAAGCTGAGGTCGTTCCTACGGTACGTACCTTTGGAAGTTTGACAGCAGATGATCTTGGAAGTTTAATCCAGTTTAACAATGTCGAATTTGCAACATCAAATTTAGAAACAACCTATGCAGATCCGAATGGTAGCTTTGCAGTAAATAAAGATGTAGTGGATTGTAACGGTGGAAGTATTGTTATGCGTAATAGCGACTTCGCTGATTTTGCCGGAGCTGTAGTGCCTGGCGGAAATGGTACCCTAGTTGCGATTTATACAATATTTGGTTCTACCAAACAACTCGTGATTAGAGATCGAGATGATCTTCAATTTAATGGAGATAGATGTGATGGATCAGGTGGAGGAGTGCAAGAGGTTGATATTTCAAATATGACAATTGCCAATTTAAAAGCCATGCACACACCTGGTAATATAGCAAGCGCAATTCCTGATGGAACAATCATAAAAGGAATTGTTAGCTCTGATGATAGACAAGGAAATATTTACCAAACTATGTACCTAGAAGATGAAACAGCAGGTATAGCAATACGATACGGAGGGAATAATGGAATTGGTCAAATCTATCCACCAGGAACTAGGGTATATATAGACTGTTCTGGTTTGTACCTAGGAGATTTCAGAGGACTAATTCAAATAGGAACACAAGACACAGATAATAATGTAGAACGCATTGATGAGGCAGCAATTCCTTCAGTATTTATAAAAGGACCCCTAGAGGGAATTTTAGATGGAGCTCCCTTGTCTCTTGCTAATATAGATACAGACCTCATAGGAAGAAGGGTGATATTAAGTGATGTTGAATTTATTAATGCAGAACTTTCTAATTCATATGCAGAAGCAGGAGAAGGATCCTCACGTAATAGAGTACTTTCCGACTGTGATGGAAATGAAATTATTATGAGAAATAGTGATTTTGCAGATTTTGCAGGGAATAGCCTGCCAGGTGGAAAAGGAGAACTAAGGGCAGTGTTCTCTGTTTTTGATGGTACGTATCAATTGTTCATAAATGATCCCTCAGATGTATCTATGAATGGAAATAGATGTGATAATTCGACTGGGGGGGGAGATCCACTTATTTCTTTAAATTTTGAAGATTTAGAAGATTTTGACATTATAAATTATTCTGGCTGGATAAATGAAGATCAATTAAATTCTACACAATGGGAAAAACGTTCATTTGATGAAAATGGCTTTGCACAGATAAGAGGTTTTATGTCTGATGCACCTATGGATACATGGTTGATTACACCAGAGATTGATCTAACGGATGCAACAAGAATGAACTTTCTTTCTGCAACAGCTTTTTGGACACATAACGGACTAACGGTTATGTATAGCACGGACTTTGCCGGAGATGTAATGAGTGCTAGTTGGACTGAATTAAATCCCACAATTGCAGGCTCTTCAGATCCTAACTATGATTGGATACCTTCTGGTGATGTGGACTTAAGTGGAATCAATGCTCCAGGTAGAATTG
Organism: uncultured Saprospiraceae bacterium; assembly: GCA_938045585.1. Taxonomy (GTDB): domain Bacteria; phylum Bacteroidota; class Bacteroidia; order Chitinophagales; family Saprospiraceae; genus CALCMJ01. The sequence goes on from CALIAU010000011.1 coordinate 186,186, forward strand.
CATTTAGATACCAAGGTGATCCCACTTCTAATACAGGTACTATTCGATTAGATGATCTTACAATCGAGTAAGAAATAAAGTAGAATAAAAAAAAGCCACACAAATCAATGAGTGGCTTTTTTTTATGTCTTAAGTTACTGGCTGAGCGTCTGCTTGAGCTATAATTTTTTTAGCTAGCTGAAGAATTGTTGTGTCTTCTAGGTTAACTATACCACCATTAGGACCTGGCTGTATATGTTTACCTACTATTTGACCATTCTCATATTTTTTTGCCCCAAAGTAGTTCCTTACTGTTTGTTCGTCTACACTAAGTTTTGCGGCAATTTGCTTAATACTTCCAGTTGGTAATTGATGTTTAACATTACGTAATTCATCATAAGTTATATTCATAAGCGGAAAGATTAGATTAGGAATAAAATTTTAATAGGTATAAGTTATGGAAAATATAATTTATTACCCAAGATAATTCCTAAAATATTATATCTGGTATAGAGTAAAATGCAGATTTTAAAGTTCTAAGGGATGATACTCCATGTCAAAAGCTTCTGCAACTGCCTCATATACGATTTTTCCATGTACAACATTCAAGCCTTTGGCTAAGGCAGGATTGTCTTTACAAGCTTTACGCCAGCCTTTATCAGCTAACTGAATTGCAAAGGGCAGTGTAGCATTGGTTAATGCAATAGTGGAAGTGTATGGGACTGCACCTGGCATATTCGCTACACAGTAATGCACCACCTCATCTATTATAAATATAGGATCCTCATGCGTTGTAGGCTTACATGTCTCAATGCATCCTCCCTGATCAACTGCAACATCCACGAGAACTGTACCCGCACGCATTTCTTTTAACATCTCTCTAGTAATAAGGTTAGGCGCCTTAGCTCCTGGTATAAGTACAGCTCCTATAATTAAGTCATGATTTTTAATAAGTCTTCGGATATTGTATTCATTAGAATACATAGTTGTTACATTAGGAGGCATCACATCTTCTAGATAGCGCAATCTATCTAGATTTATATCAAGTATGGTAACATTTGCTCCCAGTCCAGCAGCCATTTTAGCCGCTTGTGTACCTACTATACCACCACCCAACACAAGTACTTTAGCTGGAGGAACTCCTGGAACTCCTCCAAGCAAAATTCCACGGCCCTTCATAGGTTTTTCTAAATATTTAGCTCCTTCTTGTGTTGCCATTCTACCTGCTACCTCAGACATAGGAATAAGTAGGGGAAGAGTGCGGTCATCCGGAGTCACCGTTTCATAAGCTAAACAAACAGAATTACTCGCAATCATTGCATCCGTCAACTTCTTATAGGAAGCAAAATGGAAATAGGTAAATAGCAGTTGATCAGATTTAATTAAGGAATATTCCTTTTCTATAGGTTCCTTTACCTTGATGATCATTTCAGCAATTGCATAAACCTCTTCAATAGTATCGAGCATTTCGGCACCTGCTTCCATATATTCTTCATCAACAAAACCTGATCCTACTCCAGCTGTTTTTTGTACATAGACTGAATGGCCTCTTTTAACTAGTTCAATTGCCCCAGCTGGCGTTAATGCGACTCTGTTTTCGTTCGTTTTAATCTCTTTAGGAACTCCTATTATCATGTCTAATAATTTAACAGCTCACAAAATATAAAAGCTCTGAGAAATACAATGATTTCGACCGGATTTACTTCTTATTTTTCAACTGTTTTATTCCCAAACTCAACTTCTAAATGTTAATGTTTTGAATCACATTGAAATTTAACTTATATTGGTCTTGTTGTTATGTTAGCGACAAATTCCACCCTTCTTTAAATTCATCCTACTTAAATTCATCCAGAGACTAGCGTCTCACATAATTGCCCCTTTTTACAGTATAACACCCATTATACATGGACCCTAGTGCTATAGTATTTATAGCATTGGATTGAAAATGATACTGGAATGATACAACAATTAGGATTAGGCCTTTTAGCCTGCATTGGATTTATTTTATTAGGAACTAGCACACAATCAGATGTAGCAAAAGTAAATGGCTACGATCGCACATTATTATATGGGGTAGGAAAAAAACAAGTCAATAAAATCACTTGGATGGGACAGTCAGATGCAAAATTCTACTCTGTGCAAAAGAAATTAGATGCTAATGCAGCTTGGATTGAAATAGAATCTATCCAAGTAAATGAAAATACAAGTCTTGAATTAAGTCTTAGTGATGAGGGAGTAGATGAAACTGCTTCATACAGGGTTATTGTAATTGATGAGAATGGAAGTTCTATTTCTAATGAAATTCAATTGATTCGAAAGTCTACAGAAATTAGCAATAGAATTTCTGCATAAAAAAAGCCCGTGAAGACGATACACGGGCATTACTCAATTTAATAACCAAAACTCATAAACACTAATAGATAACCAAACTCTGTGCCAAACATGGTTAATATCTATTATGTGTAAAGTCTTAGAGTCGAGAGTAATGCTAGAAAAAAAAATGCTCGTGACTTTTCACGAGCAAAAACGAATTTTACAATTTAAATAACCAAAACTTACACGACCCAAATATATTACATATTATACATAAGTGCAATATGTAAACAACAGATTAACAGCTGATTAAGTAAATTTTTATATTTAAATATATATCTTATTGAAATTCAGTTAGCTAGACAAATAGATAATCGTCATTTATATACGCATTTAGTACACCTAACTCTAAAAACATCCTATTTACTGCTAATTTTCCCTCTTTTCCAATATGGATTGAATAACTATTGACATAGGTCTCGATATGTTTTTCGACTATTTCTTCTTGGAGTTCTTGTGCGTATTGCAATACATATGCATGCGCATTCTCTGGTTCTTTAAATGCGAATTCTACACTTTTACGCATATAGAGATTCATCATACTTTTAATCAATTCAGGTAGATTTCTACGCACAACAATGCCTCCTAGAGGAATGGGTAAGCCAGTTTTCTCTTCCCAGTATTGACCTAAATCTGCTATTAATCGCAGTCCTCGATCCTTATATGTGAATCTATTTTCATGAATGATAACTCCTGCATCCACAGTTCCGTCTAAAACCATCGATTCAATTTCTGAAAATAATACATGCTCCACCTCTAGATTTTTACCATATGCTGACTCTAATAAAAAGGCGGCTGTAGTATTTTTGCCAGGAACCGCAATTTTTATATTCGGTATTTCTGTAGATTCAATTTTTCGCTTACTAATAAGTAAGGGACCTACGCCACGCCCTAAAGCACTTCCTGATTGTAAGAGTTGATAATCTGCATGCACCTTGGTATAGGCATGGTAACTAATCTTGCTGACATCAAGCGCTTTATTTAAGCACATTCCATTCAATTCCTCTACGTCATGTATAGCCACTTCAAAAGAAAGATCTCCTTTGTCAAATTTATTATTTACAAGAGCATCAAACATAAAGGTATCATTTGGACAGGGCGAAAAACCAAGGCTAAGCTTCATAAGTATAATATCTTATATTTAAAATAAATCTGGTATTCTGTAAAGCTCTACATTTTCTCTATTATAATAGAATACAATTGCATATTTGAACTGAATGAAGCAGAAAGAACGCTTGCAACGCATCCTATTTGAAGACAATCATCTACTTGTTTTTAACAAACCCGCAGGTCTACTTGTTCAAGGGGATAAAACAAATGATACGACGCTTATTGATTTAGTGAAGGAGTACATTAAGGTCACTTATGATAAACCGGGAAATGTCTTCTGTGGTCTGACACATCGAATAGATAGACCAGTCAGTGGGGCTGTTATTTTGGCAAAAACAAGTAAGGCCTTATCACGTGTTACGCAAGCTTTTAAAAACAAAGAAGTAGAGAAAACCTACCTAGCTATTTGTCATGGTCGGCCTCAACTCAGCTCTGGTAATTTAGAAAATTACCTTTTAAAAGATGCTAAAAAAAATAAGGTAAGGGTATATAATTCAGCAAAAGCGAAGGCCAAGATAGCCCAAACTCAATACGAACTTATCCATCATAATAATGATAAGTGCTTAATGAAGGTTTTTCCTAAAACGGGAAGATCACATCAGATTAGAGTCCATATGTCCAATTTAGGTATACCTATTTTAGGAGACTTAAAATATGGCGCGACAAAACCTTTACAAGACAAATCAATTGCTCTCCATTGCTTCCAAATGTCTATGATTCATCCAGTTACAAAAGAAATGATTTCTTTTAGAGCATCATTGCCAAATACCTCTGATTGGTCTTATTATACATCCTTAGTAGATAAGATTTGATGTTACATAATTTTCATGTACTTTTGCTGCCTGAGGGGCATACGGCCAGCTCCTTCTGAAATCCCCCAGGGTGGAAACGCAGCAAGGGTAGGAAGTTGAGCGGCTCGGTGTGTTCCCTCTTTTTTATTTCTCTAGATAAATTGAATCCAATGAAATTTTTTGTAGATACTGCCAACCTTGATTCTATTAAGGAAGCGCGCGATTTAGGTATTTTAGACGGTGTAACAACAAATCCATCTTTAATGATGAAAGAGGGAATTACCGGAACAGAAAATATAGAATCACATTACAAAAAGATTTCTGAAATAGTTTCTGGTGATGTCAGTGCAGAAGTAATATCAACTGATTTTGATGGTATTGTAGAAGAAGGTAAGCGTTTAGCTGCGATAGCTCCTAATATCGTTGTAAAAGTTCCTATGATTCGAGAGGGAATCAAAGCAATTAGTTGGTTTTCAGAAAATGGAATCAAAACGAATTGTACGCTGGTATTTTCTGCAGGTCAAGCAATTCTTGCAGCCAAAGCAGGTGCTACATACCTTTCTCCTTTTATTGGAAGAGTAGATGATATCTCTTGGGATGGAATTAGTTTGATCAGAGAAATAGCTGAAGTCTATTCAATTCAAGGATACGATACAGAGATACTTGCAGCGAGTATTCGTAGTCCAAAACATATAGTAGAGGCTGCCAAGAATGGGGCAGATGTTGTTACATGTCCACTTAGCGCCATGCTAGGACTTCTTAAACACCCGCTTACTGACATTGGACTAGAAAAATTCTTAGCTGATTATAGAAAAGGAAATGCTTAGTTTCTGCTCAAGATGAGTTCTAGAGTTCTTTCTATAAGTTCTTCTACTGTCTTTTTTGGTTTGGATGAAAATTCCCCAGTCTTCCGGTTTGCAAGAATGGCATTTAACGAAATACATCGATGTCCAAGAAGATTCCCTAAACCATAAATACCTGCTGTCTCCATTTCAAGATTGGTAGGGGGTTGCTGATCATAAGTAAACCCTTCAAGCGTATCCAATGTTTTTTTAGCATGCGAACGTAAACGTAGTTCTCGTGCCTGTGGACCATAGAATCCTGTTGCCGTAATTGTGACTCCTGGATAAAATCCTGATTCTATAAAGTATCTAGCCAATTTTTGATCTGCAAAAGCCATATATGCATTGAATGGTAGATTATGATTAGATATGAAATCGCTAAATACTTTTGGGTTCTTATGATCGTAATAATGCATTAATCCATCTAAGCCAATAGCACTAGTAGATACTAAAAAGGTATTCAGTGGTATTGAAGATTGAATTGCGCCAGAGGTGCCTATTCTATAAAAATTCAAGGCAGTATGCGTATCACGAATAGCCCTCTTTTTTAAATCTATATTTACTAGCGCATCTAGCTCATTAAATACAATATCAATATTATCTGTTCCAATTCCTGTTGAAATAACTGTTATTCGTTTTCCAGATTTGATGCCGGTAACTGTTTTAAATTCTCGTTTGTGCTTGATAAGTGAAATACTATCAAAATGTTTGCTTATCTGTTCTACGCGATCTGGATCACCTACTGTGATAATATCTGAAGCAATATCTTCAGGAACTAAATTAAGATGATACACTGAACCATCAGGATTTAATATCAACTCAGAATCTTTAAGTAAGGGCATTATTTATCATACTTTTGTGTCATGAAGAAAGTCATTTATTTGTCTACTTGTGATACATGTCGCAAAATAATGAAAGCTGTACAGCTTTCAGATGATTTTATATTGCTCGATCTTAAAGATAATCCTATAGACAAGAAAACATTAGTTTTTCTCAGAAAGAATGTCAGCTCTTATGAAGACCTGTTAAATAGAAGAAGTAGGACCTATCAGGCTATGGGACTAAAAGACCAAAGATTGACGGAAGCTCAGTTAGAAAAATATATCTTACAAGAATATAGCTTTTTGAAAAGACCAATTTTTATTATGGATGACTTGACCTTCATTGGGAATAGTAAAAAAGTCGTTGCAGCTCTAAAAGATCATCTCGGTGAAGCCTAGTTTAGAACAAATCATAGAATTTTTCAAGTCACTGCAGGATGAGATTTGTAGTAAGTTGGAAGACTTAGATAGAGTAGGGGTCTTTCATGAAGATCTGTGGGAAAGACCAGAAGGTGGCGGTGGACGCACCCGAATTATTGAGGGTAAGCACATTGAAAAAGGAGGTGTAAATTTTTCTGCTATCCATGGTAAGATGCCCCAAAAAATTCAAGAAGCTTTAGGTCTTGATCCTAATAACTTTACAGCAACTGGAGTTTCAATTGTTCTGCATCCGCATAATCCCTTTGTACCTATCATACACATGAATGTGCGTTATTTTGAAACAAATCAAGGTGTGTATTGGTTTGGTGGTGGAATTGATCTTACACCACATTATATAAATGAAAAAGAAGCAAAACACTTTCATCATAAATTAAAGAAGGTATGTGATCAATTTACTCCAGAAGCCTACAACGATTATAAAGCGTGGGCAGATAGATATTTTTATATAAAACATAGAAAAGAATCCCGAGGAATAGGAGGTATATTTTTTGATCGACTCAGTGAAAGCAAGACTGTCAGTAAAGAAGAAATATTCTCTTTTGTAAAAAATCTGGGAAATGCGTTTGTGGATATTTATCAGACTCTCTTTCTTGACAATTATCAAAAGGAATTTACGGAAGAAAATATCTATTGGAGAAACCTCAGAAGATCTCGTTACGTAGAGTTTAATCTCGTATGGGACAGAGGCACTAAATTTGGTTTGCAAACGAATGGAAGGATAGAATCTATTTTAATGTCTATGCCTCCAATGGCGCAGTGGAAGTACGAACATACACCGCCTGTAAATTCTGAAGAAGAAAAAACACTTAGGTATTTAGCAAACGAAATGGATTGGATCAATTACAAAGAAGAGTAACCATAGTGGTTGTTACTACATTACTTTCATTGCCAGCTCTGTCTACCATAAATACATCGTAGCTTAGTGTATCGGTGGGGAAATCTGGGGAAGAATCACATGGAGTAATGCCCTCAATCAAGCAGCAGGTAGTAAATAAACGAATTCTAATCTCCCCTTGAACACCATTTCCTATTCCCTGAGCAGGTATGTTTGGTAAGACAAAGGGATCAGCTAACGTATCCAATCTATTATCAATAACAAACAGATTTGGCATTATATTTCCGTCAACGTCTCCAATGTCACCATCGCCATCAGTGAAATTTAATACTAATGTCACAGAGTCTTCATTAAAGAACCCTTGTTCCATGGAGTTTTTACTTAGGCTGACAAATTCTAAAGTGGGTATAGGACCTAGATCAGGGCCTGAAGCGCAATAGCACAGACTCAAAATGCAAAGTAAAGTAAAAATCTTACTAGTTTTGTAAGCTATCATATGTACGATTCTCAAGAATATAAATCCTGTCTTCAACAAATTAAAAATCTGAAAAATTCAGATGCTAACTTTGATTCAGTTGCTTTAGAAGTTTTCAAGTACCAATATACGCATAACCCACTCTATAAGCAATATGCTAACATGGTTTCTAAAACTCCAGATCAGGTTAATGTTCTTGCTGACATTCCTTTCTTGCCCATAGAGTTCTTTAAAACCCATTCTATACAGACTGGCAAATGGAAAGCTGAACAAATATTCATTAGTAGTGGAACAACAGGATCTGCTACAAGTAAACATTATATTCGAGATGTAGAAGCCTATATAGAAGATGCCATAAGCCATTTTGAAGACTGTTTTGGGAAGCTCAATAATCTCGTGATCTTAGCTCTTTTACCATCCTATTTGGAACAATCTGGATCCTCATTAGTAGCAATGGTTGATGGTTTTATAAAAGCTTCAAATGACCCTATGAGCGGCTTTTATATGTATGACTTTAAGTCCTTATCAGATACTTTACAAACCTGCGATACCGAAGCTAAGAATGTTGTATTATTTGGTGTAAGTTATGCATTACTCGATTTTGGAGCATCGCATCCAATGCAGTTAAAGAATGTACAGCTTATTGAAACAGGAGGAATGAAGGGCAGAAAGAAAGAAATGACTAGAAACGAACTGCACCTAGAATTAAAAAAATACTTTGGATTGGATAAAGTATATTCTGAATATGGAATGACTGAACTATTATCACAAGCATATATGCTTGATGGAAATGTGTTTAACACATCTTCATCTATGCGCATTCTTATTTCAGATTTAAACGATCCCTTTACAATGCTGAAAGAAAAACTTGGTAGACTTGCTATTATTGACTTGGCAAATATCAATTCCTGTGCCTTTATACAGACAAATGATTTAGGACGTCGTCACAAAGATGGAACCTTTCAAGTCTTAGGAAGAGTAGACGATACTGATATAAGAGGCTGTAACCTTCTTTATGTGTAATCTAATCCAAAAATTCCTCTCCAGTCATTCCTTCATACAACCAATTCGCCAATAATTGTCGATTATCATCCTGGATGATGCGTTGTTGATCGTTTTTATTTCTAATGTTTGCCAATTCCACAAAAACTGCAGGAGGTAGAGTGTTCTTTAGCATATAAAGACCGCGGTCCTTAATAAACCCATGATATCCTCTTCCTTTTCTGTACTTCTCATATTTTTGTTTAAATATTTTGTGGCAATTAGCCGCAAGATTTTTACTTCGACTACTGTGTTTGTAATAGTAGAAAAATACATCCTGCCTCTTTTCTACACTCCTTGAATCTACATGTACCATGATGGCCTTCTGCTCTTTAACCCCTCTCTTTTTATACATTTTGTATAAGTCATTGATGGCATTAGCTCTCTGAGCAAGACGCTTTTTTTGATTGACAGGGATTTTTTGATTATCCATACACACTTCGTCCTTATCACAATCCAAATAAGCAGCATCCCGTATACCATCATTCTTATCTTTAATAATTACATGCGCAGTTGCACCATGTTGCATGAGATTTCTAGCCAATCTTAAGGTTACATCATATGCGTATTCGTCTTCACAAAGTGTATTTGAACATTCCTTTGTACAACGTGCGCCTGGGTCTGGTCCTCCATGGCCACTTACGAGATAATATACCTTACCTTTCAAACGATCTGAAATGATAGGAACATCTTTGTATTTATCCCCAAAAAGAGGAACATACAAATGTTTACTTTTCTTTTTTGTTGTGTTTTTTACTGGGTTCGCTATCTTTGCGCCAGAAGCCGCTTGAGTACCTGATGGAGAAGGTGGTGGAGTGGGACTCGTGTAACATTCTATTTCATGTACAGGAACCCAAAGAATTTTACTTTTTGTATAGTCAGTTTTCCTTAGATTTTTCTTTTTTATTTTTTCGTTGTAAGATTTTATTCTTACAGCTTTTTTATAATCATCTATGGATATGGTACTACGAATAGACTTACCATTATAGGTGAATATCTTAATTGGTAAATAGTATTCTTTTCCTTTTAACAATTCATCTCCCTTATTTAAAGCATTGAGCGCATAAAACTTTTCTAAGTTACAAGTTTGATGATTAAGGTCATATCTCCTTAATAATGAAAGTATTCCATCCCCTTTCTTAGCTTTTACTTTAAGGTAATATGGCTCAGCATCTATGTTTGTAGCACCGATCTGGAAGGCTAGAAATAAGCCAACTATAATGAATATTTGTTTCTGTAGCATTCTTATTGTATAAACCATACAAATTTATATAAATTATTTGTAATGATGTACTTATGTATAATAAAAAAACTTAATGTGTTGATTATTAATACTTAAGTTACCTTTGTACTGCGCCATGCTGCACAACATTATACATATCATTAAACACGAGGTATTATTAGACTATCGACAGAAGTTTTCAATCGCGGGTACAGTCTTATTTGCGATTGCCTCTGTATTTGTTGTAGAAAAAGTCTTTCAAGAGATCAAGGTCTTTTCTTGGAATGCAATCTTCTGGATTCTGTTCATATTTGTTTCTCTTAACAGCATGGTGAGATCATATGCAAAAATGACAAATAAACGATACCACTATTATTATACCCTGTATGATCCAACGGATTTATCTCTTGCTAAGATCGTATACAATACCTTTAATTTATTCTTTTTAGCCTGTGTCTTGTACTTCTTTATGAGTTGGTTTACTATCGACCCCATAACTAACAAACCCTTGTTTTTTGGAGCATTGTTTTTAGGGAGCCTTGGTATTGGTGCAATGGTTTCATTTGTCTCAATATTGGCTACCAAAGGCGAAAATAGCCATACCTTATTAGCAATTTTATCCATTCCATTATTGATTCCTACAGTCTTACTTCTGCTTAAAATTACAGCTGCAGCTTCGGGAATATTAAATGATAGTTCTATTACGACAGATTTCACCTTTCTAGCTGCAATTGATCTTCTTTCTATAGGGTTATCACTAATATTATTTCCATCTTTATGGCGAAATTAATTCTGTATGAATATTAAAAAATCCTGGTGGAAATGGCTCTGTATTCCCTTGGGTTTGTACGTTCTACTTGTTGGTATGCTTGTACCCCTTAAGCCAGGGATTACAAGTATTGATAACTTTAATGCAACAGCTGGACAACCCTTTTCGGTCCATGTAAAAGGATATAATTCAAACTTTGATATTGCTGAGAATCTAAAAGCGTTCTTGCGGCTTGATTCTAGCTTTTTGATACAGCATGCCTTAATCAAGGTAAATGGTCCCACTGATCTTCAATTACAATTTGACATTCCAAACTTTTTACCAACTTCTGAAGACTATGCAACAGGGACACTAATCCTTGACAATGAAGTAGATGGTCCTTCGATTCTTCCTGCAGTAATCAGATTAGAACAGGCTAATATAAATGTTCAAGATGGGAATAACTTATGGTCTAAAACGAGCTTAAATCTTGCCTCAGTGGAAAAGGGCTTTAAATTCCCGCATAGGAATATTCTGAATGAAACCATAAGAAATACGTTCTTTCATGTTGCAATCTGGTTTGCAATGTTCTTTTTGCTCATTTTGTCCTTAATTAATAGTATACAGTATTTAAGATTACGCAGTTTTGAAAAAGACATAAATGCATCTTCTTATGCGGAAGTCGCTATTTTGTTTGGCTTAATCGGAATTGCTACCGGCAGCGTTTGGGCAAAATATACCTGGGGAGCATTCTGGATATCAGATGTTAAATTAAACATGAGTGCAGTAGCTTTGTTGATCTATGTAGCCTATCTAATACTTCGAGCATCAATTCAAGATATTGACAGTAGGGCCAGACTTTCTGCCGCTTATAATATTTTTGCCTTTGTTGCAATGATCCCTCTTATTTTCGTCATCCCTAGAATGACTGACAGTTTACATCCTGGTAATGGAGGGAATCCTGCCTTAGGTGGAGAAGATCTAGATAACAGACTACGCATGGTCTTTTACCCAGCAATTATTCTTTGGTCTATAATCGGATATTGGTTATCAAACCTGAATATTCGAGTGAAAAAGATAACTGAACAACTTATATCAAAAAAATGATAAAGAATAGTTTAATTATTTATTTGCGATTAATGAAAAATAAATCAACTTCACGATATATAACATGAAATCAAATCAAATTTTCTCAATATTATTTCTGTTAATTATCTGTCCCTTTACTATATGGGCACAATCAGATACAGATTTTTTAAGGAGCACTGGTAAAATCTATACAGTGGTTGCTGTGATTGCCATTCTCTTCTTAGGAATTATGTATTTCATCTTTAGATTAGACAAAAAAATAACAGAAATAGAAAAACAAATTAAAGAATGAGTGAAAAGCAAGCTAGATTTTATGAAAGTGTGCAACAAAACTTTGATAAAGCCGCAGTACATACCAGCCATCCTAAAGGTCTCTTAGATCAGATCAAGGCTTGTAATGCAATTTACAAAATGAACTTTCCAGTTAAGATTGGGAAGGGATATGAAGTTATTGAAGCCTATCGAGTGCAACATTCACACCATAGGTTACCTACTAAAGGGGGTATACGTTTTAGCCACCTTGTTAATCAAGAAGAAGTCATGGCGTTAGCAACTTTGATGACTTACAAATGTGCTATTGTAGATGTCCCTTTTGGAGGTGCTAAAGGCGGAGTATGCGTTAGTCCAAGGAAATACTCGGAAGAACAATTAGAAAAAATTACCAGACGTTATACCGTGGAGTTAGTCCGTAAAAACTTTATTGGCCCAGGAACAGATGTACCTGCGCCAGATTATGGAACTGGTCCTAGGGAGATGGCTTGGATTTTAGATACGTATCAACAAATGAATCAAGGAGAAATAGATTCTGCTGCCTGTGTTACGGGGAAACCAGTGAATCAAAATGGAATTAGAGGGAGAACAGAAGCTACAGGGAGAGGAGTTTACTATGCCACGCGTGAGTTTTGTAATTTGGAAAAGGAAATGAGTGCACTAAAACTCAGCACAGGTATTGAAGGTAAAACGATGGTGATTCAGGGTCTGGGAAATGTAGGCTCGTATACAGGATTAATTTCAATTAATGAAGGAGGGGCTAAAGTTGTAGCTGTTTCTGAAATAGAAGGTACAATCCATAATCCTGATGGAATAGACATCAAAAAATTATTGAAATATAGAAAAACTAAGAAATCTATTTTAGGTTTTCCTGGAACAAAGACCCTTAAAGAAAGAAAAGATTGGGTCAAGATACCTTGTGATATCTTGGTACCTGCCGCCTTAGAAAGTCAAATTCATAAAGGAAATGCTAAATCCGTTAAAGCAAAAATAATAGTGGAAGCTGCCAATGGTCCTATTACCGCAGCAGCTGAAGCAATATTATTGAAAAAAGGGGTTGTGATACTTCCAGATATGTATGCCAATGCAGGCGGTGTTACTGTTTCTTACTTCGAATGGTTAAAGAATCTATCCCACATGCGCTTTGGTAGAATGGAAAAGAGATTTGACTCTAATACCTATTCGAATTTTGTAAATCTCATTGAACGACTTACTGCTAAGACAATTTCTAAGCGTGAGAGAGATATTTTGACAAAAGGTGCAGATGAAGTAGATTTAGTAAGATCAGGTCTAGAAGACACAATGGTAAACTCATTCCACCAAATTCGAGAAGTGTACAACAGAAAGAAAAAGATTAATGACTATAGAACAGCTGCATTTGTATTAGCAGTTGATAAAATAGCCAGTGATTATATGTCATTAGGGGTATTTCCTTAATAGATGTTCTTTGGAACTAGAATATTATACAAAAAGAGCTACTCAAATGAGTGGCTCTTTTTGTATTGGTAGTTGATTTAATACCATTGGTAGGTTTTTTAGATGTGTTGATATGAAAGCTTGCAACCTTTTCTAAAATCCTGAGTCTTTTAGATGTATTTACTAACCAATAAAATGTTATCAAATGAAAAATTTTGGATTTGTTCTTATCGTATTTTTTGCGTCGTTTTTAACTGTTAATGCAGCAACACCAGACTTAAACTCTTCAAACCTAAAAGGAGCTGAACTAGAACTACAGAAAGAATTGATTGACTTAGTAGGGAACATGGATCTAGGTGAATTTGAATTAGAGAGTGGAGTCCGATTTACAGTAGAATTTATTGTAAATGATAGTGGGGAAATTGTTGTTCTTAATACCTCATCTGAAATCTTTGATGGAGCAGTCAAATCAAAGTTAAATTATCACACGGTAGATGCTAAAGTGAAGAAAAATCACAAATATATCTTACCAATAACTATAAAGAAGTAGCGAGAGTTTTTTTTAGCGTAAGGGGTCAATTCAGGACTCCTTACGTATTTTTATTTCACAAATGCTAAATATTAAAGAATATTTATCATTATTTTTCAATAATTGGAATATTATATTTTTCTTTGTAGTCTTAAATAGAATTATGTCAGATTACAAATTAGATAAAATAGACCTAAAGATACTCAAACTCTTACAACTGAATAGTAAAATCACAAATCTGGAGCTATCCAAAAAAATTGGTCTTTCACCAGCGCCAACTTTAGAACGAGTTAAAAAACTTGAACAGTCCGGGATTATATTGAGCTATCATGCCAAAGTAGATGCAGAAAAAATTGGTCTTAAAGTCCGTACTTTTGTGTTGGTTTCTTTAGCTTGGCAAAAAGAAAAAGCACTTGAGAATTTTATAGAAAAACTGCAAAAAATTGATGAGGTTACAGAATGTTATATTATCACAGGTGATGCAGATTTTTTATTAAAGATTGTGTGTAAAGACATTCCAAATTACGAGCAGTTGTTATTTAAGAAACTATCTCAAATAGAGGAAATCGAAAGACTAAAGACACTGATGACACTATCTAAGGTTAAGAAACTTAAACTGCTTCCTTTTGATTATTTATCTTGATTCATAGCCATTTCTAGAAAAAACTTAAAATCACTACTCTATAGTTTTTCAAATGTAGAGACAGGACATAGTGGATATGTCTTTGGTACTATGCACGTGAAAGCAGAAAGTGCTTTTGCCTACATAGATCTTGCAAAATCTTGCATAGAAGAGTGTGCATCATTTGCGGCTGAAATTGATCTAGATCTAGCCTCAGGTTTTGATATGATGGAAATATTCAAAATGCGCGGAAACCAATCTTTACAAGATTACTATACACCAAAAAGATATTCAAAAATTAGAAAACGTATTCTAAAATCCTTTGAGTTGGATATTTCTCAATACAACATTCTCGTCCCACTTTTTACTATAAATGCTATCTCTGAAAAATTGCTTTCTCATGGGAATCCTTTACCCTTGGATCTTACACTTTGGATGTATGCAAAAAGAAAACATAAGCATTGTTTTGGTATGGAAAACTTTACAGAACATTATGAGGTGCTACATGCTATACAGTATGAAGAACAAGCAAATCAATTGTACGCCTTATCTAAAAATGTTTCCTCTGTTAGAAAAGAAATAAAATCAATCACTGCATGCTATAGAGATGCAGATATCAAACGGATTTATCAAAAAGCAAAACGATCTCTTGGTAGTATGCGTAAAATCATGCTTTATGATAGAAATGATATTATTGTTAACAAACTTATTTCTACCCAAGACCAGGGAAGAATATTTTGCGCTGTCGGAGCTGCACATTTGTATGGTAAGAATGGTATCCTAGCCCAATTAAGGAGAAATAACTATCGCGTAAAACCAATCAAAAATTCTCATACTTTCGCAGAATAAATTTAAAAGAAGCCAAAATTGGAAATAGCAAAGGCAAAGAAAAATGCAACTATACTATCAAATGACGCAGTCTTTGCTGTACAGCTTTGTGAATTACTTGTCTTAAATCCCTTGTACAAGAAAATAATGGTTTTGACAACGATTGAACAAAGTTTGTTTAATGAAAAGATTCAGTGGATTCAGCTAGATATTATTACGGAATCAAATTCTCATTTAGTCAAAAATTATAATGATCTCTTTTGTAGAATTATTAATAAATCATGCATTGAAAATTATAATAATTATCTCTTCCAATTAATCAAATCATGTTCAATTCTAGGCTATGCAAGAATATTCGTAAATATTGATCTTGCTCAATATCTTCAAAAGGGGAGTATCACTAAATTATTTGGATACCAAGAACTAGAAGAACAAATATTAAAACTTCCATTTTGGAGCACAAACCTGTTTATTACAGTAAAAACGAAATCCGCTAAGTCGAAAACAATCGAGACACATGATATTCTGAAATCAGGTGGAAGATATATTGGTATGCGTCTTTTAAGTTCCTTAGGTTTACCTTTGATTGTTATTTCTTCTTCTAAAATTGCAAAGGCAATGAACTACCAAACCTCTTCCTTAAGCAAAGGGGATAATATTTATCATAGCGGGGATATTCAAAAAATATTAAACAATGAGAAAAACAGAAATTAAAATCAACGTAACTCTAGATAAAGTAAATGTGCCAGAGTTCATAAGTTGGGAATCTGATGATGACACAACTAATCAAACGCATGAGTCAAAAGCAATGATGCTTGCATTATTTGAAAAGGATTCGAAAGAAACCGTAAAAATAGATTTATGGACCAAAGAAATGCAAATGGGTGAAATGGATAGATTCTTTTTCCAAACACTTAAATCTATGGCGGACACCTACTATAAAGCAACAAAAAATAATGCATTAGCCTCCCGGATGCAAGAGTTTGCAAGGTATTTCGCTGAAGAAACCAAAATTATTGAAAAGTAATACATATATTTTTTGGTAATATAAAAAAACTAAAATAGTCCCATCTTATTATATCATAAGTGTCTGTTAATCAATACGTAAAAAGATATATTATAAATTTTTATAATAAATCTTACATATTACTGTTTTTTCTCATATAACTTCTTATTTTTGATTCACCAATCGTGTTATATGGAAACCAACGTAGTTACAGAGAGATTTTTAGAATGTCTAACCGAACTCAAATCTACAGAGCAGATAAGATCCTATAGACAGTTTGCTCTTTCCATAGAAATACATCCACAAAGTCTAAACGACATCACTAAAGGCAAAAGAAATGCTACAGTTGAGATGCTCCGTAAAGC
Organism: uncultured Saprospiraceae bacterium; assembly: GCA_938045585.1. Classification (GTDB taxonomy): domain Bacteria; phylum Bacteroidota; class Bacteroidia; order Chitinophagales; family Saprospiraceae; genus CALCMJ01. Next base: position 202,989 of record CALIAU010000011.1, read on the forward strand.
AATCGAAGTATATAATATCAATCCTGTATTCCTTTATTGTGGAGAATTACCAATTTTTAGATCTGCAGAGCTTGCACATTCAGCGAACGAAGAATCTTGCTTGAAAAGCTTTGATGTAGATGGTGACTCTATGGAACCCAATTTATTTAGTGGCGATAAAGTGGCTTGTTTACAAATTGAAGAGGAAGATTGGATGGATTCCATTTATGATAATCATGTCTACGTTTTTGTTTGTAAAAACAGAACGTATATCCGCAGAGTGAAAACAATGGAATCTTTAAATTCCATTGAGCTACATACTGATAATAATTATTATCCTCCACTTGTACTAAATCTAAAAGACGTCCAAGAAATTTGGAAAGTACAGTCTAAAATTAGTCCATTTATGGCCTCCAGGAATCATATGAGAAATGGATTTAATGAAAATCTCATGACCATGAAAGAAACGATTACAGTACAATCTGACATGATCAAAACTCTTAATAGCACAATCGAAAAATTACTTAAACAATCCAGATCTTCTATTTAATTCGCTAGACTTCAGTCTTCTAAAGCTCCTTGATTTTTAGTATTGGGGAATTGGTTTATCTTCGTAAAAAAATGTCTATGTCTAAAGTAGTGGACAACGCGAATCAGGCTGTTGCACAAATAAAAGATGGAATGACTTTAATGCTTGGAGGCTTTGGTCTTTGCGGAATTCCTGAAAATAGCATTCAGGCCTTAGTTAAGCTTGGAGTTAAAAATTTAACCTGTATTTCAAATAATGCAGGTGTAGATGATTTTGGAATTGGCCTGATGCTTCAGACTAAACAGGTGAAGAAAATGATTTCTTCTTATGTCGGCGAAAATGCCGAATTCGAACGACAGCTACTCTCCGGAGAATTAGAAGTAGACCTTATTCCGCAAGGAACACTAGCAGAACGAATTAGAGCTACTGGGGCAGGCATACCTGCATTTTATACTCCAGCAGGTTTTGGTACTGAAGTGCAGCAAGGCAAAGAAACAAGAATGTTTAATGGCAAAAATTATATCCTTGAATCAGCATTTAATTCAGACTATGCCTTAGTTAAAGCATGGAAAGGCGATACAGATGGGAATCTTGTATTTAAAGGCACCGCAAGAAACTTTAATCCTATGATGGCAATGGCTGGCAAAATTACAATTGCAGAAGTCGAAGAGCTCTTAGAACCAGGTGAGTTAAATCCAAACTTTATACACGTACCTGGAATATTTGTAAATACAATATTCAAAGGGACGAATTACGAAAAACGTATTGAACAAAGAACTGTTACTACTAAATAATTCAGATGGCATTAGATAAATTTCAAATTGCGCAACGCATAGCGAAAGAACTTAAAGATGGGTACTATGTGAACCTTGGAATTGGAATTCCTACACTGATAGCGAATTATATTCCGGAAGGTGTCAATGTAACACTTCAGTCTGAAAATGGTCTGCTAGGTATGGGTCCCTTTCCTTATGAAGAAGAAGTAGATGCAGATTTGATCAATGCTGGAAAACAAACAGTTACTACACTAGATGGTTCCTCTATTTTTGATTCTGCTATGAGTTTTGCCATGATTAGAAGTGGTCGTATAGATTTAACTGTTTTGGGAGCCATGGAAATTGCTCAAAACGGTGATATTGCCAATTGGAAAATACCAGGTAAAATGGTAAAAGGTATGGGAGGTGCTATGGATTTAGTTGCGTCTGCAGAAAACATTATTGTTGCAATGCGTCATACTAACAAACATGGAAAATCTAAATTGCTAAAAGAATGTACACTCCCTTTAACAGGTACCGCTTGTATAAAAAGGGTAGTAACCGACCTAGGATATTTTGAAATAAAGGAGAACGCATTTCATTTGCTTGAAAGAGCACCAGGTGTAAATATAGAAGATATTCAAAAAGCGACAGAAGGAACTCTAGTAGCGGAAGGTGACATTCCAGAAATGCAAATCTAATTAGCCAAATACTCCCTTACTATACGGCTTCCACTTTTTGTCGATCAAAGTAATGTCTCTTTTTTCGATGAGTCTTTTATCTTGGATGAGTATCCCAAAATAATACAAATCAATACTCAAGTTATATTTACTCTGCTTCTTCGCATATTCCCATGCAGATTGCATGCCCTTTGACCAATAGATATCATCTACTACCAAAATGGATGACTCTGTTTCTTGTGCAGCAAGTAGATCGAAGTATTGTTTCGTTGCAGACTCGGTATGGTTTCCGTCTAAAAAACAAAGATCAGGCGTATAAGAACGTAATAGCTCTGGAAGAATAGTATCGAAATTACCTACTTGTAGGTCAATGTTGTTAACACCAGCCTTCTTGAAATTCTCTCTCGCTATAGCTGCTATATTGGGATCTCCTTCAATAGTCAAAATTTGTGATCTTGAATTCCCCATAGCAAGATAAAGAGCACTCACACCCAAAGATGTTCCCAATTCTAACACTCTTTCTGGCTTGTAATGCTGCATGAGGTTAAATAAAACCTTCCCCTGCCACTTACTCGAAATAGCAGACTTAGCAATTGTTTTTATCTGCTTAAATTTCATATTGTTGGAGTGTGATCCAGCTCCTAAATCTGTTATGCTAATTTTGCGATTGTCCTGTTCATTTTTCTCCCGGATCTGATCAATTGCTTGAAATGCATAATAGGATTTACTTGTATCTAAAACAGAATTGATAAAATCAAAAACAAAAGGAGAATGCGCCGAATAGACTGTTTTGGCACGTAAGTAATACTTAAGATATTCGGTGAGCTTGTAAGTAGCGGACAAGTATTTTTTTTGCAAAAGTAAATCTTAGCAGCGGATAATATAATTTAAACGACAATAATTACATATTAAGATTTAATTTAATATGTGTCCTTGCTTTATTTAAACTTTAATTCTTAATTTTAAAGCCATGCAAATGATGAAAAGATACATATGCATTTCCTTTATTACAACTTTGTTGTTATTTCTTGGAATGACGCAACTAATGGCCCAGGTAGAATTTGAACTTTCTCCTCTAGACTTACCCATTAGTAGATTTTCTATGGGATTCTCTGATGTAAATGGAGATTTCAGAGATGACATAGTATTGAATGCTGGAGGTAGAAAAGTGTATTTGCTTATCCAAACAGAAAACATGGGTATGCAGACAGCTGATACTATTGAATTAGAAGGGACAAATGATTGGAGTTTAGCAATTCTCGATAGAGATAATAATGGGGTAAGAGAACTTGTAACGTCCGGATACTACAGCGGAACGAATTTGATTGATTTTTCAAATACCGTAAATTTTGAGTCTCAAATTGAATATATAGAACAGGGAGCCATTTTTGCTCAAAATGCAAACACTATAGACTTAAATAATGATGGTTTTATAGATTACTTTGTTTGCCATGATGATGGGGATAGTCATATGTATCTTAACGATGGGACAGGAACGTTTATCAAAGATAATAGCATGTTCAATTTTGTAACGGAACCGGTTTCAGATGGTTCTGGAAACTATGGCTCCATATGGGATGATATTGATGGAGATGGAGATATAGATCTATATATAGCAAAGTGCAGAAATGTTGCAAACTTTCCTACGGATCCGCGCAGAATAAATCAATTGCATTTGAATAACGGCGATGGCACTTTTACAGAAAGTGCAAAGGCCTTTGGACTTGCTAGTGGTGAACAAAGTTGGGCTGCAGATTTCGCAGATGTCGATAATGATGGTGACCTAGATTGTTACATAGTAGAGCATACAGGTGATTATATGCTGTATGAAAATGTAGATAATGTATTCGAGCCAAGACCGGATTACATTTCAGAGCCCATTCAAGGAGGTGGCTTTCAAGGATTTTTTACAGATATGGATAATGATGGTCTAGTGGATATTATAATTGCAGGAGATGATGATTATATACTTTGGAATAAGGGTGACTTGAAATTTGAAAAAAACGATATCGTTATACCAGGGGATAGAGAACTGGCATCCTTGGCACTTGGTGATGCAAACATGGATGGTTTTACAGATTTCGTAGCAACCTATTCTTTTAGTACAAATTCTGATGTTCCCAGTGTTTTATGGATCAATAAAGGAAATTCTAACAACTACCTTAAGGTTTCGCTAGTTGGCGTGCAATCAAACAGAGACGGCGTAGGAGCCAAAATTAATAGCTTTAGTCAATTAGGTAGACAAACAAGAACCGTGACCTCAGGTGAAGGCTATGGAATTGTGAATTCGTTGACGCAAAGTTTTGGACTTGCTGATGATACAAAGATAGACTCTTTAGAAATAATCTGGCCATCGGGGCAAATAGATACGTATTACAACTTAGCTAAGAATTCTCACTATATAATTACAGAAGGCACCTGCATCAATTCTTTGGAAGATAGTTCTTATCTAAGCTATTCTAATTTTTACTGTCAAGACCAAACAGCGCATATTGTAAATGAAACAGAAACGAATTGGAATACTGGTGAGATAGAAACAAGTTTGACAGTAGAAAATCCAGGGTTTTATTTTGGCATCGCAACAGATGCAATGGATTGTGTGCAACCATTTCCTACGATCTTTATTGAACAGACAGAAGAGTTGCAAGCTTTTGTCTCAGCTAAAAATAATATCGCTTGTTTTGGAGATGAACTATTACTGTCTACAGGATTATCGCAAGAAGTTACTTGGTCTACAGGCGATGTAGAAACGGAATTACTAGTAGATCAAACAGGGTATTATTCTTATATCGTGGAAGGAAATTGCGGAGACGTACAAAGTGATGAAGTCTTTTTAGAATTTTTAGAACCTCCGTTCATTGAAGATCAGAATATTCAAAGTAGTCAGGGGGAAGATGTAGAGATTATGGTTCCTGGTGATGATGTAAGATGGTATACACAAGACGATTTGCAAACTCCTTTTCATTTAGGGAATCAATTATTAATATCGGACATAGCATCCTCAGTATCATACAAAGTGCAAAACACTATAAGAAGTGAAACCCTTGAGAAAGAAGTTGGTTTAACAGAAGTGTCTAGAGAATATTCTGGAACTAATATCAATGCCGGTCTCTACTTCAACGTACTAAACGACGTATTAATAGAAAGTGTGAAAATTTATACGGACAGTATAGGATTACGAGTCATAGAAATTTTAAATGCAGATGAAGAAGTAGTGCAGTCAAAAGAAGTAGAAATCACGATAGCAGGGGAGCAGTACATACAATTGGACTTTCTTCTACCCCCTGGGGAAGGATACTTCATAAGAACAAATGAAGATTCTAATTTTGCAAATTTCGGGCACCGATCTCCCTTATTTACAAGAAGCACAGAGCTTGATGGATATCCATTTATTGCAGATAAACTATTAGAGATCACAGATAGTTTTTTTGGATCGGATTTCTACTACTATTTCTATGATTGGCAGCTTTCTAGGCATCCAATTGAATGCCAAAGCAATTTGGCTACTGTAGAGGTAGATGTGGAATTGTCAGCGGTGAATGACCAAGAGCTCCTAAATAGCCTAAGTGTCTTTCCAGTTCCTGCATCCAATTGGCTACAAGTACATTCTGAAGCTGTCCGAATGGCTAAAGCTGAATTATATGACATGCAAGGACACTTGGTCTTAGAAAAGGAAATATCTGACTATAAAACAACATTTTCAATAGAAGAATTAGCGAAAGGAATGTATATTTTAAAAATAATCTCTGATTCAGGAAAAAATGCCTTCTTAAAAATACCTTGTATTAATAGATAAAATTAATTTTGCACTTCTTAAATGGTGGTTGTAGCTCAGCTGGTTAGAGCGCTGGATTGTGGTTCCAGAGGTCGCCGGTTCGAAACCGGTCTTCCACCCATATTAGAAAGGGACAGTTTTTTAAGCTGTCCCTTTTGTTTTTATTTAGTTGTAGGGCTTGGGTCTTCTTTTAACGTGAAGGTCCTACTGACTGGGTTATTTGGAGTATCAATAACACTGCCATCCTTGTCCATATAACTTAAGGTAATCGTATTTTCCCCCATAGGCATACCCTCAATATAGTAAGGTTGCCATTTTTCTATTTTATGTACCTCACCATTTATATCAGCAGAGATATATTTACCATCACTTAAAGAGGTGTTTACCAAGTAGAAATCTAACATGACTTTCTTTGTGTCGTCTCCTATGTATGTACCCTTTGGCCTGCTATAGAATATCATAGGCTCTGTAATAGTCTCCCTGCTTGTAATTGACTTACCCTTCACTTCGATTTTTTCTGCAAGGTGCGCATCCCTCGTTTTAATACTCTCATGATAGGATCTAGATAAAAAAGCTAGTGTGTGATGTGTTCCATCAGCAACATCATGCTCAAAATTAGCTTCATACTTTGCAGCATAAGGCAAATTATCAACAATTAAATGAATGTGTTGACCCTTGCCACTATTTGCACACATTTTCTGTGGAGCATCAGGAGTTTGATTGCCCAAAGCGTATAGATCCCCAGACACGTCAAAGCTAAAAGCGCCTTCTTTATATTGCATGTCTGAAATTTTTGCATCAGGATATTTTTGGGATGGAGTAAAAGCAGTAACTGTGTACTTATTATTTGTCTTCTTCATGTCACTTTTAGACGAGTTATCCGTCTTACATGAGAAGAAACTTATTATTAATAGTAGAGAGATGGTGGATTTGATGTTTATCATCTTGATTTGTTTATAGTAGAAAGGACTCTAAGGTAATTTAAAAAATTATCTTTTATTTGTAGGTTTTACGACAGTTTTGAATGACTTTAGGTGAGTAATGGATATATCTGATCAACAAATTCTCGATAAATTTAGTGCTGGTGATGAAAAAGCCATAGAGCTTTTATTCAACAAGTATTATAAGTATTTATGTGCATGTGTGTATAAATTGATCAAAGATTCCACTTTGGCTGAAGATATTGTGCAAGAAGTGTTCATGGAATTATGGAAAAAAAGAGAAGGCTTAAATATTAACATTTCAATTAAAGCCTACCTCAGAAGAGCCTCCATTAATAAGACATTGAACCACATACGAGCAAAGAAGATGAATTTTGAGGATGAATCGGAACTTTTAATCGTTCCTTCACGTGAAAGTTCAACTCAACAAGAGATTGAAGGGGGAGAGCTTAAAGATCAGATTACCAAGGCGATAGATAAATTACCAAAAAAATGTAGAATAATTTTTTCTATGAGCCGTTATGAAGAGATGACATACAAAGAAATTGCTGCGAGCTTGGATATATCTGTTAAAACTGTTGAAAACCAGATATCCAAAGCTTTGAAACTTTTAAAAACAGAATTAAAACCATACCTTAAATAAATATTGAGAAAATTGAGACATTGAATAGGGGTAGGACCTAAAATTCTTGTCTTATTTATGACGCTAGACATGAAAAATATTAATCACATAACACTCCACCACAAGAAATTGAGCAATCAAGCCAGTCAGACTGAGCTAGATGCTTTAGAGACTTGGATAGGATTATCTCCTGATAATCAAGAAGATATAGATTTATTAGATGCTTTATGGGACGCAAGTTCTCACTACGAACCATCTATAGATTTTAACACAAACCAAGCCTTAACTAAATTTAAAACAGCGATTAACTCTCAACCTACCCCTGAGATAATCACAATGAAACCTAGATTTTCTGGAATTTTAAAGATTGCAGCGTCATTTACAATCTTAGCTTTTGCTAGTTTTTTAGTATTTAATATGTTGGCTCCAAATAAAATTATGAATACATCTTCTGACATTAATCTTGTCAGTTTAGAAGATGGTTCAAAACTATGGTTGAGCCCAAATACTGAAATTAGCTACGATAAAGCATTCAACTCTGAACACAGAACAATGGATTTTGCTGGAAAAGCATTTTTTGATGTAGCTGAAGACAAAGATTTGCCTTTTATAGTAAATATGGGAGCGCAAAGCATTGAAGTAGTAGGAACATCATTCAACCTTACATACAGAAATGATGAAGTAATTCTTGAAGTTTTAACAGGAGTTGTTAAATTCAGAAATGCCCAAAACCAAGAAAATACAGCTAAAGCAGGCCAAAGTATAGTTTATAACGAATCTTTGAATACTGCAACCCTATCTGAAATCCAATCAGCTAACACTTTCTCGTGGAAAGAAAGAAGTTTAAGCTTTAATAGCACGCCAATGGCGCAAGTATTTAAAGATTTAGAGAATTATTATGAAATTGATATCGATTCAAAAAATCTAGATATATCAGATTGTACTTTCTCTTCTCCAAAATTATCAAACGCAACACTTGATGAAACTCTAGATATTTTGAAAAAGGTAGCTGGTGTTGAGTTTGATGGAGACAAATCAAAAACAAAGCTAACGCTGACAACTGTAGATTGCCTTAAATAGGTGATTTTACCCTAAGAGAACCTAGTATTTAATTGCATATACTGTCATTTGGCTATTATGCGTTATTATGGTAGTTTTATATACTAGAAAGTTCCAATGAGAAAACTGGTTTTCCTACTCTTTATTTCCTTTAGCTTTTGCATCACAAGCTATGCGCAAGATGCAAAACCCTCCGACAAAATAATAAGCTATAAATGTGTTCAGAAACCATTAAAGGAAATCCTTAATGAAATAACTGAACAAACAGATATAAACATTTCGTATAGTGATAATGTACTTCCAATTGATTCTCTTATTACAATAAATATTGCAGGTAGACCTTTAGGAACTATGTTGATGCAGTTATTGAAAAATTCAAACTGTACATTCGCAAATCAAAAATCAGACATAGTCATATTTAGAAAGAAAGAAGATAAAGAGGATGATGTTCCTGCCAAGAACGAAGCAAAAGAAAATGCCGAAGACGAAGTAACTATCAGTGGCAAAATAGAAGACCTTAGATCGTTAGAAAGACTAGTATATGCAAACATTGTGTTAGATGATAGATCCAAAGGAACAATTTCTAATGAGTTTGGATTTTACTCATTTACAATCCCTAGAGGTACAGAAGGGATTAACTTTACCTACCTAGGATATAATGAATTTAGAATAGAAGGGCCTATAACATCTGACACTACGTTTAATATCAAACTTGACCCTGAGATTTTATTAAACGAAGTTTTAATAGTAGACAAAAGGATTATTAAAGACAAAGACAAAAATTTAGGTTCAGTTGACATACTACCCTTAGATAAAATACAATCGATCGTTTCTCTTGGAGGCGAGTCTGACATCAGAAGGCTCGCGTATTTAATGCCAGGAGTTACAACAGGTGGAGAAGGCATGGGAGGTATGAATGTTCGAGGTGGTTCGGTAGATCAAAATCTCATCTTGTTTGATGGTGTTCCTGTTTATAATGCAAACCATGCCTTAGGTATTTTTAGCGTGTTTAATTCGAATACAATTAAGAGCGCAAAACTATATAAAGGAGGCTTTCCCGCTCGGTTTGGAGGTAGGCTTTCATCGGTATTAGATGTACGAACCAGAGATGGAAATAAGAAGGAATATGCAGGTGATGTTTCTATTGGGCTGCTTACTATGAAAGGAACATTGGAAGGGCCCATTGTCAAAGAAAAAAGCTCTTTTATTATTTCAGCTAGAAGAACCTTTCTCGATCCATGGATTAGCGCAGCATCAGAGTTTCTTAATGAAAATAATAATAGAGTAGGGACAACCAATTATAGATTCTATGATTGGAATGCCAAGCTTGACTTTAACCTCTCTGATAAAACACAATTACTCTTTAGCTACCTGTCTGGAGGAGATAGATTTAATAACGAATCTACCCGTGAAAATTTAAACGAAGGAACATTATTTACAGACGAAAAAGAGACGAATTGGGACTGGGGTAATAATGTAGGAGTAGTACAATTAAACTCCGAAATATCAAGTAAAGCATTTCTGAATTTAAATGCGTATTACTCTGACTATACATTTGATTCATTCGACCTTAACAGATTCAGAGATTTTAATAATTCTGTTGTTACAAATGATGTTTACAATGCTGGAATTTATAGAAGTTCAGTGAAGGACATAGGATTTAGACTTAACCTTGACTACCTTCCAAACAATAATAACACACTTAAAATTGGATTTGGAATCATAAGGCATAATTTCTCGCCTAGATTGTTTTTTGTGTCTACAATTGATAGGTACGTTACAGGAGATGAAGAGATTACACAAAATAGATTAGAGTCTGACTTAGAAGGTCCAGAAACCACGGGATTAGATTTCCAATCATACATAGAAGATGAAATAAAAATTGGTAGTAATACTCGACTTAATCTTGGCTTTCATAGTTCCTTTATTAAGACAAGAAATAGTTCGTTTTTTCTTCCTCAGCCAAGGGTAAATTTGCTTATAGGTTCAGCCGCTTCTTACTTCAATACTTCAGTTAGTTTTACAAGCCAGTACCTTCATTTACTTTCAAATTCAGGATTAGGAGTTCCAGCAGATCTTTGGCTTCCCTCTACAGCAAATTTAAGACCACAAACAGGTATAGTTTTTTCTACAGGGGTCGGTTCCACGGTTATGGAAGATAAAGAGCTGAAACTTGACCTCTTTTACAAGCGAATGAATCATATTATTGCCTTTAATGAGTCAGGTATTTTTACACTTACAAGTATGGACGATTGGGAAAGATCAATACCGCAAGGACAGGGTCGGGCATTTGGTGCGGAAATCAGTTTTAACAAGAGTGTTGGAAAATTTAATTGGTTTACAAATTACACATGGTCAAAGTCTTACAGACAATTTGATGAGATAAATGAGGGGAACGAATTTTTTGCAAGATATGATCGAAGACATTCATTAAAGCTATCTACTATCTATCATATCAATTCAAGTGCAGAATTTACCTTTAATTGGATATTTGCCTCTGGAAATAGGGTAACTCAACCCATAGGAATTAGAGAAGAACCTCTTGAAGACGGCACAATTGACCTTTTATTGATCTATGGAGACAAAAATAATGTTCAATTAGATCCATATCATCGTTTAGACCTAGGGTTTAATTTATACAGTAAATATAGTTGGGGTAGACAAAAAATATCATTGGGCATTTTCAACGTGTATAACAGAAGGAACCCCTATTTTATTGATATTGAGAGGGATATGTCTGATGATTCTAAATATATTTTCAAAAAATATACAATTCTACCAATTTTGCCATCCGTTTCATACAACCTAAGCTTCTGAAACACAAAAGTTTAACTAAAGTAAAGTGTTAATTTTCTTCCATTTGCTTGGATTTTTGTATATTTTGTGACCAATTAGACGAATTACCGTCTACATAGTATAAATAGAAGGATTGAATAAACTGACTTACATACTTCTTTTCTCCCTTTTCATGACATCTTGTGTCGAGGAGATACAGCCTTTGGTGAATGAAGAGTACGACTCAGAATTGGTCGTTAATTCAGTTGTTGTGCCAGGTGATGAATATGTTCAGTTTTTTATATCTACCTCTGTTCCAATCGACTCAGATGAAGTGCCTTTTCGCCCAGTAAACGGTGAAGCAGAAGTAAAACTTTTTGACCAAAATGGAGAGGTGATTGTTGAATATGTGCCTTCTGATGAAGTTTGGAGAACAAGTAGAACCTATCAACCTCAACCAGGTTTCACCTTCGAACTAGAAGTAGAATTAACAAATAGTGATATACTTCCGATTTCTTCTACAACTTTTGTTCCTTACCCTGTTGAATTTACTTCGTTTGATAATGTCAAAGCAGAACAAACGGCTAACTCTGGAAAAACTCTTTACCAATATACCTTGGATTTCCAAGTGAACAGTTCTGAAGAAGATGTTCATTTCCGATTTATTGCAAAAGATCCAAATACCGGCTTAGAGATTCCAATCTCATCAGTATTGCAAGGCAATGATTATATTTCAAGAATGAACCATATGGATGGTATTCTTATTAATAGGAATGTTGAAGACAATCTTATCAGCTTGGTCATAGAATCAGAATCTGATTTGAATAATGCCGAAATTCATCTGTACACAGTAAATTCTGAATATTACATGTACAACCGATCATTAAGTGATGCCTATGCATCTCATAATTCACCTTTTGACGAACCAGTCAGTAGGTACTCCAATATTGAAAATGGATTAGGATTATTTGGTGCATTTACTAGATTTATTAAGGTCTACGACCTAAAATAGGCGCCTTCACAAGCTTTTTTGATCTACCTTAACTTCCTCCCTCCAAATTTCTAATTATGTATTCCAATGAAGTGTATAGCCTTCTTATTATCTGATTAGCAATACGATTTTGTTATTATCCTCGACTACCATCCCACTACAACTGTAAAATATTTGACTTCTATCTAGGGGTAAGGTGTCTTTTTATTGTCATTTATATGAAACCTTATTTAACCTTTTAAGAACCTGGATAAACAAATGGACATAATTACAAAATTAGACTTCTTGAAAGAAGTCGATCTCTTCTCCGACTTACAAGAAGAAAAGTTGGTAAATCTAGCTAGGATTTTAACCGAGAAGAAAATTAGCAAACATCATTTTATTTACAATACTGGAGACACATGCGATGAAATGTTCTTCCTCTGTGATGGAACAATCAAAATTGGAAAACATTCTCCTGATGGGAAAGAAGTAATCAAATCAATCATTCATCCAAAAGTAATTTTTGGCGAAGCTGGGGTTGTAGGATTATCAGAATACGACAATTTTGCAAAAGCCATAGATACCAATGTGAAGTACTTTACATTGAAAGTGACTGAATTTAAGGCATTTCTTGAAGAAAATCCTGAACTCTATTGGAAAATGATTGACTCTCTTGGATCAAAATTAAGACACACAGAGAGAAGATTTGAATCGCTCGTATTTAAAGATGCAAGAGAAAGAATAATAGACTTTTTAAAAGATAATGCCAAGAATTTTGGCCGCCAAGTAGGATACGAGATGCTTATTAAGCACAGTCTAACACAACAAGATATTGCCAATTTTACTGGCACATCTAGGCAGACAGTAACATCGGTATTAAATGATCTTAAAAAGTCAAATCAAATCTACTTCAAACGCAAAAGTATATTGATAAGAGATATGACATCTCTATCATAAAAGACGCAATAGTTTTTTTCATAATTGGTCGATTTTAGCGATCCTGAAATCCAAGACGTACTCTTTAGTGCGTCTTTTTTTTATTTGTCAATAAGAAGTGTATTTTTGCATTCCTAATCGGAAGAGTGGCAGAGCTGGTTGAATGCACCGGTCTTGAAAACCGGCGTACGTTTGCGCGTACCGGGGGTTCGAATCCCTCCTCTTCCGCCTTTACTATAGTAGCCCTCAAATTTGTTTTGAGGGCTATTTTTTATGAATGTCATAGTCCTTTCAAATGGTACGGATGACTTACTTCGGAGGAAGGAAGATTAAAAATCTTCTCATGTTGTCAACAAAAAGTTTATCATATTAGAGCAATCGCTACATGGAAAAGAAACGAATGACATTATAAGATGGCTTACTCTTTTAAACATATCTGGATCTATAGCTGTCCAAAATGCCGTAAAACAAAAATGTTTAAAGATCCTTTTATGCTAATGAAACCTCTAGATATGCATGAAAGATGCTCCCTGTGTAAGCAGAGCTTTGAACCTGAACCAGGGTTCTATTTCGGTGCAATGTTTTTATCCTATGGATTAGCCTGTCTAATTTACTTACCACTAGCTTTACTACTCGTATTTTATTTTGGATGGTCCATAAATGCAATGCTAGGGTTTATCTTTTTTCTCTACTTTCTATTCTTTTTTAAACTCTTACGGATATCTAGATCCTTATGGGCGCATCTAATAATCAAGTATAAACCAGAAGAAGCCTGATGAAGTCTCTTCTAAAATAGACATTCAAACACGTACATTTATTTTATTTTGAAGCGTATTGGCAAAGAGAATACTGACCAAGAAAATAGTGAATCCAGAAAACGTTTGTTGTGAAGCTAATTCGAGAAGGAGTAATTTGGTGCCGCTGCTTCGCTCTGATTTGATAGATCTAGTAAATAATTTCTCAATTTGTACAAGCATTACAAATGCCATTTAAAATAACATTCGTGCTTTCTAATGAAAAACCTTGGGGGATTTTAAGTTCAGGAATCTGTACGTCATCCAGACAAATCGTAGACGCACAAACAGAGCACGTAAAATGTGCATGAGAATCATGATGCATCACAGAACTGCAGTTTTCGGAACATAAGGCGTACTTATTCTTATCAGTTCCATCCAATGCTTGATGTATAATCCCTTTTTCTTCAAAGGTCTTTAAGGTTCTATATAAGGTGACACGATCCACATACTCAAAATTATTCTCTAAATCTTGATTACTCAAAGCATGCTTAGTTAATAAAAACGCTTCCAAAACTCGAGCTCTTGTCTCGGTGTTTTTTAGTTTTTTATCACTTAGCAATTTTTGTATTTTTTCTTTCATATCTATGATGTAAAGATAATAATGAGTAAAATAACAAAAAATGAATTAATATGTATCTTGTCTTTTACTAACAACTTAACGCATTCCAATGAAACAATCATTATACAAAAGCGGAAAAAATATATCCGTAAGAATATTTCCCAATGATTTTTTGAATAAATTGACAATGACACCCTGGTGGATTCCTGTAGTCGTGTTTATTCCTATTGTTTTCTACTTTTGCTATTCTGCTCTATTATTACAGAACGCCTCCGCTTTTCAGTTTATTAAATTCTTTGCTTTCGGTATTGTAATTTGGACAATTACCGAGTATGTTTTTCATAGATGGGTTTTTCATTTTAATCCTACAACAGATTTTCAGGAATACATACATTTTATGATTCATGGTATTCATCATGATTATCCAAATGATGCAAAACGACTTGTTCTTCCTCCTATAATGAGCCTTCCTCTAAGTGCCTTCTTTTATTATTTGTTTTTTATATTTTTCGAAGGATATGCACATTCCGCATTTTTTGCTGGATTTTTATTAGGCTATCTGATGTATGATACCTTACATTATGCATTACACCATGCAAGCTTTGGAAAGCATTCAAAGATATGGCAGTTATTAAAAAAGAATCATATGGATCATCACTTTGTAGATCCTGATAATGGCTTTGGTGTAAGTAATGTTATATGGGACAAACTATTCAATACGTCCATAAAAAAAGCCACTTCCAAAAAATGAAAGTGGCCTAATCTAAATGTTATATGTAAAACCTAGTAACGGTTATTTCTCCTGTCATCTTGTGGTTTAGGAGTAGACTGCTTAACTACAATATTGTTCCCATCTAGAGAAGAATCGTTAAGAGCTTGGATTGCAGCAAGTGCTTCTCCATCATTCGGCATTTCTACAAAGCCGTATCCTTTAGATTTACCTGTAAATTTATCCATAATAACTTTACAGTTGTCCACTGCACCAAATTCTTCAAATACAGATTTTAGTGAGTCAGGTTGCGTTGAATAGTTCAACTTAGCAACAAAAATATTCATAATAAAAATTTAAAAAGTTTAAAAAACTGAGAGGAGTCTAAACTTAAGACGCTCTCTCATTAAAAAATACAAAGGTAGTTTAAAATACTGTCATAAAAAAAGAAGCTACCAACTGATAGCTTCTGAATCGGACCAGTATGAAAAAACTACTAAATGTTCTCTATAAGAGACGCATTCATATATATAAAGTCATTTTTTAAGAGATTTATTTTAAAAAATACCAAGTATTTTAAAAATAATGCCATTTTTCAAGACATTTTTAGCCTAAAATGGAGATTAAGACGCCTGCAGCAACAGCTGAGCCAATAACACCGGAGATATTAGATGACATGGCATATTGTAATAAGTGATTTGAAGGATCGTGTTTTAAAGCAATATCATTCGCAACCCGACTAGCCATAGGGACAGCACTTAGTCCTGTAGCTCCAATCAGTGGATTGATTTTCTTCTTTGAGAATAGGTTATAAACCTTAACTGCGCATATTCCACCAAGAATCGATATTGCAAAAGCCAAGAAGCCTCCAGCAATAATCATCAGCGTTTTCGAATCGATAAAAGTTTCAGCAGTCATGGTAGCTCCTACAGTAAGTCCTAGAAATATTGTCGCTGTATTCATTATTGTCTCCGAGGCAGCCTGAAAAAGTCTAGATGTATCTTTCCCAATTTCTTTGATAAGATTACCAAAAAGAAGTAGTCCAACTAAAGGAACAGAGGAGGGTACTAGAATGGCGACTATCGTGCCTATCATAATAGGGAAAATCACCTTTACTTTTTTAATATTTTTAATTTGTACTTTAGAAGGATACAATCTATCCTGTTCCTTCATATTAATCTTAAGTTCTTTCTTGCTTACAGAAAATTTGACAATAAGAGGAATAATAACCGGAACAAGTGCCATGTAAGAATAAGCCGCAATTGCTATAGGACCCAATAACTTAGGAGCGAGAATTATTGCAGTATAAATTGCAGTAGGCCCATCAGCACCTCCAATTATACCCAATGCCGCAGCTTCTTTAGGTGCAAACCCTATTGCAATCGCTGCAAAAATAATAGTAAAAATACCTATTTGCGCTGCAGCTCCAAAGAAGGCTAAACGCAAGTTTCTAAGCAACGGTCCAAAGTCTGTCATAGCACCCACGCCCATAAAAATAAGAGGTGGTAGCAAACCTGTTTTGATTAAGCTATAATATAACATGTTCATTATACCATGTTCTTTCGCAATCTCCAATATTGTCAAATGTTCAATCCCATTTTCTGCGGTAGCCTGGGTAACAAACATATTCCCTCCAGGGAAATTTGCCAGTAAAACACCAAAACCAATAGGTACTAATAAGAGTGGTTCATAACGCTTAGCAATTCCCAAATAAAGAATTACAAAAGCCAATAACAGCATCACTAAAGAAAGTGGATTTTGACCAATTTCTCCAAGTGCACTCATCTCATACATGCGTTCAAATATCTCCACTATACCAGTTTTATAATTTGATCATCTTCTTCTACTTCTTCCCCATGACTTACCAGGATGGCGTCGACAGTTCCTGCCTTATCAGCAGTTATAGCATTGATAACTTTCATAGACTCAATATACGCTATCGTATCACCTACATTTACAGTGTCTCCTTTCTTGATTGCTGTATCAGAATTATCTTTTGTTAAATAAAACTTCCCTTCTAATGGTGCTAAAATGTATACACCAGGACCAGAATCACTTGAACTACTAGCATTAGAATTGGCGGCACCACTTGAATCAGTGTCTTCACCAGGGTAGGAGACCTGAACCTTATATTTAGAGCCATTTACATCAATAGTCATTTCCTTTGGCAAATCAGTACTACTCGCTGAAGACGCTGTCACTGCCTTCATTCTTCTTTTCGCTATATCATCTTGAAATGATTGTGCAGCCTTTCCACTTTTGAAATCTTCATATTGTTGCGGATGCATTGCATACTCTAATAATTCTTCATCATCTTGACCATAATCCCATCCCTTTTCTTTCATCTTCTCTTTATACAAATCCAATTCATCTTCATATAAATCCTGAGGCTTACCAGTATAAAACTCACGCTTTTGCTGGCTAGCTAATTCCAAGATTTTATCGTCTAGTGGTCCCAAGAGTTTTCCCGACTTTCCCGTTATCATTCCCCAGGTATTTTCATCTATCATTGACCAGCGTTCACGTCCTTTTATGAGCTGCATCACATTCATCAAGGATGCATTTTTAACATACTGGCTAAATGGTGTCACCAACGGAGGATAACCCAACCTAGGCCATACATACTTAACTTCTTCAAATAGCTTAATTAACAAATCATCTTGAGTAATGTTTGCTTTGTTGTTTTTAGTTAACCACTTATTGACACTTGATAAATTAGACTCTAAATCTGCCATCAAACTTCCCATCATACCTCCAGGTAGTCCCGGACCTATTAATAGAGAATTCATAAATCTATTCTTAGGATTAATATAAAGTCCTAAAAAGTCATCTATAAACTCCTGGCTTAATTGCCTAACCTGCATATAGGCATCCATGTTTATATCTTTCACAGTAAAACCTGCATCTTGTAACATGGCATGGACAGTAAGTAAATCTGCATGACCGGTTCCCCAAGAAAGTGGTTCCATGCCTACGTCAATTATATCAGCTCCATTTCTAGCTGCCTCCAAAGAAGATGCGACAGAAAACCCTGGAGTGGAATGTCCATGATATTGAATAATAATATCTGGATGTCTTTCTCTAATCCCTTTTACTAGTCTTCCAATGGAATCTGGCCGACCTATACCAGCCATATCTTTTATACATATTTCTTCTGCACCCAGCTCCAAGTAAGAGTCTGCTAACTGTATATAATAATCTACTGTATGTAATTTAGAATAAGTGAGACTGAGAGCTGCTTGGGCAATCATGCCTCCTTCCTTCGCATATTTAAATGAAAGCTCTAGATTTTGAGGATTGTTCAAGCCATCAAATGATCTAGATATATCTGTTCCTTGCAGCTTCTTCACTTTAAACATTAATCTTCTGACATCGGCAGGCACTGGGCTCATACGTATTCCATTCAATCCTCTCTCAAGCATCTGAGTTTGTATACCAGCATCGTTAAATGGCTGAGTCCATTTCCTTACCGCAATATTGGGATTTTGACCAAACAATAAATTCACCTGCTCAAATCCTCCTCCATTGGTTTCCACTCTATCAAAACACCCAATATCTATAATCGGTTGAGCTACGCGTATAAGTTGGTCTATCCGCGGAACATACTTTCCAGAAGACTGCCACATGTCTCTATAGACAAGTGCAAGCTTTATTTCTTTTCTTCTACCTGACATACTTCAATTTCTTTGCTAATCGATTTTTTCAATTTTTTCAATTTTACCCTTGCCAGCCGTTATTTGATGTACTGCTTTCTCAAGAACTGTTTTAAGCGCACTTGGTATTTGTTCCGTTTTTTGTACTGGTGGATCAATGCTGGCAATGGGTTCAAAACGATTAATTAGGGATATAAGAAGTTTTGAACTTACTACAACAATTGTAAGTATAAAGAAAACGGTGGTCATCCCCACCATTAATAATCGAATGGATGTTTCTAATTCTTGAGTCATTGATAAAATTTGACTACGCAAAATAGTAAATCTAGAGTTCTTTTAATGCCGAACAAAGTTATATTTGTGCCAATTGTAACGTCGTGGAAGTACATAAATTCGGAGGAGCATCGGTCAAAGATGCTAAAGCAATAAAAAATGTAGGGGCTATTATCAAAGATAGGCTTTCTAATCCATCTCTTATTGTTGTTTCAGCAATGGGTAAAACAACGAATCTTTTAGAGAATTTAGTAAAAGCATATTTTGATAAAAATGACTATTCTTCTCTATTTGCACAGGTAAAACAATTACACCTGTCTACTGCAGAAGCTTTGGAATTAAATAAAGATGTCTTAGATGATATGAACGAACTGTTCGTTTCTGTAGAATGGACTCTTGAAGAAAATCCCATAGATACTTTTGCATACTATTATGATCAAATCGTTTCCATAGGCGAATTATTATCCTCAAAAATTGTAACGGGCTACCTTCAAAAAATTTCTGTAAATGCTGAATTTTTAGATGTCAGAGATGTGCTCATCACGGACGATACCTACATGGAAGCTAAAGTGAATTGGGAAAGGACAGAAGAAAATATCCTGACTAAACTATTACCCAAAATTCAAGATAACAAGTTATTTATAACACAGGGTTTCATTGGCACTACTAACGAAAATAATACAACAACACTAGGTAGGGAAGGATCTGACTTTACAGGGGCTGTATTTGCATATTGTTGTAATGCAGAAAGTCTTACTATTTGGAAAAATGTACATGGCGTGATGACAGGAGACCCCAGCGTATTTGAAAATGTCAACTTGATGGAAAGGCTGTCATTTACAGAAGCAATAGAAATGACCTATTATGGGGCAAAAGTCATTCACCCTAAAACTATCAAACCGCTTCAAAATAAATCTATCCCACTTCAAGTAAAATCATTTATTGATCCAGACAGGCAAGGAACACGCATTTCTCAAGAACAAATTACTTCTTATCCGCCTATCATCGTCTTAGATCAAGACCAAGCCTTAATACATATCTCATCTAAAGATTTTTCATTTGTAGCTGAGTCTCACCTGACTGAAATCTTCGCAATCATCGCTAAGCATCGTGTGAAAGTAAATCTAATGCGTAACACAGCGATTAGTTTTTCTGTCTGCGTAACGAAACAGCGTGATAAAATAAAGCATGTTATTGCAGATTTAGAAAAGCACTTCAAAGTTGTCCTTGAAAGTGATTTAGAGTTAATCACAATAAGACACTATACGGATGCAGTAATTCAAGAAATGAAAAAGAATAAAATTGTATTGTTCGAAGAAAAACTAGAAAAAATGATTCAGCTCGTTGTCAAAGACGTACCGCTGATTAAACGTAAAGAAGTCGTATAAACTACATCAAACGCTCTAAAAAACTCATCTGCGTCTTTTCTAATTTTGAATACGTCCCATCGGCATTAAAAAGTCTAGATATTTCATTTAATATTTCACTCTTCCGATCAATGGTCGGAAAATACACACCCTTGTATTTTAATATAGACTCTAGTCGTTCATATTCACCTAAGCCATCGTAAATGTCGTTCATTTTTTCATACGTCTCTTTCCCATACTTTTGAATAATCATTGCGCGTTCATCCTCTGTGAATTCCATATCCGCATACGAGGCGTGAATAAGCAAGAAGCATAGTAACTCCTCATAATTCCATTCTAATTCTTCGTTCATCATTGTATAATTTAACTATTAAGCTACAACATCTAATTGCTTACCAACTTTTATAAAGGCAGCTACTGCCTTTTTAATATCTTCTCTGCTGTGTCCCGCAGATAGCTGCACACGTATGCGAGCTTGCTCTTTAGGGACAACAGGGTAGAAGAAGCCTATAACATAGATACCCTCTTTTAACAAGGCCTTAGAAAACTCTTGCGCAAGTTTCGCATCGTATAACATGATAGGAACAATAGGGTGTGTACCTGCCACAATATCAAAACCCGCCGCTTCCATTTCTTTTCTAAAGATGCTCGTATTTTCTTCTAATGTATCCCTGAGCTCTGTTGAAGATTGTAATGTATCTAAGACATGCAAAGATGCACCTACGATAGAAGGCGCAAGTGTATTAGAAAATAAATAGGGTCTACTCTTTTGCCGTAGTATTTCCACTACCTCTTTACTGGCAGCTGTAAATCCACCAGAAGCACCACCCAGCGCTTTACCAAAGGTACCAGTAATAATATCGACCTCACCATACACACCACAATGTTCGGCTGATCCCCGGCCAGTCTTGCCGACAAAACCCGTTGCATGGCAATCGTCTACCATAACCAAAGCTCCATATTGCTTTGCTAATGCACAGATCTTATCTACCTGTGCTATTATACCGTCCATTGAAAACACACCATCCGTCGCTATTAAAATTCGGCGTGCACCATTCTCTTGCGCTTCTTTCAACTTAAGCTCCAGGTCTGCCATATCATTGTTGAGGTATCTATACCGTTTCGCCTTGCAAAGACGTATACCATCAATAATAGATGCATGATTTAATTGATCTGATATGATTGCATCTTCAGCTCCTAATAAGGGTTCAAATAAACCACCATTGGCATCAAATGCAGCTGCATAAAGAATAGCATCCTCCGTTCCTACATAACTAGAAATTTGCTTTTCTAATTCCTTATGGATGTCCTGCGTACCACAAATAAAACGCACAGAGGACATGCCAAAGCCATGCGAATCAATAGTAGATTTAGCAGCTTGTAATACCTGTGGATCTGCAGATAAGCCTAGGTAATTATTTGCACAAAAATTCAAAACCTCTTGCCCTTTACTTGTCTGAATGGATGATTTTTGATGGGAGGTGATTATTCGTTCCTCTTTGAATAAACCAGAGTCTTTAATAGTTTGAATCTCCTCTTGTAAATCCTGTAATATTCTTGCGTTCATTATTTCTTGCTTAAGTTGTTTATCATATCTGCTGTCATCTTTTCAAGATCAAAAGCATGTTTCCAATTCCAATCTTTTCTAGCACTACTATCATCAATGCTTTCTGACCAAGACTCCGCGATCTCTTGCCTAAAATCAGGAGCATACACTATCTTAAAGTCAGGGTAGTGCTTAACTATGGCATTATATATTTCCTCTGGAGTAAAACTCATCGCAGCAAGATTGTAACCAATCCGTATCTTGATGTTCTCCTCTGGAGCTTCCATAAGCTCTATAGTCGCCCTTACAGCATCATCCATATACATCATAGGTAATCGCGTATCCTTGTCTAAAAAACATCTGTATTCTTCTCCTGCAATTGCAGAATGATATATCTCTACTGCATAGTCTGTAGTTCCACCACTAGGAATAGATTGATGACCTATTATCCCAGGGTACCGTACCGATCGCACATCTACACCGTATCGTTTATTGTAATAATTACACCAGTTCTCACCCGTAGCCTTACTCATCCCATAGACCGTTGTAGGTTGTAAAGGAACATCCTGCGCTGTTTGTATTCTTGGAGTGGTTTTACCAAATACAGCAATGGTACTAGGAAAGAATATTTTTTTTATCAATCCCTCCTTCGCTAAATCTAAAATGGACAATAAACCATTCAAATTAACATCCCATGTTTTTAAGGGGTTCCATTCACCACTCGCAGAAAGTATAGCAGCTAGATGATATATCTGCGTAATCTTAAGATCCTTAACCTGCTCTTGTAATCGTTGCTTGTTCAAGATATCAAGAAAACAAAAAGGGCCATCATTATTTGCAGGCTCTGTGATGTCAGAGGCAATAACATGTTCAACGCCGTATATTTTCCTAAGCTCTGTAGTAAGAACAGTCCCTATTTGTCCATTTGCACCAGTTAGTAAGATTTTTTCCATAGGCCTTGTGGCTAATTTAATTAGGCATTCAAATATAGTTTTTTTCTGTATTGAAGCTCGAAAATTCTATAATGCACTGAGTTAAAAGCTTGAGTATAATGCAATGGTTTCTAGAGACTTATAGTCTTTCTTGTCAAAATCGAGCTCAAAAAAATAATTCTCACGACAATTACTGACAAACAAATAAGGAATTTGCAAGGCGAGATTATAATTCGCAACCTGTTCAAACGTTTGATTTGTCAATGGAATACTTGGAGCCTTACATTCCACTAAAATGATAGGCGTATGCGCATCTTTGTATAGGACGATGTCATACCTGCGCTGTTGACCATATAGTGAAAATGACTTTTCTACCGAAATTAAATTTTCTGGCCATAGCACAACTCGGAGAAAGTATTGTATAACAAGCTGGCGTGTGACTTCTTCCGGTGCTAAAATAAAATGTCGTTTACGGATAGGATCAAAGATTGTTTTCTTCCCCTCTCTTTCTCCATACCTTAAATGCTCTAGATAGTTGTCAAGAGAGATATTATTTAACTTCTTAAGTTTCACCTCCACAAGATGAAAAAAAACTTTCTAATTATTTTGCTGCGACTCCTTCTTGTGATGAAAATTGCTTTGAGCGACCCTCCTTTTTAAGAAGTAATAACTTAATCTCCTCTAAAACATTAAGAATAACACCTGTCCCATTTTGAATTAACTCATCTGTCCAACTGTCATAACAATGCACACCCGCACTTTGTAAACATTCAACCATATGTTTTTGCCAAGAATAAAATTCTCTTTTTTCAGAATTTAAAAGACCATCGGAGTAGAGTAGCACATTAATATTTCGGGGATCTAATAAGGCTTCCACGATTCTATTTTCTTTATCATCTACTACAATCTCTTTAATACCATACTGTCTAAACTGATCAATAAATAATTCATTTTTAAATCCTGACCAAAACGAAATAACACTCAGGTTTTTTGCTTGGAATAAACGGAGCTTACCATTAAATGCAGTAATGTTTTCTGCAATCTTTTTGCAAAAATTCAAGCGTTTAATATTCGTACACTCTCTATAATTTTCTAAAGCAAATGGTAAAGGGAGCATGAGTTTACAAGACTTAGTCTGCTGTGGATCTAGATTACCCACGATATCTTGCCGATCTGCAATAGCATCTATAGAAGAAGAATCATATAAATGCAAATGCTTACTTATGTTACGCAAGTGATACAGGTTAAGATATTTTAATCGGAGGGTGTCATCACATAAAATAGTGTCAAAAACTCTTTCCTTAATAAATCCTAATTCCTTAGCTAAGGAATCTCGAATAATTATAAGTGGGAAAAACTTAGATAGGAAGCGACTTTGTGACACAAGTATGTCTTTCCAAGAAATATGTTCAGCTGAACCTTTTTTAAATAAGTCTGCATATAGGTCTTTATTAGCATGCAATAATTCTTGCTTCGCCTTAGTACGCTGATCGGATGCACGACTTTTTAAAAAATCAATTTTACTGTTAAGCACTAGCATGTTTAGGCGCGTAACAAAACTAAGAACATCCCCATTGAATGACTTTTGAAAACTTTCGTCACGAGATAATATTTTTAAAATATACCACGCTTCAAAAATCACTATCCATTGTTCAACTGGATAGTGCTCCAGTTCTCCCAGCAGCTGTTCCAAGGTTTCACCCTGTTGTTTTTTATACAACTTCCATTCAGCAAAACCTCTATTATCAATTAGATAATGATTAATGGTCTCTAACTCTTGGTGCATATTTTCAAGAGATTGGAACTGGAGTTGCAGGGTGAACGCATTATTGTCATAAGCGCTCTTTAATATTTGTTTATTCTGAATCTTTTTTACAACATGCGAAATCTTTTTCTGCAAGTTTCCAAAATAACTATCCTGTAAATTATGCTTGTTTAAGCGCGATAAGTAACGATCTATCTTTGTACCTTCTATGTGTTTTAGATTGCGCAGGGCTTCTATTAAGGATTCTATCTCGATAATTAAGTCAGCCGGATTGTCTAAAGGATGTGTGTGAACAGAATCCATCAGAAACTCATCCGTTTTTAGTAATTCTATAATAGAGTTATATCGATTGACTAAGTCTAATATTAAAACCTCATCTTTTTGGGTATCTAATAAATACGTCTCTTTTAATAGAGAAAGTTCTTGAATGCAATTGGACACCTTGTTGAATGCTGAAGAAAATAAGTCATCCCTCTTTTTCCCCAGATACTGTCGCATTTGTTTTAGTACAATGGATAACTCTTTTTGGAAAGAGAGTAGATCTACTACTAGACCATCTATGTCCTTACTGCTACCTAAGGTCGAGATCAAGTTTACCGGAAAGCTTAATGTTAATGACTCTTTCCTATATCCTGGCTGAAATAGTTTAATCGCCTCTTCGATAATACCGCGTAACTGCCAAAACTCGTCCTTACTCAATTCTAATGCACTAGAATCTACTTTTAGATTCGACTCAATACCGCCTGTCTCATCCTGTGCTCTTTTATAGGATTCTATTAAATGTAAGCGCGTTAAATTCCCAAACAGCTTACTGTGTAACTTATCAAAATTTTCGAAAGCAATTTCGTTTTCTTTGCTAAGCCACTCCTCAAGACTAGATATCTGTTCAGCAGTAATCTTACTCGAAGAGTCATCTACTGCAGTATCTAATAATTCTAAGTCTGCTGGAAAAAGATTATGCGTTCCTTCAATAAACAAGGCTAAATGATTTAAACCCTGTGCAGCTAGAAAATCAAGCTGAGTTTGTGGATTTGTACCATCAGGAATAATAAAGAGACAGGATTTTTGATGGTATAGCTTATCAAAAAGCGTGTAATTAATGGCAAGATTCTTCTTATCTCCATCCTTATAGCTAACGACAATAGACGAATCTTTTTGTCTAGCGTGTTGCCGAGCAAGCTCAGCATCAAATTTATAATGCAACATGTAGTTTTCTTTCTTATCTCAAATATATAAAAAATTATAATATGTAATCATATTTATAACAATTCATTATAAATATCAATAAAAACTAATATAAAGTCATACTTTCTAAGTTTGTAGTTTAATGCCTGAGAATGAGAGTCTTATGAATGGTTCACATCTTTGGTTCATTATAAAGCTTATAATTCTCTGCAGAGAAAACTTAGATTTTTGAACAGATTGAATGCTCTGATTGAAATCGCATAGGAATACTACCATCTCCACTCCTGCTGCAATTTGTAATTTTACAGCGAAACTTATATTTTCGTTACTTAAAATCAAATAAGATGAAATACATATTTGGACTACTATTGGGAATGAGTTTTTTTGCTTGTAATTCGGGCGGAGGTGCCTCTGGCGCAAGTGTGGACCTTTCAGCGTACACTACAGAAAACAAGGGGGGAGTAGAAAGAGCATATAAATTGGATAGTAGCGGAAATCTGATGGAAGATGGCTTTGTTTCCAATGGTAGCAAGAACGGTATTTGGACTGTTTACGATCCTAAAACGCGTAGAATTAAAAGCACTACGAGCTATAGTAATGGTGCCATGAACGGACCACATCTGGAATTTTCTAATAGAGGACAGGTAGAAACACGCATTCATTACTTGAATAATGAGTATCATGGAATGTATGCTACTTTCAAAAATGGTAGAACAATTAAAGAGATGTCCTATAAGAATGGAGTAATAGATGGAGAGGTAAGAGAATTTACATCAAGAGGTAAGCTCCAGAAAATGACTGAATTTAAAGACGGTAAAATTCACGGTGATATGATTTTCTATGATGAGGAAGAAAATGTAGTTATGCAATACAAGTATGAGAAGGGCGACAAGGTGAGTGGCGGTATTGTAGAGAAGTAAGTCAATCATTTTGCTTAGGGCGTATCTATTTTACGCTTCGCATAAAAATAGTCGGGCTATGCAGGGGTTCCGTCTAAACGTATACAACAAGTTGCATACGTTTAGACAGCTTAATCTCGACTGTGTCGAGATAGCTCCCTTTCTATCCCTTACGCGCGCAGTTTACATCATAAGTTAATTTCTATCATAACATGTAGAATATTACTTAGAGGTCATGATAAACTTCCTATGTATTATTTGATTTCCAAATTCAATCCTTAGTAAATAAGTCCCATCCATTAAGTGTTTTGTTGAAAGACTATAATTTCCCTTATCCTCAAAATTTAGCTTTTGATTTCTTATCAATTTTCCTCCCGTATCCAGTATGCTCATTAGAATAAATTCTTCTTCGAGGACTCCATCTAATGTAATATTTAGAGTTTCTTGCGCATTAGGATTTGGAAAAAGGATTGCTGATGATGGGATTGTATTACTTGATGACATGATATCGATCAATCCAATATCTAAAGTTTCCAAGGTTTCTCCAGCCGTTGTATGAAAAAAGTCACTTGTTAGTAAACCATTCGTATTATCAATGTCACTATCATAAGCTTCATCCAACTTATTTGGCAGTGTAACTTCGTAGCCTTCTGGTAAGTCTATTTTGACGTAGTATTCTGCTTGCGATAATCCATGAAATATATAGTATCCATTCTCATCAGAACTTGTATTCATTACATAATTGCCATCAACATCATAAAGGTCAATCGAAAGATTTGCAAATCCTTCTTCACCTGTATCTTGTATGCCGTTTGCATTTGAATCTAGCCAAACATAATCACTGATTTCTGCATCTTCATAAAATCCTCCATCAATATCTAATCTGATATCACCACTAAATACTTCGATTATATCTGTCGTATTAGGTCCAAAGAAATCACCGATATTGTTATCGATCTCAGGCTGAGTGCCATCTCCTAAAGCAACAGGAACAGATCCTGGAATATCTTGGGTTTTTAAATAATACAGTCCTGGTGGAACACAGAATTGAAACCAGCCGTCTGTGGAGGGCGTTCCAGGTTGCACACTTGTAGTATGTACACCGTATAATACCCAGTTCGAAGCACCGTTATCTTTGTAAATCTCAACAGTTAAACCATTAATACCGTTTTCAAAAATATCTTGTACATCATTATTATTACTATCTAACCAAATAATATTTCCAATTTTGGCACATGTAAAAACACCACCATCAAAGTCAAAGTAATCCTCTTCAATATTTTGGAGGTGTGTTCTTACAAGACCATTCTCAATATAGATGTCACTGTCTAAGTGATCGTCAAAAGCATTAAGTTCAGTTGGTTGCATAGGGAAGGGAAGATCAAATGATATATAATAAAAACCTGCAATAATGTCTTCAAAGAAATATAAACCGTTTGCATCTGTGCTTGTACTTTCTACTACATTATCGTTGGAATCATGCAAATGCACAGAAACATCTTCTACTCCAGGTTCACCAAGTTCTTGCTTACCATTTCCATTCAGATCCAACCAAAGAAAATCTCCAATATCTACAAGGGGCTCATCAATTAATATTTCATCACAAAAGCCCAGACATTCGTTTTCATCAATGATACTTAAAGAGTACATTCCAGAACCTAAATTTGAAAAACTAAACGTGCTTCCATCAATATTAGAAGGGTTGACAGAGCTTCCATTTATTTCAAAAGTATAATCTAATGTGCCACCACTGATTGTTATGTCAAACGATCCATTCATTCCTCCCAATGTACTCACATTGTTGATAGTGATTATTTCACAAGAAATTGCATCAGGTGCGTTAATTGTAATTTGAGAACATTCTATTTTACAATTATTAGCATCCTCTATTTCAATGATAAATTCACCTGATGTCAAGCCTGAAATAGTGTAGATATTTGTCTGAGTTTGATTAGCTGAAACCAAGTCACCATTTAAGAAAAAATCAAAGGGTGCAAGGCCACCAGTTACTAAAAACTCTATACTTCCATCTGCTCCATCAAAACAACTGATGTCTGTAATTGAAAGTATGTCACAAACTAGTGCGCTTGGTTCTTGGATTGTAATAGTACTGCATGATGTCATACAACTGTTTTGATCTACTATGCTGAATGTGTACGTACCTGCTAGCATGTTACTAAAAGTATACATGTCTCCATTTACTTGGTCAGCTATTGTGGACACTCCATTCACCAGAAACGAATAATTTGGCGTACCTCCTTGAACTAGCATGACAAAACTTCCAGTACTTTCACCGTTACATAACACGTCTTCTGTAGACTCTAAAGAACATGTAATAGGAAGAGGCTCAGAAATTGTTTCTGTAGAACAAATTATAACACAGCCGTTGTTGTCAGTAATTTGGAGTGTATAACTACCAGCTGCTAAGCCTTCAAAACTATATACATTACCATTTTGAATTGCCGTAGTGCTAGAATTATTAAGAGTAAATTGATAGGGAAGTATTCCTCCTAAAATTTCAAATCCAAGCTGTCCGTCGTCACCTCCATTGCAACTGACATTTTCCTGTGTAGCCAATGTGCAGTCCAACATGGGTGGAGCTGTAATCTCGAACGCATCACAGTTGAGAGTACATCCATTTATGTCATTTACTGTAACGCTAAATGTTCCAGATTCGAGATTTTCAAATTCATATTGATTATTCCCTAAATCATTTGGTATCACAAACATACCGTTAATCCCAAAATCATAGTTCGGCGTGCCTCCCTGTATAACTAGAATTACGCTGCCGTCATTGCCACCTGAACAACTCACATTTACAATCTCTTCTATACTACAAGCTAATCCAACTGGTTCAGAAACAATTATCTCTTCGCAAACAGTAAAACAGTCGTTTTCATCTGTAATTTCGATCATGTAATTCCCCGCAGCAATATTTTGAATTTGGTAAGCATTTGGGCTCACCAAATCGGCAGATTCTAAAACGCCATTTACACGAATAGTATAACTGGTACTTCCTCCTTGGATAATTAAAGTAATAGAACCATCATCAAATCCTTCACAACTAGGTTCGATGACTTCATCAAGAGAACAACTAAGCTCTAAGGGTTCTGATATTGTAATAGTAGCGCAATCCGTTTCGCATTGATTAGAATCGATTATTGTTACATCATAAGCACCTGCTGTCAAGTTTGCGAATGTGTAATTTACATCTTGAATGTCTTGGGGAGAAGTGTTAATTCCATTTAAACTGAATGTATATCCTTGTGTTCCTCCTATAACGTTGATAGTAAATTGTCCATCAGAAAATCCATGGCAGCTTACACTTTCGCTATTAAGAAAAGTACAGCTTAACTCTTCTGGTTCATTGATGCTAATATTTGAACATGAACCTATACAAGAATTTATATCAAAAATTCCAATATTGTAAATTCCCGCCATTAGGTTTTCTATCCGATATAATCCATTCCCTAAATCTAATGGAAGAATAGTATTGCCATTAAGTGTAAATGTAAATCCTCCATTACCACCAGAGACAAAATAGTCAATAGAACCATCATTTGTACCTAAGCAAGATGCGGACTGAATAATGAGGGGAGCACATAGAATTATTTCAGGCTCTTCTATCATCACAGGTAAACATGCCATAGTACAATCACTTGCATCAATCACTTCAACCGTGTATGTACCAGGAGCTAAGTTCTCAAAACTGAAAGAGTTAGCACCAAGGATATTTGGAGTAGCACTTGCAGAGTTTAGGAGGAAACTGTAATTGCCATTACCACCTGAGATTTGAAACGAAAATTCTCCATCGTCTGAACCATTGCAAGTAGCATTTGTGAAACTCAAAATTTCACATTCAATTACTGGTGGTTGCGTTACTGTTATGGACGAACAAATACTAGTACAATTGTTCGCATCCGTAACTTCAATTTCATACGAACCAGCAGCAAGATTTATGAAGCTAAAATTACCAGCTCCGTCATCCATTGGATTCGTCGTTGTGCTATTCAGAGAAAATGAATATTCACCTGTACCACCAGTTGCAAGTATTCTTATAATGCCATCTTCTGTTCCATAACAACTAGCGTCTTGAATATGGATTACTGAGCATTCCATTTCATCGGGTGCGTTAATCTCTACTTCTACACATGTTTGAATACAGCTATTCTCATCTTCAATTTCTATGGAATAATCCCCATCGCCTAAGCCAGTAAAACTATACACATCTCCACTCTGACTAGGGGATTCCATGTTTCCATTTAAAGTAAAACTATATTGGCCAGTACCACCAAGAATTTCAAAACTAAGAGAACCATTTTCATCCCCATTACATGAGGGACTTACTTGGTCCACTAACATACATACTATAACATCTGGTTCCTCTAAAATAACCGTAGAACAAATACTAACACAGTTTGTGATGTCAGTAACTAATAGGGTGTAGGTTCCCGGTGCAAGATTATCAATTTCAAACTGTCCTGTAGTTAGTTCAGTAGGCTCAATTGGTACAGCATTTAATAAGAAATCAAAAGGAGCAACACCGTTTGAAATTTCAGCAATAAATGAAGCATCATTTGCGCCGTTACAGCTAGCGTTCAATGAATTTATTATATCGCATTCTATGTTATTGATGACGGTGACATCAATTTTTGATTTTGTGATATTGCACACACCTCTTGTAATTTGTGTACACAAGAGTAGGCATGACAATAACACAAGTGTGTTATTTTTCATGAAGATGGGACTATTGTTTTCAATTTAAATTCTCTCGAATCTAATAAATTAGTTTACAAAGTTATTATCGTCGTATTTATATATTTTGCTGAATGTTAAAATGATTGATTTTTAGTAATTTAAATTATAAACATAATTCTCATATGACCTTATTTTAAACACAAATTCTGAAGCGATTTAATGTGTATTGCAAGTACGTATGTTTATTTGTACTGCGCCTGACTAATCAATAACACACACACACACACATACACAACTAAGCCCACACCTACATCTATGTACATTAGACTACACAGATTTAGTATTTCGTAAGCGTCTACAATCTAACTGTCTCAGGACAATCATGTATATACACTGCACGAAACAAACGAGTTTTACTACAAAAACCGATAATGACAGATCAAGAAATCATTTTACTCGTTGCATCCATCGTAATTACCTGGTTAGTCTGTATGCTATATCATAGACAGGTTCTAAGTCATTATAAACATAGAGCAAAAACAGCTGTTGATCAGCATAGCTTCATGTATTCGGAATTACAACAAGAACGAAAATTATTAGAAGACGAACGCATCCGCGTTTCTGAGTTAAGACAGGATGTTGCCAGCTTAGAATCGGAGTTGAAGAGTATTCGAGAACGATTCTTTGAGTACAGAAATGATTTAGAGTCACAGGATAAACGATTCCAGGTATTAGCGAACCAAATCTTAGAAGAAAAAACAAGTCGCTTCGACGCACAACAGCGGAAAGGAATACAGGATCTTCTGCAACCTCTCAAGGAGAAGATAACTTCTTTTGAAAATAAAGTAGATAAAACAAACCTTGCCTCCGCCCAGCGTCATGCCTCCCTAAAAGAACAACTTCATTTTTTAGCAGCACATAGCGATAAGGTAGCAAAGGATGCGAATAACCTAGCACGTGCCCTCAAAGGAGACTTTAAAAAACAAGGGAATTGGGGCGAATTAATTTTAGATTCCATTTTAGAGAAATCAGGATTAGAAAAGGGTAGAGAATATTTTGTCCAAAATTCTAAACGCAATGACGAAGGGAAACTATTACGTCCAGATGTAATTATAGACACACCCAATGGTAAAAAGATTATTATTGATTCTAAAGTATCCTTAAATGCCTACAATGCCATGGTGGCAGCAGACGATGAAGAAACAGCGAAGTTAAACCAACGCGCTCATGTGCTCGCGGTTAAAAAGCATGTAGACGAACTCTCAGAAAAAAATTACCACGATCTATATAGAAAGGAGAGCCCTGACTTTGTTATGATGTTTATACCTATCGATACCGCCTTTAGTGCAGCCTTACAGTATGACAATGATCTATATCACTATGCCTTTGACAAGAATATCGTTATGGTAAGTTCGTCCACCTTACTCGCTACATTGAAAACGGTAGAAAGTATGTGGCGTAACGATAATCAAAATAAATACGCCTTAGAAATATCAGTTGAAGCGGGGAAGATGTATGATAAATTCGTCAGCTTTGTCGAGGATATAGAAAAAATGGGTGCCCAACTAGATACTGTAAAAAATACCTATAATAATACCTTGAAAAAACTATCCAGTGGTCAAGGGAATCTAATCAAAAAGGCCCAACGCATAAAAGCACTAGGAGCTAAAACAAATAAGAAATTAAAATCCAAGAAAACAGTAGTAGAAGCCTTGTGAAAATTATCAGATTGATCCGCTAAATCTGTAATTTTGTTTCATGACGAATAAAGAGATTGCTGCTAAGTTTAATCTGCTAGGAAAACTCATGGCGCTGCATGGTGAAAGCTCCTTCAAAACTAAATCCTATACGAATGCCTATCTAAGCATTCGAAAATTGGAACATCCAGTCATATTGCAGTCCGAGACAGACTTACTAGCTATACCAGGAATAGGAAAGACTATCCTAGGAAAAATCACAGAACTTAAAGAGTCTGGAACACTGTCTAGTTTAGATGCGCACTTAGAAAAAACTCCAGCTGGTATAGTAGAACTGCTAAGTTTAAAAGGCTTTGGTCCCAAAAAAATAAAACTCGTTTGGGATGAGTTACAAGTAGAGACACCAGGGGAATTATTATATGCCTGCAATGAAAACCGTTTAGTGGATTTAAAAGGTTTTGGCGAAAAAACCCAGACCTCTTTGAAAGAACAGTTAGAGTTCTTCTTTGATTCTAAAGGAGAATTTCTATATGGTCATATCGAAGCAGAAGCAATACAAGTACTCTCTTTTTTGGAGGAACAATTTCCAGATTACCTTTGGGAGTTTTGCGGTGCATTCGAACGCAAAATGCAGACTCTTTCTTCTTTGGATATAATTACAAATTGTGAAGAAATAGATCAAGTAATAGAAACGCTAGCTGGCTTTGAAGGGGCTGAATTAGATGATGATTACGAGATTAAATACTATCAAATTCCTGTGCAATTCCATATCGCTTCCTACGATGAGTTTTATATTGAAAAGATTCGCTTGTCCGCATCGGAGTCTTTTAATGAAGCAACGCCGAACTTAGTAGGAGGGGAGTCTGAAGAAGATATATTTGAAGAAGCAGGATATCCATTTTTACCTGCTGTCATAAGGGAAACTGCCGAGGTCGTTAACTATACCCAAGAGGATGTGGACGGAATTATTCAAACAAAGGATATTAAGGGGGTAGTGCACTGTCATACAACCTATAGCGATGGCCTACATAGTTTAGAACAAATGGTAAATGCCTCCAAAACGAAAGGCTATGCATACGTTGTCATAACAGATCATTCTAAGGCCGCCTTCTACGCCAATGGCTTGTCAGAAGACCGACTATTTCAACAAATCGAAGAAATAAAGCTACTTAATGCTAAAGAGGAGAGTTTCAAGATATTCTCCGGAATCGAATGCGATATTTTGTACGATGGAAGCATGGATTATGAAGATGAAGTGCTTGCACAACTAGATTGTGTAATTGCTTCTGTGCACTCTAACCTAAAAATGGATAAAGAAAAGGCTACACAACGGATAATATCAGCTGTAGAAAACCCGCATGTACATATGCTAGGACATCCAACGGGGAGATTATTACTGAGTAGAAAAGGCTATCCCATTGACCATGAAAAGATTATCGATGCCTGCTCAGCGAATAAGGTTTCCATTGAAATTAATGCAAATCCATATAGACTGGATATAGACTGGACTTGGATAGAATATGCCATGAAAAAGGAGATTATGATTTCTATTAACCCGGATGCCCATTCCATGGGAGGCATTGATGATATAAAATATGGGGTATATGCTGGACAAAAAGGCCTATTACGCAGAGAATCAACACTTAATGCACTATCAGCAGAAGATTTTCTGCAATGGCTCAATTCTTGATATTATATTTAAAATTAATATGTAAATTCGTTGTTAATGGGTTGTTAATCGGGAAAACCCTTATTGCAACTTAGTATAATATGCATATTTTTGTGATGTCTTTAATTAATTAACAAAATAGTATTTGATGAAAAATTTTATGTTTTTATTCGTTTTCGCTTTGGTCAGTCTTGTGGCATGTAAAAGCGATACATCCACAACTTCAGCAGAAAGATCAGTGCCGGCAACGACACAGACAAATACTGCTACAACGCCTGCAACAGCTAAAGCCGCAGAACCAGTAGTACCTACAGGTCCTGTTACCACTATCGAATTTGAAGAAGATACATACGATTACGGTGAGATAGTAGACGGTGAAAAAGTAAAGCACGTTTATAAATTTAAGAATACAGGTGAAAACCCTTTAATCATCTCTAATGCAAAAGGATCATGTGGATGTACTGTACCACAGTGGCCAAGAGAGCCAATTGCTCCAGGAAAATCTGGTGAGATTGAAGTAGTTTTTGATTCTAAGAATAAAGGTAAAGTTGGTGGAAGCCCGCAATCAAAAAGAGTTACTCTTACAGCGAATACAGATCCTGTAAACTCTTACCTTACTATCAAAGGGACAGTTTCAAAGCCTGAAGCAGCGAATCCATCTTAGTGATTTAGCTCATTGAAAATTTAAAACCCAGTAGCTTTTAGCTATTGGGTTTTTTATTTTTATAGATACAACTTTTGTAGATTTAACTTGTTTAACTGATAGATGAAAGCCTACTTAGATTTAGTAAAGTTCAGTCATACCATATTCGCAATGCCTTTTGCGATGATTGGATATTTTACAGCTATTAAAGAAAACAATCTTGCTTTTGACGTGCAGATTCTTCTACTTGTAGTTCTAGCTATGGTATTTGCAAGAAATGCTGCAATGGGCTTTAATAGGTGGGCAGACAGAGACATTGATGCATCCAATCCCAGAACAAAAGATAGAGAAATTCCCGCTGGTGTAATACATCAAAAAAATGCCTTAGGTTTCGTCATGTTAAATTGTTTCGCCTTTGTAATTACTTGCTGGTTTATAAATACTTTATGTTTTTTTTTAAGTCCAATAGCGCTTGGAATCGTTTTAGCTTATTCTTACACCAAGCGATTTACCTTCCTTTGCCATGTTGTCCTTGGTTTAGGTTTATCCTTAGCACCTATTGGGGCCTATCTTGCAGTGCACCCTCATTTCAATGCAATACCTGTTATCTATGGTTTGGCTGTCTTATTTTGGGTGTCTGGATTTGATATTATCTACGCTTTGCAGGATGTTGATTTTGATAAGAAGTTTAGCTTACAATCTATACCGCAGTTTTTTGGTAAGCAAAAAGCCTTGTATCTATCAGTCTCCTTTCACATATTGACAGCGGTTCTAATACTTCTTGCATCTTACTTATTTTATCAATCGGAAATGGGGATAGGGATACTACATGCTATTGCAGTTATCTTCTTCTTAGCAATTCTCTATTACCAACACACCCTAGTCACAGCAAATGATTTATCAAAGGTAAACAAGGCTTTCTTCACAGTAAACGGCTTAGGTAGCCTGATGTTCGGCATCTTAATTATTCTCGATTTTTATCTAAATGTATAAAGCCGATTTTGGCTATTTAGTAATTCTGATTGAGTATTTTACTTATTCGTCAAGACCTTTGTAGGGATTCTAGTGCTTTCACGCGAATAATAAGTTAATATATTGGATTTCTGCTTGAAGAAGTATGAACTTAGGGTCTTCAAATAGAAAACCAAGAGTATGCGTTCTGTATTTACCTCCCTAATAGTATTGTTATGTATATCATATACATCTGCACAATCAGAATTTGTTGATGTAATTTTAGATGCATGGTATAGTGGAGCAAATCCATCATTTAATGACTTTTACGGAAATGATAGTGGAGGCTGTCCGCATGACATCATACCTCTTACTGCAATTCTTGGAGATTCTGATTCCTTAGTAGCTTTGCCAACTGGGTCTTATATTGTGGCAGGATTTACGGATAACATTGTTTATAATGCTGAAAATCAAGCTGATCTTTTTATTGAGGAGATTGGAGCGGCATCTGAGTTTGCCGAATTACACGTAAGTTCTGATAATGTAAATTTTACCTATTTGGGCATAGTAAATGGAGGTACAACTTCAGCAATTGATTTAGAAGATTTTAATTATCAAGATATTGTTACTGCTGTAATGATTGTAGGCTTAGATGCTGGTGGATGTATCCCAGGTTTTGATGTAGTCAGAATATTTGGTTTGCCAGGAGCAAATTGTTCAGCAGAAGCAAATGTAGACGCATTTCCACTCGTATGTGAAGAAATGCCAAGCTTTAATCTAAATGAATATGTTGACCTGAGTTTTTCTGGTAAGTGGGAAGGTAATTTTGTGAATGGATCAGAATTTAATGTTGCAGCTGCCGGTATTGGAATCTACGAGATACAATATATTGTCAATCATGATATTCAAGCCTGTTTTAATGACACAGCATTTGTGCAAATTGAAGTAACAAGCTGTGATTGTAACCAAGTACCAAACGGAATAGCGATTCTAGATGAATGCGGAGTTTGTTTAGATCCGAGTAATCCTAATTTTAATCAAAGCTGTTTAGATTGTGCTGGAATAGTAAATGGTCCATTCCTTATTGATGAATGTGGAGATTGTCTTGAAACAGATGACCCCTTATTTAATCAATCTTGTGCAGACTGTGCAGGTGTGCCAAATGGACTTTCGATTATTGATGCATGTGATGTATGTTTAGAACCTACAGATCCAGAATTCGACCAATCTTGTTTTGATTGCATGGGCATCCTTGATGGTCCTTTTGTTCTTGACGAATGTGGTGTTTGTTTAGAGCCTACAGATCCAGAGTTCAATCAAGCATGTGCTGACTGTGCAGGTGTCCCAAATGGATTAGCAATAATTGATTATTGTGGAGAATGCTATGAGCCTACAGATCCCATGTTTAACAATACATGTCCAGAAAGATTTGAAGTCTTTATCCCAAATATTTTCTCACCAAATAATGATGGTACAAACGATCTGTTCCAAGTGTATATGCAAGGAGGTTTAGGTGGAATGATAAAAGTCTATGATATCTATGATCGCTGGGGAAATGTCTTATACTCTCGCAGAAATTTTCCGATCGATTCATTTGATGAATGGTGGAACGGAAGACATAATGGTGAGACGATTTTGACAAATGTATATACCTACAACATTGTAGTTGAATATGCTACTGGAGAAGAAAGAAGTTTTGTAGGGACTATCACTTTGCTAAACTAGTCTGCCTCAAGATAGCCTTGTAAAAACGTTTTTAACTGCTCTACAGCATGTTTACGATGTGACATACTGTTTTTTGCTACCTCACCTAATACAGCAAAACTTTCAGTATAGCCCTCAGGAATAAAAATAGGGTCATAACCAAAACCTTCTTCCCCTGACTTTTCTAAAGCTATTTCTCCTTCGACAATACCTTTAAAACTTTCCCTAACATCTCCATCTACAAATGCTATGACTGCTGCAAAGCGAGCAGAACGCTCTTTGCCAGATACTAATTTTAAATTCTCCAGAAGCAAATCCATATTCCTGTTGTCATCCCTTGGCGGTCCTGCATATCTTGCAGAATATACACCTGGTGCTCCATCTAATGCGTCTACCTCCAATCCACTATCGTCTGCAATAACTGCATAGCCTTTATATCTTTCGGCAATATGTTCAGCTTTTAAAAAGGCATTTCCTTTCAGTGTATCTTCAGTTTCTGCAATATCTTCTTCAAAACCAATTTCTTGCAGTGATAGAATCTGTATGTCCATTTCTGATAACATACTTCGAATTTCAACAAGCTTATGCGCATTATTAGTCGCGAGAATTAACTTCATTTATTTAGATAACTTTGTATGCAATTCCAAAATAGTTTCTTCTTGTCAGTGTTTGTCTTCATCTCTTCTAAAGAATCGGTGAAGATGAAATTATATGTCTCTGTTTTGTACACTTTATTTTTAACTATTTGCATAGCTAAGCCAAGTTGTTCTGGAGCCAGACCAAAACAAATAAGTAATTCTGTTGTTTTAGAAATATGTGCATTGAGCTGTAATACAGAAGTTTTTTGTGTGTCTAGAAGTAGAACACGGTGCGCTTCAGTAGGGCCAAATTGAATGGCTTGTGCTATCTTAGCATAGAGTTCGGAATTAGAGTTATAATCAGATGCTTTGAGAAGAGAACAGTGTTTTCCTTCTGGGTTTCCAAGACTGCTTAAGCTAGCTTGATTCTCTTCAATTATACTAAAGTACTGGGTTTGATCGTAGAGATAGTCCAAATTATTATGTACTAATTTTGATATTCACAAAATATTATTCGTATTCATAAGATAATAAACTTAACTTGAAGAATATTAATAAAATTAATAATTTTACATTATAAATCATCTCCATATGTCAGTAAGCAATATAAAAATTACAAAAGTCAATTCAGATCGCGTAAAGTCCTTTGATTTTGAAAATATAACCTTTGGTCGCACATTCACCGATCATATGTTTTCAGCAGATTATATTGACGGAAAATGGACCAATCTTGAAATTAGGCCTACAGAGCCATTGTCTATTCATCCTGGTAATATGACGCTCCATTATGGTCAAGCCTTATTTGAAGGAATGAAAGCAACGAAAGCACAAGATGGTACTCCACTTTTGTATAGATTGGATAAATATCTAACGAGAATAAATGCTTCTGCAAAAAGAATGTGTATTCCAGAACTTCCTGAAGAGGTATTCTTTGGAGGATTAAGAGAGCTTGTAACTCTGGATCAGGCATGGATTCCTCCACAAAGTGGATCTGCCTTATATGTAAGACCCTTTATGTTTGCTACAGATGATCATATTGGAGTTCGTCCATCGAATACCTACAAGTTTATGATTATTGCTCTCCCAGCTGGTCCTTATTACGGAAGACCCGTTAGCTTAAGAGCAGAATCAACATATATAAGAGCTGCCCTAGGTGGAGTCGGAGAAGCAAAAGCTGCTGGTAATTATGCAGCAGCGATGTATCCTACTAAATTAGCGCAAGAGGCTGGTTATGATCAAGTCTTATGGTTGGATGCAAATGAACATAAATACATTCAGGAGGTTGGAACAATGAATATCTTTTTTGTCATTGGTGATAAGGTGATAACTCCAAATACGGATGGAACCATTCTCAAAGGAATAACTAGAGATTCACTTATAACAATATGCAAAGACAAGGGCATCCAAGTGGAAGAACGTCCAATTTCTATTGATGAAGTTATTGATGCACATAAGAATGGTAGCCTGAAAGAGTGTTTTGGATCAGGTACAGCAGCTGTAATTGCGAAAGTGAATAAGATTGGATATAAAGATCAAGATTATAGCCTAGCAGAGTCTTATCAGATTTCTAGCATGTTGAAAGAGTCAATAAATGGAATTAGAGCTGGAATTATTGAGGACAAATTTGGATGGTTAGAAAAACTTCCAATTCTAACAACGGTATAATTTAGTTATGCATCGCTTGCATAAATAGACTTAGTCTATACTTGTCAAACTGATGCAAACTACCCTTACCGGAAACAAGTTTGTCGTAATAGCTATTTCTATTTTTGTCTAAGAAATTACGCACAAATCTTACAGCATTAAAGTCTTCTAACTTGCCATACATTTGGCATAAACGAGCTGGAAATTTTTTATCCTTTTGGTACAAGCTAGCTAGGTTAGAAACAGCTTTGCTATGTTTTTCTAAAAATTCAGTATTAGTTTCTAGTTTGCCATGTACGACTGGGTTATCAATGTGTAGTACGGGTATGTTTTGTGATTCTAAGACATGCGCAAATAATAGATCTTCATACCCATAGCCATCTACCGTTTCGTCAAAGCTGTGCTTTAGTATAATGTCTCTGGCAATTAAAAAATTATTAGTGTGGAAATAAGCACTCGCTTTTTTTTGCCTTTTCTTTGCAGTTAAAGATTCACGCTTAGTTCCATATGTCCAATGCAGTAACTTAGAATTTGACTTTGGTTTTTTATTCTTGTAAATGCGTCCACCACAAATAGCTTGTTGTGTGTTTATATAGGGTAGATAGTTTTTGATAAAATTGCGACTAGATACTTTTGAGTCACTGTCTAAAAAAAGTAGGTTAGGGTAGAAGGCAGTCTTTGCTAACTTATTTCTAATTTTAGACCTGCCTAGGTTAGAGCCC
The DNA here is from genome assembly GCA_938045585.1 of uncultured Saprospiraceae bacterium. Lineage (GTDB taxonomy): Bacteria > Bacteroidota > Bacteroidia > Chitinophagales > Saprospiraceae > CALCMJ01. The sequence goes on from CALIAU010000011.1 coordinate 244,004, forward strand.
ATTTCTAGATAATTTACCCCTAATAAATTTTCAATCTCCTTATTTACATCTTTATATTTTTGCTTTGAAAAATCATCAAAGACTAAAATCTCAAATTGGATCTTTGCCCGTGCACATTGATCGTGTAACTCAGTTACAAGCTTAGAAATTGCATGATTATAAACAGGTATAAGGATTGAAAGCATAATGTATATTAGGAAATCTAAAGGTAAAGCTTATAGTGCATTATATGTGCTTTCTTACAGCTATTTGTAATTATATAAAACCAAATTAGCGTACCTTTGTTATACTTTTATAATAAGTCAAAAAATGGAGTACAAAAGTGCATTAGAGGAATCCATCCACGCTAAGGTGACTGCAGAAGAACGTATTACTGATGAAGAGGCGCTATACCTTTTTAACTCCGCAAGCCTTTCTTATCTAGGTGTATTGGCCAATGAAATCAGGGAGAAAAGACATGGCAATAATACCTACTTCAATAAAAACTTTCACTTAGAACCCACCAATGTTTGTTTGTATACCTGTACATTTTGCTCTTATTCAAGACTAATCAAAAAAAGAGAAGAAGGTTGGGAATACTCGATGGATGAGATGCTTGATATAGTGAAATCTTATGATGGTAAAGATGTAACAGAAGTGCACATTGTAGGGGGTGTTCTCCCTCAGTATGATCTAAAGTTTTACACCGAATTATTCTCATCAATTAAAAAGCATAGACCTGAGCTGCATGTGAAAGCTCTGACACCGGTGGAGTATCACTATATTTTTAAGAAGGCAAAAGTTTCTTACGAAGAAGGTATGCGTCAAATTAAAGAGTCTGGTGTTGATTCCATGCCAGGAGGTGGTGCAGAAATCTTTCATGCTGAAATTAGAGATCAGATTGCTGGTGGAAAATGTAGTGGTGAAGAATGGTTGCGTATACATGAAATATGGCACGAACTAGGGCAACGATCAAACGCCACTATGTTATACGGACATATAGAGAATTACGAACATAGAATCGATCATCTTTCAAAGCTGCGTCAATTGCAAGATAAAACGGGAGGCTTCCAGACGTTTATTCCATTGAAATTTAGAAATAAAAATAATCAGCTATCACATCTATCAGAGTCCACAGTTATTGAAGACTTAAAAAACTATGCTATCAGTAGAATTTATCTAGACAATTTTGACCATATAAAAGCATATTGGCCGATGATAGGAAGAGATACAGCCCAACTGTCTCTTTCGTTTGGTGTAGATGATCTGGATGGCACAATTGATGACACTACGAAGATTTATACCATGGCTGGCTCAGAAGAACAATCACCAACATTGACTACGCAAGAGTTAGTGCAAATGATTAGAAGGGTAGGAAGGAAGCCTATTGAACGCGATACGCTGTATAATGTGATGACTGACTTTACTGATCATGAATTTGAAGACGATAAATATTATAAAGGGTATATCTCGTTACCAGTTTCAAATTAATCTCTCGGTTTGAGAATGCGAATGGATTGTGGATTTATCGTTACGCTCAGACTATTTGTTATCCCCTTTCCTTCACCGTCAATTTGGTAATCAGTCTGTGCTTTGGTTCTGATTTTAATTTGCTTCCCCTTCAGACATTCTACAAATGAAGTATCCATTATGGACTTGTTCAGAAAGCGCCATGAGTTTAAATAATATTTATATCTCTCAACCTTCTTTATCATGACCAAATCTAGTAGTCCATCTGTAAGCTCTGCTTCTGGTGCAATAGTAAAATTGTATCCAAACATAGAAGCATTTGCTATCGTAATTGAAATGAATTCACCTTCGATTTGTCTTCCATCAATTTCAATTTCAGCATGCATAAAAGGAAATTTATGACCTTCTTTAAACATACTTCTAAAATATGCCTGTATTCCACGCTTTGATTCGTTTTGAATAACATTACATATTTTACCATCGAATCCTATTCCAGCAACGTTTATAAAGAAGTCGTCATTTGCTTGACCACTATCGATAACAATTTCTTCTGCCTTATTAATCAGTCCAATGGCTTTCTGAATATCTCTTCCCATACCAAGATGCATTGCAAATCCATTACCTGATCCTCCTGGCATAATTACTAGCGGCTTAGCTTGGTAAAGCATGGCTTTGGCAACTTCATTGACAGTGCCATCACCACCGACTACGGCAATAATATCAATGTCACTTATAAGTGCAGCTTGACAGAGTTCTGTTGCATGCTTAGGTGCTTGCGTGTATTGCACTTCAAAACTATACTTGTTGAGATTTAATTCTTTTTCAACGAGTTGCTCTAAATTAGATTTTCTAGATACACCAGAAAACGGATTTACTATGAAGCGGATTTTTTTCAATTGTGTTGCTACTTGTACACAAAATAACGGAACATCAAGAAATTAAAAAAGATTCCTACTAAGATGGATACTATTATCTTGGATACGATATATTGACACCCTATATATTCGGTGATAAACCATACACCTAATGTATTAAATAATAGGCTGAGTCCAGAAGTGACTAGGTATCGCACTGCTTGACCAGTAAGTCCTCCATCCTTTCTGCGAAATGCCCAATTGCGTCCTAAGAAGAAACTTACAAGAGCTCCACAAAAAGCACCAATTGCCGTTGACGTCACGTAATATATCCCAAGAATTTCTGTGCAAAATATCATTATGGCCATGTCAACCCCAGTTGCCATGATGGAGCTGGCTTGCGACTTATAGAAGGATTCCATAAAGGGTACCTTACTCTTTTTAGGAGTATTTATATCCACTTGCTAAGTAAACTAATGACTAGAATCTGTAAACAAATATTGGCATAAATCCCTGCAAGTAAATCATCTGCCATAACTCCAAAACCATATGGCAGTTCTTCTAATTTACGAATGAATAGAGGCTTGCTGATATCAAAGATTCTAAATAATATGAATGCAGCAATAAACGTATACAAATGAAAAGGAACAAAGACTAGGGTAATCCAGTATCCAACTACCTCGTCAATGACAGTAATAGAAGGATCTTTGCCCCATTCATCCTTAAGCTTGTGAGAGGCGATAGTTCCAAGGAGAGTAAATACAATAACGAGGATAATAAGTAAAGGATTGGATAAGTACCCGTATATATGCAATAGCCAAGTAATGACAAATGCTAATAATGCGCCCCAAGTTCCTGGAGCTACAGGTAGATATCCAACCCCTAATGCGGTAGCGATGAGTTTATGAAACTGCATCATACCTTATGTCTATTACTCTTCATAATAATCAAGACCTAAGTGCGTAATAAGATCCTTACCTGCAATATGTCTGATAGTATTTTCGAGCTTTGATAATTGTTTGAAGATGTCATGTTGTGGAGTGAGTCCTTTTTTCGCTTGTGGCGATTTTAAATAGAAGGATAACCACTCTTGAATTCCTGACATACCTGAACGCTTAGCTGCATCCAAGAATAATGCTAAATCGAGTACAATAGGTGCTGCTAAAATGGAATCTCTACATAAGAAATCTATTTTAATTTGCATTGGGTATCCCATCCAACCAAAGATGTCAATGTTATCCCATCCTTCTTTGTTATCACCACGAGGTGGGTAATAATTGATACGAACCTTGTGGTAGAAATTACCATATAGGTCCGGATATAGTTTTGGCTCTAAAATTTCTTCTAGTACACCCAGTTTTGATACCTCTTTTGTTTTAAAGTTTTTAGGATCATCCAATACTTCACCATCTCTGTTTCCTAAAATGTTTGTAGAGAACCATCCGTCAATTCCCAAAGCTCTTGCTTTTAGTCCAGGCGCAAGAATAGTTTTCATTAGCGTCTGTCCTGTTTTGAAATCTTTACCACAAATTGGCGTGCCAGTTTGAATTGAAAGTTGTACAAGAGCGGGAATATCGCAGGAAAGGTTAGGAGCACCATTGGCATAAGGGACACCCATCTTGATTGCTGCATATGCGTATATCATGGAAGGTGGAATATCTTTATGATTATTACGCATACCTTCTTCAAGTGATTCTATGGTTTGATGTACTTTTCCTTCTTTTATATACTTCTCAGTAGATCCACACCAGACCATTACCAAACGATTACATTTGTTGTCTTTTTGGAACTTCTTGATGTCACGCATTAACTGCTTAGCTAAGTCCATTTTGTCCTTACCTTTCTTAACATGCTTTCCATCTAACTTAGATACATAGGCTTTGTCAAATACAGCCTTCATTGGTTTGATCTTAGAAAGTTGTGGCTTTAATTTTTTTAATGTTGCTTCATCTAGAACTTTTGCGTTCATAGCAGCTTCATAGACATTATCCTTGTAAAGGTCCCATCCACCAAATGCAACTTTCTTTAAGTCTTGAATTGGAATCACATCTTTGATTAAAGGCTTATTTACCTTTGTTCTTTTTCCAATTCTGATACGTCCCATTTGAGTTAGGGCACCAGTTGGAGAAGCAATGCCTTTATTAGCAGCAACTACACCTGCAATAAATGTTGTGGCAACTGCACCCATTCCAGGTAACAATATTCCTAATTTACCAACTGGTTTTTTGATTAAAGTTTTTCCCATAATTGTCTTTTGTTAAAGATTTCTTTTTTCAATATTCCATTTAATTGTCTCGACAATTCCTTCTTCAAGATAGAATTTGGGTGAAAAGCCGAGGTCCTCAACGAGAGGGCTAATATCACATTCCCAACTTTTAGATGCAAGCTCGTTTAGCTTATCTGTATTGAACATAGAGGGTTGCTTTAGGAGTTTACTGTATATCTCAGAGAAACCTGCTGCAATGCGCGCTATTTTCATTGGGAGCACAAATTTATAAGTTTTTTTACCAAGCACTCCCTTTATGAGAGAATTATAATACTCAGAGCTGTATTTTTTACCATCTGAGGCAAAGTATGCACGTCTTGAGTGCTTAGAACTCAGTGATTTATATATAATTCGCACCAAATCGTGAATATAAATAAAACTGAGCTGTTGGTCCTTATTTGCAATATATAGCTCTAAACCTCTTTTTATGTTTTTATATAAAAGGCTAAGTTCCCTTTCTCTTGGTCCATATATTATACTTGGTCTGAATGTTATATAATTTAAATCTTTAAACAGTTCTAGAAATTGCTCTGCCTGCAGTTTGCTCTTGCCATATTCTGTTATTGGGTGGGGAATACTATCATTTCTAATAATACCATTGACCTGGAAGTCAGCTGGACCGTAACTTGCTAAACTGCTGATGAATATAAATTTTTCTGGAAGGACCTGTTCCTCATGAAGAAGTTTTATAAGCTTTCTTGTATATCCCGAATTTACCTTATAATAACTTTCTTTGTGTATAGATTTCGTTAAACCAGCAGCATGAATAATGTAGTCATATTGTTCATGCTTTAAAATATCTCTTAGTCGATCTTCTTTGTCAAAATCAATGTATTTAATAATAGGAGAACAATTATTTAAATTAGATAGATCGCTATTTTTACGTACAGCGGCGTGCGTTTCATATCCTAGCTGCATTCCTTGTTCAACTAAGTGACTTCCCAAAAAACCATTGGCCCCAGTAATTAGAATCTTTTTCATGCATCCACATTGTACGAAAATAGCCTATAAGTCTTGTATAACTCACCATTCAAATTTTCTGCAGCTTTTTTCATCATGGTGTTGGTTTCTAAAACCCAAGATGCTTCTCCGCCCACAATTCCACGCTTTTTAGCCTCTTGAATTGTTTTGGAAAAGAAGATAGCCTCAATACCCTTCTTTCTATATGCATTTGTAACTCCCATCGCTAAAATGCGAATGAACTTAGTTTTCTTTTTTCTAAATAGAAGTGAAAGTAAGTTAAATGGTAGAAGTTTTCCATTTTTAAACTTTCGTGTAATTTCATTTATGTTTGGTAAGGAGATAGAAAAACCTATTGGTTCTCCCTTGTGTTCTGCAATAAAGGCAAAGTCTTCATCCAGTAAGAGTTTTAAATTATTTGCTAAATATTCAAATTCATTATCTGTAAATGGTACAAAACCCCAATTGCTTTCCCATGCTGCGTTATAGATTGCTTTAATTTTTTTGGCCTCAGCTTCAAAGGCATGTAAGCGTACCTTACGAACCTCAATGTTTTGTTTAGCCAATCGATCTTCTATTAAATTTGAAATGCGAACAGATTTTTCAGATACTTTGTCTGTCTCTATCATGTAAGCAAATAAATCCATTTCTTTTTCGAGACCTAATTTATGAATGATCTCTTGGTAATAAGGAAAATTATAAGTCATCATAATAAAAGGAGAGGAATCATACCCCTCTATTAAGTATCCTGCAGTTTCATTTGTCGTAAAATTAGTGGGACCTATAATTTTATTGTACCCAAATTGAGCAAGCCAGTCTAATGCAGCATTGAATAATGCTTCAGCTACCTCAAAAGATTCAATAAAATCAAAGAAGCCAAAAAATCCAACATGACTGTTGTGATAACTGTTATATCTGGGATTACTTATTGCAGAAATCCGACCAACAATTTTATTGTTTTGGTAGGCCAGAAAGTGTGCTATTTTCCCGTACTTATAAAATGGGAATTTAACAGTATCAAACATCTCTTTTTGAGCAATATATAGTTCAGGAACGTAAAACGGATCATCCCGATATAAGTCATGCTGAAACTGGATGAACTGTTTTACGTCTCCGTTTGTATTGACTCTCTTAACTTCTATATGCATATTCCTTTTTTTGGATATCAAGAATGCCAAGTTGAAGAGCGATAGTGTGAATCTTGGCTATTGATTCAGCAATTTGATCCTTTGTATGTGTAGCCATCAGTGAGTATCTAATCATGGAAGAACTACTTGGTACTGCAGGAGAAACTACTGGATTCACGAAAACACCTGCAGCAAGTAATCGTTTTGTGAGTTCAAAGGTTTTGTAGTCATCACCGATGATAATAGGAATGATAGGAGTTTCTGAATGTCCTGTGTTGAACCCGAGCTCAGTTAAAAATTGTTTTGCAAAATATGTATTTGACCAAAGCGCTTGAATGCGTTCAGGTTCCTCTTCAATAATATCTAGAGCTGCAATAACGCTGGCTGCATTTGAAGGTGCTAGGCTAGCACTAAATATGAGGGAGCGTGCATTGTGTTTGAGGTAATTTATTGTGTCCTTATCCGAAGCAATAAAACCACCTATTGAAGCAAGTGATTTACTGAATGTGCCCATGAGTAAGTCCACTTTATCTTGTATTCTAAAATGATGACCCGTGCCCTTGCCACCCTTGCCCATTACACCCAAACCATGAGCGTCATCAACCATTATGTTAGCATTATACTGTTTTGCAAGAGCTACAATCTGAGGTAGCTTGGCTAAATCACCTTCCATACTAAAAACACCGTCAACTACAATTAACTTTATTTTATCAGCTGGAAGTTTAGAAAGTAGCTTTTCTAATGCAACCATATCGTTGTGTTTGTACTTCAGTGTTTTTGCAAATGACAATCTTGCTCCATCAATAATGCAAGCGTGATCTAAATCGTCTAAAATTATATAATCATGGCGACCTGGAATAGAAGAGATAACACCCAAGTTAACTTGAAAACCTGTACTGAAAACTAAGGCAGCTTCTTTCTCTACATAAGAAGCAAGTCTTTCTTCTAATTCTAAGTGTACATCCAGAGTTCCATTTAAAAATCGGGAACCTGCACAGCCTGTTCCATACTTATCAATAGCAGCTTTTGCAGCCTCTTTGAGTTTAGGGTGGTTTGTAAGACCTAAATAACTATTGGACCCAAACATGAGCACTTCTTTTCCATTTATTCTTACTACTGTGTCTTGTTCTGACTCAATAGTTCTAAAGTAAGGATATAAACCCATTTGTTGTATGCGCTGTGGCGTGTCGTAGGATTGCATTTTTTTCTTTAGCATAATTGATTATTTAATCCAAAACTCAAGCTAAATGAAATATAAAATAGAAATTATATGTGAAATTGCCGAGGTTGATTTCATAAAGTATAAATCAAAATACTTCACTAGCCAATAGGTTTACAAATCGTAAATTCGAGTAATAGCAGTTTACTTGATTGAAAAATTGGGTGTAATACTTGAACCCTTGCTTTTAAGTATCCACTCACTGAGCATTATACCTAAAACACCACAGATTATTCCTAAGATTACATCAAGCATATAATGGTGTGTAGTATAGATAGCTGCAAACCAAATTCCCACCATGCTCGTAAGAAATACTAAGCTTAATATGCGGTTTTTGTTTTTAAAACTATAGTAAGAAAGGATCATAGGATAAGCTGCATGTAAAGAAGGGACTGCTCCAAACACGTTTGCACTTTGGCTATACATATTTGTAAAGATTGGGTAGCCAATAATTTGATCAAAGCTAGCGAGTCCTGCAGCTTGTCCTAGGGTCGATTTTATAATTTCTGCTCCGTACTCCAAATAGTACCAAGGAGGTGCAGCAGGATAAAATATATAACCAAGGAAGCCGATAAGATTTGTTATAAGGAAGCTCATCCAAAAATTAAAAACAAGTGTGTGCTTTCTTTGCAGAAACATAGATATCCCAAACAGGATTGGGAACGGTATCCAGCTTAAATAAAATGCACCAGATAAGAAATCAAGAATACTATGACGATGCTCCAAAAAATATTCGTTTAAAGAGACGGAATTCCCTTCATGCATAAGTCCAAATAGTGATTTGTCTAAGGCATACAAGTCCTCAGAATGGATTTCAAATAGATTGAGATCATGCAAAATGCGTAAGGAATCATATAGGATAAGAAAAAGTATAAAAGGAGAAAAACTAAAAAGAAATTTTCTGGTACTACTATTCAAAAAGTATAGTAATGCTATCAGTAAAAACAGTCCTATGTTATTTTGTTGAATACCAATAATGAAAACGAACCATAAGAAGTATACAAGCGAAAAAATGAAAAAGGGTGAAAGGGAGCTTTTTGAAAAACGATGGAAGCTAGTAGAGGTAGGCATGCAATAGGCTAGAAGTATGTTTTTTCATAAATAAATTTCTCTGTCTCTTTGTCTTTGCCGTAGAGTTCATAAAATCTTCCTAAAGGAAAAATTCCTGAAAAATCTAAGTCAACATAGATCTTGTTTAATATAGCATCTTTTCCTTGGATTTTGCAGACGACTTTAAAACCATCATCTTCCCTAACAAGAAATAAGTTAAGTTTGTTATATGCCTTAAATTGAAAACTAAATGCATCCGAGTTTATAATCTGTGCATCATACCCATAAGCAAGATTTGTTTGTAAGACATTGAGTTCTTGAATTTGTCCCTGTTCTTCAAAACGCTTCCAGTATATACGAAGAGGTTTGTGCATGTTTATATCTCCATGCACATTAGTATTTAAGGAATACACGACTGTGTTCTGGTCTAGATTCCTTTGTATATAAAAGACGTAATTTTCTTTTGCTTCAAGGCTGGGATAATTTTGCGGTAAAGCAAAAGTTGTATTATTAAATTTTACTTGATTATACTTTTTTGCCATTTTCCATTACTTTTTTAGCATGTAGTAAACGTTTTATTGCAGTATGATTTGCAAGGATAGCAACTATGAAAATCGGGAAGGTGAAAAAAGTGATTGTTTCAAACAATGGAAATGGTAGCCAATTTACATCAATCTTGTAATCACCTCCTAAAAATGAGGAGATGATACCACATAGGCCAGCAGCTGTTCCAATAGTAATAATGCGTTCTGGTCTTTGCATCAAACCTACACTTGCATTTACCCCAAGTCCTTCTGCTCGTGCACGTGTATAACTCACCATAATAGATCCTACCATAGCTAGAAAGGCAAATAAAGAACTTAGGAAATAATCATTTTCCACAAGGTAGTAGCAGATGCCGAGAAACATTATCAATTCGCTATATCTATCTAGTACGGAGTCAAACAGTGCACCATAATCACTGGCAAGGTTGCCTACGCGTGCCATACGTCCATCAACCATGTCCATAAGACCAGCTAGTAAAATGATAAAACCTGCCCAAAAGACATAAATGTGATTGTCTCTAATTCCTTTTTCGGCACCATAAATTAGAATAACAGTTGCTAAGATGTTAAGCAATAAACCAAACCCTGTTACCATGTTTGGAGTTACTCCAATTCTTATCAAAAACCGAATAGAGGGATCTAATACACTATAGGCAAAATTTTGACCTGTTTTTTTCCACGCACACATTATTCCTGTTAAATGTTGTTACTTTGAAGGCAATATAAACAAAATTGATGTTTATTTTGTTTTGTTAGTAGATCATGAGTACAAAAGTTACACTAGTAAGCTATATCAATACTTTTCCTTATCTGGAAGTTTTGCAAAATAGAGATAGGTATCAGCTCGATTTAAAAGTACCCTCCGATTGTGCGTCAGCCTTCGAGTCTGGCTATAGTGATATAGCATTGGTTCCAGTGGGTAGCCTTTCTAGTATAAATAGACCATATAAACGTATAAATAGTTTTGGAATTGGTGGGGATGGGGAAGTACGCACTGTAAAACTATTGTCGCAACAGCCTAGAGAAAATATATCAAAAATATTTTTAGACAGTCAATCTGCTACCTCCGTACAACTTGTTAAAATTTTAGCTGATCAATATTGGAACTTAGATATTGATTATGATGCATTTCATTTAGGAGATGAGTTGCCAGAGTCCGTCTTACTTATAGGCGATAAAGTATTTGAACTGGAGTCTCAATACTCTTATTCCTATGACTTATCTGCTGAGTGGAAACATTACACAGGATTACCTTTCGCTTTTGCTGTTTGGATTATAAGTGAAGATGTAAGAAAAAAGGAAGAAGAGTTATTTGTACAAGATTTGTCTCAAGTGTCACAAGTGCTTGATCATGTAATTGAATCGAAGCAGTCTGATTATCCAAAATATGATTTGAAGAGTTACTTAAAGAAATATATTAAATATGCTCTAAATGATGATTATACAAAAGCTATTGACATGTTTCTTAAATATCAAACTGTTATGACAGCAGACATTTAATTGTTATGTCTGATAATTATCTGTAATAATTCTTCCGGTGGAATTTTTGAATCTTTTTTAGATTCAATTATTTCTATCATCTCTTTTACCATTAGTTCGGAAAATCCTAATTTGAAACCATAGTGATAAATAGCCTTTTTTTCTTCTAGGTCAATGTGTTTATCTGCTTTCATCAGGAATAACAAATAGTACAGAATTGTCATTCTATCTTTTTCTTCTTTTGGGTAGTCTGGCGAAAGTTCCACGTTTTGATTCTTGATGTCATCAAGAGTCAGGTGGTCAGCTCCAATCTGTTTTGCAATGCCGACAATAAATGAAATTTCTTCCTGAGCTATTTGGCCATCTGCAGATGATAATCTAAAGAGTATATGTAGTAATTCTTGCGCTTTCATTGTGTCAAATATAAGTTCATTTACACGTAAAAATTTATATCTTGGAAAAAAAGTATTCACTTACATGAAGAACAGTAAAATAGCTGGAATTGGGTACTATGTTCCAGATAAAATTTATACGAATGACGATTTGTCAAAATTTATGGATACTTCAGATGAATGGATTACCGAACGTACTGGTATCAAAGAGAGAAGATTCGCAGAAAAACATAAAGAGACTAGCTCTACTATGGGTACCAGAGCAGCTCAGATGGCAATTGATAATGCTGGAATCAATAAAGAAGATATTGACTTTATAGTATTTGCGACCCTGAGTGCTGATTATTATTTTCCTGGAGCTGGCGTTTTATTACAACGACAACTTGGAATAACACATTTAGAAGCTCCCGCTTTAGATATAAGGAATCAGTGTTCAGGTTTTGTATATGGCTTATCTGTAGCTGACCAATATATTAAAACGGGAAAGTATAAAAACATTCTCTTAGTAGGTGCTGAGATGCACTCCATGGGCATGGATTTTACAACCAATGGAAGATCCGTATCTGTAATTTTTGGTGATGGAGCAGGTGCGGTTGTATTGCAACCGACTGAAGAAGAAGGGCGGGGGATATTAACTACGCATATTCATTCTAACGGAACACATGCAGAAGAATTAGCAATGATAAATCCTGGTTCGCATGGTGGGGTTTGGCTAGGGACAGAAAAATTTGGTTATCCGGATGCAGAAGAAATGGGAGGTGTTTTTGTAACACAGAAAATGTTGGATGACGGATTACTTGCACCAAATATGACAGGACAATTAGTGTTTAAAACTGCAGTCAAAAAGTTTCCGGAAGTGATAAATGCTGCTTTGTATGAAGTAGGATTAACGAGTAAGGATATCAGTTTATTTATTCCACATCAAGCTAATTTAAGGATTAGTCAATTCGTGCAAAAACTTTTAAAATTAGAAGATAGTCAAGTATACAATAACATTCAAAAGTACGGAAATACAACTGCTGCATCAATACCAATTGCTTTGTATGAAGCATTCGAAGAAGGTAAGATTAAGGATGGAGATTTGATATGTCTTGCTGCCTTTGGGAGTGGTTTTACATGGGGGAGTGCTTTGATAAGATGGTAAATAATTATGGAAATTAATAAAGTAGATATTTTAGCAGTTGGAGTTCATCCAGATGATATTGAATTGGCCTGTGCAGGGACGTTACTTTCCCATATAGACATGGGGAAGTCTGTGGCAATTCTTGATTTGACACGTGGTGAGTTAGGGACACGGGGGTCTATAGATACTAGAAAGGAAGAGGCGCATGTATCTAAAGAAAAAATGGGTGCTAAGTATAGGGAGAATGTTGGTTTAAAAGATGGCTTGTTCCAATACAATGAAGAAAGTATTCTTAGGATTGTAGCTTTTATTCGAAAATTTCAACCAGAAATTATTCTCTGTAATTCTATTACAGATAGGCATCCTGACCATGGTAGATCAGCAAAGCTAGTTAGCGATGCTGCTTATTATTCTGGTCTTGTGAAAATGGAAACTGAAGAAGATGGGAAAGGACAAAAACCATGGAGGCCAAAGGCTGTATATCATTATATTCAAGACAGACACATTGAACCAGATTTTGTTGTTGATGTAACCGCACATTGGGATAAGAAATTAGAATTAATTAAATGTTTTAAAACTCAATTTGGTATCGAAAAAGGAGATGGGCCACAGACACCTATATCGTCTAATGATTTTCTAGACTATGTCCGTTCGCATGATAGATTAATGGGGCGTCACATTGGTGCAAAATATGGTGAGGGATTTACGGTTGAAAGGTATTTAGGAGTTAGAAATTTGTTTGACCTACAATAACTTGGCTTAAAAATTAGTAGGGTGTATGAGACTTTCCTTCAAGTCTATCAACATATTCTAAAGACCCAAGTCTGAATTTTACAGGTACTTTTATTTTCTTTTCTAAGTTAAACTCAAGTTTGCAAATAGATCCCCAATTTTGAATAGGTTGTTGGAACATGAGCTTGGCTTTTTGAGGAGTAGAAAAGTAATTTTTATGGGTTTTTGATCTGAGGTCTGGGAATACTTGATGTGAGATACTTTGTGCAGTATCCCGTATTGTTTGTGCATGGACTTCATTATTGAAAGTAGTACACAGTGCGCACATCAAAACAAGATGAATAGTAAATGATTGCATTCGTTTAGTTTGCATTTTACTTTTTCTTTCTTGTACCTGCATACATTTCAAATTTGTGGAATTTACAGTCAATAGGGCCGTTTTTAAAACTCAACTTTCGACTTGTTCGTAAACCTAACGATTTTAAGGCATCTTTGTTGCCACTAAATATCCAAGCCTCACAATTTTGCCATTTCTTCTTAAAGGTGTCGCCAATCTGACGATAGAATGCGTTCAGATCATCACTTTTTATTCTTTGATCGTAGGGTGGATTCAGTAGGAGTAAGGAGTTTTCTCTTCCTTCTGATAAGAAAAAATCATCTTTTTTGACAATTATATTTTTAAAAACTGCACTTTGAAGAATGTTTGATTTTGTTGCTTGTATAGCATCTTGTGATTTATCTGAGGCATAAATCTTTACAGGATTATCTATCATTTTTGCGTTTTCTTCTGTTTTGACCTCCTGGAAAAGATTCTTATCATAGTTCTTCCAGTACATGAACCCAAATTCATCTCTCATAAATTGTGCAGGTATATTCGAGGCTATCAAAGCGGCTTCCATGGCTAGAGTACCTGAGCCACACATAGGATCAACAAAATCTTTTTTCTTGTCCCATCCAGTTGACAGGATTAAACCAGCTGCTAAGACTTCACTTAGAGGTGCTATCCCAGATTTCTTTTTGTAATTTCTTTTGTGCAATGAAAAGTCAGAACTGTCCAAAGAAATAGTTACCTCGTCTTTTCTTAAAAGTACATCAAATCGTACGTCAGGAGTTTCAATATTTACATTTGGGCGAGCACCTGTTTTGTTTCGGAAAAAATCAACAATACCATCCTTTGTTTTTAAGGCTAAGTATTTACTATGGGTAAATATTTCAGAAGAGCAGGTAGCGTTTACAGCAAAGCTTAATTCATTATCTAAATATTTATCCCAAGGTATTGTTAATAATGTTTTGTAAAAGGACTCCTGTGATCGGATATTGAATCTTACAAAAGGCTTTATTACGCGTATTGCAGTTCTGAGACAATAATTTGCCCTGTACATTAGTTTTAAATCTCCTTTAAAAGCTACAGCACGGGTAAATATTTCTATGTCAGTACCACCGATATCCCTAATTTCATCGGCTAGTATCTGTTCAAATCCTTCTAGGGTTTTTGCTACTAATTCCATTATGTTTGAATTACACCTACGTTAAATTTCTCAATAGGTGCATTGTTTGCCATTTCAATTCCTTTTGAAATAAATTCTCTTGTCTCCTTAGGATCAATGATGGCATCTATCCAAAGGCGTGAAGCTGCATAGTAAGGCGTTGTTTGTTCATCGTATCTCGATTTGATTTTATCAAAAAGTTCTTTTTCTTTTTTAGGATCTGCGGGTTCTCCCTTTCTCTTCATTGAGCCAACCTGAATTTGTGTAAGTACTTTGGCAGCTTGTGTACCTCCCATGACCGCAATTTTTGCTGTAGGCCAACCAACAATCATTCTGGGGTCATATGCTTTTCCACACATTGCATAATTTCCAGCGCCGTACGAATTTCCCATAACAACAGAAAACTTAGGAACAGTGGAGTTAGAAACGGCACTTACCATTTTTGCACCATCTTTAATGATTCCTCCGTGTTCTGATCGTTTACCTACCATAAAACCAGAAACATCATGAAAGAATATAAGAGGTATCTTTTTTTGATTGCAGTTCATAATAAATCGTGCGGCCTTGTCTGCGGAGTCAGAATATATTACACCTCCAAACTGCATTTCTCCTTTTTTGTTTTTAACAACCTCTCTGCTATTTGCGACTATTCCTACTGACCATCCATCAATTCTTGCATAGGCACAGATTATAGTTTTTCCATAATCTTTTTTATAATACGTGAGTTCGGAATCATCTACTATACAATGCAAAATTTCTTCGGTGTTGTAGGGCTTTGTCCGATCTTCAGGAAAGAGGCCATAGATTTCTCCGGGATCGCGCTTAGGCGCTTTGGCTTTAATTCTATCAATTCCAGCAGGCGGATTTGAGCCTATTTTTGAAATGATATCCCGTATTGTTTCCAGACAGGTTTTGTCGTCTGGCATTTTGTAATCTGTAACACCAGAAATTTCGCATTGAGTTTCAGCTCCGCCAAGCGTTTCTTTATCTACAACTTCACCTATTGCTGCCTTGACTAAATGCGGACCTGCAAGAAAAATAGAACCTGTACCTTCCACTATAAGCGCTTCATCAGACATAATTGGTAGATAAGCACCTCCTGCTACACAACTACCCATGATTGCTGATATTTGAATGATTCCTTTACTAGACATAACTGCATTATTGCGAAATATACGGCCAAAGTGTTCCTTATCAGGAAATATTTCGTCTTGTAAAGGGAGGAACACACCCGCAGAGTCAACGAGATAAATAATGGGGATTTCATTTTCAATAGCAATCTCTTGTGCTCTTAGATTCTTTTTACCTGTGATTGGAAACCAGGCACCTGCTTTTACTGTCGCATCATTTGCCACAATCATACATAGTCTTCCATGAATTTTTCCCAAGCCCGTAATTACTCCACCGGCCGGACATCCTCCGTATTCTTCATACATTTTGAAACCTACAAAAGCACCTATTTCAAAAAACTCTTTTGGATCATCTACTAAGGCGTTGACACGTTCTCGCGCTGTCATTTTGCCTTTGCTGTGTTGTTTTTCAATTTTCTTTTGGCCTCCACCCAAATAAATCTTTTCCAGTCGTTGATTCATTTTACTCAGTGCAAGCTTCATTGCATCCTCATTCTTATTAAACTCCAAGTCTACTTTAGCCATAATCTTAATTAATTGAACTACAAAAGTATGAAAATGTAAGCGCGTAAAGGTCTACTTATAGAGTCATATCTATCACTAAATTGAAATTAACTCTATGTTTTCCCGTATTTCCTTTTACTCATGGTTTTCATAGAGGTTTTGGACAAAGGTATTCATTACATTTATACTAGGGACGTATCCCTTTTGCGATCCTCAATATAGTAGATATGAGTATGAATACATTAGGAATAATTCTTGGGTAAGGCTAAGGCTATGTATATTCAGGAGTATATAGATGAAGAATGCAAGCGTATTAAACTAGAGTTGAAAAAAGAGTTTGATGCGATATTAGCTCCTTTAGAGGCTAGTTTAAAAACAATGGAGATGGATATAGCAGAATTAGACAAAATCACTAGCTATAGCTTTATACTTGATCTGATCGAAAAGGGTATAAAAAAATAGTATTTATGCTATATAGGATTGAATAATTATAGAACAGTTTATGTTGTCAAAATGCCAGATTATGTGTTTTGTTTTTGTCTTTTTGACTCAGCTAAATAACCTTGGTGCACAAGCTGAACAGGTCGATAATCTAATTGACCATGCTTTTGCCATGCGAGCCTCAAAACCTGATAGTTCTCTTATATTGCTTATGCAAGCGGAATCCTTAGCGCAAGAGACTAATTATTTAGCAGGAGAAATAAAAGCAGCTTTTTTACAAGTAAGGCAACAATTGACTACGTTACCTTATGAGGCCTTACGGCCAAAAATAGAAAGTATTCAAAAGAAAGTGCGTGGGAAAGAAGTTGAATTGGAAAAGTATGCTGCGGAGTTAAATTTTTTAACTGGCACTAAATTGATGCAGTCTGATAGATTGGATTCAACACTTTTTTATTTTAAAAAATCAATTGCTTGGTATCTAACACATGATATGAAAGCCAGTACATCTGCTCCATACACAAATCTAGCCAAGATATATCTACGCCAACATAATTTGCCCTTGGTGAAAGAGTATATATTAAAAGCAGATGAAGCTTCGTCCTTAGGAACAAAGCTGTCAAGATATATCACTTTAATGAGTTTAACCCGTATTTCATTTTCTATAGGTGATTATGAAGAATACGCAAAGTATTTAATAGAGGGACAAAAACTTGCTGAAGGTTTTGGAATGTCTCCTAATGACCAAATTTCAGAGCACTCATTAGCCAAGCAAATATTTCAAATAGAAGGAGATAGTCTCTTATTCAGATTAGAGGAAAGTCTCCCTATTCTAAAAAAGCAAAGCAGTAATTTCCCTTTGCTTATTGCCTATACTGCTATTGGGAATCTTTATAGAAAAAATGGAGATTATGAAAATGCAGTTAAAAATTTTCTAACAAGATTAGAATTAGAAGATGATATTGAAGGCAAATATTTAAGCTATAGTTATTTATATGAAGTTAGTAAAGAAGCACAAAATTCTGCAGAGGCACTTGAATACTTAGAATCGTATCACGCACTCAAGGATAGTTTATTTCGATCAGAAGTGAACCAAAATATTTCTAAACTGCAAGTGGAGTTGGAAACTGTAGAGAAGGATTTTAAAATTAGAGAACAAAAGAGGCAAAGGAACTACCTAGTGTCTGCCTTTGTAGTCTTGGGCATTTTTGGAAGCTATGTGTTATTTAATCTTAAAAAGAAAAACTCTTTAAATAGAAGAATATTTGAACAAAAGAAGCAATTAGATTCTCAAAAAATTGATAAATTAAAGAAGGAGATGCAACTCACCCGCACACAGGCTGTTTTAGAGGGCCAAGAGCTTGAAAGAAAGCGGATAGCAAGTGACCTGCATGATGGTCTGGGTGGATTGCTGACAACAGTAAAAGCGCATTATGGAAATATCAAAAATGATATTTCGGAAATAGGGCAATTGAAAAATTCAGGTAGAGTAGAAGCGATGATTGATGAAGCCTGTGTAGAGGTAAGGCGTATTTCGCATGATTTGATGCCAAATGTTTTGCGCTTAGATGGACTACAATCAGCTATAGAGGAGATTGCCTTAAATTTGAAAGTTGTACATAAATTAGAAGTACACTTGGATGTAAATAATTTAAATCCCAAGTTAGATAACAAAAGAGAAACATTTATTTTCCGTATTATCCAAGAACTGGCAAATAATATAGTTAAGTATGCAAATGCGCAGCATGTTATATTGCAAGTGAACAGATTTAAGACAGAGATTGTTATTCTAGTGGAAGATGATGGAATTGGCTTTGATCTTTCTAAAATAGAAAGAAATAGGGGCTTAGGAATAGATTCAACTCGATCGAGAGTTGATTACTTGAATGGAGAGATTGATATTAATACTGCTCCAGGGAATGGGACCTCAATAACAATAAATATACCATTGGACTAATTTTGGAAAGACTTTGTAATTATGAAAAACACACTATTATTATGATATCAGTACTTATAGTAGACGATCATAAACTCGTTGTAGAAGGAATTAGTTTGATGCTTTCGGATTTGGAGGACATTAAAATTATTGGAACAGCGTCAAATGGTATAGAAGCCTTAGAGCTAATACAATTAAAGAAACCAGACATAGTCCTTTTGGATTTAAACATGCCAAAGATGAATGGCTTAGAGTTATGTAAGAAATTACATCCAATGCAGTTAGACACCAAGATTATCATATTGTCTATGATGGATGAAATTAAGTTAATTCAGAGATTGATTCAAAAAGGTGCAGATGGATACTTATTAAAAAATAGTGGGAAAGATGAGGTTGTAGGCGCCATACGAAAGGTGCATAATGGAGAAAAGCATTTTGATCAAAGTGTACTTATTCAACTTATGACCAACGCTCCTAAAACACGTTCTTCACATAGCTTGATGCCAAAAATATCAAAACGAGAAAATGAAATTTTGAGGCTAATTATGGATGAACTCACTTCTAATGAAATTGCCAGTAAGTTATTTATTAGTTTAGGAACTGTAGAAACCCATAGGCGTAACTTAATTAATAAGCTAGGAGTCCGAAATACAGCAGGATTGGTTAAAAAATCAATAGAAATGGGACTTGTTTAATTGTCTCTATTTGTAAAATGTGTATGGATATTTACCAGGGTAGTTTTCATAATACCCTTCTAAATAAACCCTACCTGCGCTTTTGTTTAGTTCAGTGAGTAACTCATCTACATTCCTAACATTCTTATCATTTATCGTGGTGATGATATAGCCAGGATCCATATTAGTTTTATCAATCTTACTACTTTCTTTTATAGTGACAACAATGACTCCTTCTTTAGCCATTCGGGTCTTTTCATTAGAATCCATATCACGCAATTCAAATCCAAGGTCCACAAGTACTTTATCCTTTCGAACGGCGATAAAATCCGTTGTATTTAATTGATTTCGAAGTATTGCCTTGGTAGACATTCTTTCACTATTTCGAATAAAAGCAAGTTCGACTTCATCACCAGGACGATAGCGTGCAATTTGCTCTAAGAACTCCGGCGTTGTATTTGTTTCAACACCATTTACTCCATAGATTACATCTGCATTTCTTAATCCAGCATCTGCCGCTGCAGTATTTGCATTTACCATATCTACTAGAATGCCCTTCACTTCATCTAATCTTAAAGCAGCAGCTTTTTGATCATCAATATTTGAAATTGTGATACCTAGCCATCCACGTTGAACAGCTCCATACTGACGGATGTCATACACAACTTTGCTAACTAGATTAGAGGGAATAGCGAAAGAAAATCCTTCATATTTTCCTGAGGTAGATAGGATTGCTGTATTAATGCCAAGTAATTCACCGTTTGTATTTACCAAAGCTCCTCCGCTATTGCCAGGGTTAACTGCTGCATCTGTTTGAATAAATGATTCTATCCCGATTCGACTTTCTAGGATATTTATATTTCTTGCTTTAGCGCTTACGATTCCAGCGGTAACTGTGGAGTTAAGCATAAAGGGATTTCCAATAGCAAGTACCCATTCTCCAATTCTTAAGCTGTCAGAATTTCCAAGAACTAAGAAGGGAAGACCCTCTGCTTCAATTTTTAATATGGCGAGGTCCGTATTGGTATCAGTCCCCAAGACCTTGGCCTTATACTCTCTCTTATCATCTAACATAACGATTATCTCCTCATAGTCTTCAATGACATGATTATTTGTCACAATAACTCCATCAGGAGATACTACTACACCAGAACCCGTGGAATTTGATTGGCGAATCAAAGATTCAGAACCATTTGAACCTGTAATTGTTCTTATCGAAGTAACAGCAGGTAAACTTTTAGAAGCAGCAGAAATGAAGTTAGTTGGAGAAGATGAAGTGAAGAGTCTTTTTAGGTCTTTTGATAGAAGAAGTTCTTTGTCACTAACAAGTTTTGAATAATTTGTTTTGTCTTCTTCAATAATTCTTTCTTGTCTATTATGATCATAGATCTTGAGGCTAATAAGTGAGCTAACTATGCAGCAGATAATTAGAATAAGACCATTTTTCATTTAGATATATTTGAATTATATATTAAAAATAAATGTAATTTGTTATTTATTCTCAATTTGGATGTTTATTATATAATCATTAACGGAAAAATCTTGCTTTTAGTTGAATTATGGAATTAAAGTTTTCAAAATATCAAGGCACAGGGAATGATTTTGTTATTGTAGATGCAATAGCGGAAACCAAGCTTAATCTAGAGCTTTTGTCTCATTCGGTGGCTAAAATGTGCGATCGAAGGTTTGGTATTGGCGCTGATGGTCTTATTATTATCAAGCAGCATAAAGACTATGATTTTGAAATGATTTACTATAACTCGGATGGCAAGTTGAGTAGTATGTGTGGCAATGGAGGAAGATGTATAGTACATTTTGCCTACAGCAAATCTTATATTCAGGAAAGATGTAGATTTTTAGCAGTGGATGGTGAACACATAGCAGTCGCTAGTAACACAGAGGTCGATTTAAAAATGAGTGATGTTAGTACAGTTTCAAAAGATGGTTCTGCCTATGTTTTAGATACAGGCAGTCCACACTATGTTTTTAAGTCGGAAATTCCCAAAGACGAAGATTTTATTCATGAAGCCCGTCAGATTCGATACGGTGAAAAATATGGAGCTAAGGGAATAAATGTAAACTGTATAGAATTAAATGAGGAGGGTGATTTATATGTTTTGACTTATGAACGTGGGGTGGAAGATATAACTTATTCATGCGGAACTGGTGTGGTAGCTGCAACAATAGCACATGCAATTGAGTCTGGTGATGAAAAGGATTTCCAATCGAGTATAATTACAAAAGGTGGGAGATTGTCTGTGCGCGGTAAAAAAAGTATACGCGGTTTTGAAGAGCTTTGGTTGCGTGGACCTGCTCGTCTTGTATTTGAAGGAACTGTTACTCTTCAAAGTGCTCACCTAGACTTTCCAAAGCTCCATTAAGTTCTGAGGCGGAATGAAAGTCTTTCTCTTTTTTTGCTAAGTGGATACCTGCCTTATAAATTTCTATTGCTTTCTTGTTCTCATTATTTCGTTCGAAAAGTTTTCCAAGATGATAATACAAACCTATGTAGTTTTCATCCTTTGTTTTTAATATCTCATAGTAACTCTGCGCTTTAGAAAATTCTTCCTTCTTTTCATATTCTTTGGCAATTGCAAACAATAAGAAGCTATCATCTGGATCATCTTTAAGATGCTGTTTGAGTAATTCTAATCTTTCATTCATATTCTTAATAATATTACTATACTTCCTCCAAGTTTTGTCTGATAGAGTAATATATTTACATTCTATCGTCTATTTAAGTCAGGAATTTAACACATGAAACTCATTTATAACTGAGGATGGGCTAAAATTAATGATTTGTCCGATTTATCTAGCTTTGATAGTGGCAAAAGGGATAAAAAACTCTTGACTTTGAAGAAATATTGTATTTTCGGCAAACCCTTTTTTGCATAGGAAAATGGAAAAGATAGAACTCGACATAGTAGCCTTATCACACAGTGTAACTCAGTCGCACAACTACGCGGTAGTACTAGGTGAATTAGATGGAAACAGAAGATTACCAATAGTTATTGGTGGATTTGAAGCTCAGGCGATTGCTGTTGCCATGGAGAACATGACGCCTAATAGACCGCTTACACACGATCTGTTTAAAAACACTTTAGAGACTTTTGAAATTACGCTTAAGGAGGTCATTATTAATAATCTTCTAGAAGGCATATTTTATGCCCAACTTATATGTCAGGGAGCAAAAGGAGAAGAGCTCATTGTAGATAGTAGGACATCTGATGCAATAGCAATGGCAGTTCGTTTTAATTGCCCAATTTATACTTTTGAGTTTATAATGGAAGAGGCAGGTGTTGTATTAGAAGAGTCAGAAGAAAAGAAACTAAAATCCACAAAGGTTTCTAAAAAAGAACCAAGTGATATTAAAGGGTATTCAACAGAGGCATTAAACAAGTTACTTGCGAAGGTGCTTGCAGAAGAGAATTACGAAAAAGCGGCTAAAATAAGAGACGAGTTAAATAAACGGGAATCTGGTTCTGAGTAATCACTACAAGTTATAATTAGAAAACCTCAATACATCCATGTCAATCGGAAATACATTTTTCAAAACAGCTTTTTCTGTTGACAATGTCATTTTTGGATTTGACCAATCCTTACTAAAAATACTACTCATAAAACGCGCAGAAAGACCCTTTAAGGATGAATGGGCCTTACCTGGTGATTTAGTATACCCTGATGAACATCTCGATAATGCTCCTAAACGTGTACTTAAGGAATTGACTGGCTTAGAAAATGTATTTCTGGAGCAAGTAGCTACCTTTGGAAAGGTAGATAGGCATCCTAAGGGACGGGTAATTACAGTTGCCTATTATTCTTTGGTGAATAGTGCAAATTTGAATCCTAAGGCCTATTCTTTTGCAGAAGATATAGCCTGGCATGAAGTAAGTAAGATTACTACTTTGGCCTTTGACCATAAGCTGATAATGGATAGATGTTTAGAAACATTAAAATCTAAAGTACGGTCCCAACCTATTGGTTTTGAGCTCTTACCTCAAAAGTTTACTTTATCAGAATTGCAAGATTTGTATGAGGCTGTACTTGGTAAGTCACTTGATAAAAGAAATTTTAGGAAGAAGATTATGTCATTAGGTGTTTTGCTAGATCAAGAGGAATACCAACAGGGTGTGGCACATAGACCAGCCAAACTTTTTCAGTTTGACAGACTGCGCTATGAAGATGCAAAATCTAGAGGATTTATATTCGAAATTTAAATTCTGTGGTGTTGTCCGTTGTAGTTCTGAATGAACAGGGAGGTACTTGAATTAAAATCTAGATTAGCCGCGTTCTCAATGATTTGATCCCAATCAGATTGATCTTTATACTGCACAATAAAACCTTTCACTTGACTGTCTCGATCCAATATGGTGACAGTGCCGTTTTCTTCAACAGTAAAATACGAATAGGATCCAGATGATAAATTTGTGTTTAGAACTAATTCTACATCACTTAGTAAGTTATGTGTTAATTCTTCCTGATTATTGGCATCAATGAGGTATCCCCAGGCAGTGTTATCTGGAATGCGATGCATAACTGCATTCCGATGTTTTATCCCGTCTGAAGAATTGAGTTGAATTTCAATTTGCTCTCTATTTATTTGAAGACTGCCCTCATTAGATACTAAGTCACCTATGGTTATATGTAGGTCATAAACACCATCCATGAGTTCTAGTGAATAGGCATTTGTCAAGTAAACTGGGTCAGTGTGCGTGCAATTTTCTGGAATTTCGATCGCCTCAAGTGCTAGCGTCAAGCGTTGTTGATTATTTAGGCTAAAATTGGAAATAATTTTAGCGTCTGAACAATTATATGTTTCCGTAGAAACTAGTTGTATTTGAGGGACAGCTCCATTTTCAGTGAGTTGCTGCCAAAGGTTCAGTTCAACATCTTCTTGAAGTTGTATATGTGTCACTGGTGGTGTATCTAGTGAACAGCCAGCAAAAAGCAAACAGCAAGCAACAACAATTGCTATGTAGTGGGTTTTCTTCATAAAATCATCCTAATATCCCTAGAAACGCACGAATACAGTATTCGCTGCTTTAGAAATAGACTATTCTCCTGAGAAACTGTATAATCGCTTGGTCTGATCAGGTAAACCATCCTTATTTACCATAATAGCTACTGTTTTCATTAGAAAATATGCTTCAGACATGTATAAATAACCTTGTTTCTCATTCTTGTCACCCCATGAATTCTTAATCAAATAGTATACTGTTCCATTTTGATCCTCAGATTTGCCTACTAAATGCATTAGATGGTCATCTGTTGTGGACCAACTTTCAAAGGCCTCTTGTCTATTTTCTTGATTCACCTGAATCTCTTCTCCGGGCACTTCAAACAAGTCTTCACGGGCTTCATCTACAGGAAGCACTGCGATTCCGTTTTTATGTGAAAATCCTTTTTCGCTCACATCTCCATCCCAGGCTACAGAATATCCCTTTGAAAGTGCATGATCCACAACGGATTTTAATTCTGATAGCGGTACATTTTTGAATTTTCCATTTGAATAGTTATCTGGAATTTCGAGAATAAAATCAGTGTAAAAAGGATGATGCGTGAATGAACTCAAACTTACAAAGTCTTCATCTTTTAACTGAAGCATATCACGTAGAGCCAGAGCATTATATTTTTTGCCGTGAATATTAAATTCTTGAGGAATTGCGCCGAGGTAAACATCAAGAACAGCAGCAACTGCCTTCTTCCATTTTGGTGTGGGATGCTTAGCAGAAATTACACCATCAAGAAAGCCTTTTAAACCCTTTTCCATTTCTGAATGGTTGTATGATTGTGCTGTAGATTCTCTTCCCATGTAGTCTTTCTCAGGCACAATTCCTTCTCTTGCAACAGTCCGTATTAAATCATGAGAGAGACTGCCTTGCGAGAAATTTGCTTTTCCTTGACGCATAACATAATTGAATGCTTTGTCTTCATATACTTTGCGCACGATGAACATCTCACTTATATCGACATCCAGGCCTTTTCGTTTGAGTTCGGATTCTATAAACGAGGAGGTAGCGAAGCTCCAACATGTACCAGTTCTTTGTTGGTTTTTAATTTCAGAACAGGCTACGCGATTTACTTCTTTGAATTGATATTGTGCTTGTATTCCGACCTGTACAAGTAGAAAAGCACTGAGAATGCTTATGAGCGTATGTATTTTCATGATGTGGCTTTATGAATAGCTAAAATACGACATTTTTGTTCTAAAAATATCTGAGGTGAGAGGAAAGTCTTGTTCATTTATGGAGTATCTTTGCAGCTTATGGAGTTTATAAGGAATTTTAGTGTTATAGCCCACATTGACCACGGGAAGAGTACTCTATCAGATAGGCTGTTAGAACATACAAAAACTATCTCTGAACGCGATATGACGAATCAGGCATTAGATGACATGGATATCGAACGCGAGCGAGGTATTACTATAAAAAGTCATGCTATTCAGTTGTACTATAATGCTAAGGATGGTAATAAGTATACATTTAATCTCATAGACACACCTGGGCATGTAGATTTCTCTTATGAGGTCTCTCGTTCTATTGCAGCATGTGAGGGTGTCTTATTGTTAGTAGATGCTAGTCAGGGTATTCAGGCCCAAACTATTTCAAACCTGTATTTAGCGTTAGAACATGATCTAGAAATCATCCCTGTTCTAAACAAGGTAGATATGGAATCGGCAATGATTGAAGAAGTGTCTGATCAAATCATAGATCTTATAGGATGTGAATTGGAGGACATTGTACATGCTTCAGGTAAAACAGGTTTTGGAGTAGAAAATATTCTTGAAGAGATAGTGAAAAAGATTCCTGCTCCCAAAGGAGATACAGAGGCTCCTTTGCAAGCACTTATCTTTGATTCTGTTTTTAACTCGTTTAGAGGTGTCATAGCATATTTCAGAATTTTAAATGGAGTCATAAATAAAGGGGATGCTGTACGATTCGTAAACACGGGAAAGGAGTATCATGCAGATGAAATTGGAGTGCTACAATTAGATCAAATTCCTAAGAAGAAATTAAGTGCAGGTAATGTAGGTTACATTATAACTGGTATTAAACAATCCAAAGAAATAAAGGTAGGAGATACGATTACGCGTGTAGATAATCCTTGTGCAGAGGCAATTGATGGATTTGAAAATGTAAAGCCAATGGTCTTTGCAGGTTTGTATCCAATCGAAAATGAAGACTTTGAAGATTTAAGAGAAAGTTTAGAGAAGTTGCAATTGAATGATGCTTCATTAGTATACGAACCAGAATCATCCATTGCCTTAGGATTTGGTTTTCGTTGTGGGTTTTTAGGCATGCTTCATTTAGAAATAATTCAAGAACGACTCAGTAGAGAGTTTGATCAAGAAGTTATAACAACAGTACCGAATGTATCCTACAAGGCAGGAACAAAGAAAGGAGAAAAGTTGGAGATTAACACTCCAAATGATCTTCCAGATATGACAATCCTTGATTATGTAGAGGAACCCTATATCAAGGCACAGATAATAACGAAGCCAGAATATATTGGAAGTATCATGACGCTCTGTTTAGACAAACGTGGCACCTTAGGTAAACAAACTTATTTAACTCCTGAACGTATTGAACTTACGTTTGAATTACCGCTGGCGGAAATTGTGTTTGATTTTTATGATAAATTAAAATCCATATCTAAAGGATATGCATCCTTTGATTATGTCCCTATAGATTATAGGAAGTCAGATTTAGTCAAACTAGATATAAAACTAAATGGAGAACCCGTAGATGCTTTGAGTTCACTTGTGCACAGAGGCAAAGCAGATTCGTTTGGTAGAAAAATATGTAAACGTCTAAAAGAGTTATTGCCACGCCAGCAGTTTATGATAGCAATACAGGCAGCCATTGGTGCCAAGATAATTGCGCGAGAAACAATTTCAGCACTACGTAAAGATGTAACATCCAAGTGTTACGGTGGTGATATTACGCGTAAGCGAAAGCTTTTAGAAAAGCAAAAGAAGGGTAAGAAGAAGATGCGATCAATTGGAACAGTGCAGGTACCTCAAAAGGCATTTTTAGAGGTGCTTAAGCTGAATGAAAATTAAAAGAGATTACAAGTCTAATTGGTAGGTGTATTCGACGAGCTTAAACACTGGTTCGCCCTCTTCATCTGTATTCATAAAAAAGATTTCTATATCGATTGTTTCAGATTCCGTTTTTGAACTACTGTCAAAGGTGAATTGAATGAAGCCTTCTTCATTAGGCATTATCTTTCCTCGAGACCAATCTAGGGTAGTACATTCACATGAGCTGACTAGATCTATTTGAACGATCTCAGTTCCTATGTTGGTAAAGCTAAATGTTTCTGAGACTTTTTCCCCTTTTTTAACAGAGCCTAAATCAATTGATTCAGAACTGAATTTTATCTCAAATTCCTTTTCTGTAGAGCTTTGGGCGAGTGTGCTAAAGCTAATGGATATACCAATTAATATTAGGGTTAAATACTTCACAATTATTATAATCACAAAATTGCAAAATTTGTTTCCCAATTATTGCTAATAAAAAGTTAAAGAAGGATCTAAATTGAATGAAAGGAATTAAAAGAAGGGCTATATCTCTTGGTATAGATATAGCCCTTTTTCATTAGATTTTAAGGAATCTCTTAATAATAATTGCTTCCTTAGTTTGTATTCTTATTAAATACAGACCGGCTTGCCATTGCACAACTTGTATTTGTTGTGAATCTAGGAGTTCTTTTGTATCCCTTATTTTTTTACCTGCAGCATTAAATATTTCATACTCTGCCTGGGTGTCAAGAAGTGAGATCAGATTTAAATTATCATGTACTGGATTGGGATTCAAATATATTTCTAGCTTGTCATTGTCTAGGTTTCCTGTTGATGAGATAACGTCAATTTCATAACTAATAGAAAACGTTTCGCAGTCATCTTGAAGAGTTAAGACATAGGTTCCAGCTGTTAGATTTGAAATATCTTCAAAGTCAGATACAAATATACCATCCGCATCTGTCCATTCGACAGTAACGTCTCCTACACCTCCTAAGATTTCAATATCAATGGCGCCGTCTGAAATCCCAGAACCTGATTCATCTGTGATCGAGATTAATTCAGCAGACAGATTGGGAATGTCAATGATAGCGTCTTCGAAACTAAAATTACAGCTTGCGGCATCTTCAATAATCAGGGTATAGTTTCCAGGACCTAAATTTGTAATTTCAATTGTTTCTCCATCATTTTGAATAGTTCCTTCTGTACCTGTTGGGCTAATCATGTAGCTATAAGGTGCTGTCCCTCCCGTAGGGGTAAAGCTTAATGTGCCATCTTCAGCACCAGGACAGGACATTTGTGTGATTTCTGCTGTTGCATTAAAGTTTATATCTACCGTTACGGTAAAACTACAAGTAGAACTATAGCCACAATCATCTGTGGCTGTGTATTCTACAAAGGTGGTTCCGCTAGGGAAGATCGCCCCACTTTCTAAGCCCGCAGTAAGTTCTAAACTACTTACAACACAATTATCTGATGCGGTAGGCAAATCATAGAAAAAGGCATCACAGTTATTAATTGTCACATCGGATTGTGCACAGCTGATTGTTGGTGCTAGGGTGTCGATTACAGTCACTAAAAATGAATCTACAGTCATATTTCCTGAAGAGTCAATAAGTGTTGCTGACATATGAAATAAGCTTATGTCCGAGCATGTAAACGCCCCACTCACAAAAAGTACTTGCTCAATACCACAATTATCAGAACTGTTACCAATGAAATCACTTTCGAATACAGGATTCGCTACGCCATCTTCATCTAAATAGATGTTGACATCATTAAAATCAGCAATCGGTGGCATGCCATCAAAAAAGTTTATATCTAGTGTATCAAATACCATACAGCCATTGCCATCTGTTAGTATATAACTGTATTCTCCAACAGCAAGACCAGAAATAGTGTCCGGTATATTGACAATGGTATCAATAATATTTAAGGGCGTATCAACAATTATAAACGTACTATCATTTGTAATTCCATTAGACCATAAGAGGGTGTAGTCATTAGCGCCTCCTTCAATATCTAACTGTATTTCACCATCTTGGTCTGCGTTACATTGTACATCTTGAACAGTATGATCCACCTGGATAGAATCTGGTTGTGTTATGCTTATTGATAAGGTTTCTTCACAGGGGCCATCCGTTACGACAACCGTATAATCGCCCACTGGTACATTTACTAAATCTTCAGATATTGCTCCATTATCCCATGCAAATTGTGTGGATGCAGAACCACCCGTCACAACAAGATCGATGGTGCCGGAGCTTTCACCATGGCAGGGTACGTTTGTAGCTGTAGCAGTGAGACTGAGATTACATCCTCCAGGATTTACCACTACTGTTGCAGTAGTCTGGCAAAGATTATCATCCGTTACAACAACGGTATATGTATCCGGAGCTAGATTATTTATAGTAGGTGTTACGGAACCAGTACTCCAAAGATAATTATACAGTGGGGTACCACCCATTCCTTCTACAGTTGCAGAGCCGTCATTTGCCCCAGCAGCTGATTCGTCAACTACGGTTGTATTTGCTGTTAGTACTGTAGGTTCTGTTATGGTATAGGTTTGTGATGCAGAACACATATTTTGGTCTGTAACTATGACTGTGTAATCCCCTGGAGCAAGATTAGCGGTGGTTGGTGAGTTGTCACCATTAGACCACATGAATGAATATCCAGGCGTTCCTCCAGCTCCACTTACATCTATAACCCCATCATCAGCTCCATTACAACTAACGTTATTCTCCGTATTCGTAATTATTTCGACAGCTGTAGGACCACCGATGGTCACTTCTAGCATGGTAGTACAGTTTGTAGCGTCTGTTACAGTTGCAAAATAGGTCCCTGCAGGAACATTATTAATACTGTTTCCAGAAGCTGGTATGGACCAATTATAACTATAGTTAGGTACTCCACCTGAAGGCGTTATAGTAGCTGAGCCATCAGAGGCTCCAAGGCAAGAAACATCACTTGTATTTATAGTTGTTGTGATTTCTGTAGGTTCTGGAATAAATACGGTTTCTGTACAGGTCATATTCGTATCATCAGTCACCATTACAGTATGGGTTCCACCACTTAAGTTTACAGCTATTGCAGTTACTTCTCCATTATCCCATAAGTAATTATACGGGCTCTGTCCTCCAGAAACAACTACTTCTGCAGATCCATCTTCTACGCCAAAACAAGAGACGCCTACATCATTTGCAATACTACAGCTCAGCATGTTACCTGAACCAGTTACAGTAGTTGTTTCTTGTACAAACTTAATTCTATCTCCACCAGAGCCACTTCCGTTTGCAAAGTTTGCAACCCCATAAAATGTGACATCCATATTTGTAGCAGGGGAGGTCCAGTCTACATCCCAACTTACCATGGTGTTACCCATGAACATAACTGCTGGTTGGTGTCCAAAGTATTCTTTTCCACTGGCAGTTTTCAAACTACTGTTAGCGCTATTATTAGTCATATCACCTGCATTTGCATTATTTGCATCATTTAGAGCAACTACTTGAAATCCGGTTCTAACTGGATTACCTGAGGTGACTGTATTTGTTACAGTCAGGTTATAAGTAGTGTTAGGAGAAACAGTGGCAGGTAAGCCATTAACGGTAATGACCCCATTAATGCTAGAACTCTGTGAACCATGACACTGGCTGCAAACACCATCTCCAGGTGCTCCTGTGTAACCTGCTGGTCCAGTAGGATGACTCCCCGAAAATGCAAGGAATAAAATTCCAGTTATAAGAAAAGTGAAGATTACGATTTTACGATTACCCATAGCGGTACTAATTTGTTAATTAATGTGTTTCCCAAGTGATTGTTGCTGAATAGCAATGGAAGTATGTATATCCGATGATTAATTACAAAGTAATCAATTCTGATTACATCAAAGTAGGGTTTCTCCTGATTTTTAAAATAGCTGTTTTATACGACAGAAATGAGATGGGTTGCTATTTGAATAAAGAATTTACAAAGGCCATGCGGTTAAAAACTTGTAATTGTTCAATACCTTCTCCGACGCCTACATATTTAATAGGAATTTTGAATTGATCAGAGATTCCAAGAGCAACACCTCCTTTAGCAGATCCATCCAGTTTAGTAAGAGCAATTGCGGTAACATCTGTAGCTTGTGTGAAATGTCTAGCTTGTTCGATGGCATTTTGGCCTGTAGTTGCATCGAGCACAAGTAATACTTCATGCGGCGCACCGGGCATTTTCTTCGAAATAGAATTCTTAATTTTAGTGAGTTCGTCCATCAAGTGTTTTTTCGTGTGGAGTCGGCCCGCTGTATCAATAATTGCAACATCTATATAATTGCTTTGTGCAAATTGAACAGTTTCGTAAGCAACAGCAGCAGGGTCCGTATGCATACCCTTACTAAAGAAGAATGTATTCGCTCTGTTTGCCCAAATCTCTAGTTGGTCCACAGCTGCCGCTCTAAAGGTATCTCCTGCGCCAAGAACGATTAGTTTATTTTGTTTTTTGTACTGGTGAGAGAGTTTTCCGATAGTTGTTGTTTTACCTACACCATTCACACCGACAACAAGAATTACATGCGGTGTGTTTGTATCAGGGATAGAAAAGTCGACTATATCTTCTGTATTATTTTCACCTAGTATATCTACGATAACTTCACGCAAGAGTCTGTTGAGTTCATCCACTGAAAAGAATTTTTCAGCTTCGACTTTAGCCTCTAGTCTGTCAATTATTTTGACAGTTGTTTCTAAGCCAACATCTGCAGAGATAAGTATTTGTTCGAGTTCATCAAGGAACTCTACATCCACCTTTGATTTTCCTGCGACAGCTTTGGCAATTTTTCCAAAGAAACTTTGTTTAGTTTTTTCTAAACCTTTGTCTAGTTCTGCTTCTTTTTCTTTTGAAAACTTATCGAAAAAACTCATTGATTTGTTTTTTGTAAAAATAAAAAAGGCTTCCTGTAGAGAAGCCTTTTAGATATAATTTTTGAATAGATTATTTATGAGCAGCAAGGAATTCTTTTACCTTGTCCTTGTGGATCATAACCTCTTTGTAGCTGTACTTTCCTGTATCAGGATTTTTAATGCTTTGAACAACTTTAACAAAATCTCTACCCGAACCTGCGTTAGCCGCTCTTTGTGCGACTCTGGCGTTTTTACTTACTTTTCCCATGGCTTACTTAATTTCTTTGTGAATAGTATATTTTCTAAGAATAGGATTGTATTTCTTTAGCTCAATTCTTTCAGGTGTGTTCTTCCTGTTTTTTTGAGTTACATATCTAGAAGTACCTGGCTGGCCAGTAGCCTTATGCTCAGTGCATTCTAATATTATCTGGTTTCTATTGCCTTTTGATTTCTTTGCCATTGTACTATGCTTTTAGTATTTAACCCCGTGGTCAAATCCTTTTTTCTCTAATTTTTTAAGGTAGGTATATAGACCTAACTTGTCTATTGTTCTTAAGGCCTTACTGCTAATCTTTAGCGTAACCCATTTATCTACTTCAGGCATGTAGAACTTCTTTGTGTGCAAATTAGGCAAGAATCTTCTCTTAGTCCTATTTTTTGCGTGAGACACGTTATTTCCTGCTATTGGTCTCTTTCCTGTTAATTGACAAACTCTAGACATCTTTCTTTGTTTTATGCTGTTTTCACTAGCGGCTGCAAAGATAGGGTAAAAATTATGAAATTTCAATTGTTGATTAAGAATTGTGCTACTAATAGGAATATTTAAATATTCAGCACAAGTTATTGCATAACAATAACTTATGTATGAATTAAGTCTTTATATGATCATTTTTTATTTCTAAAAAGGGCCATATAGCTATAAAGATTAAGGATATAGGAGTATTCATTCGCAAATATCCCTCTGGTAATACTCGGGCATATCCCTAAAAAGGTGAATTCCTGCGCTTATTAATGCATGCCATCCAAGTCATCAATAATATCCGTATAGTCAATCTCTAAATTGGAAAGGTCAAAACAAAATTTGAGTCCACTTATTACGTACTGCACTGGGAGGTATAACAAGGCAAATAATATTGGCCAAGATTTAAATACAAGTGCAGTTAGTAATATAGAAAGCACTGGTGTTAATTTAATCAATAGTTCAGCCTTTGGTAGTTTGGAATTATAAGTAGGCTTAGAAGTTGGTAGTTTTAATACAGAATTATGGAAGTTAAGTTTCATGATTTAGGTTTTTATTATAATGATTTATCAAGAAGAATTGGGAATTGTGACAGTCTGAACACATTTTTCAGGAATAAAATTAAACTAGGAATAAGAATTAGGCATCTATGTAAACCTAGAATATGGGATTATCTATGTTTTTGATGAGGGTAGGAAGGCGATAGGCATTTGAATCAAGATATCGAATGCTTCAAAAGACCTTAGTGAAACGAAGTGTAACGTGCGTGAGTGGTGGTAGCAGGCCGAAGGCGTCCGTAGGACCTGGCTGCGGACGACACGACCGTATCCTGAGCATCGCGAGGGATGGGGTCACGCCCAAATATAGTACTACAGTAATTAGATTATGAATAGAGTTGGAAAAGTGACCTCGACAGGATTCGAACCTGTAATCGCTTGATTCGTAGTCAAGTGCATTATCCAGTTATGCTACGAGGCCAATCTAAGAGGGCGCAAGTTACAATTGAAAATCGAAATAGTGAAAGAAAAATCAGAATCACTGGGATTTGGGAAATTACTTGAGGCTTATAATTAAATGCTTTTTAAGCTTTGAACAGCATACTTAGGTTTACGGATGAAGAGTAAACTTATACATAAAGACAATACAAGATAAGCGAGTATCGCGATTGTAGCGCCTGGCAAAATTTCATCTATTGCAAACCAGCCTTGCAAATTGTAAGTAATAATAAGACCTAGTATGCATCTGATACTTTCTGCTAGTATACTAATGTTGTGTGCATCCATCAAGCTAGTAAATGAAAAAATGCTGATGAATAGAAAGATCCCATAAGTTAGAATTTCAAAAAATGTAAATGTGGCATACTGCGAGAGAAGATGGTACATAAATAAAAATGAAATGCTCAGTTGGATCCAAGACCATATGGCCAACAAATCGGATTCATTTGAGTCATATTTTTTCATTGTATACACATCTTCCACACTAGTTACTGGATAACGTAACTTTACATCTTCTGGTCTCCATCCTGTAGGCATAAACCAAATTCTAAGCTTATCCTTCCACGCTTGCGTTCTCCATGCATCGCTGAGAAGTGTCCAAAAATGTTGATAGTTGATTATGAATGGGTTCCAGGTATTTACAGGTCTTTTCACACCATAGACAGGAGGCACCTCAGTAAGTTCTTCTTGGAACGTACCGAACCATTTGTCCCAAATAATAAAGATGGCAGCATAATTTTTATCTAGATACTGTTCATTAATAGCATGATGGACGCGATGATGGGAGGGGGTCACTAGGATATGTTCTAGGGGTCCCAGTGTTTTTATCAATTTAGTATGATACCAGAACTGAGCAAATAAATGGATAGGCGTTGTTATTGCAACTATCTCTGGGGGAACTCCTATGATGGCAATAGGAATAAAAAGGAAAAAGAAAACGCCTATGATATCGGATACAGGCTGACGTAGGGCACAGGCTAAATTGAATTCCTCACTGCTGTGATGTACAATATGCCTATTCCAAAAAACATTGATCACATGGTTCCATCTGTGCGACCAATACTGAGCAAAATCAAGTCCAATAAAACACAGCAGGTACATCCAAAACTTAGATTGTATTTCGAACACTGCTAGATGCTTCTGCATATATGCATAACTGATGATTACCAAACTTAGACCTAACAAGTCTCGCAATATATTAGACATTCCCGAACTTAAACTAGATATAGTATCGAAGGATCTACTAATTTTCTTACCCCTGAGATATCCAATTACTGACTCTAAAATTATTAAGACCAAGAACGCTGGAATTGCGTAAGTTAATACTTGAGCGTACTGTTCCAAAGTATTAGTTTTGGTAAAACTTTTTGGTGATTACATTGCTGTCATTATAAAGCATTGCCACGTACATGCCTGAAGGAAGAAAGGGTGCTATTGCATCCGTTCCAATACCATTCGGTGTGGTATTTATAATTATTCTTTTATCTCCAAAAAGCGGCGGTGATATTTTTTGTGTATGAATTAATCTACCTGTTATGTCTATGATGTCCAGCGTGTATTCTGAAAAATCTGGTGTCTCATAAAATATGGAGAGGAAGTCTGAATTAGGAGCAACATACAACTCAATGACACCAACGCTACTTTCACAAATTTCCTGAACCTCAGCAGTAGCTTCTATTAAATCTATACGTCCACCAGAAACGGTTTTATCCGCTAGTTCTGTTATGGGTTGCACGTTTGCCATGATTGCCGCTTTCATGCTCGCTGCAATATTGTCAGGGTTTTCAAAAATTCCATCCTCTATTTGTGGACAGGGAAGCGAATACAATAAACCTATAGCACCTGCTATATGTGGACAGGAAAAGGATGTTCCGCTGCCAAATCTATATTCTTCTGTGTCTCTTGTGACTAAGACATCTTCACCTGGAGCGCCTATGTCAACATGAATATTTCCAAAGCCAGCTTGCGTGCTAAAGTCATCTGTTTCTGTTGTATTTGTTGTTGTAATTAAGAAGGGACTATCACAGGTAGTGGGTAGATCACCTTCGATATCAACGTTTATTGCAGAGTTAGGAACAGCGGACACACTTAAAACACCAACTTCACCTAAGTCATTATAGAGATCACACCATATGGGCCAATCTTCACCAAACTGATTTGAGATACCTGCTGAGAAATTTGTAACTACTACAAAGGCACCTTCTTCACCATTCGATTGATTAAAACGGGACCTTTGATCGATGATATATTCATAGGCCTCAACAATTTCAGAAATGCTTTTTGCTTCACTAATCAACATGACTTTGACATCCATGTTTATTCCTGTTATCCCTTTGTTATTATCTCCTTTCGCACCTAAGATACTTGCTACTTGGGTTCCATGATCTACGCGTGTATGTTGGTCATTTCCCGTTTCAATATTCAGACCACCATAATCATCTATATAGCCGTTGTTGTCATCGTCAATATTGTTATTTGCAATTTCTCCTGTGTTAAGCCAAATATTATCTTCCAAGTCATCATGTAACTCGAAGCCTTCATCAATTACAGCTATTACTATTTCTTTGCCTTCAAAGGTGCTGCCGCCCCTTGTTATTTCCCATACGTCTTCTGTACCAATAATTTCTAGATTCCACTGTTCACTGTACCTAGTATCATTTGGGACATATCGCAATTCTGATTCCATGTCATTCTTCACGAAAAGAACCTGCTGTCTTTTTTCTATTTGTGTTTTAAGTTTCTGGGTTGCTTTTTCATTTGCACATTGTATCATGTACAGGTTTTGCTTTTTAGAGATGCGCTTTATGTCAATAATATCGTCCGCTTGTTTGTTTACAATTCTATCGATAGAATACTCTTGACTAAGCTGAACAATTAACTGATCATCAATCTGCTTTTGAGCAATTAATCCCGAAGAACATATGAGTATGGTTAGTAACAGAAAATTCTTCATATATGCATTTTCCTAAAGATAAGAGCATGTGCTAATAATCTCAAATAAAAAGCTTTAAAAACTAAGGTTTTTAGCATTATTTGGTCCTAAGTGTCTTGATGTAGAGATTGACGAAGTTTTCTAGCATATTTTAATCCAGGCAATGTTTTAGCACCATACCAGGAGAACATTTCACCATCTACTAAAATAATCTTAGGCGAATAGTCTAAGTTTTGCTTAAGTTCTACAATATGATTGTCGGAAAAGGGAAAGGGCTCTGAGGAAAGCAGTATTATCTCGGGTCTATAACTATTGATCTGTTCAACTGTGATCTTGGGGTAGCGAGTTTTAGGCGCAATACAGTTACTAAAGCCAGATGTAGTCATTATGTCGTGAATATAGGTGTATGTTCCAACAGTCATATAGGGGTCCTTCCAGATTAAATAGAGAGCAGATTTTTGAGAAGTATTGGATGTGTTAGATATTTCATTTTGTATTTCAGAGATGAGATTCGATGCAATGGTTGTCTTTGAAAAGATATCGCCTAAGTCTGATATGAAATCCTTACATGAGTCCAGATTGTGAATATCTGAAACATAGGTAGGAAAGTTGTTTGCGAGTTCATCTATCTGCACTTTATTATTTTCTTCTTTATTTGCAATGATAAGATCTGGTTTGAGAGCTTTAATACGTTCTAAATGCAATGTTTTGGTGCCTCCAATTTTGGGAATTCTGGAAATTATATGTTTTGGATGAATGCAAAATTTTGTTCTTGCGATGATATGTTCGGCAGGAATAAATAAGAATAAAAGTTCGGTAATAGAGGGTACGCAGGAAACAACACGTATAGGTGTTTTGCTTAATTCTATCTGGCGCTTGAGTTGATCGACTATAATCATTCAGAGACTGTAATAAGAATATTCTTTTGCATAATGAGACGGGTGATGTTTTTGAGGCCAAAAGGAGATAGGTCCACGTAGGGTAGCCATTCTTCAGAATTTTTCTTCCTGTTGTAGATTAAAATTTGCGCATTTTTTCCGCAGATGATTGTGCCGTCTTGCAGTAGTTCAAAATCCTCTACACCAGGTGGCATTTCTAGAATCCTAGTTTTTTTTCCGGTATTGAGGTCATAGCTTTTAAGTTCCCAGGTGTCATCACTGAGTTTGTGAACATAGTAAAAGGTATCGTCGTTTATGCGTTTAAAACATCTCCCAATTTTGGAATCAAGTACTTTAAACGAACCATCTTCGGGATATGCAAGTGCCATAAAGTTGGGCTGATCTACGAGAAATAAGATCAGTTTTTCTTCATCCAACCAAAGGTGATACCCAATGTTGTCAAGATTATGTAAGAGTCGTTGTTCTGGATATTCTTTGTTTTCAAAATTATACTCCCAAAGTCCTTGGTCCTTTCCGTCTTTTTCTACGCGCACACAGGTGAAAGCATCTGCTGCAATGGGGGTTGGAGAGTATTCACTTTCTGAAGTTAGGGTCATACGTTCTAAACTCAGATCGTTAAAATCTAATAACAGTACATCATTGGTGCTGTCTGGATAATATGCATTTGAGGATATCAGCAATTTATCAACGTCTCCCATGAACTGCATTTGATTGTTGTAGCCTGTCTTATTGAAATTGTTGAGATACAAAGCCTCTGTCACTTCTACACCCTTGCCTTGAGAGCTTAGGCTAAATCTGTGCATATGTGTCGTAGGCAACTGTGCTTGGAGTAGTTGGCTGCATAAAATGAATAGTATTAGGAAGCGATTCCTGTGCATCTGGATGAAATTTCTGTTTAAAATCAGAAAATATCAGCAGACTTAAAAATTCTATTCCAACGTATTCCTTGGCCTATGTTACCGTTATTGGTTGAAAACCAAATAAATAAAGGCTTTCCTACGATATGATCATGTGGAACAAATCCCCAAGATCTGCTGTCTTCAGAGTTATGTCTATTATCTCCCATTGCCCAGTAATAATCTTGTTTAAAAGTATATTGGGTAGCAGGTTCTCCATTTATTTTGATTGTACCGCCATTTATTTCTAAATCATTGTGTTCATAGGTGCCAATTATTCTCTTGTATAAAGCAATGTTAGATCTGCTAATGTCAACAGTAATCCCTTTTTTGGGAATCCATATAGGACCATAATCATCTATCGTCCAACCAGGAAAGTGTTTCGGGTCGTGCGGGAATTCTTTTTTGGACCCATTTTCAGGTTTATTTTCTATGGCTTTGAACTGAACTCCAGGATCTACTTTTTTGATATCCTCTTTCATTTGCTCACTGAGATGTAGACCTACTTGATTGGCTTGTGTAGGTGCAAACAGCATATCCTTTTCGAAAATATTTAATTTCTCAAAGACCTTACGGATGTTGGTAGTACGTGAAAATTGAATAATATAACCATACTGAAGATTAGAAGGATTTTCTGCTGGACTTCCGTTAATATATACCTGTTTGTCAATGATTTGTAGTGTGTCGCCGGGAATAGCAATGCAGCGCTTAATATAGTGATCTTTCTTATCGAGAGGTCTAACCACATAATCTTTGTTTTTGACCTGTTTTCTAAGTTGTGAGTCATTACTCACTAGTCCTGGATTTAGTCGGATTTGGTTTACAGTCCAAGATCTTCTATTCGTTATATACACTGAATCTCCAACTGGCCAATTGAATACAAAGGGAACATTGTTTTTAATTTCTCTCAGAGCAGGTAGTCGTTTGTAAGGTAAGCTTGGCTTCTTAAGATAGGACTCCTTGTTAAAGAACGGCAATCTGTTATGCAGAAGAGGAAACATCGCCACCGTCATGGGTGTACGAATGCCATAAGAAGATTTAGAAACAAAAAGAAAATCTCCAACTAGAAGAGAACCCTCCATAGATGGCGTTGGGATAACATAGGCTTCAATTAGAAACATACGAATGAATGCTGCTGCGAATACGGCGAAGAAAATCGATTCAATCCATTCCCGCATAGGAGATTTTTTAAATGGATTATTCTTAACCAGCTTCTCTAGCTCTCTTTTTTTTCCGGCCTTACGAGCCGCTTCAATCTTTGCATTATATTCTTCTTCACGCTGCACTATAGGACCCTCATATTTTGAATCCTTGTCCATAGCAAGCCAGGCTAGGCTCGCTGGGGCGTAAGCGACTGCACCAGCACTGTGTCTCAATTTATATTTGCCAAAGGATCTAACAAGACGCACTACCATTTCGGCAAAGGTGAAGAAACCAACGATAGGTACTAATAATAGAGCAGCCCACCAGGTAGGTTTGCCTATCAATTTACACACTTCGATGAAGTTTACACCTGGAATAAGTCCTTTTATAGCTGGAACACCTGCTTTTGGGAAAAGCAAGTACAAGCTGATGCTAAATAAGACATACGAAATAAGAAAAAATATAAGTACTCCCACGAGGTCTAAGTTTTGCGCAAATATACTAAGAGCAAATGTTATAGAAATCCAAAATAGGATGGTATCGTCAAATATATGGATGAGTTATCACTAATTATCTATAGAAAAGCGCACTTTCCGGAAAATAGAATGGATGACAATCGCTTTCTAGCGGACATAATTGTCTTGAATAGTAGAATTCAAGAGTGTAATAGACTAATAATTTCTTTAAATTCGGTCATGAAATCTTTAGCTCTTCGAATAACCCAACTCTTGCTCATACTAGGCGTATTTTTATTTATGATGGCATGTTCCTCTAAGACGAGAGTAGCACAAATTAGCCCAATAGAAAAAGGACCAGATATGGTAGAGATTTTTATGGCTAAAAGCATAACGATGAAGCAAATCGAACAAGAATTTTCTTCCTATGAATTGAAGTCTAAAGGGCTTGCAAGC
Organism: uncultured Saprospiraceae bacterium; assembly: GCA_938045585.1. GTDB lineage: Bacteria > Bacteroidota > Bacteroidia > Chitinophagales > Saprospiraceae > CALCMJ01. The sequence goes on from CALIAU010000011.1 coordinate 284,787, forward strand.
CGCAGTCAAAATATTGCCATTTTTAACTTTAATACAGCAAAAATATCAGGAACAGAATTGTTGTCTATATTAATTGACTCTGAGATGATCTTAGCAGCTAAGTTAGTCGACGGTACAATGTCTGGGATTCAATCTGGGGAAAGTGAAAAGAAAAAAACAGTAATTTTAAAACAATAAATAAAGTATATGCGAAATCTTTTATGTCTAGTCTTTCTAATACTCTTTGTCTTTTCTGCCCAAGCGCAGAGTAAAAAAAAGGTGGAAGGAGTAAAAGTTCAAACAAGTTTTGCTGAAAAAGTAGGGACGACTCCAGAACTGAGAGACCTTATTGCTAAGGATCATATCAGTATTGAGAAAAAACAAGCTTGGAAAAAGAATAGAGCTGTCCCTCCTAATTTTAAGAATAGGGGTAGGAACAGTAGCATCATTCCTGAGTTAGAACATCAGGGAGAAGATCCAGTGTGGCAAAAAGAAGTTATAAAATCGCGCATGATGCCAAATGAGCCCTTGGTAAATATTGATGGTCTTTCCAGTGGAGGACCGCCTCAAGATCCAACGGGAGCGGTTGGAAGAGATCATTATTTACAAGCAATAAATGCAACTCGAATTGCTATCTATGATAAAGAAGGAACGTTAGAAGCGAGTATCAATGCGAACACCTTATGGAATTCACTTGGTTTTTCATCAGGAGGAGATCCTATTGTTTTATATGATCAATCTGTAGATAGATGGATCATCACTGAATTTCCTTCCTTCGGTCAAGCTCAATTATTATTCGGAATTTCAGAGTCTAGCGACCCTTTGGGGTCCTATGATGTTTATAATTTCGCAACGCCTGTGTTTCCTGATTATCCAAAATGGGGGATATGGTCAAATTCTTATACAGTATCTACAAATGAACGTGACCCAGGAACTGATCCTGGCGGTATGAAAATATATGCAATCAATAGAGAAGAGATGATCGCTGGTGCAGATATGGTTAGCATTCAGAGGTTGGAAGTTCCAAGACCAACAGGAACTGAACAAGGTTTTTTAACAGCAACACCTGTACATTGGACCGGTAAGACTGCACCTCCTATACAGGATGGTCCTTATTATCTAAAAATTGAAGATTCTAGTTGGGGAACAGTGGCACAGGATCAGGTTCAAATTTATAGTCTGGATGTAGATTTTGACGATGCTTCTAATTCAGCACTGACATTAACAGAAATTGAGACGACACCCTTTGATGCCTTTCCATGTGTGCCCGGTCCTGGGTTTGCTTGCGTGCCACAAAGAGGTGGTGATGCCTTAGATGGTATTCCTGAGGTGATAATGAATCTACCTCAGTATAGGAACTTTGGTTCGCATGAAAGTATTGTCCTAAACTTTATAACGGATGTCACAGATGGTGATAATTTTTCTGGTATACGATGGATGGAATTGCGCAAGTCAGGCACTGAAGACTGGTCCTTATACCAAGAAGGTACCTTTGCACCAGAAGATGGTAAACAACGATTCATGGCTGGTATTTCCATTGCGGGCAATGGGGCGATTGGTTTAGCCTATAATTTTGCTGGAGTGGATGAATTTGCTGGTGTAGCGTATACAGGAAGACAGGCAGGAGATCCTTTAGGGCAGATGACTTTAGAAGAAGTGATTGTTAAAGAAGGAGAGGGGACTATTAATTCGGGTGGAAGATTTTCTGATTATTCCCAGATGACGATTGATCCAATTAATGAAAAGACCTTTTGGTTTACCACTGAATATGCGAGCAGTTCGGGTGGTACAGATACCCGAATAGTGGCTTTTGAAATGAATAAGGACACGGTAGATTTACAGATGGCAAATATTCTAAGTCCTACTAGCCAATCCGATTTGACAGCAACTGAAGAGATACGCGTTGAGGTAAGAAATGTTGGACTGGATTCCGTCGAACGATTTAAAGTAGGTTACATTTTTGATAATGGACTCAAGATTGTAGAAGATGTAGATTTTTTATTAAAAAGTGATAGTGTGTACAATCATACGTTTACGAGTACAGTTGACATGTCTGCTATAGGTGAGTATAATCTAACGACCTTTACTTCATTGGAATTAGATAAAAGTACCTTCAATGATACGCTGAAGCAAAAAATCCAAAATATTGCGCCACTGGATGTAGCAGTTATTCAAATTTCTAATTTAGAAGGAGCAAGTTGTGATTTTAGTAGAGATATTGATGTGACAATCCAGAACCAAGGTTTTGAAAATTTAACGTCCGTGGATATAGTTGTTAACTTAAATGGCATGGAAAATCAGATTATTCCATGGACTGGATCTTTAGAATATTTGGCGGAAGAAACAATATCGGTGAGCTTAACGGATAATGTAAATGCAGGTGTAAACGATGTAGAAGTTACTGTGCAGATGCCAAATGGTCAGGTAGATCAATTTACAAGTAATAATTCAAGGACAGGTCAGTTTGAAGTCTTAGGAAATTCAGTGACTGTTACACTAGAACTACAACTCGATTTCTTTTCAGGTGAAACATCTTGGACGCTAGCCGATGAACAAGGCAACCTAGTTGGAGAGGGTGGAAATTATAATGGAATGCCTAATGCCTTGATAACAGAGTCATTCTGTTTAGATCCAGAGGCCTGTTATGTATTTACCATCTTTGACACCTATGGTGATGGTCTTACATCAAATGGAAATGCAGATGGTAGCTATGTATTTTTTGATGACCAAGGCTTAGAATTAGCATCAATCCTGCAGGCAAATTTTGGAAGCGAAGAAGTCAATAATTTCTGCGCGACCTTTGAATGCTCTCTAGATGCAGAGGGCGTTGGATTATCTGTTAGTGAAGATGGTGCAGCAGATGGGGTTTTAGTTATTGATGTCCTTTCTGGTTCTGGTCCATTTTCTTATAGTATTGACGGTGGAGTTAGCTTTCAGTCTGATAATACCTTTACTGGCTTAGAGGCGGGTGATTATGATTTTGTAGTTCTTGGAGGCGGAGACTGTAGCTTTGAAGGAAGTGCGACTATAGATGTTTGTATGCTTTCAGCAACTTTTGAAGTGACAGCTGCAAGTTCAGCTTCAGCTTCAGATGGTTCTATCACTATAATTGCTGAAAACACAACAGGGGAAGTAGAGTATAGTATATTGGCTGGTATTGAATTTCAAAGCAGTAATTTTTTCGGAGGATTACAAAACGGTACATATCCGATTGTGGTTAGAGATGAGAGTGGTTGCGAATTCAGAACTACAGTGGATGTAGATATTGTATCTTCTTCTGACGATGAGACTCTATTATATGGAATGGAAATATTTCCGAATCCAACAGAGGGTGTTTTCCAAATAAATGTACACGGTCTAAAAGACGCTGGAACCTTCCTTCCCATATCTATTTATAGTGGGTCAGGACAACGTATTCAGAATAGTACTTTAGTTCGATATGATAAAACGCATACTGCTCAATTAAGCCTGTATGCGTATCCTGCGGGTACCTACTACTTTAGAGTGCATCATGATAGTATGAAGCGCTTGTACAGAATTATCAAACAGGATTAAGAATACATGAAGTAAGTTTATTAAATACGGTTGGGTTTCTCAACCGTATTTTTTTTGTAGAAAAGAGTAGAGTTGATTTAAGCGATGCTAGATTGTATCAGCTTGAAAAAAGCGCTATGAAGACTAGTAAGTGCTTCGCCAATTGCCCAGTTTTCTCTGTTACGCGGCTCTATTAGATTCGATATGGATCTAATTTGGTAACAGTCTATGTCCAGAATTTTACAGGCATAAAAGAAGGCAGCTCCCTCCATGCTTTCTACTTCGAAATCGTATTTACTCATTAGTTTTGCAATACTTTCTACATTACCATGTGTCGTATTTACAGTAATTCCTTTTGCAGTCTTAAATAGTCGAGAGATGTTCTTATCGTTTAAGATTTTACCATCTTGGAATGGAGCGGCGTTTTTATCTTCCAGTTCTAATTCAAAGAGATCCGTGAATGCACCGGACTGTTCTTCCACACCTAGGTCTGCAAAACATTCTTCTACTATTTCTACAACATCTCCAGGATTATTTTTTCCAGGGACGGTGCCTGCTAAGCCAAGGTTTATTGCTAGGTCAAATTCTTTATTTTGGCATATGCGGGCTATTGCAAAGGCAGTTTTCATACACCCTATTCCTGTTACTAATGGATAGATAGTATGCCCAAAGTATTCGAATTCGAAAAAGGATTTTTTACTGCCTTTCTCTTCTAATTCTTTTATAATCGATGCAATTTCAAAGGTGGTTGCAGACACAAGTAAAATCTTCATTCTTATTTCTCTTTAAAGTATTTGACACTGGCTGCTGGTGTGATACCTAGCGTCTCATGTTGACTAAATGCCCCATCAAAATATAGTGCATTTTGAAGCGCATATCCTAGGCCAAAGCTAAAGGTCGTTTCCCCCGTACTAACTCCAGCTCTGAGAATAAACTGCTCAGCGAAGGCATAACTTACTCCTCCTCTAAAGGCGAAGTCCAGATCTACTATTTTTTCGACTTCAGCCCCAATGATTAATTTATCCGAGGGTATATACGCAAAGCCAAGATTCATGCGTGTTGGTATATTGCTTTCTGTTCCTTGGCTAACCTGTCCAGGACTGAACATATGAAAACCCATCATTATTTCATCATTGAACTTTGACTGAAGACCAAATTCGAAGGTGATACTATTAGAACTGCCGTAGCCTTGAATGCGTGTAGTCAAATAATCTAATTGCCCTCCAATACTTAATTGGTCTAAGAGTTTACGTGCATAGGCGAGAGCAAATTTTTGTTCTTTATATTCCGCAATTCCGAAACTACTTACTAGAAGTCCCACTGTACCAAAATCTTTCTTTTCATAACTTGCACCAAAAGATACTGTACGGAGTTCATCTAATAAAAACCTTTGTTCAGCAGTAGCAATGAGACCATAACCATCCATAGATGCAAGACCAGCTTGGTTATTCAGTATAGCATCTATTTCTGTTGAAACGGACACGAGGCCACCCATACTCAAGCTTTTGGCACCACGAGCCGGTGTGAAACCACGCTGAGCGCTTAATAATAGTGGGAAAAAGCATAAAAATGCTAGTAGATACTTTATCAATGTATATAAATTATGCTAATAAGATTCAAGGTAGTAATTTTATCCATTGAAAATTAGTTTCAAAAAGAATATGACGGAATTTAGAAGGAATCATGGTGCAGGGCGCGGACAAAGGAATAAGGGATTTGGTGGCTTTATAATACGAGCTGTTCTTTTCGTTGTATTTCTTTTGATTCTACTTTTTATGCTGTACAGTAAAATTACGGAGTTTACAGGAGAGGGTGTGACAGAGACAATCAGTCCTGTTACTACAGATTCTGGCGATCGGTTTTTTCTTCCCAGTGGTTCCAAAGGACAGCTAGTCCATCATACATATTATAGTTTGTCGTATAATGAAGAAAATGAACAGGCGGACTGGGTTGCGTATGTTTTAAAGAAAGACGAACTAAAAATCAAGAATGTTAAACGAGCGAAGCGCTTTAAACCCGATTATGCAGTAAAGACTAAATCTGCAATGCATAAGGATTATACCCATTCCGGATATACACGCGGGCACATGGCACCAGCTGGTGATATGGCTTTTAATACAGAGGCTATGCAGGAGAGTTTTTTAATGAGTAATATGAGTCCTCAATTGCGGGGATGTAATAATGGGATTTGGAAAGAGTTAGAAGAGGATGTACGAGACTGGGCTTATGATAACAAAGAGCTCATAGTTGTGAGTGGTCCATTGTTTACTTCAGAAAACCCAAAAAAAATTGGCAAGAATCAGGTAGCCGTTCCGGATGCCTTTTTTAAAGTACTATTGGATATTACAAAGCCTGAAACAAAGGGTATTGCTTTTCGAATTCCAAATGCTACTTCAGATGTGCATTTGCAAGAGTTTGCAGTCTCCATTGATGCCATTGAAGAGGAGACAAATTTTGATTTCTTCAATCTACTTTTGAGTGAAGAAGAACAAGAGAAGTTAGAGTCAAGTTTTGATGTAAGCAAATGGGACTTTGATAAGAAGCGTTTTAATGACCGTATTAAGCATTGGAATAAGCAATAATTAGAGAAAATATTTAAACAAAAGAAGTTAATTGAGAATATGATTACGTTACCTACAGAAAAATTAGGTTCCTTCTATTTAGGAGCAGAGTACGATACTGAACAAGATAGTCTAACAGATATTCCAGTGAATTATGATGCCCGCGATTTGACCACACATGCAGTCTGCGTAGGAATGACAGGAAGTGGGAAGACGGGCTTATGTATTGGACTTCTTGAGGAAGCGGCCATGGATAAGGTGCCCGCACTTATAATTGATCCAAAGGGAGATATGACAAACTTATTATTGCAGTTTGAAAATTTGAGCCCTGAAGAGTTTGCTCCATGGATTAATGCTGATGATGCTGCTAGAAAGGGATTAAGTGTAGAAGAGTATACGAAGGCTACGGCAGATAAATGGAAGAATGGTCTCGCAGAATGGGGGCAATCAGCGGAACGTATTAGGACCTTGAAGAATACAACAGACTTTACTATTTACACTCCTGGATCAACAGCAGGGATGCCTATAAATATTATGGGGTCATTTTCTGCGCCCGGAATAGATTTTGAAAGTAATGCTGAAATGATTCGCGAACGAATCCAAGGGACGGTAGGTGCCTTGCTTGGTATGATAGGAAGTAAGGAAGATCCTATCCGCAGCCGAGAGGGTATACTCCTATCAAATTTGTTTGAACATTACTGGTCCAATAATGAGGATTTGGATTTAACCAAGTTGATTATGGGTATACAGCAACCGCCTATGACCAAGTTAGGCGTGTTTGATTTAGAAACATTTTATCCAGAAAAAGATCGATTTGATTTAGCGATGGACTTCAATACCTTGGTTGCTTCTCCTTCGTTTCGGAATTGGTTGACTGGAGAAGAATTGGATATAGATAAGCTATATTTTACAGCTGAGGGCAAACCTAGACATAGCATATTTTATATAGCGCATTTGTCAGAAACGGAGCGCATGTTTTTTGTGACACTCTTGTTAAATAATCTGATTACATGGATGCGTAGACAGTCGGGTACATCCAGTTTACGCAGTCTTTTATATTTCGATGAGATCTTTGGATATTTTCCACCTACAGCAAATCCTCCTTCAAAGAAACCTTTATTGACTATCCTGAAGCAGGGAAGAGCCTTTGGTATGGGGGCCGTTCTTGTTACTCAAAATCCAGTGGACATAGATTACAAGGGTCTTGCAAATGCAGGAACCTGGTTTATAGGAAAGATGCAAACAGAAAGAGATAAGGCAAGAGTATTAGATGGTTTGCAGGGAGCAATTGCAGAAGCTGGACAGTCTGGTGATATGGACTTTGATGCGCTTATTTCCTCTTTGTCAACACGCAAGTTTCTTTTACATAATGTGCATGCAGATGGACCAGTGGTATTTAATACCCGCTGGGTTATGTCATATCTGAGAGGACCAATGACCAGACCGCAGATCAAGTCTCTCATGTCCAATAGAAAAAAGGAAAGATCAAGAATAAATAATGCTGCACCAGTAGCGGCAAATGCAATGAGCAATGCGGCGAGTGCAGTAGGTGCAGCAGCTGTTCCTCCTTCAGTGGACCCTTCTGTCGAGCAGAAATTCTTTGCCGTTTGGAAAACACCATCAGAAGCGGGTCTATCGAGTAGTGCGGAAAAAGAGCTTAAGTATGAGCCACATGTTCTTGCCATAGGCAAGGTGCGCTTTAATGATGATAAGAGAGATGTGGATATGGTCAAAGACATAGCGGTGCTAACACATGCACCTGATGAATTTGGTCGGGTCAACTGGGATGAGGCAAAAACAGTGGAGAATTGGTCAAAAGCATTATTTGATAATCCTGATCATCCGGATAATGTGCCTGTCATGTATAATGATGTGCCGGAATCCATGAATACAGCTAAAGAGTTACGCTCGGTGGAGAAAGAATTTGCTAATTGGTTATATGATGAACAGCGGCATCAGGTATTGGAACACTCTAAGTTGAAATTTGTTAGAGGAAAGGATGAGTCCGTAAATGCATTTTTGATGCGTGTAGAAACCGCTTCCAAAGAAATGCGTGATGAGGATATGGACGAATTACAAGAGAAGTACGAAAAGAAGCTAGATAGGATAGAGGATAAGATTAGGAAAGAAGAAAGAGACTTAAGTGAGGCAGAAGCAGAAAAAGCAGATAGAAGAAATGATGAATTATTAAATGTAGCTTCTACCGTTTTCGGAGCTGTGTTTGGGGGAAGGCGAAGTAGAAGAGGATTTAGTTCGGTTACTTCTAAGCGCAGAATGTCAAGAAGAGCAAGTGAAAAGATAGAAGAAAGTAAGGAAGATTTAAAAGAGTTAGAAATCGACTATGATGAAATGAAGAGAGAGATGTCAGAAAAGCTAAACTTGATTAAAGAGAAGTATGAGGAATTTGCGAATGATCTATCTAAGGTAGAAGTGAAACCACGTAAGGCGGATATTAAGGTAGATAAGGTAATGTTAGTTTGGTATCCATATTGGATAAGTGGAGGTGAGCGGTTTTCAGCTGTTCAATAGGATTATTCATTTGGTTTTGAAGGCATAGATTATAATATGCAATCATCAGGCTTCGCAAGAAGACGCGTCAGCAATTGTATTTTAAATATCAAATAGAAATATCCTAGTTAGATTTAACTGGTACAGCTAATTGTGATTGATATGATCTTTGATAGGTTTTCCAAGGAGTCGTCTTGAAATGATCACCTGCAAAGTAGGTCATAATCAACTCAAAATTATCTGCGTTTTGAAAACCTGGGATTGCTTGGATTACATTTCCCATTTCGTCTAAGAAGGCTACAGTAGGATAGCTCATTTTTCCTTGCATGAGAGCTGCTGGTAATTCATGGTATCCACGACGGCCGCTTCTTTGGTACTTGTAGACCTCACCATTAAATTTGATTTCTTGTTTAGACTCACCATCTAATTTGATAGCATAGTAGTTTTCATTAATGTATCGTGCTATCCTATCATTTTGGAAGGTCGCCTTATCCATCTTTTTACACCAACCACACCAATCTGTGTAGATGTCTACTACAAATTTTCTCTTTTCTACTTTATTCTTTTCCATTGCCTGTTCCCACGAAAGCCATTGGACCCTATTTTGAGTGTTTCCTATGACAGTAAAGGAGACTAAAAAAAGAACTATTGCTGCAAATCTGATATTCATCTGGCTGTAAATGTTAAGTTCGAACGTAATAACAAAATAACACTTTTGAAACATCAAATTCAAACCTCTAATGCCCTCCAGAGGTACATTTAAATGAAATTTAACGCTTTTTAGTAGTATTTGGGATATCCATAGCTTATCTGGTCCATTCCTAGACGAAGATGCCTTGTCTCAAGACCATGCAGTATAGGTGCTTTTATCCCTGACCCAAGGATTGTGTCTGTAGTAAAAATGCGGTATTCATCCCATAGATTAGCCTTGATAAATGAGTCAAGCACTGATTTACCACCTTCAATAATAAGGGAGTATATTTCATTCTCGTAAGCAGCCTTTAGAATATGCTCTAAAGCCCATTCATTCAAAACAATTACTTGCTTATTAGCGGGTGCTTTATAGCTAGCTTTTGTTGTAAATATTAGGGTTGGAAATTCATCTGATAAGAGCTGATGCGATTTAGGAATTCGTTCTTGTCTGTCTAAAACAATCCGTTTAGGTGAGTCGCCTGAATAGAGCCTGGTGTTTAATTTGGGGTTATCTATGATGGCAGTTTGTGTACCTACTAGAATTCCATCTACTTCAGATCTCCATTTGTGACTTAGGGTTTTGGAGTAAGAATTTGTTAGCCAAACTGCTTCTGATTCTTTACCTATAAAACCATCTTTACTTTGGGCAAATTTTAGAATCACATAGCTTCGTTTATCGATAGTATTGACAATGAATTTCTTAATGAGATCTTTACCTTCCTGTTCTAAGATCTGCGACTCCACATGAACACCGTGCTCTTTTAGTTTAGTTATACTTTGGCCAGCTACTTTTTCAAATGGATCTAGGGTAGATATATATACGTTTTTAATACCATGTTGGATAATGGCATCTACACAGGGTGGAGTCTTCCCCTGGTGGAAGCAGGGTTCTAAACTAATATAGATAGATGCGTCGGGAATTAGATGTTTGTGTGTATCCTTGACAGAATGGATGGCATTTATTTCAGCGTGTGCTGCACCATATTTTTTGTGGTATCCTTCACCGATGATTTTATTTTTGTGCACTAGAACAGCTCCGACCGTTGGGTTTTTCTTAGTCTCTTTACCGCCCAATTTTGCCAGTTCAAAACAGCGTTGCATGAAAAAAGTATGTGTAGGTGCTGTCGTCATAATTTAGCTACAAAGTTCAGTTAGGGTTTTTATAAGATAATCCAAATCATCTGTGGTATGTAAGTGTGAAAGGGATACACGTAAACTCTGCCCAGGAACATCTTTAGCAATTGCTTCTAATACATGGGATGCTTGTTCGACTCCACTGCTGCAGGCACTCCCTGCAGATGCACTAATGCCGGCTATGTCAAGATTGAAAACAAGCATTTCAGTTTTTCTAGTTTCAGGCAATCGTAAACTTAAAATGTTAGGAAGGTAGAATTCTGTGGCGTTTCCATTCAATTGAATTTGAGGAATACTATCCTTTAGTTTTGTTAAGAGGTAACTGCGCAGCTCTCTTATTTTTTTATCTCTAGTTTCCATTTCTGCACCGGCCAACTCACTCGCTTTTGCAAAGCCAGCTATACTAATCAGGTTTTCTGTACCCGCACGCATATTACGTTCTTGTGCACCACCATAAAATAAAGGAGAGATACTATTGTTATTGTTTATGTACACAAGACCAATTCCCTTAGGGCCATAAATCTTATGCGCAGACACTGCAAGAAAATCAATCTGCAATGCATCGAGATCAATTGGGATTTTACCATAGGTCTGTGCTGCGTCTACATTTAAGTAAGCATTGTTTGCCTTACAAATCTCACCAATAGTTTTTAGATCATGCAGTGTCCCAATTTCATTATTCCCGTGCATAAGACTTACAAGAGTTGTTAGCTCGGATTCTTTTAAGACCCGTTCCAGTTCGGAATGATCAATATTACCATGTGCATCTACATGTAAAAGATCGATTGTTATCTCATCTTTTAATGCCTCTAGGGTATGGGTAATGCAATGGTGTTCTGTGGGCGAACTGATAATCCTTTTGACTCCAAGGTCTTGTATGGATTTATGAATCACCATGTTGTTAGATTCCGTTGCCCCTGATGTAAAAAATATTTCACCTAAGGATGCCTTTAGTAAGTTTGCACATATTTTACGTGCTTCTTCCACTTCGGCTTTTGCGATGCGACCATGATAGTGTACGGATGAAGGATTCCCATAAACATGTTCCATGACACCTTGCATCTTCTCCTTTACTTCGGGTAGAAGGGGAGTTGTAGCAGCGTAATCAAAGTAGTAGCGTTGCATTAACTTAAGCAGGTAAACCAATCATTAACAATGGCCATCTCATCTAAAGGAAGTCGCTTATGAGTGAACTCATTTGTCTTAGAATTATAGGAATAATCCTGCGACCACTCTCTGTGGTTTTCTGCTAAGCTCTTAATAGCGTCTAGGACAAATAAGGCTTCTTTGTTTGTCATGGTCGGATGTAAAGAAAGTCTTACCCAACCTGGTTTATGTGTTAGATCACCTGTGTTGATTTGATCTGTTATATTCTTAGAGTATTCTTGAGAGACGGCTAAGAGATAATGTCCATAGGTACCTGCACAACTACATCCACCTCTTACCTGGATACCAAATCTATCATTCAAAATTTGTACAGCGAGGTTGTAATGCAGATCGTCAATGTAAAATGAAATTACTCCCAGTCTATCCTTGATATGATTTGCAAGTACGTTGACATTTTCGATGGCATTCAACTTATCCCAGATAAGATCAATCAACTCTTCTTCGCGTTGATGAATCTTTTTTGTTGTCATGATCTCCTTGAGTTGAATGCTAAGAGCTACACGTATTGTCTGCAAGAATGCTGGTGTCCCTCCGTCTTCTCTCGCTTCAATATGGTCATGGTATTTATGTTCGCCCCATGGGTTAGTCCAGTCTACTGTACCACCTCCTGGGTTGTCAGGGATTTTGTTGGAGTACAAGCTTTGACAGAAAATGAGTATGCCTGTACTGGATGGACCTCCTAGGAATTTATGCGGCGAAAAATAAATAGCGTCGAGTTTTTGTGCTGGGTTTTCAGGATGCATGTCAATGTCGATGTAGGGCGCTGAGCAGGCAAAATCTACAAAGCAATAGCCGTTAGACGCATGGATCTTTTCGGCGATATCATGATAGGGTGTGCTTATGCCTGTTACATTGGAACAGGAGGTAATAGCAGCAATTTTGGTTTTACGGTGTGCGTATGTTTCCAATAAACTATCAAAGTGGTCTAGGTCGACCAAGCCATTAGCATCTGCATTAATAATTTCTACATCAGCAATTGTTTCTAGCCAAGATGTTTGGTTAGAGTGATGTTCCATATGTGTAATAAACACGATGGGTTTGTCAGCCTCATCTACCTGAACGTGTTCACAATATTTTTCATGTACACGCATGCCTAAAATTCTTTGGAACTTATTGACCACACCGGTCATCCCAGAATTTGAAGAGATGAGAATATCATTTTCGTTTGCGTTCACGTGTTTTCTTATGACCTCCTTCGCTTCGTGATAGGCGTTGGTCATCGTGCAACCCGTAATCGTAGTTTCCGTATGTGTGTTTGCTACGAATGGATAGATTTTGTTTAGTAGTAAATCTTCTATGTCTTGATACATGCGACCGCTGGCAATCCAGTCAGCATAGAGGATTTTTTTTCGGCCGTAAGGCGAATCAAACTCCTGATCAATTCCAATTATTTTATTTCTGAATTGACAGAAATAGTCTTCTAGTGAAGTGTCAGTTTTAGATTCAATACTATTGTTCATCTTAGCTTAAGGATTTTACATCATTTATGATCATTTCTGCTAGTTGATCTGCTTCTTCTGCTGAACTACTTTCAGAATATACCCTCAAGATAGGTTCCGTATTTGATTTTCTCAAGTGAACCCAACCATTTTTCATGTCTATTTTGAGTCCATCAATGGTATTTATTTGCTCAGCAGCATATTTTGATTTTAGTTCGGAGAAAATCTTATCCAAATCCATACTTTCAGCTAGCTGGATCTTGTGTTTTCTAATCTCATACTTAGGATAGCTGGCATGGAGTTCCGAGCAAGAAATATTGCGATCGCAGAGTAGGTTTAAAAACAGAGCAATGCCGACAAGTGCATCTCTTCCATAATGCAGATCTGGCAAAATAACTCCACCATTTCCTTCACCACCGATGACTGCATTCGTCTCTTTCATTTTATTCACCACATTTACTTCACCGACTGCAGAAGCCGAATACGAACCGCCATGTTTTTCTGTAATATCCGATAAGGCACGTGTTGAAGATAAATTGGAAACTGTATTTCCTTTCTTCTTAGACAATACAAAATCAGCAACTGCTACAAGGGTATTTTCTTCACCAAAGAAGACGCCGTTATCAGATACAAAGGCAAGACGATCTACATCTGGGTCCACAACGATTCCTAAGTCCGCATTTGTAGCGGCTACTTTTTCACATAGATCTACTAAATGTGCAGGTAGGGGTTCAGGGTTGTGTGCAAATTCACCAGTTACTTCACCATTAATTAATTCATAGCTGCAATCCAATTTATCTAAGAGAGGTGGAATAGAGATGGCACCGGTGGAATTGATGCAGTCAACAATAACATGAAATTTACGCGCTTTAATTTTGTCGACATCTAAATAATCAAGAGCAAGAATTTGATTTATATGCTCTTCCATTGCGTTATCATAAGTAGAGTAGGAGCCCATTTCATCTACAGGGGCAAACTCAAATTTGCTCTCCGCTTCATATTGTAGGACTGTTTTTCCTATGTCAGCCGAAATGAATTCACCCTTATGATTTAGAAACTTTAAGGCATTCCATTGTTTTGGATTATGGCTGGCAGTAAAAATGATTCCAGCACCTGCAGAAAGTTTGGGAACCATTACTTCAACAGTAGGTGTTGTAGAAAGTCCTAAATCCACCACATCAATACCAAGGGCAAGCAGGGTATTGCAAGAGAGAGCACTGACGAGTTCTCCAGAAATCCTTCCGTCTCTACCTATAATTACCTTTCTAGGTACATCACAGCTGAGAATCCATTGTCCAAATGCAGCAGTGCAAGCCACTATGTCTAAGGGAGTGAGGTTATTACTTGGTTCGCCTCCAATAGTTCCTCTAAAGCCTGAGATTGTTTTAATTAACGCCACGATTCGTATATTTTGTTTAGGCTACAAATGTACTATTATGACTGCTTTTAAGGGCTTAATATTCCTATATTCGTCAGATAATTATAATGACAGCAGATCTAGCAATATTGGCCATTGATGTTATTAAATACGACATGCAATTGTTCGAATTTATTAACAGTGGTATGAGTAATCCCATCTTTGATGCTGTGTTGACCCCTGCAAGGAATAAATACATTTGGATACCCTTTTACATCTTTATACTTGCTTTTGTAGGCTTTAATTACAAAGAGAATAAGCTCTATTTCTATGTATTTGCGGCATTAACTGTCATCAGTTCCGATCAGTTATCCAGTAATCTCATCAAGAAAACAGTAAAGCGTATAAGACCCTGCAATGAGATTCAATTAGAACAAGTTGTAGTAGAACGGGTCCATTGCAGTACGGGCTATAGTTTTACTTCCTCCCACGCAACCAACCATTTTGCGGTTGCTACCTTCCTTTTTCTTTCTTTGTCTCGTTATCTTCTTTTATTTCGCTGGCCCATACTTGTATGGGCAGGGGTTATTGCCTTTGCTCAAATCTATGTGGGGGTGCATTATCCCATTGATATTCTGTGTGGGACGATACTAGGTATTATAGTAGGATATATTTTTGGTACTATTCTTGCAAGCATAAATCGTTAATAAACAGTAATTTAAATATTACTGAAATATTTAATATATTTGTCCTTAGTACCAAAAATCGTTTTATTATGAGAAAAAATCTGAATACTACACTTCAGCTAATAACCCCAATATTACTGATGTTTTTAAGCGTAAATCTCAGTTTTGCACAAAAAGGAATGGACTTACAAGATGATGATGTGTGTACCACACAAAATCTAGAAGTGAGCGTTTTCCCCTTTGACAATGATGATTTAACAGCAACAGGAGTTGACTTAAGCTCTTTTAACATTATTTCAGCGCCTAATTTTGGAACGGCTGTCTGGGATGCCTATAGATATATCCTTACATATACACCTAATGCAGGTGTTGTGGGTCCGGATCAACTTATCTATGAACTTTGTAACAGCTCAGGCGACTGTTCAGAAGCTACTATTACCATTGATGTACAAGATATATCTATAGTACCGATGGTGGATATCTTTACCTATGAAACAGCAAGTTTTTCTGGTAATGTAATATCTAATGATAATATTAATGGACTAAGTAGCAGTGACTATACTGTTGTACTTGTGAGCGGACCTACGAATGGTTCAGTTGTCTTACAAACGAATGGAGATTTTACCTATACGCAGAATCCTAATTATCTTGGTAAGGATTATTTTGTGTATGAAGTGTGTGATGTAACGACTAGTTACTGTGCTGAATCTACTGTAGCCTTACACGCAATGGAAATTCCAGCGGATGCAGATAACTATGCACTTATTAATGACTTTGGATTAACCTTTAATGGAAATACAAATCTTATCAATTATTCACTAGATAGAAATAATTCTATAGTGAATACAGATGGTTTTCCGGTCGTATATAATCTTCTAAGCACTACCAGCAATGGTTCGCTTTTCTTCAATGCAAATGGAACCTTTAGCTATCTTACGGCTTATGACTATGTAGGTAAAGATGCGTTTAGCTATGAGGTATGTATTGATGGAAATTGTACTACTGCTCAAGTGTTTATTGATGTATTACCAGAAAACTTTTCTTGCAGAAGGCATTTTCCAGTAGCATTAAACAATACAGTGGGTGTTTGTAATATAGAGTCATTAGAAGAAAACTTTAGATTCAATGATTTATATTTTGGTTATTATGATGACTTAGAGATATCCATCTTAAATGGACCGGAACATGGTACATTGCATTTTGACCAAGAAGGAAATTTCACATACCTGCCTGTTCCTGAATTTGAGGGAATAGATCGTATTGAATATGAGATTTGTGAAGAAGATATTTCTGTGATGACGTATGATTATACAGAGATGAACACTGATTTGGATATTGCACTTGGTACTAGCTCTGATATGCTGGAAGAATCTATAATGATAACTGAAGCAGGTGTATTATCTGATTTCAATATTACTGTAGAGCTAACGCATGATGCTTTGGAAGAATTACAATTGAACCTGGTACATCCAAATGGTACTGTAATTCCACTTGCAAGTAATATATGCACTGGATCTGGAACTCTACATCTTATATTTAAAGATGGAGCTGCTACAAATGTCAATTGTGGATTAGCAGCAGCGCAGGAAGTGTCACCACTCAGTCCATTGGCTGATGTATTAGGGACACAAATTGCTGGAGAATGGAAATTGCAGTTGATTGATAATACAGAAAATGATAATCAGGGAGTCTTAAGTTCTTGGGGAATGGAAACCGTTCTTAATCCAACAAAAGAAAGAGATTGCAGAACTGCATGGATAGAAATTCCAGTAATTAGTAAGACCGTCATAAGTTTGGATTTAGAATTACTAGATTTCAAAGCACAATTAGCAGGAGATAATACTGTGGAACTGCAGTGGATATCGAATGAATATGGTGAAGCTTCTGATTTCTTAGTTGAACGTTCACAAACTGGATTCTCTGATTGGAAAGTTATAGGGAAAGTAGATGCAAAGAATGTACTAGCAGCTTCTTATGCTTTTAGCGATAAGGAGGCAGCATCAGGAAAGAACTACTACAGATTATTGAAAAGAGAAAATAACGGGGCTCAGTTTTATTCTGACATACGTGTTGTAGAAATAAACGACAGAGGAAGAAACGGACTTTTGTCATCACTTACGGATAATAGATTAATCTATAGTTTAGATGAAACTCAGGTGGTAGAAATAGAAATATTCAATACTGCTGGTCAGCGCGTACGTCAGTTACAAGTGCACGGAACTACTGAAATAAACATTGAAGAATTACAAACAGGTATGTATATATCTGTTATGCACACTGCAACAGGAATTGTCAGTGAGAAATTCTTTGTAAAATAAAATGTTTGCATAAACATGCTTGGAGGGCTTGCAGTATATGCAGGCCCTTTTTTTATGTATGCATATTATAGTATTACGTCAAGCCTCGCGTGAGCTGCCTGGAAGGTGGACGGAGTCCAGACCCTGCCTGCGTGCGTAAGCAGGTAGGCCATTTAGGGGCCGACCGAATAGGGAGCCTAGAAGGGAGCGACCTATATCTGTAAAGATATGGGGCACGCCCAATTCAATAAAAAAGATATTGTCTTACTTAAAGTTTTGAAGGACATCCTTCATTCTAGCAAGTGCTTCTACTAATTGTTCGTCCGCTGCTGCATAGGATAATCTAAAGCACTGATCATCTCCAAACGCTGCACCGGCGACAACTGCTACATGGGCTTCGCTTAAAATGATGTTAGAAAAATCGTTACTATTATTTATGGTTAGAAGACCATTTGATCTACCATATAATTTACTGATGTTAGGGAAGATGTAAAAGGCACCATCTGGGTTATTGCATGTAATACCTGGGATGTCATTAATCAAGGACAAGACAAGTTCTTTACGTCTTAGGAAAGCAGCCTTCATGTTTTGGGTGGGTCCCATGTCACCAGAAAGTGCTTCTGCTGCCGCCTTCTGACCAAAGGCATTTGCACCTGAAGTAAATTGGCCTTGTACCTTCGCACAGGCCTTGGCTAACCAGTCTGGCGCACCCATATAACCTAGTCTCCAACCCGTCATTGCAAAGCCTTTGGAGAAACCGTTTACTGTAATAGTTTGGTCTTTGACAATGTCAAATTCACCGATGCTGGTATGCTTTCCTAGAAAATTAATGTGTTCGTAAATTTCGTCCGAAACGACAAAGAGATTATCATATTTGTCGATCACTTTAGCCAATGCAAGTAATTCATCATGACTATATACCGAGCCCGTAGGATTACATGGAGATGAAAATAAGACAATCTTAGATTTAGGATTTATTGCAGCCTCTAACTGGTCTGGTGTTACTTTAAAATCTTTTTCAATACCAGCTTTCACAAATACAGGAGTTCCTCCTGCGAAGCGTACGATATCATTATAGGAGACCCAATAGGGTGTAAAAATGATAACCTCATCACCTGGATTAAGAAGGCTTAGCATGATGTTAGCAATGGTTTGCTTGGCACCATTAGAAACAACAATTTGATCTTTGGAATAATCTAGATTATTGTCACGCTTAAATTTTTGCGAGATGGCCTCACGTAAATCAGGGAGTCCTGGTACAGGTGTATATTTAGTAAAGCCCTCATCCAGTGCTTTTTTCGCATATTCTTTAATATGTTCTGGAGTATCAAAGTCGGGTTGACCAATACTTAGGCTTATAACATCCTTCCCTTGAGCGCGTAGGTCTCTTGCCTTTTGAGCCATTTTTAAAGTAGCTGACTCAGACATATTTTGCAATTTCTTGGAAAGGTACTTTGTTTTATCTATTGCCATTTCTAATTTTTTAAGCAAATCAAAAGTAAGTTATCTAAGAAACATATTTAGTTTTTTAAATATATATTTGGAGATATAATAGAAGACATGTCAAAAACGATACAGGTCTATGTGACTGGAGGGACTTTCGATAAGGATTACGATTTCATTAGTGGCGAACTCTACTTTAAGGATACCCATCTCAAGGCTATGTTTGAGCGCGGTAGGTGTAATCTAGATATCGATATCAAAACCCTCATGATGATAGACAGTCTAGAAATGACGGAAGAGGA
Organism: uncultured Saprospiraceae bacterium; assembly: GCA_938045585.1. GTDB lineage: Bacteria > Bacteroidota > Bacteroidia > Chitinophagales > Saprospiraceae > CALCMJ01. Next base: position 303,887 of record CALIAU010000011.1, read on the forward strand.
TAGAGATATCATAGTGCACTCATGTAAAAAGACGAAGAATTCTATGATCATTCTTACCCATGGTACAGATACTATGGTGGATACGGCTAAACGCCTAGCTGAAGCCGATATAAAGGATAAAACGATCGTGCTTACCGGTGCTATGATACCCTATGCCTTTGGTACTTCCTCTGACGGGTTCTTTAATTTGGGAAGTGCATTGGCATTTGTACAGCTTCTACGACCGGGTGTATTTATAGCTATGAATGGCAGATTCTACAACTGGGATAGGGTACGTAAGAACAGATCTACGGGTTATTTTGAGCAGATTTGAAAATAATCCGTTGTTATACAGTGTATTAACATATATAAGAAATTTTAAATATTTATTTACATATTAAAGATTTTTGTAATAAATAACTACCTTTGGCATAGATTAGGATCTTAAGAACTATATATGCTATGAATAAGATTATTGTAATAACCGCAATCTTCCTCACACTCACACTCACTACAACACAGGCGCAAAATCCATATTATAACAATGGAATCAGTGTAAAATCTCTCTTTATGGACTATCAATCGCAGAATGGTGGCTCATTAACAGATTTTAAATCCTATCACCATGGCTTTGAAATAGGCTATATGGAGAATTTGCAAAGAAATATAAACTTGGTTGTCCCAATAAAAGTGGGCGTTGTATCAAGTCACAATAACCCTGTAGGCGATCTAGATAGATGTCTGCATAAGACGGTTTATGGTATAGATGCCATTTTACAGTATCAATGGTATAAGCCCGAATCCCAAATAACTCCATATATTATGGGAGGTCTTGGTGGTGTTTCTGAGGTTGAAGGCAATTTTAATATTCAGGCTCCCATAGGAGCAGGTTTATTTTTTAAAGTAGCAGAAAACGCATATATCAATTGGCAGTCAGAGTATCGTCTCTCTTTTGCAGACGATAGAAATAATTTACATCACGGTCTAGGTTTCGTCTATTTAATGAACAAGAGAGGGAAATCTGATCTGATGGATAAGATGAAAGAAAAGAAGACTTTGAAGGGCGATTCAGATGGTGATGGTATTGCAGATGATTTAGATCTATGTCCTCAGTCATTTGGCCCAAGAGAGTTGAATGGTTGTCCAGATGGAGATATGGATGGCATAGCTGATTATAAAGATGCCTGTCCTTCCACACCGGGTCTAAAAGCATTTAATGGTTGTCCAGATACGGATGGCGATGGAATATCTGATAAAGACGATGAATGTCCAAATATGGCAGGCGTGCTTTCAAATAACGGTTGTCCAGATAATGATAGAGATAATGATGGTATTCCAGATAACTTGGATAATTGTCCAAACATAGCAGGAACGCCTGCGAATAATGGTTGTCCTAGTACATCAAGACCAGTGACGCCTCCACCAACAACTCCAGCAATTCAGGATAGAGATGGTGATGGAGTTATTGATTCACAGGATAGATGTCCAGATCAATGGGGACCTGCATCCAGCTTTGGTTGTGCAGATTCTGATAATGATGGTATTCCAGATTACGATGATAAATGTCCAAATGCTCCTGGTATTTCTGTATACAATGGTTGTCCGGATTCTGATGGAGATGGATTAGATGATAGTAGAGATAAGTGTCCTGGAACCTATGGTTCAGTTGCGAATGGTGGATGTCCAGACATAGCAGCGGAAGATAGAGAAGTCTTAGAGCTAGCAATGCGTGCAGTACAGTTTGATACAGGAAGAGCGACGCTTAAATCAGAGTCTAACAGAATTCTAAATCAAATTGCAGATATCATGCGAAGATATCCTGGATTTGCATTAACTATAGAAGGACACACAGATAATACTGGATCTGCTGGTGCAAACCAAGCATTATCACAGAGAAGAGCCAAGGCTTGCTACGATTATTTAGCGAAGCGTGGAATCTCAACAGCTAATATGAAATATGTAGGACATGGTGAGGCTAAACCGATATCTGATAACAACACACTAAGAGGTCGGTCACTCAACAGAAGAGTAGAATTTAACTTGTCTCCGAGATAAGCGAGAATATACCTGAAATTCAAAAAAGGAGCTGCAATTTTATTGCGGCTTTCTTTTTGTCCCATGGTTTCATTGAATTGTTTAATTTACGCGAGGAATTAGAATTGTGTATGCAAAGTAAGCACTCAAGTCTTAGTTATTATGCGTTAATAGTTGCAGCAGTTATTTTGTTTGCACTCACAGTCTATCGCGCAGCAAATCTCTCGATGACACATGATGAGAGTGGTACCTATCTCTTTTTTATCCAAGAGAATGTGATGGATTATTTCCACGAAAAGAAACTGTGGAAATCGGCTAATAATCATTTGTTAAATACGGTAGGCATGCAAGCGAGTGTCCATGCATTTGGCCAGAGCGATTTGACTGTACGACTTCCCAATGTCTTGTCAGGTTTATTGTATCTCGTTTCTATTCTGGGTCTTATTCGGATTTCATTTAAACGATGGGAGATACAGCTCTTAGCCTTTGCCTTGCTGGCTCTGAATCCATTTGTGAACGATTTCTTCTCGCTGGCGCGTGGCTATGGCATGAGTGTAGGATTCCAATTATTCGCCCTGTATCAATTTGTCTTATTCTTTAAGAAGCAGCAAAACTTACATCTTGTCTTAGCCTATCTAGGACTGGGTTTTGCCTCACTATCTTTATTTACGAATCTTTTATTTATTCCAGCCTGCACAGCTGCACTCTGGTTAATCTACTTTCTTGATCGAGAGAGGTATAAGGATTCTGTCTTAGAAATTTTTGCAACACCTATAGTAGCAAGTGTAGCAATAGCTATTCTGGTCTATGTCCCTATATATGCTCTTAGTAGCTTGGACGAATTTAAATGGGGTGCTAAGAGTCTTTTTAAAACGAATATAAATCTCACTAAGGATAGTTTGTATGGGAAAGCTTATTTAGGAGGGGATACTGCGGATATCTTATCCGTGCTCTTAGCAGCAACAGTTATGCTGGGAGCCTTCTTTTCAATTTTTTATGAGAAACTTAGGTCGAGCTATGAAAACCACAGGTCTTATTTTTTTGTGAGCGTTTCTTTTTTAATGTTAATCTTCGGGATGATCTGTGCCTATTTTATTCTAGGCAGTAAATATCCCGATGGAAGAAAAAGTACCATGCTTATTCCAATTATGGCCTTAGTTATTGCTTACTTTTTTGATAGTATTTCTTGGAAGCACATGAAATATATAACATGGGTCGTAAGTCTTGCATTGGTTTATCATTTCTTCGCATCCTTCAAAATGGGACAGGTTAAAGAATGGTGGTATGATAGGAATACCAAGGATTTTGTCGAAATTATTAAGGCCGATGCACAGGGTGCTGAAGCGAAGGTAGCTACACACTGGTTGTTTCATCCAACCTTAAAGTATTATATCAATACTAATCAATACGAGAATCTAGTCTTACAACGCTATAGCAAAAAATTACTGTCTGAAGAGGTCTATGATTATTTTATCGCAACAGGGTCAGACTGGAAGCAATTAGAGGATAAGTATACAAAGTTGCATACAGACAATCATGGGATGCTGGTGTTGAAGAAGAAGTGATTTGTGGGTAGTTAATAGTATTGAATTCAGCTAATTCTACTTGCATTTATTCATTAGATTGAATATTTTGCATATAATACCAGAATATGGTACTATCAATTATATAATATCATGGCAAAAAACACATCCATAATTTTAGGAGATCATTTTGATAAATTTGTTCAAAATGAAATTAAATCCGGTCGCTATTCCTCGGCTAGTGAGGTGCTACGTAGTGGCTTAAGACTCTTAGAGATTGAGAAAAATAAGATTAAAGCTATAAATAAAGCATTAGCTACAGGTGAAGAGAGTGGTAGGCCTCGGACTTTCGATAATGAGGAATTTAAAAATAGAATGCGCAAGAAGTACGATATAGATGCTTGATCTATTATTAACTCCCAAGGCTGAAGTTGATTTAGAAGATATCTATGTATATACATTGCAGTCTTGGGGTGTAAAACAAGCGGAAAGTTATCAAGATGAACTGTTTAACTCCTTTATAACAATTTTGAATAATCCTCTTATTGGATCCATTTACTATTATAAGAAGGGGAATTATAGAAAATTAAAAACAAACAGACATTTAGTATTCTATAGGACGACTAATAAGAAATGTATCATAGTCAGAATTTTACATGAAAGGATGGATTTAGAAATAAACCTAGAATAAAAAGTACTACTTCTCGTAATCAGCCCAACCCTGATCTTCCAGATTCTTAGCCTTGGTAAGCACAGCATCTTTCATTGATGTATTATATGCTTTTATTTTTTCAGCTATCGCACTATCTGCACTCCCTAAAATTCTTGCTGCTAATATGCCCGCATTCTTGGCGCCATTTAAAGCAACTGTAGCAACAGGAATACCATTCGGCATTTGAAGAATGGATAGGATAGAATCCCAACCATCAATGGAGTTTGAAGACTTGATAGGAACACCAATTACAGGTAGCGTAGTCAAAGAGGCTACCATGCCGGGTAGGTGAGCAGCACCGCCAGCACCAGCTATAATAACTTGGATGCCTCGATCAGCAGCATTCTGTGCATAGCTTACCATACGTTCAGCAGTACGATGTGCAGAAACAACCGTAAGTTCAAAGGGTATGTCCATTGATTCTAAAAATTCAGCTGCTGCCTTCATAACTGGAAGGTCAGAATCTGAACCCATTATTACACCTACTTTTGCTGTACTCATGCTATAATTGATATTTTTTCTTTGACCAAGTTAGCTTTCTCTATTGCATCCTCCAAATTACTTGCCAGAACTGTAATATGCCCCATCTTTCTGAAGGGTTTGGTTTCTGCTTTTCCATATAAATGTACATGAACACCAGATATAGAGAGGACATCTTCAAAACCTTTATAAATGGCCGGCCCCGTGTGGTCTTCCGCTCCTAACAGGTTAATCATAACCGCTGGAGTGATATTGTCTGTTGATCCCAATGGCATACCCGTAATTGCTCTTAAGAGTTGTTCATATTGGGATGTGTGCGCAGATTCAATAGTATGATGTCCACTATTGTGCGCTCGTGGAGCAGCTTCATTAATAAGAATCTCTCCAGATTTTGAGATAAAAAGTTCAACTGCAAGCAAACCAACCATGTCAAGTTCTTTGATTAAGCTAGTTGCTAATGCTGTTGCTTGTTCTGCTTGTTCTTTAGTTATACGGGCAGGCGCCGCAAGAAATTCTACTAGATTTGCCTTCGCATTGAATTCCATTTCAACAACTGGGTAAGCAACGATATCTCCTTGGATATTACGCGCAACAATTACAGAAATTTCTTTGTGGATGTCGACAAGATCTTCGATTACAGAAGGACCTTCCAATAAATCTCCTAACTGTGTCATAGAAGATATGACCTCAACTCCTTTGCCGTCATAGCCACCTTGACGTAATTTTTGGACAAATGGTAAGGTAATATTTCCAGCTAAAATTTCTTCTTTGATTTCTTTGGCTGAATCTAGAAGTTGGAATTCAGAACTTGCAAGTCCATGGTCTTTGTAGAATTGTTTTTGCAATCCCTTGTCTTGGATAATTTCAATTACGCGAGCTTGCGGATATACAGTTTTGCCTTCTTTTTCTAAATCTTGAAGTGCTTTTAAATTTACAGATTCTATTTCTATAGTGATCACATCTTTATCCTGTCCGAAACGGTGTACATCTTCATGGATTTTGAAACTGCCAAGTTCTATCTTATCACAAGCGTATGCAGCTGGACATTCGCTACTTGCTTCTAAGCAAGATATATTCAAATTCCACTTGGAGCCGGCTTGACACATCATCTTACCTAATTGGCCTCCGCCCAGTATGCCTATTTTTTTATCTAACAATGTCTCTCTGTTTGTAAGGCAAAAGTACATATATGCCTTGTTATCTTCCCTTCTTTTAGACCATGATTTTCAGGATTAATTAGATTATAAAGATTTTGATTTTTTATAGTTAAGTACTTAGGCTACATTCATCTGAATATAGTAATCTTCATCCGAAATCGATTTCCATACTCTTTGTCTTTCCAATTTTTAGGCGGGCGGCATGATTCTCAAGAGTGGGTGGCGGGGGCGGCACTCGACGCTAGGCCTTTGAGAACCTCCTTCCGAGGAACGCAGGCAGGTCTTGATCTTTTTCGTTCTTTTTGATCAAGCAAAAAGAACATAACGTATTATATGAACAAATCCCTAGATATGGATAAAGAAGCTTGGGTTCATAGGCAAAGCTTAATTTCTAAACTTTATATTTGCCCTCATGAGCAATATATGTATAAAAAACGGACTAATAATCAACGAGGGAACATCTACAGAGGGAGATATCCTCATTGAGAATGGTCGAATCGCAAAAATAGATACACAATTAGATTCTGGGAATGCACGTGAAATCGTTGCAGAAGGAAAGTATATAATCCCTGGGATCATAGATGACCAAGTGCATTTTAGAGAACCTGGTCTGACATACAAAGCAGATATTGCATCGGAATCACGAGCAGCCATAATGGGTGGTGTAACGACTTTTATGGAAATGCCTAATACCAAACCTTCTTGTTTGACCCAAGAGCTCTTGCAGGATAAATATGACATTGCAGAAAAAACAGCATATGCCAACTACTCCTTTTTCATGGGAGCTTCCAATGATAACATTGAAGAGGTATTGAAAACAAACAAGTCCAATGTTTGTGGTTTGAAAATATTTATGGGTTCTAGCACAGGAAATATGCTTGTGGATAATGAGCAGGTGTTGGAAAATTTATTTTCCAAACATGATTTTCTTATTGCGACACATTGTGAAGATGAGGCAACGATTAGAAAAAACATGGAATTGTTTAAAGAACGGTATGGTGATAAATTAACTGCAGAGCATCACCCGCAAATTAGAAACCGAGAGGGATGTTATCTGTCTTCATCCTTAGCAGTAAGACTCGCTAAAAAACATGGGACGCGTTTACATATTCTGCACCTTTCCACAGCAGATGAACTATCGCTCTTTTCAAATGATGTACCCTTAAAAGATAAGCGCATTACAGCTGAGGCCTGTGTGCATCATATGTATTTTGATGAAACAATGTATCCAGAGCTAGGAAACAAAATCAAGTGTAATCCAGCTATTAAATCTGTTCAAGATAGAGAAGCAATTTTCGCAGCTGTCTTAGATGACCGCTTAGATATTATTGCTACAGATCATGCACCGCATACGATGGAAGAGAAAGCAAAGCCTTACATGAGTGCACCGTCAGGCTTGCCATTGGTACAACATAGTTTAAATATTATGATGGACTTTCATCAGCAGGGTAAGATTTCTATGGAACGCGTTATCGAAAAAATGTGCCACGCACCTGCCATCTGTTTCGATATAAAAGAGCGTGGATTTCTACGAGAGGGCTACCATGCAGATATAGTGCTTGTGGATCCGAATAAGCAATGGTCAGTAGACAAGTCGAATGTAGCTTATAAGTGCGGATGGTCACCCTTGGAAGGAAAGCAGTTTACAGGCAGTGTGGATAGCACTATTGTTAGCGGGGTAGAGGTGTATAATGGGAAGGAAACCTTACAAGGCTTTGGGAAACGGGTCTTGTTTGAAAGAGACTAGAGATACGAATTCTTATGGATATAGTCATATTAGGAGTTGCTGTTGTTCTTTATTTTGTACTACACAGTGTGTTTGCTGCGAACAGAGTAAAGTCAAAACTATATCCATATATTCCCAAACAATACTATCGACTATTTTATAATTTCCAATCTGTGTTTTTGTTGATAGCTATTGCTTACTATTATATCGAGATGTCAAGCAGCTACGTTTTTCCTCCTTACAAATTAGTTGGGAGCGTATTAGCTGGAGTAGGTGTCGTATTTATCTTGTTGGCTCTTAAGCAGTATAATCTTTCAGAATTTTCGGGGACCTACCAACTAAACAATCAGGGAAATGTTCCAAGTACTGGCTTACATACATCGGGATTAAATCGCTATGTTAGGCATCCCTTATATACAGCTTCTTATATGATTTTTATAGGTGCAGTACTTTTTAGTCCTACACTAAAAGCGATCGTTGTTATAAGTATTGCTTGTCTGTACATCGTGATTGGTACCAAGCTGGAGGAAATTAAATTGGTAGAGGAGTTTGGTCAGGAGTATGTGGAGTATCAGAAGCGGGTGGGGATGTTTTTGCCTAGGGTGTGAGTTTATCAGCTTTTTAAATAATATTAGCTTTCTTTAGAATTCTCTCATAAGAGACTGAAAATCAAAAAAGTATCTTCTGTTTTTTACTCTTCATAATTGATCCGGAAAAAAAAGTTGATATATTTTACCGACTACAGGTTACTTTTATCATTTTACAAACATATAGAAATGAAAGTATTGTATTCATTTTAAAATCAATTCTCTTATATCAATCTAAATCTAAACAGATGAAATTCTCAAACCAAACTCTCAAAAAGCAAATATTCTCGATTTTAACAGTATTAATGATTTTAAGCATTTCTACAAATCTTAAAGCTCAAGTCGAAGTGGACTCAGAAAGAAAAGTAGGTATTGGTACGGAACCAAAGGCGAACAATACCCTGAGTATAGAAGGAGAAGATCAAAAAGTGACAGTTGATGTCCTAAACAAATTTGCTGGGAGTTCAGATCAGCGTGGTTTAAATATACTTTTGGAAAATGGACCGAATGTGTCCTATGGGATTTTCAATAAGATTGAGAAGACGGGTTCTGGTAGCAATACCTTTAATTTATATAATGAAATGAATAGGACTGGCTCTGGAAAATCGTATGCAATTTATAATAAAATACTAACGTCAGGAACCGGCGTAAAAACTGGGATTTACAATGATATTCAGAATTCTTCTTCTTCGAATAGTAATGTTATTGCTATTGAAAGTGAAATAGATAATGATGGTTCCGGAAATTCATTTGGATCTGTTCTTACTTTAAATGGAACTGGCTTAGGTTCAAGATATGGTGCAAAGTATACTATTACAAATCCTGTAAATTCTCAAGCAGCTTCCTATGGTAAGCATCTAAGTTTAATAGCAAATGGAACTGGTATATTATACGGAGAATATAATGCATTAAAATCTACAAAGACAGGGGCGTCTTATGGTCAATATAACATACTTCAGAATTTTGGAACAGGGTCTAGACATGGAGTATTTAATAGAATCTACAGACATAGTTCTTCAAACGCACTTGTAGAAGGGACAAGAAATGATTTGTACGTATATGGATCCGGTGATGTTATTGGAACGAATAACCTCCTGAGAAATTTAGGCGTGGGTAATCGAACAGGTGTTAAAAATGTCATTTATAAAAAGGCGAGTAACGACTATGTCAGAGGTGTAGATAATTTTTTATACAGCCTAGGTGAGGGTGTGACAACAGGAATTCATTCATTAATTAAATCTGTTGGTACAGGAAATAAATATGGGATGCATAATACGGTTGATTTAGGTACTGGGCACAATTCTGAAGCCTATGGGATTTATAATAGACTAATTGCTAGAGGAACGAATGTTGTGCACGGTCTTTTTACTCATGTAGATTCTCAAGCATCTCTGAGTGGTGATAAATATGGTATAAAGGTTCAGATAGATAAGGCTGGTTCAGGTGTTTCTTATGGGATTTATTCTGATATAAAGGGAACAAATGTCGAAGGTTCTTATGCTGGTTATTTTGTAGGTGATATATATGTTTCTACAGGTACAATTGATCTAGGTTCAGATGAATCACTTAAGTATAATATAAATACGCTCAGTCCCACTTTAGCGAAAGTAATGATGTTGAAGCCTTCAACGTATAACTATAAGGCAAAAAGTCCAGATAAAGTGGACTATGGTTTTATTGCGCAAGAATTACAAGAAGTTTTTCCGGATTTAGTGAAAAACGTAAAGAATCCTACGACTGAGATAGTTGATAAAGAAAGACCAGTCAAGAATAACATAGAATCCACTGAGAAAGATCTTGGAGCTGCAGATGAGGGTTTGCTTGAAAACACAGAATTAGAGACTGAAATCAAGTATGGAGAAGCGCCTGATACCAAAGCCATCAACTACAATGCGCTAATTCCTATACTCGTCAAGTCAATACAGGAGCAGCAGGAACAGATTGAAAGTTTAAAGAAGGAAATCGAAATATTAAAAAAGAAGTAAGAAGCATCTTAATTCTATTTTTTTCATTCTTAAAACTTACAATATGCGCAAGCTTATAACTTATATACTTTTAGTATTTCCAATTGTTATGCAAGGGCAAGAATCCATGAAGGACCTTTGTCAGGTGATTTCAGGTACTTTTAATAAGACTGGCATCTATGCAGATGGTTATACTTACTATTATACTGGAAAAATTGACACTGATCATGCATACATGCATACACAAAATCAAGTTGAGAATGCAGCTCTTGAATTTGAATTGCTCGATAAATTTGTAAATGCAGATTTTTCAATCAGTCTTACACTTAATCAACTTACTTACACTCTTCATAAATCAGGAAATGTTCTTTTTGATACAACGAATGGTTTAAATAATGAACTTTATTCTGAGGGGTTTGAAGTAAATTCCAAAATAACTATTGGATTTGATGATGGTACAATTGTTTTTAAGTACCAAGATCAGATTTTAACAAGTTATAGTGTAGGTTCAGGAGAATTTTCAATTAAAGGTCAAGTCACTCTAAATAATGATGCGGATTTAGAAGCTATCTGCACCCTTACTGAAAAGTATTTTGCTCCGCAAATTCGAGTAAATTTTGTAGACACAGAATACATTGTAAATGAAGGTGAATCTGTAAATGTGGAAATTGACCTAACTGCAATTAATACTTCCGATGCGGATTTTTTAGTCTACCTTAATTTTACTGGAGGTAAAAACCCTCACTTCGATGATTTCAACACAATCCAAGCTATCATTCCAAGCGGTTCGATTGGACCAGTGAGTGTGAGTATTCAAACAGACTTACCCAATGGTCTCGAAGATGAAAATCTGGTATATAACTTAGAAATTTATGATGTTGATGGAACATTCCTTGCTATAGGTGATAAAAATATAGCAACAATTACAGTTGTAGATGACTTTATTCCCTTTCCAAACACATTGAATCCAGGTGACTTAATGTTTAGTGGATATGATAATGAAATAGAAGATGAGAAAGATAGGTTAATGCTTACTAATTTAGTACCAATAAAACCTAACACAAGCTTCCAAATAGTAAGAGCAATTTATGATGAAATAAGCAATCAATGGTACCATCCTTCTAATCTAATTGCGGGAAATCCTCCTTCTATACTTGTTACTTATATTGGTGAATCTATTTTAGATGTGAATTCAGTATTTTGTTTAGACCTAAGTTCCAATGATGCTGATGGGGTGATTTCATTATTTCAGATTGATGGTGTAGAAAGTAATGACTTATTTACATATAGCATTGATGGTGGTAATACAATTGAGGATTTTGATATAAAGACAAATGAAAGTAACTTTTACCACCTCATGCAAGGTGCATGGGTTCATCTTCCAGATTATTCACAATTCTACGGAAATGTACTATCTGGGATTGCTATAGGCGGAACGTGGTTGGATGACGGGAATGCGACAACATCTGCAGAGAATAGCAATATCCATGAGGACATTGCGTGCTTTGAAACGCAAGGGCCAACTGTCCCAGGTTCTTATTGGGGATATTTTTCATGTGAAGCTCCCTATAATGTAACACTTATTGATTTACGTGAGCAGATAGCAAATTATACAAATTGGACAGAGGACCTTGGTGATGCATCAATCAATTTGCCAGAAGGAATTTGTGAAAGTAACTGTGTAATTGTAGAGACATACGACTTGAGTTGGTTAGTTGAACCAACAGATTTAATATTAGAATGTGACGGAACAAATGATCCGAGTGGACTAATCCAAGATTATTTGACTAATCATGGCAACAGCAGTATCGAAGGAGGCTGTGCTCCAATAGTATTTACAAATGACTATTCAGGAATTATTCCTGGTGATTGTGGAGCATATACAATTAACTGGACTGTAAATGATGGATGTGGTAATGAAATATTTGCAAGTTCCATTATTACTATAGAAGATACACAGCCACCTGTAATTTTAGGAATTCAGGATGTTACAGTTTCTTGCACAAATGTAGGTTCTATAAACGCTTCTGTTTTAGATGGATGTAATACAAACGTAGATTTAAGTTTTGTTGACCAGATAGGAGGAAACACGAATGACCCAGCATATTGGATAACTAGAACGTGGACAGCAATTGATGTTTGTGGTAATGTTACAGAAGAAGATCAGACTATAGTTATTAATAATGATCAAGATTTTGCAGAGGCTGGTCCAAATCAGTATGGCTGTTTTGGAGAACAATTCACCTTAGTAGCCACTGGAGGAACTATGGAATCTGATTACTCATGGAATAATGGAATGACAGGTTCTCAAATAACTGTAGAACCAACAGGTTCGATAAATCACTATAGTGTTAGTATCACAGATGGAGATTGCGTGGACTCTGACGGTGTTACTGTTTTTTTAGAAAATGGTCCGACTGTAATTTTTTCAACAATTAACGGTAATGATGCAGATGAAAATGATTGTATGTGTGTTGAAAATATATTAAGTATTTCTACCAGTGATTGCGACAACTGCTCATATGATTGGGATGTGTTGCCAGATGGTGGAACCAGTGGCAGTGATAATTTGAGTTATGTGAATGCTTGGTGGGCAACTCCTGGTTATAAAACTGTTGAACTTACTTTGACTGACAATACAACAGGATGTTCAAGTATTATAAGCGAAAATTATACAGTGTATCAAGTCGAAGCAGAGGTTGATCAAGATGTCTTTAATATCTGTCCAGGAGATGAGATAATTGTGAATGGGAGCCATGAAGTTTTTCCAGAAGACAGATTAGTAATGTATTTATGGAGAAAACCGAATGGCCAAGTAATTAATAGTGCTATAAATGACGAAACATTTGTTTATACTCCTACAGAAGAAGGGGAATATGAATTATTTGTAAGGACAGATGATTGTGGCTTTTTTAATTGTGAAACAATTGCCACATTCCAAGTTAACTTTATAGATGAACCTTTTGTTGAATTTGAAATTATACCTGATTGCGACCCATCTCCTGAACCTCTTGATATAGTTTTTTTACTTGATAACTCAGGAAGTATTGACGATTTTGAATTTGAAGATATGGAAGCAATCATATTGCAGACATTAAATAATCTCGAAGAATCCAATTCTGATTTCCGATTTGCAATTCTTCAATACTACTTTCTTGGAGAATCTAGTCAGGAAGACAACAATTATGTCATAATCTCTCAAAACTTTACTACCGTTATTCCTAATGAAATAAATAGAGCCTCAACCTTTGGAGGTGCTGATTTAAACTTTGCATTAGGTTTAATTGATGGATATATAAATGACTCCGAATTGGAACTAATTGAAGGTAGAGAATTCCATATGGTGGTTTTTACAGATGATGTAATCGAAGGTTTATCTCCAGAAGTGAATAGAGATATATTAGTAAATGATCATGAAGGAATTTTTAGCATAGTAAGATATCAGATTGGGCAAAATGATGAAACTGCAAACAATTTTATTATTGATGAACTTGCTTCTGAAGACTTTTACTATTTCCCTACAGATTTTGGTCAAGAACTTCCTGGCTTGTATGAAAATATAATAGAATGTGACGGACTTGAAGTTGTAGAGATTACTAATGAATGTAGTTCACCAGAATATACATGGAGCACATCAAATGGTGGTTCAATAATTCAAGATAACGGTGCTTCAATTATTCATAATCAAGATGGAGACTATTCAGTAACCATAAGTTGTAGTTCTTTATGTGAAGATATTATTGTGGAGTATTCTTTTGAAGATATTAATGATCCAACGGCTCTTCCTAATTATCCAATATATAGATCTGATAATGCGGAGGTGATAATACTTGATAACGAGGAGGAAAATAATACGCTAAGGATTTATCCTAATCCAGCCTCTGATCAATTCACTTTAGAATACTTAAGTAGCACTTCTGAACTGACACAACTAACTATTATAAACTTAGACGGAAAGAAAATTGCTGAGCATTCTTTTCAAATGAAAGAGGGGATAAATACCTCATTAATCCCACTAGAAGGGATTACTAGCGGAGTATACTTTGTTCAAATGAAAACGGTAGGGAGGGACTTTGTAGAGAGACTAATTATAATTAACGACTAATTCGATTACCAATGAAAAGTAATATAATATATATCATTGTGCTAGGATGCTTATGTTTATCAAATGTGAGAATTCATGCCCAATTTGATAAACATCTAGATCAATATGTTCCACAAACGCCAACTGCTGCTTCATTTACAAAATTTTCAGAAGCACCAGTAGATTTCTTTTCTGGGACAGTTCCTGTGAATATTCCACTTGAACAAGTAAGTAGCAAGGGCTTATCAACCAGCGTTTCCTTACGATATCATGGTTCTGGAATTAAAGCTAGTGAAGTTGCTTCATCCGCAGGGTTAGGATGGAATTTAAATGCTGGTGGAGTAATTACTAGGTCTATTCGTGGTGGTACGGATGAACGAGTGTATGGCAGCGAAATACAAATTAGTGGATATTATTCTGATGGAGTAGATCCTTCCTGGTTGGGAACAGATGATCCGCAAACTTTGAATGATTTAGCTATTGGAAAGTTGGATACTGAAAGTGATGTTTACCACTATAACTTTGATGGATATTCAGGAAGTTTTTATTTTAAAAATGAAAATGGTGTGGTTGAAGTAATCCAGAAACAAAAAACGGATATCAAAATAATTCCAGTTGATATAACTGGATTCCAATACAATAAATTAAGATGGAAGATAATTATTCCTGATGGCACTATTTATTACTTTGGAGGAGTTCCTGGTGAAACGGATTATAAAAACGATGCTGTATCATACACTAATAATTATAATCAACCATGTAATCAAATAGGAGACCCTTCACCAAGACCACTACCAGATAGCTGGTATCTTGTTAAAATAGAAAGTTTTGATGGAACAGCAGAAATTGAATTTGACTATGAATTTGAAGCATATTCATTTAGAAATATGGGAACTGCTCCTTTTTTATATCTTGATAATTCTGGTTCTAATTTAGTTACTGATGTTGGCAATTTTTCTTCGTTGAATCCAGTGTTAGTAACAGATGCATTGTCGCCACGAATAAAATCTATTACTACCGATAACCGATTTATTAGGTTTTCATATACTGGAGATGATATTTATTCTTTTCCTCGAAAAGATGTAATTAATGAAAGAGAAGAACTTAATATACCTTACTATTTTTCTGTTGCACATCCTAAATATCTAATCTCACCCGATCAAGTATATAAAGCAGGATATTTATCTGGAATACAGGTGCAGAGTACTGAAAATTCAACTGATGCGCTGTATAGCTACATAGTAAATCAGTCATACTTTACAAGTGATACAGATGTTCTGATTGATTGCGTTATTAATGCTGCATTCGAGCTCAATTATGCAGGAATTAATTACCATCCTGATGAACTAAGATTAAAAAATAATGGAATTGTATTAAAGGATAAGGAGGGTGAAGTAGTTAAAGAATGGAAATTCGAATATGAAAGTAATACTATGCAACGAAGGCTGACCTATGGTCAAGATGCATATGGATACCCAAATGGTAAAGCTACTAATCAAACGTTAGTACCTGAAATTACTCTTTATGATAACGTAGAAGATCCTCCTATTATTGACCTAGAAGGTTATGCTGATCGAAGTTCCTCATTTGAGGAAACAAAAAAACCAATGCTCAGTAAAATAACTTTCCCTACAGGAGGTACCAGAACCTTTGAGTATGAACCACATGATGTACATGAAGCGAGGCCTCAGACTTCTACTAATACAATTGAGAATTTTCATAATTGCTCTTCACCTGACTCTCCATGTCCATCGGGGGAATATACTTCAGATTGGGTTCAAATGATTGATGGGACAAGTACTAGTTATAAGGTTGTTATTACTGCCAAAAGAGCAGCGAACGACAATATTGATGAACCAGCATTTGTCGATTTAATTGTTTACACTGCTGATGGATATGTATGTGAATCTGGATGTCAAAATGGACTTCCTTTAGAATTAAATGAAGAAAATGAATATTGTGACAAACGGACAATTCAATTATTCGAATTGCCCCAAACATCAAATGGAGATTATCAATTTTCCTTGGTGCCTCAAACAGTGCGAGGTCTATTTCTTGAAATTCAAATTATCCAAACTAGCGTAGAAGAAGTAACTCAAAATTATACCATTCCAGGAACTAGAATTAAAAGTGTTGTCGACGACCCCAAGATAGGCCCTTCTATTGTCCGCAGTTTTGAATATTTAGACCAAGAATCACAAACAGAATCCAGTGGCTTTCTTGTTGGCAAAAACAATTATTTCGAAAAATATCCTGATGGAGCTGGTTTAGTAATCTTATCTGCGGGATGTGTTGCTAATCTTAGGTATAAATTAAATACTGGCAATTCATTTAGTAGAGCTTCTGTACAAGGTCATTATATAGGCTATGAAAGAGTTGTTGAAAGAATTGGGACAAATCAAGGATATAATGAATTTATATATAATATAGATGAAAACCATGAATTGAATTATGTAGAAGATTGGATTGCTCTGCGTGAAGTCTTTATGGACCCAATTGCTGGTTTACTAAAAGAAAAAAATATCTACTCTCAATCGGAAGAGTTAATTGGTCAAGAAATTTATGATTATGAACTGGTGGAAATAAATAATTCGAATGAATATTTTTATGAGTATCTACCTACGTGTACAAACTATTCAGGTGGTGGAGTAGATTGGCAATTCTTTTTCGGATATAGGGAGTTTACTAACCCTAGCCATTACGTAGCTAATACAAGTATTACTAAAATTTTAGATAATGTAACCAGTACAACTTCAAATTCCTTTGACCTATTACCAGAGTATACTTTTTTAACAGCATCAAGCACTACAAATTCAGACGGAACAGCATATTCTACAGAATATAAATACAACAATGAATATGAGAACGTGAATCAACAAAACCAGTTAGTTCTGCAACATAGATTATTACCCGCTTGGCAAACTACCCAAAAGGCTGGGAATACTTTAATCGGGGGTAGTAAAATTCAGTATGGAAATTTCTCAGGAAATCTCTACCCCAATATTGTAAGCAGCTACAAAGCAGAAATGTCCAATGGTCAGACTACAGGAGGAACGTGGGATATAGACGCTATCATAGATCAGTATGATTTAAATGTTGGAAGACCTGAACTTGTCACAAATCCTGGTTTTGAAACCGTGGAATACACTTGGACTGAAACAGCTAATATGGCCACTAAGTCATACTTGGATCATCATACAAATTATGTGTATAATGATGCAGATTTAATTTCTGAAGTTATTAACCCAGATAATACAAAGGTCAAAATATTCTATGATGAAGTATTACGAACAAGTAAGATAGAAACATATGGATCAGCAGGATCACTTAAATCCACAGAGACTTACGATTATGTCTATGCCTTACCAAATGAAGTAAATAGCGATTTGACTTATTCAGATGGGACTCCGACAAAGTCAACAAAGAAAACTTTTGATGGCCTTGGTAGACCAGTCGAAGATATTGCCATCGATTTTGCAAATGGAGCTGATGTCACAACAAATTGGAATACTTATGATGAGCTGGGCAGAATTGAATCAAGTAGTATACTTGCAAATAAACATCAACAAACTTTAAGCTATTATCCAGATCCCTTAAATAGAGTGCAAAGTATAAGCTTTCCTGGTGGAGGAAGTGTTAGCTATGAATATAGTAATCAAGGGAATTTTTATGAAACAACTGTGACTGACGAAAATGGAAATCCTTCCACGGAAGTGAAAGACATTCTAGGACGTATAACGCAATCAATTGATCCTGAGGGTGGAACAACTTCCTATACTTATTATGAGAATGGACAGGTCTATTCTATTCATTCTCCAAATGGAAATGTTTATGATTATGATTATATATGGGGGAATCTAATAGCTAAAAAGACTATTCCTGCTCAAACAGGAAGCCATATTTTCAACTATAATCCCGATACTAAATTATTGACAAGTACCACAGACCCAAATGGAAATCAATTAAGCTATACCCATGATGCCTATGGTAGAGAAAAATCGGTACTTCTCAATGGCCAGTTAATATCAGAGTCTTTCTTTGATAGCTATGCTGGAGTTGGCTATAATCCTGGAAGTTCTGGCTCTAATCTAATAGGAAAAAACGTAGCAAATAAAGTAGCATTAATGAATGGAGAAAGTCCGGGTGCAATGTTATGGCTAAGCTCACATTTTGACGAATTTGGTAGAGAGACGGATATCTTTTCGCAAACACATGATGGAAAAGATCAAGTAGTTAACTTGGATTTGAATCATGCAGATTTACCAAATGAAACGATGCACAGCTTTGATGGATCTTCCTATACCTTTTCATCTGTATTTGATACCTGGGATAGGGAGGAGCAAATAGCAATAAGTTTAACAGGTCTTAATTCATCTACTGTATTATGTAAAAATCAATACAATGCTGAGGGCTTATTGGCAGAAAAAACATTAAACAATCTGCAATCTCTGGATTATAATTATAATAGTAGAGGCTGGTTAAGAACAATCAACCAAAATCTAGTACCCTTTGCCTTACCAGAATCCTTACCATCTTGTTCTCCAATTGATGCAGACCCTAGCACTTTGAGTCCAGACCCTGTTGAAGCAAGTACGGTAACTATTAGCCAGCTTTTAGATATGCGCTTTGAAGTAGATATGATTACTCCTGGAACTTCAGAAGAGCAGTGTGAGACAGTTCCCTGTCCAGATGTTGAGGGCTGTGATAATACGGATATACCAAGCCAAATCATATCGATTGAAAACATTATAGAAACCATAAATACGGAAGTAAGCACCACACAAGAAGTTGCCTGTGAAGTAGATGGAGTTGTAACTGTCATCGAACAAGAGGTGATTGATATAAGTCTAATTGCTCTTCCACTGGAAGTAAAGCGGGTAAGATTATGCAATGGAGCAGAGTATTATATTTTGTCAAGTTATTTAGATCAAATAAGTGGAGCCTATGATATAGTACAGACAATTCAGATAACCAACTATGACCAAGTCTTTAACTTAGAACAATCTGGAGAATTTATTACGCTTGACCTGACAGAATTTATAGACTATATCTTGCATGGACAAGAAAGTGGCTCTAATGTGAGTATCGATGATTATATCCAATGTGGCATGGAAGAATGCGAGACCATAGAACTTGGTTGTACCAATGCAGAAATAGCGGAGCAAGAAATAGCATTGGATTTACTTGCCCAAAGCTATGAATTTCTTGACATAGAGAACTTAGAATTTCCTCTCACTCTATATAGCGTAGCACTATGCGATGGCCAAGTATTTTGGGTACTTGATAGTGAATTAGATATTATTTCAAATACTACAATTGAAATTCTAGACGAGCTTATAATATCTGACCCCGAACAAGAAATAGAAATAGTAGACCCTATTACAGATCTAGACAAACTTGACCTATTCTGTATGCAATTAGATTATGAACCCAATGGGAACATCAAAAATCAAATCTGGCAGGTTTCAGGAAGAGCAATAATGAATTATGCCTATGGATATGATCCCTTAAATAGAATTAAAAGCGCAGAGTTCTCAGAATTATTTGCAGGAGATGGAGGCGTTTTGATGCAAACAACTGAAAATAGATTTGGTGTATTTGATTTAAACTATGATGCTGACGGAAATATTTCTAGCTTATCTAGAAATGGGATAAACGGGTATTGTGCGGATGGTTCTCCAGAATATGGGCCCATAGATGCTCTATCCTATAGCTATTATGGTAATAATAGACTTGGAAGTGTAACGGATGCGACTAACTCTCCTTATGGTTTTCCAGGAGGTACAGGGTCCTATAATTATGATAATAATGGGAATATGACGAATGATCCATACAGAGATGTAGATGATATCAGTTACAATTTCCTAAACCTACCATATCAGATCAGTGGAACAAATGCTCAAGTTGATCTTTTATACGATGCTGCTAGCACAAAGAGGCAACGTATTTCTACTGACTTAGATGGAAATAATAAAACTGTTGATTATTATGGTTCCATTGAGTATATTGACGGAGCATTTAGTGCCTTCTATCATAACGATGGTAGAATTACTAAGGATGATAAAGGGAATTGGCAGTTTGAATATGCAATTAAGGATCATTTAGGTAATACCCGCTTGATGTTTTATGATGCCAATGGCGATGGTAAGGTAAAGGTACGTGAAGAGGTTGAGGAAGTTATGCAGGAAAAGCATTACTATCCATTTGGGATGGCCTACGAAAGTTCTGAAAGATCGCCTTGGTATAAATATGAAGAAAAACCTAATGGTAATAAGTATTTGTATAACGGGAAAGAAGAATTTGATGAGGTGTTTAAGTTTGATACGGGGGAGAAGTTGAAAATTGGATTGGGGTGGTTGGCTTATGGTTTCCGATTTTACGATCCTGCAATTGGAAGGTTTACATCTGTCGATCCATTAGCACATAGAGGGCCAGGGATTTCTCCTTATGCTTACTCATTTAATAACCCAATAAACTTTACTGATCCTGATGGTAGATGGCCATATCCTGTTATACCAGGTTGGGCGAGAACTGCTAATAAAGTCTTTAGAGGAATAGGAAGTGGTTTAAGCGATATGTTGAATTCTGCAGTCGATAATTATAGTTATCAAGGCAAGGCAAATGCAAGGCTTGCAGCTGCGAATGCACCGCCAGACAATAAAACAACTTCATATAAAGCAGTTGAAGCAGTTGTTGGGCCAGTTGTTGGAATGGTTGAGGAAGGAGTTGATGCATTCAGTTCAGGTGATGCAGAACAGATGGCAAACTTTACAACTAAAGTTGCGGTGACTGCTGCCATCACGAAGAAGATGATGCCTAAAGCACCAATTGTTGTTCCCAAAGGAGTTTCAAAAGCAATACATCAAGGTAAGCAAGGCAAACATATTGCTGGACACAATAATTTCATATCTGGAAAAAGTGAATTGACTGCAAATGCTACATCTTTACTTGATGATTTGCATGGTGGTAGAGTCAAAAGTGTTCAAGCCATCAATGATGTTAAAACAAGAGTAAATTTTGGAAGTGTAATTGGAGATTATATTAATCCATCTACGGGAGTAAGAACTCCAACCTCAGTAGGAATTGTTAATTCAAGTAAATCAGGAGCCCATATAGTACCAGCAAGACCAATAGAATGATGAATACAGAATTATTGTTATCAACTCAAAGAGCTTTACTTGGGGCTATTACCCCAAATATGAAAGCTATTACCATAGGTAGTGATGGAACTACAATTAAACTTCGAGTCTATTTCTTAACTACTCCAAACGAAGATGAATTGGAAATACTTAGTGACATAACTGGAGAGATATGTTCGGATATTACTGAAATTGAAAATTTTGAGGAGGAAGCATTAGTTGTTGATCCATTAGTGCCTGTTAGTGAATTAGAGATGCTTGATGCTTGGGTTTTCTTACAACATTCACCAATTCTTTCAGTATAAATAAAAATGTAAAAGCCCTCACCTTGGTGGGGTCTTTTGATTTACAGAGCGGCGATATTTTTCTGAAAGAAATCCTTGAACTTCTTTTTAGTAAGGAAAGTATCAATCATTTTAAAGACCATAGATTTTTCTTCTTCTTCGAGTTGAGCGATTAGCTTGACTTGCTCTAATAGACTTTTATCTTCTACGGTTACTTCTACAGGCATATTACCATCGAAGTTGACGAGCTGGTCAATCGTCATTCCAAAATACTGAGCAATTTTATTGACTGAATCTAAAGACAGATCTCGTTCACCCTTCTCAACTTTAGAATAGTTAGATCGATGCATATGTATCAGTTCGGCAACTTGCTGCTGAGTCAAGCCCTTTTCTTCCCTAAGCGTCTTTATTGTAGTTCCTATATGCTGCATAACTGATACAATTTAGCTCCAAAGTTATCAAAAAGACCCTTTAATAACAATATTGATACCTATTGACACCTTTAATGTTGTCTAAATGATACTTTATTGATACATTTGTGGTGTATCAATAAGTCACATGATTATTTAGGCATGGAAATACAAGAGATAAAAAGCAAGCTCACATTAGCGGTAGTATTGAATTACTACCACCTCAAACCAGATAAGAACCTAAGATTAAACTGTCCGTTCCATAAAGACAAGACACCGAGCTTGCAGCTATATTATAAAACACATACTTGCTTTTGCTTCTCATCTAACTGTAAGACACATGGAAAGGCAATGGACGTGATCGATTTTATCATGTACAAAGAGAGCTGCACCAAACATGAAGCGATCATGAAAGCTAAAGAAATGATAGGAGGCGGCACAAGTAAGCCAATGAAAGAATTAAGCAAGACAGTAATCCTAACGAAGATATTTACCTACTTCAAAAATGGAGTTCACAACAGCAAGCCGACAAAAGCATATTTAGAAAGTAGATGTTTGGATTTTACTAAAACTGAGGTTGGATATAATAGTGGTCAGTTCCATTACAAACTAAGCGGAGGTGATGGAGCGATCAAAGAATATGTAAGATGTGGACTGTTATTAGAGTTAGGTACAAATAGTCGCTTTGGCAAGCCAGCGTATAAGCCGTTTGGAAAACATTGTATAGTCTTCCCTCTGCGAAATCATAAAGAGGAAATAGTAAGCCTATATTTTAGAAGCATACATAACGATAAGAAGCAGCGACACTTTTACTTGAAAGGACGAGAAGGACTATATCCAAAGTATCCAACTACAGCAACTAAGAAGCTCATACTTACAGAAAGCATCATCGATGCCGCTTCGCTGATCGAGCAAGCCAAGATTAAAAGTCAATACGAAATCCTATCCCTCTACGGCACAAATGGACTTACAGAAGAGCATCAAAAAGCAATCAAAAAAATCAAAGACTTAGAAGAGATAATCTTCTTCCTCAATGGCGATACACCAGGAATAAAAGCAGTAGAGAAATATGCTCCAATGCTAAAAGGAATGTTACCAGATACAAAGATTACAAGCGTAGAAGTTCCGGAGGGTGAGGATGTAAATAGTTTGCTGCAAAGTCATAGTGCAGAGATATTATCACACTTGATCGAAACCAGAAAAGAGTATGATTTTTTATTTTCATCTGAAAAGTCAAATGAAAAAGAAAAGGTAGAAATCCCACAGAAGCAAGAAGAGAAGATCAAAGAAAAACCAATTACCAAAGGCTTAGATACAAGCAATCCATACAACCTAAAGTACAGTAGCAATATAGCGAGTTATCAAATCAAAGGCTTTAGAATCAGTCAACCAGATAGCTTAAAGATCACTCTCCAAATCACAGCACAATGAGTAAGACGATTACTTTAAAATTAGACTTGTACGAGTATAGTCAAGTAGAGAAAACGTGTAAGACAGCAGCAGAAAAGTTAGGCATCGACAAAGAGAAAATGGAAGGAGATATACAAGAGTTAATGAAGTTGTTAGAGTTCCACAGAGACAAGCAAATCCACAAAAACCAGATAGATAAAAGAATAGAAGTCCCTACAGCTACAGTAGGTAAATGTATCGAGTTCTTAAAGTCGAAGGATCTGATAAGCCAGTTTAATAAGTTGATCGGTAAAGCTGGAATCATAGGAGAAGAGAACAACAGAATATTACTTTTTGTAGTGGCATCGAGTTATAAGATGCAAGATACATTACATGCTCTGATACAAGGAAGTTCGGGAAGTGGAAAGACCAGGCTATTAAAAATCATATGCTTATTGATGCCACAAGAGGACGTTAAGAAATACACCAGAGTCACCGACAATAGTTTTTATAATCAAGGAGAATACTTTTTTGTACAGAAGCTTTTAGGGTTAGAAGATTGGGACGGATTAAAAGAAGATGCTCAGCTGGCCATAAGAGAGCTACAGAGTAATGAGATTTTAATTAGCAGTACCAGTATCAAAGACAAGAACGGAAGTATCAGCGGCGGAGAAAGAACGGTAAGAGGGCCAATAGCAAGCTTAGCATGTACAACAAGAGGCGAAATATACGAGGATAATATCAGCCGTTGTTTTTTGATCGCAGTAGATGAAAGTAGAGAGCAGACATTAAGAGTCATCGACTATCAGGATGAAGAATCAGCAGGATTGATAAGCAAACAAGAGCAGAAGAAAGTAAGGGAGTTTGTCCAGAACTGTATGAGATTATTAAAGCCTTATGAGGTGATAAATCCATATGCTAAGAAAGTGAAATTGCCACAGTCAGCCCATAAGATTAGACGATTGAATGAGCTATACAAATGCTTTATAAAACAGATAACACTACTCAATCAATACCAAAGGAAGCAGGACAAGCAAGGGAGATTAATAAGTGAAAAAGAAGATTTGAAAGTGGCTTGTGAAATCCTCTTTGAAAGTATCGTGCTAAAGGTTGATGAATTAGATGGCAGCTTGAGACAGTTCTTTGAGCGACTCAAAAAGGAAGTAGAACCAAAAGGAAAAGACTACCAGTTCAATCAGAGAGAAATACGTCAGAAGTTCAATATCAGTAAAAGTCAAATGCAGCGATATATGTATGGCTTATTGAGCTTCGGTTACATCCATCAAAGCGGAGGACATCCAAACAGAGGCTTGAAATACAAAGTAGATTATTGGGATAATTACGCAAAACTGAGAGCAGATATAAAGGATAATCTTATGAATCAAATCAATGATCTATAATAAGGACATGGGTCGCTGTGGGTCGCCACTGGGTCACCAGAGCCCTTGTAAATACTGGCAAACCATAGCTGGCGACCCGTGACCCAAAAGGTATGTGTGTATGTCCAGACCAAAAAGCATCATAGTAGTAAATAATGATTATAGAAGTTTATCAGATCGATTCTATGAATATCAAAAGCGATTAGGTTTTGTAAAGGAAACATGCAGAACAAGACAGCTAAATATCAATGAGTTTTTAAGTTGGTTAGAGCAGAAAGGGAGAACGAAAATAGAAGAAATCCAACCCCACGAAATCCAATCCTTTTATAATTATTTGAGCGAAAGACCAAGCAAAACAAGTGATGGAATCTTAAGCCAAAAGACAACCTTCCATTGCATGAAATCCATCGACCATCTTTATAGAATGTTGCAGTCTGCAGGTGAAGTAATAATCAATCCAATCAGTACTTTAAAGTTCAACTATCCAAGAGAAGAACCTAAAAGAGACATCCTTACTCAAGAGGAAATCAAGCAGCTTTACGAGGTCTGTATATCAGCTTGGGAAAGATCAATATTAAGTCTTGGTTATGGTTGTGGCTTACGAGTTGGCGAGTTAGATCAAGTAAGCATCGAGGATATTAGATTAAGAGAAAAGATAGTGATAGTACCAAAAGGAAAAGGAAATAAAAGAAGAGTTGTACCCATGAGTCCAGGCGTAGTCAGTGATTTATCAGAATACTATTTTAATGAACGAGAACACTTAACAAGTGGTAGAGATTATAGAGAAAAAGACTTTGCTTTTATGCTTAACTCAAGAGGTGGAAGGCTGAAAGAATGGACTTATAACAAGTATCTAAAGAAGATGATTAGAAGAATAGGAAGTGAAGAATTAGAAAAAAAAGAAATAACCATGCATAGCCTACGACATAGCATTGCAACCCATTTAATAGAACAAGGAATACCAGTAGAACAAGTGAGACAATTTTTAGGACATAGCCAGTTAGAGACGACACAAGTGTATACCCATATCAGCAAACAACAATTAAAAGACTTAATAAATGATGACTCTTAAAGATTACATACGACAGCACTACAGTGAAAAATCAGTACCGAGATACATACAGCAAATCAATCAGTTTATCAGTTATCAAGGTGCAAAAATCAATGAGACAAATTATAGTGAAGTTGTAGAATACATCGGAATATTAAGAGCAAGAAATCTACATCCCAAGAGTCTTAGAAATCATCTGTTTAGTTTAAAAATTTACTTCCGTTATTTAGTAGCAGTTGGTAAAAGAAAGGATCACCCTTGCGAAAGCCTATACCTCAAAGATCAAATTAATAGAGCGATCATAGTAGAAAGTTTATACTCAAAAGAAGCATTGGAAAATCTATACAAGAACTACGAATCACCAAAAGATCAAAGAGTGTGGGCGGAAAAATCAGAAGCATCCAAGAAGAGAGATAAAGTAATCCTAAGCCTGTTAATCTATCAAGCATTAACAACAAGTGAAGTGATAGAACTAAAAGTCCAGGACATAGATCTGGAGGAAGGAACGATAAAAATACGAGCTAACGAAAGTCCAGGAAGAAGAGGGAATAGAGCAAGAACCTTAGCACTAAAATCAAAGCAAATATTACTGTTCGATAATTACATCAAGAAGCATAGAAAGCAACTTTGGAGAATGCAAAAACCAAGCAAACGAAAAGACTACTTAATCTTAAATGAACATGGCTTACAACTATGGGGAAGTTATCTAAATCGAATGTTATCCAAAGGAAGAGAGCCACATGAAATCTTTACACCAATGAAAATAAGACAGTCTGTAATAGCACATTTACTCAAAGAAAATAATGACTTAAGAATAGTCCAGAAGTTTGCTGGCCATAGAAGAGCAGGAAGTACAGAAGCGTATAAAAGAACAGGATTAGAAGAGCTGAAATCTAATATTGAAAAGTTACATCCAAGACAATGAGCAGTAGTAAATAAGCGGCGTACTCCTTACGTCGTACAATATTGATTGACCCACCCGGCTGACCCACAGGCAGTGACCTCCGTACAGACTGTCACACTTCTTGCAAAGCCAACCCTTCAATAGCACATTATGACTTTAGCCAACTGCACAAAAGCCAACGCAAAAAAGTCATAAAGAGCTATGCCTACGCTTCAAGCAAGAAGACGGTCGGGGCACCCCTTCCTCCCTTGTGCCAGTCTGTACTCCGGCAAGCTACAGCCTATAAGTGTCGCTATGATGTCCATACGGCAAATCCACAAAAGCCAACGCTGAAGTACGGCACATAGCTATCTCTTATAGGCCATAGCCACTGCCAGCCA